>NZ_DATMGM010000070.1:0-139726 GCF_035555455.1 Pelagibacterium sp. | reverse complement strand
TCTAGCGGTTCGGGCACCGAGAACGGCTCGCCATACATTTCCTCATATTCGAGCTCGAAATATTCCGGCAGCCCATCGGCAATCGGGTGGCGCGGATTGACGACCCAAAGCCGCTCGCGTTCCCCCGCCTCGCGCCATTTCAACGCACAGGGCGTCCCCATCAACCGCTTGAAGATTTTCGAGAAATGCGCCGAGTGCAGCAGGATCAGCCCCATCCCTTCCCAGACGCGCTTGGCGACCCGCTCCACAATCGCATCGTCCACAGCACCGTGATCGGCATGGCCCCACCACAACAAGACATCGGTGCGGGCCAGGACCTCGTCGGTCAAGCCGTGCTCGGGATCCTGAAGCACGGCCGTAGCGGTCTCGATCTCGCTGTCCTCACCCAGCAGTCTGGCGATCTGGGTATGCATCCCGTCCGGATAGAGCGCCGCAACCGCCTCGCTCTGATGTTCGTGGATGTTCTCGCCCCAGACCAGCGCCTTGATGGCCATCGTCATTACTCCTGTGACCCGCTTGGCCGCCTTCAGCCAAAACGTTTTGAATTGTGGACCGCACTGAGGCACCGCCGGGAGAGGCGCCTCGCATGTCTGCCGCTTCCATGATTTCCTGCCCGCCGTCTATCCGGCACAAGCAGATAATATTGCGTCCGCTGTATCGCGTTTGCACGCGAATTAGGAGTGACAAAATACAACGGTCGAACAAAAAAAGAGGCGGATGGTTCCGCCTCTTCTCAGCAATCGCTACCGGCAGGCCATCACTCGATCTTATCGGTGACAACAGAGGAATAAGCCCCTTCCGGTTCGACCGTGATCGCCGGGTTCTCCGCCGAGACAGCCGACAACAATGTCGCCACCGTCTGCTCATAGGCATCGATGTCCAGAGCCGGGCTGTTCCCAACCAGGGCCGCCGCTTCGATGACCTGATAGGTCTGGCTGTCGAGCATCAGCGCGCCGGACATATCGTTATTGAGAACAATCTGGGCCGCCTCTTCCGGATTGTCACGCGCGTACTCCCAGCCGCGCATGGAGGCCACGACAAACGCCGCCATGGCATCGACAAAGGCCGCATCGTTGAGCCGGTCTTCGAGAACGTACAGCCCGTCCTCCAACATCCCGACACCCTCATCGGCATAGTTAAAGAGCGTCAGGCTCTCGGGCGGAATGCCCGCGTCGAGGACCTGCTTGTATTCATTATAGCGCATGACCGAAATGCAATCGGCCTGCCCCTGCAGCAGCGGGTCTGCCGAGAACGCCTGACGGAGCACTTCCACCCCCTCGGGGCTGCCATCGGTGGGCAGGTCGAGCTTGGCCATCCACGCATAAAATGGATATTCATTACCAGAGAACCAGACTCCCAATGTCTTGCCGGGGAAGTCGGCGCTCGATTGAATGCCGCTCTCTTGCGAGCACACGAATTCCAGCGCCGTGGTGGCAAAGGGCTGTGCGATATTGACCAGCGGAACCCCGCGCTCGCGCGCCGCCAGTCCAGCCGCCATCCAGGTGGTGATGACATCCGCCCCGCCGCCGGCGATCACCTGCTCAGGAGCAATATCAGGGCCGCCCGGATTGATGGTGACATTGAGGCCTTCGTCTTCATAAAAGCCCTTGTCCTTGGCCACCAGATAGCCCGCGAACTGGCCCTGGTTGACCCATTTGAGCTGGAACGTCACGGGATACAGGTCCTGGGCCTGAAGCGGCGTGCCCGCGATCAGGAATGCGCCTGCAAGCGCCATGATTCTAAGCGATTTCATAATGCCGTTTCCCCTTGTTGCGCGAGTGTGGCCTGGCCCAGTGCCATGGCCTGCTCCCCGCCTTCACCCTGTTCTTGTTTTTGCCGAACGCGACAGGGCTGTTCAGGCTATTCCGTCCGTCCCCCTCGAACCGACGGATGCCAGAAGGTGACTGCGCGCTCGATAAGCGCAATCACCCCGTAGAACACCGAGCCGGCGATTGCGGCGACCGCAATCTCGGCCCAGACCATATCGACCTGAAGTCGTCCGATGGCCGCGGATATCCGGAACCCCATGCCGACCACGGGCGTCCCGAAGAACTCTGCAACAATGGCACCGATCAGCGCCAGCGTCGAATTGATCTTGAGCGCATTGAAGATAAAGGGCCAGGCCATGGGCAAGCGCAATTTTGCCAGCGTCTGCCAATACCCCGCCGCATAGGTGCGCATCAGGTCCTTCTCGATGGCCCCCGTTGCGTTCAGCCCCGCAACAGTATTCACCAGCATCGGAAAGAACGTCATCACAACGACCACCGCGGCCTTCGATTGCCAATCGAACCCGAACCACATCACCATGATCGGGGCGATGCCCACCAGCGGCAGGGCCGAGACGAAATTGCCCACCGGCAGCAGCCCGCGCTTGAGAAACGGCGAGCGGTCGATCGCTATCCCAACGAGAAACGCCGACCCACAGCCAATCGCATAGCCGATCAGTACCGATTTCAGGAACGTCTGCTGAAAATCGGCCCAGAGCGGATTGGGAAGCGACGCTACGATACGCGCCCAGATCACCGACGGCGCGGGGAGCAAGACCGCTGGCACCGAAAAGCCCCGCACCAGCCCTTCCCAGATAACCACCAGCGTCACTCCGAACAGCAGCGGCACAGCCACATTAATCGCCGTCCCCAGCACGCGGTCCTTTGTCCTGACGCGGACCAGCGCCTCGTTGATCCCCCATCCCGCCAGCCAGACCGCGAACGCGGTGATGATCCATCCGCTGTTCATGCCGGCGCTCCCATGGCCCGTCCGGTGAACCGCTCTACAGCCGCGATCAAAAAGATCAGCCCCGCTGACAGTCCCGCCGCCATCAGCAAGGCCGCCCAGATCTGGGTGGTCTGCCCGTAATAGGATCCCGCCAGCAAGCGCGATCCCAAGCCCCCCGCTGCCCCCGTCGGCAGTTCACCAACAATCGCTCCCACGAGGGACGCCGCCACCCCGACCTTCATCGACGCAAACAGGAACGGCACCGCTGCCGGCCAGCGCAATTTCCAAAATAGTTGCGCCCCGGAAGCATTATAGGTGCGCATAAGGTCAAGATGAATGGCTTCCGGGCTCCGGAACCCTTTGACCATGCCGACGACCACCGGAAAGAACGACAAATACGTTGAGATCAGAGCCTTGGGGATCAGCCCCGACAGTCCCACGGAATTGAGAACCACCACAATCATCGGCGCCGTAGCGAGCACAGGAATCGTCTGGCTGGCAATAATCCAGGGCATCAGCGAGCGATCCATCGCCCGGTTATGAACGATCAACACCGCCAGCCCGATGCCCAGCACCGTTCCGAAAACAAACCCAAGCGCTGTTGCGGACAGGGTGATCCAGGCGTGGAAGATCAGGCTGCGCGGCGTTGAAGGATCGGCCATGAACACCGAATTCCAGAACTCCGTCGCCACCTGATGCGGCGCGGGCAGCACCGGGCGCTGCTGGGAATAAAGATCGGTTAGATATTGCCCGATCGGCACGTCGACAATCTCGCCCCGCGCATAGACCGATTGCTGCCACGGCGCATTGAGCACAATCGCAAAGGCGTACCAGAGGACGATGATGGCAAGCACCACAACGCCGACCGGAACGATATTGGAGCGGCGCACCCAATCCATCGATCTATTCCTCGTAGGAATGGCCGGCCCGCAGTCCTTCCCGGACGCGGGCAGCGATTTCGAGGAACTCAGGCGCCTCGCGGATATCCAGCGGCCGCTCGCGGGGGAGCGTGGATTCAATGATATCGGTCACCCGCCCCGGACGCGGACTCATCACCACGATCTTGGTCGAGAGATAAACCGCCTCGGGAATGGAGTGGGTCACAAAGCAGATCGTCTTGTTGGTCCTGTCCCACAAGTCGAGCAATTGTTCGTTGAGATGATCGCGCACGATCTCGTCCAGCGCCCCGAACGGCTCATCCATCAGGAGCAGATCGGCATCAAAAGCCAGCGCCCGGGCGATCGACGCCCGCTGCTGCATGCCGCCTGATAACTGCCAGGGATATTTCTTCTCAAAGCCCGAAAGGTTGACCATCTCCAGCGTACGGGCGATGCGCTCTTTCTGCTCGGCCCTGGAATAGCCCATGATTTCGAGGGGCAGCGCGACGTTGCGCTCGATTGTGCGCCACGGATAGAGCGCCGCCGCCTGGAAAACATAGCCATAGGACCGGGCTTTACGTGCCGCTTGTGGACTCGTCCCATTGACGGTAATCGACCCGGCTGTCGGTTGCTCCAGATCAGCGATCACCCGCAAGAATGTGGTTTTCCCGCAGCCCGAAGGCCCGATGAAAGAGACGAACTCCCCCTTGCCAACGGTCAGATCGACATCTGATAGCGCGTGAACCGGTCCGTCTGCAGTCTCGAAAGTAAGGCCAAGGCCTTTGGCTGATACAACGTCACTCAAAGAACAGCCCCTTCGCCCGGTGCCAAGCACCGTCCCTCCTCCGTCTCTCCCTTAAACGAGAGGCCGGACTCCTTCCCATACGCCCGCTTCATGGGTCAAACCCCACTCACCGGTATCCCACTGCGCTCGATCTTGCGCGGGGCGGTCAATTCCTTCCACTTCGAAAACGCTGTATTCACAGGCATATTGGGTTGGCGGGGAACGAACTGGCCGTGACCAGGCTCGTGCTTCATGGTCGCTTCCTCAACCGAAACCTTTCCGCGTGAAAGCACGAAACGCGGCAGGCCGGTGACCTCGAAGCCCTCGAAGACATTGTAGTCGATTGCTGATTGCTGGGTTTTGGCCGAAATGGTCTTCTTGCGTTTCGGGTCCCAGACGACGAGGTCGGCATCCGCGCCGGGCAGAACCGCGCCCTTTTTCGGATAGCAGTTGAGGATCTTGGCGATGTTGGTCGAGGTGACGGCGACGAACTCGTTCATGGTCAGCCGCCCGGTATTCACGCCAAACGTCCAGAGCAGCGACATCCGGTCTTCAAGTCCGCCGGTGCCGTTGGGGATCTTGGTAAAATCGCCAATGCCGGTGCGCTTCTGGTCGGTGGTGAAAGCGCAGTGGTCGGTCGCCACCACCTGCAGCGAACCCGCCGCCAACCCGGCCCACAGCGAATCCTGATGCTTCTTGTTGCGGAATGGCGGGCTCATCACCCGGCGCGCCGCATGATCCCAGTCCTTGTCGAAATATTCGCTCTCATCGAGGATCAAATGCTGGATCAGCGGCTCACCGTAAACGCGCATGCCGCGCTGCCGCGCCCGGCGGATGGCCTCATGACTGTCCTCGCACGAGGTATGGACAACATAGAGCGGCACGCCCGCCATATCGGCGATCATGATGGCGCGGTTGGTGGCTTCTCCTTCCACCTCGGCGGGACGTGAATAGGCGTGCGCCTCCGGCCCGTTATTGCCTTCCGCAAGCAGCCGGGCAGATTTTTCAGCAACGATATCGCCATTTTCGGCATGGACGAGCGGCAATGCACCAAGCTCCGCGCAGCGCTGGAAGCTGGCAAACATCTCATCGTCATTGACCATCAGCGAGCCTTTGTAGGCCATAAAGTGCTTGAAGCTGGTGATGCCCTTTTTGACGATCTCCTCCATTTCATCAAACACCTGCTCTCCCCACCAGGTGATCGCCATGTGGAAGGCATAATCGCAACTGGCCTTGCCCGATTTGTTGTCCCACATCGATAGCGCTTCCAGCAGGCTCTGATTGGGATTGGGCAGGCAGAAATCGACCACCATCGTGGTACCCCCCGACAGCGCCGCGCGGGTGCCGGATTCGAAATCATCGCTGGAATAGGTGCCCATGAACGGCATTTCGAGATGGGTGTGCGGATCGATACCCCCCGGCATGACATAACAGCCGGTAGCGTCGAGTACAGTGTCGCCCGAAAGGTCCGGGCCGATCTCGACGATAGTGTCGCCGTCGATTTTCACATCGGCCTTATAGGTGAGATCGGCGGTGACGATGGTGCCGCCCTTGATGACAGTGCTCATTGTGTTTCCCCTCCGATTTCGGCAGCATTCATCGCTCTTGCGTTAGATCGCAAGGCGCTGGAAATTTCCGATTTCAATTAGAACAGTCAGGCCTCGACGAGTTCGAGCCGCTTCTCGATACGCGCCATGCGATCGTCTATCCGATCCACGCGGATCGAAAGGTTTGCATATTGCTGTTCGAGTATCCCCAGCCGGCCCTTGATTTCCCGCAAATCGTCCGAATGCCGATCCTGCGCCGAGCGGATCGCACGCAAATGTTCGAGGACGACGTTTTCGGTGGACATGGAGCATTCCTTCCTGCGGCGACCGCCTACAATATAGGCGCACCCCGCTCACTCCACAATCTCCGCGCTCTCCAGCACCGCGTGCAGCAGCACATCCGCCCCGGCTGTAGCCCAGTCTTTGGAAATGTCCTCCGCCTCGTTGTGGCTCAGCCCGTCGACACAGGGGCACATGACCATGGCGGTGGGGTAGAGCCGGTTGACCCAGCAGGCGTCGTGCCCCGCGCCAGAGACGATGTCGCGATGCGAGTAGCCCAGCCGTTCGGCCGCATTGCGCACCGCATCGACACAATTTGCGTCGAAGGTGACGGGATCAAAATGCCCCGTCACTTCAATCCCCATCTCAAGGCCCAGTTCCTCGGCGATCCTGGGCGCTTCGGCCTCGAACCGTGCTTTCATCGCATCAAGAATATCCTGATGCGGCGAGCGGAAATCGATGGTGAACACGACTTTGCCGGCAATAACGTTGCGCGAATTGGGATGGAAATCGCAATGGCCGATGGCGCCCACCGCGTCAGGCTGATGGCTCATGGCGATCTGGTGGACCAGTTCGGTCATCCGCGCCATGCCCAGCCCGGCGTTGCGACGCATCGGCATGGGCGTCGAGCCGGTATGCGCGTCCTTTCCGGTAAGCGTAACCTCCAGCCACCACAGCCCCTGCCCGTGGGTGACGACGCCGATATCCTTGCCTTCGGCTTCCAAGATCGGTCCCTGCTCGATATGAAGCTCGAACAGCGCCTTCATCTTGCGCGCGCCGACGTCCTCATCGCCCACCCAGCCGATGCGCCGCAGCTCATCGCCGAACTTCAGCCCCTTGGCATCCACCCGATCGTAAGCCCAGTCCAGATCGTGCATACCTGCAAAAACGCCCGAGGCCAGCATGGCTGGAGCAAAGCGGGTGCCCTCTTCATTGGTCCAGTTGGTGACAACAATCGGATGTTTCGTTTTCACCCCCAAATCGTTGAGCGTACGCACCAGTTCGAGCCCGCCAAGAACGCCCAGCACCCCGTCAAATTTCCCCCCGGTGGGCTGGGTGTCGAGGTGCGAGCCCACATAGACGGGGAGTGCGTCGGGATCGGTGCCCTCCCGGCGGGCAAACATGCTGCCCATCCTGTCGACGCCCATTTCAAGCCCGGCGTCCTCGCACCAGCGCTGAAACAGGTCTCGGCCTTCCTTGTCGGCGTCGGTCAGCGTCTGGCGATTGTTGCCCCCGGCCACGCCCGGGCCGATTTTCGCCATCTCCATCAGCGAGTCCCAGAGCCTGTCGCCATTGATCCTGAGGTTGTCACCAAGATTGGCCATGCTCTGAAACTCCTTGAAAATCTTACAGCGTCGGAAAGGTAAATTGGGCGCCCGATTTGATGCCCGCCGGCCACCGGGTGGTGACGGTTTTCAGCCGCGTATAGAAATGTATACCCTCGGGTCCATAGATCGAATGATCGCCGAACAGACTCCGCTTCCAGCCGCCAAAGGAATGATAGGCAACGGGCACCGGGATCGGCACGTTGACGCCAATCATCCCAACTTCGATCCGATCGGCGAAGTCACGGGCCGCATCGCCATCGCGTGTGAAGATGGCGACTCCGTTGCCGTATTCATGACCATCGACGATCTTCACCGCATCCGCATAATCACCCGCCCGGACGACGGACAGCACGGGGCCAAAAATCTCTTCCTTGTAGATGGTCATGTCCGGCGTCACCCGATCAAACAATGTGCCGCCAACGTAATACCCGTCTTCATAGCCCTGCAATGAAAAGCCACGTCCATCGACAAGGAGTTGCGCTCCCTCTTTCACGCCCTGATCGATATAGGCGAGCACCTTGTCGCGATGCTGCGCCGTCACTAACGGCCCCATCTCGGCATCTCTGTCAGTCGACGGGCCGATCTTGAGCTTCTCGACCCGCGGCTTCAACCGCTCGATCAGGGCATCGGCGGTTTTTTCCCCAACCGGCACGGCAACCGAGATCGCCATGCAGCGCTCTCCAGCGGACCCGTACCCGGCGCCCATCAAAGCGTCGGCCGCCTGATCCAGGTCCGCATCGGGGAGGATCACCATATGGTTCTTGGCCCCGCCGAGGGCCTGAACGCGCTTTCCGGCCCGGGTGCCGCGCTGATAGACATATTCGGCAATCGGGGTTGACCCCACAAAGCTCACCGCCTTGATGTCGGGGTGGTCCAGAATATGGTCCACGGCCTCCTTGTCACCGTGAACGATGTTGAGCAGCCCCTCCGGCAGCCCGGCTTCCATGATCAGGTTCCAGGCGAACACCGTCGCCGACGGATCGCGTTCGGAAGGCTTGAGGATAAAGGCGTTGCCGCAGGCGATGGCTGCCGGATACATCCACATCGGCACCATGGCGGGAAAATTGAACGGCGTGATCCCGGCGACGACGCCAAGCGGTTGCCGGTCATCATAGGTATCGATGCCGGGCCCGGCGTTGCGGCTGAAGGTGCCTTTGAGCAGTTCCGGAATGCCACAGGCATATTCCACGCACTCGATGCCGCGCTGAACTTCCCCCAGAGCGTCATCATGGGTCTTGCCATGCTCGCGCGAGATTTGCCGTGCCAGATCGGCCGCGTGGCGGTCGAGCAACTCCTTGAACCTGAACATCACCCGCGCCCGTTTCAGCGGTGGCGTATGTCCCCATTCCGGCTGCGCCGCTTTGGCCGATGCTATGGCTGCATCGATCTCGGTCGGCAGCGATAGCGGAAGCTCGGCAATCTGTTCCCCGGTGGCCGGGTTATAGACCGGAGCGCGGCGTCCCGACGATGAGACAACCCGTTTGCCTGCAATGGCATTTTCGATCACTTGCATGCTCAATCCACCTCCCCGAGGACCGTGCGGATGGTATCGACGATCTGGTCGATATCGGCTTTTTCGACGATGAGAGGCGGCGACAGGGCAATGATGTCCCCCGTCGTCCGGATCAGAACGCCCCGTTCATACGCTTTTACAAAGGCTGCAAACGCTCGCTTTGTCGGCTGCCCGGCAATCGGTTCAAGCTCAATCGCGCCGACCAACCCGATATTGCGGATATCGATAACGTGCGGCGCATCCCGCAGCGCATGCAACGCATCTTCCCAATAGGGCGCGAGTTCGGCGCCCCGGGTCAGCAACCCTTCCTGCTTATAGGTCTCCAGCGTCGCCAGACCTGCCGCCGAGGCTATGGGGTTGCCGGAATACGTATAGCCGTGAAAAAACTCAATGAGGTGCTCGGGCCCGGTCATGAAGGCGTCGTGAATTTTCGACGACACCAGCACGGCTCCCATAGGGATAACACCGTTGGTCAGCCCCTTCGCGGTGATCATGATGTCTGGCGTCACGCCAAAATAATCCGCAGCAAAGGGCGCACCCAGCCGCCCGAACCCGGTGATCACCTCGTCGAAGATCAGGATAATGCCGTACCGGTCGCAGATTTCGCGCAAGCGCTTGAGGTATCCCGGCGGTGGGATCAGAACCCCCGTCGACCCCGCCACCGGCTCGACGATCACCGCAGCGATCGTTGAAGCGTCGTGAAGCGTAACGATTCGCTCCAGCTCATCGGCCAGTTCAGCGCCATATTCAGGTTCGCCGCGCGAAAACGCATTGCGGGCCAGATCGTGGGTGTGGGGCATATGATCGACGCCGGTTAGCAAGGTGCCGAACATCTTGCGATTGGAGACAATGCCGCCGACGGAAATGCCGCCGAAATTGACCCCGTGATAGCCGCGTTCGCGCCCGATCAGCCGGGTTCGCGCACCCTCTCCGATCGCCCGCTGATAGGCGATAGCAACCTTGAGCGCGGTCTCGACCGACTCCGATCCCGAATTGGTGAACAGCACATGATCCAGTCCTTCGGGTGCCAGATCAGCCAGCCGGTTCGCCAACTCGAACGCCTTTGGATGCCCCATCTGAAAGGCGGGCGCATAATCGAGTTCCGCCGCCTGCTTCTGGATCGCCTCTGTTATCAGCGGACGGCAGTGCCCCGCATTGACGCACCAAAGCCCGGCCGTCGCATCAAGCACTTGCCGCCCATCAGCGGTCGTATAGTGCATGTCCTTGGCAGCCACGAACATCCGCGGGTTTTGCTTGAACTGACGATTTGCCGTAAACGGCATCCAGAAAGCCGAAAGGTCGTTAGGAATGGACGGCGCTTCTTGCAACATTTGCCCCTCTCTCGCCTCATCCGGCTGACACACACCGGCTGTTGAATTCGATCAGATTTTTTTTGACCGATTGGAAAAATTCTAGCACTGTCTTTCACACGTGCAAGGGCAATAATTCATCGCCTGCTTCGCCAACTCGAAGTCAGGCCTGGTTCGAAGGTGCCATCGACGGCATCGCCAAAGGCAAGGCAAACCCTATTTTATGAGTGCAAAAGCACAGCGCCCAAGGCCAAAGACGCGCATCCAGCGCGAGAAACAGGAAGTTATCCTGGAGGCGGCTCTCGACGTTTTTTCCCAGTTCGGGTTCCGCGGCTCGACCATCGACCAGATCGCCGAAGCTGCCGGCATGAGCAAGCCGAACCTGCTCTATTACTTCAAATCCAAGGAAGATATTCACGCCCCCCTCCTGGCGCGCATTCTCGACACCTGGCTGGAGCCCCTTCGCGAAATGAGCCCAGAAGGCGACGCCTTATCCGAGATCCGATCCTATATTCGGCGCAAGTTGGAAATGAGCCGCGATTTTCCGAGAGAGAGCCGTCTGTTTGCCAACGAAATGCTGCGCGGGGCACCCGGATTTTATGAGATCCTGCATACGGACCTCAAGACACTGGTCGATGAAAAGGCGTTGATTATCACCGGCTGGATGGCGGAGGGCCGACTGGCGCGCTGCGATCCCTATCACCTGATTTTTTCGATCTGGGCGACCACGCAGCACTATGCCGATTTCGACATCCAGGTGCAGGCCGTGCTTGGGTCTGAACGTGGTGGAGACAACAGGTTCGAGGACGCGGCGCTGTTTCTCGATCAGCTCTACCTACACGGCCTGACCCCGAAATAACGGCCTGTAGCGCCTTTTCGGGATGGCAGATCACCAGACGCAAAAAGGCCCTGTACACGGCTTTGGCGCTCCGCATACAGGGCCAAGGGGCAGGCCTCACTCCTGCAAGAACGTGTATAGCCGACTCAAACATGACTGTAAAGATCATGTTTGAGTAAATGAGGAAATTAGTGCTGGTTAACCGGCAGAGCCAGCCGGTCAGTTCAGTTCGAGGCCGAGCATTTCAATACCAAGGCGCGACCGCATGGCCCGCCGCTTGTCGGTCAGATCGGCAATCGTATAGGAGGCCAGAACTGCAAAGAAAGCATCGAGCGCCTCATGCAGGGCGGCACTTAGCTCGCATCCGCCAACCAGCGGGCAGCTGGTTTCCCCACCATCAAAACATTCGGCCAGAGAGAAGTTTTCTTCAGTCAGCTTGATGACATCGAGCAACGTTATCTCAGCCGCTGGCCGCCCCAGACGGATGCCGCCATGACGCCCCCGCACGGTTTCGATCAGATTGTTTTCAACAAGTGGCTTGATGAGCTTGAACAGGAAAAGCTCCGAAATCCCGTATGCTTTTGCAATATCGCTTACCCTGGACAACTCGGGCACATTGATCGCGCAATACATCAGCGTACGCACCGCATAGCTTGACTGGCGTGTCAATCTCATCGTTTTCGTCCTGTCTTGTGGCGCCTACAGCGCAAAGTTCCCGTACCCTTCCCCCCGCTTTGGAGGCCGGGCGATGGCTGAAGTTTATAACAATTCTAAACTATGTCAACAAAAGCTGACCAGTTCTTTCATGATTTCTATCGGCGCTGACGCTTTCATTTTTCCGACCCTTGACTAGGATCGCTGTGCAGAGACGAGTTCACGGAGACCATTTTGGCACGCAAGATCATCATCGATACCGACCCCGGCCAGGACGACGCCGTCGCCATTCTGCTGGCGCTGGCCAGTCCGCAAGAGCTCGACATCCTCGGCGTCGTCGCAGTTGCCGGCAATGTCGGCCTCGCCCAGAATGCCCGCAATGCCCTCAAAGTGGTGGAGCTGTCCGGCCGTGATGATGTTCGGGTTTTTGCGGGCTGTCCACGGCCCATGATGCGCGAACTGGTCACCGCCGAGCATGTCCATGGCCAGTCCGGCCTCGATGGCCCCGATCTGCCTGAACCCGAAATCGCGCTACAGCAGCAGCATGGCGTCGACTTCATCATCGAAACCTTGCGCTCCGAACCGGAAAAAACCGTTACCCTGTGCGCCCTTGGCCCGCTGACCAACCTGGCCATGGCCCTCGTCAAGGCGCCCGATATCGCGTCGCGCATCGAGGAGATCGTGCTGATGGGCGGGGCCTATTTCGAAGTCGGCAATATTACCCCCGCTGCCGAATTCAACATCTATGTCGACCCAGAGGCAGCGCAGACCGTCTTTCAGTGCGGCGCACCCATCACCATGATGCCGCTCGACGTGACCCACCAGATGCTCGGAACCCCCGACCGTATCGCGGCTTTTGCCGCGCTGGGCAACCGCTCGGGCATGGCTGTCGCTGCCATGCTGGGCTTTTCCGAACGCTTCGACCTCAAAAAATATGGCGGCCCCGGCGCTCCGCTGCATGATCCGTGCGTCATCGCCTATCTTCTGGCGCCGCAGATTTTCGAGGGCAAGACCTGCAACGTCGAAATCGAGACCGGCAGCGCGCTCACACGTGGCATGACGGTCACCGACTACTGGCACGTCACCGATCGCGCGCCCAACGCCAACTTCATCCGATCCGGTGATTCGGACGCGTTCTTCGCCCTGATCGCCGAGCGCATCGCACGCCTGCCATAGGAACCGCCATGTCCCATTTTGTCACGACTTCCTGGCTTGCAGACCGGCTCGATGATCCCGCTATCCAGATAATCGACGCCTCCTGGCATATGCCCAATTCCGGTCGCGATGGCCGAAATGAGTTCCTCGCCGGCCATATCCCCGGAGCAATCTTTTTCGATATCGATCAGGTCGCAGATACCAGCACCGACCTGCCCCACATGCTGCCGGACGAAACCACCTTTGGAGCGATGGCCGGCGCGCTGGGCATTTCGTCAGATGCCACCCTTGTCGTCTATGATGAGCATGGGCTGTTTTCCGCCGCCCGCGCCTGGTGGACGTTCACTGTGATGGGGGCGAAAGCGGTGAAAATTCTCGAAGGCGGCGGTCTAAAATGGCGCGCGGAAGGCCGCCCGCTCGAAGCAGGCGAAACCAAAGCACTACCGACGACATTTGCCGCCAAGCTTCGCCCCGGTGCCGTCGCCTCCTTCGCTGACGTGCTTGCCGCCAGCCAGGCGCGCGATCAGATCCTCGATGCCCGCCCCGCACCGCGCTTTAGCGGAGACACACCCGAACCCCGGCCCGGCCTCGCCTCCGGGCACATCCCCACCAGCCGCAACCTGCCGTTCGGCGAACTGATTGCCAACGGACGGCTGAAATCCGATCCCGAACTGGAAGAGATCATCCGTAGTGCCGGTATCGATCCCGAACAGCCCATCATCACGTCGTGCGGATCGGGAGTGACAGCCGCCATCCTCGCACTCGCCCTCGATACCATAGGGGCCCGCGAGGTCGCGCTCTATGATGGCTCTTGGGCCGAATGGGGCGCACGCTCCGACGCGCCGGTCGAAACCGGCCCGGCCAGCTCAAGCGGCGTTTGATTTGACCTCAGACACGCGATTGCGGCCTGACCGTTTGGACAGATAGAGCGCATTGTCCGCCTTGCGGATCAGTGTATCGAGGCTCACCCCGGTCTTTTCCGCAATCGCAACTCCGGCACTGACCGTGCAGACGATCGACTCATCTCCCGCGGGGTAGCTCGTTCGCCCCATGATCGCCCTGATACGCTCAGCCAGCGCCAGCGAGTCGACAGATGAACTGTCGGACAGCACCAGCACGAACTCCTCGCCTCCGAGGCGCACCGCCATATCCTCTGCGCGGCAATTTTCGACCAGTATGGCGGCAAAA
This sequence comes from Pelagibacterium sp., assembly GCF_035555455.1. GTDB lineage: Bacteria > Pseudomonadota > Alphaproteobacteria > Rhizobiales > Devosiaceae > Pelagibacterium. The sequence continues at coordinate 125,537 of NZ_DATMGM010000070.1, read as the reverse complement.
CTGCGCAACACCATATCGCCGACCCCATGACCATGCCGGTCATTGACGACCTTGAAGTTATCCAGATCGAACACGACCAACGCCGTGCCCTGCGGGACGATGCCGATGCTGAAATGCTCGAACAACGCCCGCCGGTTCTGGATGCCCGTCAAGGCGTCGGTCAGCGACGCCACCTGATGGCGTCGGCTGATGCGCTCCTGGTGGATGGTGATGAATAACCCTCCAATCCCCGTGATCGCAATCACCGCAGCAACCAGATTGATCCCTTCAGCCCAATTGTCGGGGGACTGCCCATTGAGATAGAGCGGCGTTTCGGTCAGCGCGACAATAGCGCACAACAGATAGGAAAACGCGAGCAAGCCATGCAGAAGTCCGATGGCCGAGATCGGCCCCGGTGATTCCCGGCGCGCCAGCCAGTATTGATACCCGCAATAGGCTAGCAACATCGCGCTTATCAGATTGGTCAGACCGAAGCCGAGCCCGTCATATCCTAAAACTCCTACGATGAGGATCGGAAGCGTCCCCCCTCCGCCAAGGATCAGCGTAGTCCGGTAGTCGAGCCGCCCGTCGCGGAACTGCGTCATCCCACCATAGCTGCCGGCAAAACCGGCAACCATCAGGATTCCCGCAGCCGTGGAAAGCACTCCATTGCCCGTGGAGTGGAAAATGGAAAACCCGCCGATTGCCATAATGATGATGGCAATGGAAATCGCCCACGTGAGCAGGAACCCGGACGCGCGCTCGCGCATCCAGGAAATGAGCAAGGTGAAGCACAGCGCGATTCCGGCTGCGCCCGACGCCATCAGCAGCGAATTGTAATCAAAGCCCATAGCACGCTGAATTCAGGTTGGTCCGCCGCGAACCTATCATTCACGCGATCGGGAAAGGTACTGATCTTTGGCGACTGGTATCCAAACCCTTAGCGACGCGAAAGCTCCGATTTTTGACCGTTTGGTCGAAAAATCCGCATAACTCGCTCTTTTCGCTTTTGAATCTCACCGCTTTCTGGTTTGCTGTAGCTTCCGGTGGCACAGGGAGGCCTTTGGTCAGCCACCCGGAGGAGGAAACAATAACCATAAGGGGCCGCCCCAGACGCATGGCAAAGATTCTGGAGATCAGGGATCTTCACAAGTCCTTTGGCAATCTCGAAGTGCTCAAAGGTGTATCGCTTGATGCACGGGCGGGGGATGTCGTTTCGCTGATCGGCTCTTCAGGGTCGGGAAAATCGACCCTTTTGCGGTGCATCAATATGCTCGAAGTGCCCAATCAGGGCTCCGTGGTCATCGACGGCGAAGAGGTTGCCCTCTCGGCTGAGGGCATGGACCGTCACCCCACCGACGCAGGGCAATTGCGCCGTGTGCGGTCCGAGTTGGGCATGGTCTTCCAGTCGTTCAATCTCTGGTCCCACATGACGATTCTCGAAAACGTCATGGAAGCTCCGGTTCACGTGCAAAAGCGCGATCGCAACGAAGTGTACGATCAGGCTATCTCATTGCTGGAAAAGGTCGGCATCGTTGAAAAGGCGGACGCTTTTCCCGCTCAGCTTTCGGGCGGCCAGCAGCAGCGCGCCGCCATTGCGCGGGCACTGTGCATCAACCCCAAGATCATGCTGTTCGACGAGCCCACCTCAGCGCTCGATCCCGAACTCGAAGTCGAGGTTCTGCGGGTCATCAAAATGCTGGCCGATGAAGGCCGCACCATGCTGCTCGTCACCCACGACATGAAATTCGCGCGCGAAGTCTCCGACAAGGTGATTTTCCTCCATCTGGGCCGGATCGAGGAGCACGGCACCGTCGAGGAGGTCTTCGGCGCGACAAAATCTGACCGGCTGCGCCAATTTTTGAGCGCAGCCGGGCACGCCTGACCGGGAGGGAACCCAACATCATGCGTAAGGTGGGACCCGGTCATTATCACCGCAACCAAAAAATTTAGGGAGAGTCGATCAATGAAAAAGGTGATACTCGCCGCTGCCGCTCTGGCAGCATTTTCCACAGCCGCTCACGCTCAGGATGTCCTGCGCGTGGGAACCGAGGGAGCCTATCCCCCGTGGAATTTCGTCAACGATGCCGGCGAACTTGCCGGCTATGAAATCGACCTGGCCAACGCCATCTGCGAGCAGATCAATCGGACCTGCCAATTCGTGCAGAGCGAATGGGATCCCATCATCCCCAATCTGGTCGCCGGCAACTACGATGTGATCATGGCGGGCATGTCGATTACCGACGAACGCCTGCAGTCGATCAACTTCACAGAGGATTATTTCCCGCCCGACCCGTCCAAATACATCGTGATCGCCGGCACCGATCTTGATCTGGACAATCCGTCTGGACTCCGGATCGGGGTGCAGAGCAACACGATACAGGCCGGCTATGCGGAGGAAAACTTCAGCAGCAACAACACCATCGTCTCGTTTGCCACCTTCGATCAGTCGATCGCCGACGTGGCTGCGGGGAACGTGGACGTCGTGCTTGCCGATGGGTCTTCCCTCGATCCTGTCGTGGAAAATTCGGGCGGCGCACTCGAAATCATCGGCCCGGAAGTGCTGGTTGGTGACGGGGTTGCCGGTGGTGTCCGCAAGGAGGATACCGACCTGCTCGCCACCCTCAACGAAGCTATTGGCGCCTTGAAGGCCGACGGCACCATCAACGCCTTGCTGGCGGAATGGTACGGCGACACGGCACCGTCCTACTGATTTCGCTTCGGTTACAATTCTCATCTCTGGCGGCACCACCGCCAGAGATGACCTCTCGGGGGGATGGCCGTGGAAGCCGAAGCTTTCTGGCTGTTTGACTGGCTGGGTGACGACGTCTCGTTCTGGGCGCGCTACCTGACCAACGGCAAACATCTCAACTGGTACGCCAGTTTTCGCTTCACCATTATGGCGGCCATTTTCGGGGCCTTGCTCGCGCTCGTGTTCGGCTTGCTTGGCGCCACGGCCAAGGCCTCCCGCTTTGCCCCGTTGCGCGCCATCGGCACTGTTTATATCGCCATGGTCCGGGGCATCCCCGATGTGCTGTTTTTCCTGTTTTTCCCGCTAGCATTCGAGCAGGGCGTCGAATGGATCTGGTCGTTTCAGGTCTGTACGCCGGAATCCATTGCCGCCAGCCAGGCGAACTGGCCGCCTTGCCGCGAGGCCAACTGGCTGCTGTCGACCAATGAATATCTCATTCTCGCCTGCGTCTCCCTGGGCATCATCTATGGTGCATTCACGGCCAATGTGATCCACGGAGCCATGCGGGCCGTTCCCCCTGGCCAGCTTGAGGCGGCCCGAGCTTTCGGCATGAGCGAGCGCCAGGTGCTCACGCGCGTGCATATACGGCAGATGTGGGCTTACGCCCTGCCTGGCCTCTCCAATGTCTGGATGCTTCTGGTCAAGGCGACCTCGCTGCTGTCGCTGCTTCAGGTCGCCGATATCGTCTGGTGGGCCGGTCAACTCGGCTCGCCCAATTACCTGCCGCAAGCCGGACTCGTGCATGGCGACTGGCGCTGGGCCTATTATCTGGCGTTGTTCATCTTCTATATTCTCGTGACGCTCTTGTCCGAGCGGGCCTTCACCCGTCTCAATGACTGGGCGCGGCGCGGCATGCCGGTGGAGGGCTGACCCATGGGCCTTTTGTCCGCCATCTGGGCCGATATCCTCACCTATGCCTATCCGGCGGTGTTCAACATCTATTTTGCCGCCGTGTCCTTGCCGATCGGCTTTGGGCTGGCGCTCCTGTGCGCGCTGGGCCGCAATTCCCGAAATACAGTCGTGCGGCAATTGTGCTCGGCCTATGTTTATGCCTTTCGCGGCTCGCCGCTGTTCATCCAGTTTTTCCTGTTCTATTCCATAGCGCTTGCGCTCAACCCGATCTGGTTTCGCCCCATGGGCATCACCTGGTTGATGACCAATCCGCTATTTATCGGCCCGCTCGCTCTCGTGATGAACACGACTGCCTACACGGCTGAAATTCTCTATGGCGCCCTGCGGACCGTTCCGCGTGGTGAACTCGAAGCCGCCCGCGCCTACGGCATGAGCCCGCTTCAGGTCTTCCGCACGGTCACCTGGCCCAACATGATCCGTGTTGCCTGGCCAGCCTATACCAATGAGGTGGTGTTCCTGTTCCACGCGACAGCGCTGGTCTATTTCACCCTGCCGGTAATCGGCAATCAGAAGGACATTTTGAGCAAGGCTAAAGAACTGTTCGAACGCGATTACAACGCATTCCTGCATCTTTCCGTCGCTGCGCTGTGGTTCCTGACCATCTCCATGGTCATCTTCTTTATCTTCGGGCTGGCCTATGAGCGCATGATGCGCCACATGCCCGGCGATCGCACCCGCGCACGGCCCCGCCTGCGCTTTGGTCCCAAATATATCCGGTAGGTTTGCAATGGCGTTCGATCACGACATCCACCACATCGACACCGGCTCCCCCGGCACCGTGGCTGAACTTTCTGTCTTCCACATCGGTCCCGCGACGGCCCGTCACAAGATTTACCTGCAAGCCGCCCTCCATGCCGACGAACAACCCGGCATCATGACCCTGCATCATCTGTTGCCGCTGCTGCGCGAGGCCGATGACAAAGGCGAGCTTTCCGCGCGCTTCACGATCCTGCCGATGGTCAATCCACTCGGCATGGGCCAGCATCTGTTCGGCGAGCATATTGGCCGCTACGACTTCCGCTCGGGACTGAATTTTAACCGCCGCTGGCCCGATCTTTTCGCCGCCGTAAGCGATACCATTGCGGCCCGCCTTACCGACGACGCGGAAGCCAACGTCTCCATGGTCCGCCAGTCTGTCCGAGAGTGGCTTGATCGGCAATCGCCGCAAACGGCCCTGCAGAAACTGCGCCATCTGGTGATGTCCCTCGCCTATGACGCGGACTATGTCCTGGACCTCCATTGCGATAACGAGGCTCTGGTCCACCTGTTCGTCACCCCGGACTCCATGTCCGGGCTGACCGATCTGGCCGACCACATGGGCTCGGTCGCTCAACTGACCGCCGAGGATTCGGGGGGCGGGTCGTTCGATGAGGTCTGGCCGTCACTATGGACCCGACTGCGCGCCGCCCATCCTGATCACCCCATCCCGTTTTCCGCCCACGCCGCCACCCTCGAATATCGTGGCCGCCCCGATGTATTCGACGCTGACGGCAAGGACGATGCACAGCGCCTCTACGCATTCTTTCAGGCAAAGGGCTTTGTCGCCGGCACCCCACCGGACGTACCGTCCGCCCCGATGCCCCTGCCCCTTAGCGCCACCCAGATGCTGCGTGTCGATAAAGCCGGCCTGCTCGCCTACCGGGTGGAACTGGGCGACAGTGTCGAAAAAGGCCAGCCGATCGCCGACCTCATCTCCCTCGATGGCCCACAAGCTTTCATCGCCCGCACGCCCATACTGGCCGGCACCTCCGGACGCGTCATCTCGCGCAACATCTCAAAATTCGTGACACCCGGAACTTCGATTGCCAAGATCGTCGGCACCGATCCCATTGAAGGCCGCGCGGGTTATCTCTTGGAGGACTGATTACCCCGCACCGGAGCATAGACAAACCGCGGCATTTCGAGCTTGAACACGATTGCCAGCGTTCTGAAGGCAAAGCCGATCACCGCAGCGACCACGGTCACAGCATCCACCGGCAGTCCTGCCTTCACTCCGAAGAAATAGATGCAGGCCGTCACCGCCGACACCGTGGCATAAAGCTCTCCGGCGAACAGCAGCGGCACGTCGTTGCACAACACGTCGCGCAGAACGCCGCCGACACACCCCGTGATCAATCCGGCCACGATCACGATCATTGCGGGTTGCCCCATGTCCATGGCGATCTGGCAACCGACAATCGTGAACACCACCAGCCCCACCGCATCGAGCAGCAAAAAGATCAGCCGCAACCGCTCCATCACCCGCGCCACCGCAATGGTGAACATCGCTGCCGCAATGGTCACCAGCAGATACCCCGGCTCCTCCACCCAGATCAGCGGATAGTGCCCGAGCAGGATGTCGCGCGTGGTGCCGCCGCCAAGCGCGGTAACGCAGCCCAAAACGCAAACCCCGAACCAGTCCATATTGCGTCGGCCTGCCGCCAGCGCCGCAGTCATCGCTTCTGCGGCCAGGGCAATCACGAAAATCGTGTGCAGCAGCATGGCTCTCTCCTAAACTGCAAAAGTTCTGCGGCAGGACTCTCGTCCAGCGATCGATAGTTGGATGATGATGCGGCCTGTATCAGATGCCCGATTACAACGGCAAGCCAGTTTCAGCCGCCCGCCAAGCACTTTCGCATTGCGTAACCCGCTGCTACCGCCCGATGTGACCGGCCAGCTTCGTTTCGACCGCGACCAGCGCGTCATGGATCAGCACCGCCAATGCCCCCACAACCAGCCCGCCCTGCAACACGAACGCCGTATTGCCCGACACCAGCCCGGCAATGATGACCTCTCCCAATGTCCGGGCCGCCACCGTCGATCCGATCGTCGCCGTCGACAGGGAAATCACCACCGACAATCGGATGCCTGCCAGGATGACAGGGAACGCCAACGGCAATTCCACTCCGATCAACCGCTGCCATCCGGTCATCCCGCTGGCCCGCGCGGCTTCGCGGACCGTAGCCGGCAACCCGGTCAGTCCCGTCAGCGCGTTCTCGAAAATCGGCAACAGTCCATAGAGAAACAAGGCAACAAGGGTTGGCCCGGTGCCGAACCCGAGAATCGGCACCGCGAGTGCCAGCACCGCCACTGGTGGAAATGTCTGCCCGATATTGGCAACGGCGCGCGACAGCGGCAGGAATTCTTCCCCGAAGGGGCGTGTCACGATAATCGCAAATCCGACCGCGATGACCGTCGCCAGCCCGGTTGCCACCATTACGATAGCCAGATGGCTCAGGGTCAGCGAGAGGATCGAGGTTTGAGTGTAGATTCCCGGCGCTCCAAAGCGCGCCAGCGGCGCGAACACCGGCTCAAAACCCGCTGGAAAAACGATGAATGCAACCAGCAGCGCCAGCACGCCCAGCCGGACGAGGGTTCCGATCTTCATTGCGGCCCGGCTGCCCGTGTGTCGAGCGCCATCCTCGTCACCTTGCCCACAAGGACGCCATCGCGCATCACGGGCAGTTCCATGCGTCCCGACCACAGCATTTCCGCATACGCTTCGCGCAGCGATTTTCCGGCCTCGATCGGCGCACCGTCCGCCGCACCGGGTTCCACCAACTCCCCCACACTGGCCAGAGCCAGCAGCCTGAACGACTTTTCCCCGGAGCCCAACATGGCCTCGACGAACGGGTCGGCAGGGTGGGTAATGATCTCGGTCGGGGAGCCATATTGCAGCACCCGCCCCTCGCTCATCACGGCGATCCGCCCGCCCAGCCTGATCGCCTCATCCATGTCGTGAGTAACCAGCAGGATGGTGGTGCCGAACCTGCGCTGGATCTCCAGCAGGTCGGCCTGCGCCTTAGCGCGTATAACAGGGTCGAGGGCCCCGAATGGCTCGTCCATGAGCAGCACCGAGGGCTCAGCGGCCAGCGCCCGCGCCACGCCCACCCGTTGCATCTGCCCGCCCGAAAGCTCATGGGGCATGCGATTGCGATATTCGTCCGGAGGCAGCTGGAACATGTCCAGCAACTCATCGACCCGCGCCGCAATCTTGGATTTCGGCCAGTCCAGCAATCTGGGCACGGTGGCGATATTGTGGGCCACATCCTGATGCGGAAACAGGCCATTGCCCTGAATGACGTATCCGATATGGCGTCGCAACTGATGGCGCGGCACGTCGCGGGTATCGCGCTTATCGATCCGTACCGTGCCACTATCCGGCTCGACCAGCCGGTTGATCATCCGCAGCAGGGTGGTCTTGCCTGAGCCGGAAGTGCCGACGATTGCCGCGATTTCATTGTCCGGGATGGTGAGGGTAACGCTGTCGACCACGACCCGGTCATCATAGGACTTCGTGATATTTTCAATGTCGATCATGCTGACGTCCTGACATCGCCCCGGCTCAACTCGACGATCGCGTCGAGCACGATGGCAGCTGCAAAAGACATCGCAACCGCCGGGATAGCACCCAGCAGGACCAGCGGCATGGCGGTCTGGGCAATCCCCTGAAACACGAAAGTCCCGAGGCCTCCACCTCCAATCAGTCCGGCAATCACCGCCAGCCCGATATTTTGCACCAGCACAATTCTGATGCCCGCCAGAATCACGGGAAAGGCCAATGGCAGCAAAATCCGGATCAGCCGCTGGCTTTCGGTCATGCCCATCCCCTGCGCTGCCTCAACCGCCTCGCGCGGCACCCCATCGAGGCCAACCACGGTGTTGGACACCATCGGCAGGAGCGAATAGGCGAACAGCGCCACAAAGGCGGGCGCAAACCCGATGCCGGCAATACCCAGTTGCGCTGCGCCCGGAACGTTGGCCCCGATCCACGCCATCGGTGCGATCAGCAAACCGAACAGCGCGATCGATGGAATGGTCTGAACGATATTGAGACTGCTCAAGATCGCCGCCCGCATCCTGGGCACGAGATAACAGGCAATGCCCACAGGCACGCCGACAAGCGCCGCGACCGCAACCGATCCGAATGCCAGCGCGAGATGAGTTTCCAGCTCGCGCCCGAAGGCGGCCTGTCGCGCGCCATATTCACGCAGAACCGCCAGATCGTCCCAGATTCCGGTGGAAATGATGAATCCTACGATGAGCGCAATGCCCGCCAGAATGCCAATTCTTGCCAGTGGCCCCAATGCAAATCGCGCCAATGCGTCGGCCATGGCCATCGCAAGCACGAAAGCCATCACCCATGCGCCCGCACCCGGCGACGCCCGCGCATAAGTGTTGCCTTCGACCATCAGCGCACTCGCTCCCAGGCCAATGCTGATGGCGAGCACCAGCAGCGCCAGCCCGGTGACCAGCAACCGCAATACCAACGGTACGCGGAACAAAAGCAACAGGCATACCGCCGCCAGAACCGCGATCAGAACCGCTCCGCCCGCTCCCAGCGCCCCCACGGCGGACACCGCCTCGCCCGGCGCGATCCGGTTGGCTCGCAGTATGAGAAATGGCTGGAACGACAGAGCGAACAGTCCCAGCGCCGCCAAAATAGCGCCGAGCTTGTCAAATCGGACCGATGCGGCTCGCACAGGAGCAAAAGTTGCCAAGATGGATCGGGCCGCTCTCACACGGCGTCCCTACTTCTCTATAGGAAACCGTTTTCGCTCAGATACGCCTCAGCGACCACATCAGCGGGCTCGCCGCCGATCTGGACGCGGCCATTGAGGTCCTGCAGCACCTCCAGCGACAGACTCTCAAATACCGGTGCGAGGATCGCCTCGATGTTGGGATACTCTTCCAGCACTGCACTGCGAATGATCGGGGCCGGTGCATAGACCGGCTGCACACCCTTGTCGTCTTCCATGACCACGAGCCCGGAAGGCGCAATACCACCGTCGGTGCCGTACACCATGGCTGCATTGGCACCCGAAGTCATATTTGCGGCGGCAGCGATGGTCGCGGCAGTGTCACCACCCGAAAGCTGGATGAGCTGTGCAGGTGCCAGTTCGAACCCGTAGGCTTCCTGAAAAGCAGGCAGTGCCGCCGGAGATGACACAAATTCGCTGGACGCGGCCAGGACGATCTCACCACCCTGTGCGACATAGCTGCCGAAATCAGAGAGTGTATGCAGATCATTGGCTTCGGCCACATCGGCGCGCACGGCAATTGCCCATGTGTTGTTCGCCGGTGATGGCGTAAGCCACACGATGCCGTTTTCTGCCAGATCGAGTTCGGCAACCCGTTCATATCCCGCCTGCGCGTCGTTCCAGACCGGCTCATCAGCCTCGTTGAAAAAGAACGCGCCATTCCCCGTATATTCGGGATAGATGTCGATCTGTCCTGCCGTAATTGCCTCGCGGACGATCGGCGTCGCGCCCAGTTGGATCCGGTCCTGGGTCGGTATCCCTTCCGCTTCCAGCGCTTTGAGAATGATATTGCCCAGCACTCCGCCCTCGGTATCGATCTTGGACGATACGACGACCTGACCGAACGCGGCTGAGCTCAGGCCCAACGCGATAACTGCGCCGGCCACTGTTGAAATCATACGCAACGGAATTCTCCCGATCTGGCTCATTATCCAAGTGTAGGCCCGAACCTACATGCTGAGGCCAGGATGGCCACCCCCGGATCGGAAATAATCGGGGATCAGTTTTGTTCCCCCTATCATCCCAATACGCTATCTTGGCTACCGGATAGGGCAGAGAACCTGCGAATCCAGCGTCTTCCGGCGCTTGATGCGGGCCACTTGCCTGGCAATAAGGATCGGAAAACTATTGTTCCAGCCACGCGGCATTGTCACGTTCGACCGGATAGGAGAGCCCTATATCGGCGCGCCACCGGTCAAGCACATCCATATTGCCCAGCGTATCCGCCCAGGTCATGCCAGGTGCAACGAACTCCTGCCGGCCAAGGGTCACAGCATCGGCAACGCCGTCGGCTTCAAAGCTATAAAGCCAACGGTCCTCTCGCACCGTAATGCGCTCCTCGTTCCCGTCATTGCCAACGATGAGGATGTCCGATTGTCCCCCCTCATGCCCGGTCCCAAACCAGAAGTCCTTGACCTCCAGCCGCCCTTTGGTGCCAAAAACGCGTAACATGTTATCCTGTTCGACCGACACCGAACACGATACCTCGGCGATCAGTCCATCGCGGAAGGACAGCAGTGCCGATGCCCATTCATCGACGCCGGACGGGCCCAGATACGCCGCGCCACGGATTTCGACCGGCTCCGCAAACGGTGCGCCATGAATGGTTCCGGCGATCAGCCGCGCCATCGACACCGGATAGCATCCCACATCCAGTATGCCCCCGCCGCCAAGCGCCTGAGCATAAATGCGATGGCCCTGATCAAACGAGGGCATGGCATAACCGAAATTTGAGCGGATGATCCGAACGTCGCCGATCACACCCTCCGTGATCAGCGCGCAGATGCGCTCCGTCATCGGATGAAGACGATACATGAACGCTTCGCCCATGAAGGTGCCAGCCGAGCGCGCCGCCTCGAATATCGCCTCCGCCTCAAAACGGTTCATGCCGATGGGCTTTTCGACCAGCACATGTTTGCCGGCGCGGGCGGCGGTGATCGCCCATTTGACGTGATGGGGATGGGGCGTCGCAATATAGATTGCATCGACCTCTGGATCGGCCAGAAGCTCGCGATAGCCTGAGTGAACCTTCGCACCCGGGAACTGCGCAGCATAGTCCTGCGATGAGGGATCACGGGCGCCAATGGCAACAAGGATTCCGGTTCGGGAATGGGTAAGCCCACCCGCAAAGGCCCGGGCGATATTTCCCGGCCCCAAAATGCCCCAACGCAGTTTCAAGCTATCTGTCATCTGCGCAGTCTAGGACCACGCAGAGCTTTCCTAAAGCCTCTTTGCGCTCAGTTCGGCAGCTTTGAGCGTATTAGCCATCAGCATGGCAATGGTCATCGGCCCGACCCCGCCCGGAACCGGCGTGATCGCGCCCGCCCGCTCGCTGGCCGCTGCGAACTCGACATCGCCCACCAGCCGCGTCTTGCCTTCCCCTTTTTCCGGGGCCGGAATGCGATTGATACCCACATCGATCACGGTCGCGCCCGGCTTGATCCAGTCGCCCTTGATGAACTCCGGTCGCCCGATTGCGGCAATCACGATGTCCGCATTGGCACACAGTCCCGGGAGGTCACGGGTCCGCGAGTGAGCAACCGTAACCGTCGCATTGGCGTGCTGCAACAAGGCCGCGATCGGCCGTCCAACGAGATTGGACCGCCCCACGACCAGCGCGTTGAGACCGGCGATGCCTTCAGGATGCACCGTATCGATCAGCACCATGCAGCCTTTGGGCGTACAGGGAACGAAAGCATCTTCGGTTCGCCCGGCAGCCAGACGCCCGATATTGATGTCGTGCAACCCGTCCACGTCTTTTTCCGGGGCAATGGCCGCGATGGTTTCGCGTTCGCTGAGCACATCCCCAGGCAGCGGCAACTGAACAAGGATGCCGTGGATTTCAGGATCGGCATTGAGCTGCTGAACCAACGCCGTCAGGTCTTCCTGGGTCGTTGTCATCGGCAGGGTGTGTTGCACGGAATGGAACCCGCACTCCTTGGCCATGCGCCCCTTGGAGGCGACATAGACCTGGCTGGCCGGGTCTTCCCCTACCAGAACCACGGCCAAACCGGGACGGATGCCGGTATCGGCCACAAGGCGCTCGGTGCTTGCCTTGACCTGTGCGATGGAAGATTGGGCGATCTGTTTCCCGTCGATGATCCGGGCAGTCATTGCGGTTGCTCCTGCAAGCCTTGCAAACAAAATGAGCGCCATGTCGGCGCTCGAACCTTAAAATCAGGAAAACACCACAGTCTTGTGGCCGTTCAGCATGACGCGGTTTTCCAAATGGCTTTTGACGGCCCGGGCAAGGACGCGGCTCTCGATATCACGCCCGACCGCGATCAGATCGTCGGGGCTCATCGCATGCGTCACCCGCGCGGTTTCCTGCTCGATGATCGGTCCCTCATCAAGATCGGGCGTGACGTAATGCGCCGTGGCCCCGATGATCTTGACGCCCCGCTCGTGCGCCTGATGATAAGGCTTGGCACCCTTGAAGCTGGGAAGAAACGAGTGGTGGATATTGATCACCTTGCCGAACAGCCGCGTCGACAACTGATCCGAGAGAATCTGCATATAGCGGGCCAGCACCACCAGATCGGCATCCGCATCCAGAATAACTTTGAGAACGTCGGCTTCCTGTTCCGCCTTATTCTGCTTGTTCACCCGCAAATAATGAAAGGGGATATTCTCCGCCGCAGCTATTGCACGAGCGTCTTCGTGGTTTGAAATGATCGCCGCCACTTCAGCGCGAAGCCAGCCCACGCGGATCTGATACAACAGATGCCGCAACGCGTGATCGAACCGCGATACCATGATGATCATCCGCGGCACACGCGCTTCGTCGGCAACCGCGGTTTTCATGTCGAACCGCTCGACTACCGGGCGCAACATGCGCTCGATCATATCCTTGGTGACAGTTTCCGGAGCGCCAAACGCGATGCGCATGAAGAACCGCCCCGTATCCCGATCCCAGAACTGGTTGGACTCGGCGATATTGGCGCCCAGGCCGAACAGCTCACTCGTCACACCGGCAACGATCCCCGGCTTGTCGGTGCACGACAGGGTCAAAACGAAATTGGGCACGAACATGAGACCCCCCGGGCTGGAGCAACCAGAACCTCAAAAAAAAGGTGGAGGAAGCCCCAAAGTCTTGTTTTTCAACCGTTCCGGTGCGGGTTTTCCACCCGCCCTTTCAGGAACGACTCTGGAATTCACCCGGGTTCATAATCACTTGCGTCGCCAATGTCGAGACGGCGAAAGAAGCAGGTCTTACCCTGCTTCCTGATCGCTGCCGGCAATGTAGTTGAGAACCGGCCCCAACCAGCGCTCCACTTCGCTGACCGCCATGCCCTTGCGCTGGGCATAATCCTCGACCTGATCACGCTCGACCTTGGCAACACCAAAATAGTAGCTTTCAGGATGGGCATAATAGAGGCCCGAGACCGAAGAGCCCGGCCACATGGCGTAACTCTCGGTCAATTGCACGCCAATCTCCTTTTCCGCGTCCAGCAGCCGGAACAGCGTGGTTTTTTCGGTGTGGTCCGGCTGAGCGGGATAACCCGGAGCGGGCCGGATACCGTTGTAAGGCTCAGCAATCAATTCGGACGGCGCATAGTTCTCATCCGGCGCGTAGCCCCACAGTTCCTTGCGCACCTTTTCATGCATGCACTCGGCCAGCGCTTCCGCGTATCTGTCTGCAAGTGCCTTCACCAGAATAGACGAGTAATTGTCGTTTTCCGCGTCAAACCGGTCGGCGATCTCGATTTCCTCGAATCCTGCCGTGACGCAGAACCCACCGATATAATCGGGCGTTCCTGCTTCGGCCATGAAATCGGCCAGGGCCACGTTGGGTTTGTTGCCGGACTTGGATAGTTGCTGCCGCAGCGTGAAGAACCGCGCCAGTTCCTCTGTACGCCCTTCATCGGTGAACAGCTGGATATCATCGCCGACGCGATTGGCAGGCCAGAAACCGGCGATTGCCTTGGGCGTAAACCACTTCTCATCGATGATACGCTTGAGCATGGCCTGCGCATCCGCGAACAGCTGCCGCGCCGCCTCTCCCTGCCGCTCATCGTCGAGAATCTTGGGATAGACGCCTTTAAACTCCCAGGACTGGAAGAAGGGAGTCCAGTCAATGTATTCCGCCAGGTTGCCGAGATCCCAATCATGGAAGGCCTTTGTGCCCAGAAACGACGGCTTTGTCGGGGTGTAATTTGACCAATCGACCTTGTAGCCATTCTCGCGCGCGGCCTCGATGGTTGTGCGCCGCTTGGTTGCCTCGCTCCGACGGTGCTTTTCGGCCACCGTCTGATACTCCTGCTGCACGGTCTTGACGTAATCATTGGCCGCGTCTTTCGACAGCAGCTTGGAGACCACGTTCACCGCCAGCGACGCATCCTTCACGTATACCGCCGCGCCCCGGTTATAGCGTGGGAAAATCTTCACAGCCGTGTGGACGCGCGACGTGGTCGCTCCCCCGATCAACAGCGGAATATCAAAGCCTTCGCGCTCCATTTCCGCCGCGACATGCACCATCTCGTCGAGGGATGGCGTAATCAGCCCGGACAGCCCGATGGCATCGACCTTTTCGCGGCGCGCTGTCTCCAGAATGGTCTGGCTCGGAACCATCACGCCAAGATCGATGATCTCGTAGTTGTTGCAGGCCAGAACAACGCCGACGATATTCTTGCCGATATCGTGCACGTCCCCCTTCACCGTTGCCATCAGGATCTTTCCGGCGCTTTGATGCGAACCGTCGGCGGCATCTTCCATGAAGGGAAGCAGATAGGCGACAGCCTGTTTCATCACGCGGGCGGATTTCACGACCTGCGGCAGGAACATCTTGCCCGAACCAAACAGTCCGCCCACGATGTTCATCCCGTCCATCAACGGGCCTTCGATAACGTGCAGCGGGCGATCGAACTGCTGACGCGCTTCCTCGGTGTCGGCCTCAATGAATTCCGTGATGCCATTGACCAACGCATAGGAAATGCGATCGGCCACCGGCTGCTCACGCCAGGACAAATCTTTTTCCCGAGCTTCCTTACCGCCCTGCCCCTTATAGCGCTCCGCCAGATCGAGCATGCGCTCGGTCGCGTCCGAACGGCGGTTGAGAACAACGTCCTCGCACGTTTCGCGCAATTCGGGCTCGATCGATTCGTACACCGCCAGCTGACCGGCGTTGACGATCCCCATGTCCATGCCAGCGGCGATCGCGTGATAGAGAAACACCGCATGCATGGCTTCGCGCACCGGCTCATTGCCCCGGAACGAAAAGGACAGGTTCGACACCCCGCCTGAAATATGGACGTGCGGCAGGGTCGCTACGATTTCCCGCGTCGCTTCGATGAAATCGACGCCGTAATTGTCGTGCTCTTCAATGCCGGTGGCGATCGCAAAGACGTTAGGGTCAAAGATGATATCTTCGGGCGGAAACCCGACTTCATCGACCAGGATGCGATAGGCGCGCGTACAGATCTCAACCTTGCGCTCCTTGGTGTCGGCCTGCCCGGTCTCGTCGAACGCCATGATCACGACCGCCGCACCGTACAACCGGCACAGCCGTGCCTGCTGGCGGAAGTTCTCCTCGCCTTCCTTCATCGAGATGGAATTGACGATCGTCTTGCCCTGGACGCATTTCAGCCCCGCCTCGATCACCTCCCACTTGGAGGAGTCGATCATGATCGGAACCCGCGCGATATCGGGCTCGGAGGCGACGAGATTGAGATAGTCGATCATCACCTGTTTGGAGTCGATCAAGCCCTCGTCCATGTTGATGTCGATGACTTGCGCACCGTTTTCGACCTGATCGCGGGCGACATCCAGCGCCGTCGCGTAGTCGCCCTCCTTGATCAGTTTCTTGAAGCGCGCCGATCCGGTGACGTTGGTCCGCTCGCCAACGTTGACGAAAGGAATGTCGTCGGTCAGCGTAAACGGCTCCAAACCGGACAAGCGCAGACGCGGTTCGATTTCCGGAATCTGGCGCGGCGGATATTTCGACACAGCGGCAACGATGGCTTCGATATGCTCCGGCGTCGAACCGCAGCACCCGCCCACCACGTTGACCAGACCATCCTTGGCAAAGCCCTCGATCTGGCTGGCCATGAACTCGGCGCTCTCGTCATACTCGCCGAATTCGTTAGGCAGGCCCGCGTTTGGATAGGCGCAGACCAGCGTATCGGCGATACCCGAAATCTCCGCCAAATGCGCGCGCATCGCGTTGGCGCCCAGCGCGCAGTTCAGACCCACCGTAAAGGGTTGCGCATGCCGCAGAGAATACCAGAACGCGGTGGGCGTTTGGCCGGAAAGCGTCCGCCCGGACAGGTCGGTGATCGTTCCTGAGAGCATCACCGGCAGGCGAATGCCCTTCTTCTCGAAGATTTCCTCGGCGGCAAAAATCGCGGCCTTGGCATTGAGCGTATCGAAAATGGTTTCGATCAGAATGATATCGGCGCCGCCATCGATCAACCCTTCGATCTGCTCGCCATAAGCGATACGCAGATCGTCGAAGGAAACGGCGCGAAATCCGGGATTATTGACGTCTGGCGAAATTGACGCTGTGCGGTTGGTCGGGCCGACCGCGCCGGCGACGAACCGCCGCCTGCCGTCTTCCGCCCGCGCGCGCTCTACCGCGCGCCGCGCAACCTGCGCTCCGGCAACATTGAGCTCATAGGCCAGCGCCTCCATTCCATAATCGGCCTGCGCGATCGACGTGCTGGAGAAGGTGTTGGTGCCTATGATATCGGCCCCGGCCACGGCGTAGCTGTGGTGAATATCCTCGATGACCTGCGGGTTGGTAAGGACCAGCAGGTCATTGTTGCCCTGCAACGGCTTGTGCCAGTCGGCAAACCGCGGCCCACGGAAATCATCCTCGCCGAACTTGTGGCGCTGGATCATCGTCCCCATCGCACCATCGAGGATCAAAATCCGCTCGCGAGCCGCCTGGTTGAGCGCCGAAAGGATTTCCGCGCCTTCCTGCGCACTGCGCTGCGGAGCCGAGCCAGGTTGCAGGACCTCGATTGCAGGCTTTTCCGCCGGCATGCCGCCCATCCGTCCATCGGACGGTGAATCAAGGCGAACATTATGGGTACATCCGGGGGCGCTGCACATGCGATCGGCTCCAACTAAAACGGCGAACAGTCTTGCCGCAAAAAGACATAAAGATATCTTTATGTCAATCGCAGAGCGAACCCGCGCCCACGCGCCTGCAGGGGTCGGCGGCAGCCTGGCGACGAGCCAGGCTCAAGCGCGTGCCGCCACCATCCGGATTGAGTATTGTGTCATTCTGCGGGACGCTGCTCCTCGCCGGCCTGACGCTTGTCCTCACGCAATTCGAACCACATCGCGTTCAGAATTGCGAAAGCACATGCCAGTCCCACGCCCAAAATCCAGGAAAAATACCACATGAAGAGGCTCCCCGCTCAGTAGGCGTTCGGGTTGTTGGAAAGCGAGTCGCTGGTAACCGGTCCGCTCATGATCTTATAGACCCAACTCGTGTAGGCGACGATGATCGGCAGGAAGAAGGCCGTAGCAATCAGCATGATGAACAGCGTCAGATGGCTCGACGATGCGTCCCACACGGTCAGGCTTGCGGTCGGATTGACCGAAGATGGCAACAGGAACGGGAACATCGCTAGCCCCGCGGTCGACACGATGCCGATTACACCCACCGCGGCCGCGAAGACGGTGACGGCCTTCATTTTGGCCTTGAGGCCAACTGCCGCCACCGCCATGCCGGAAAAACCCAGCACCGGCGCCAGGATCATCCAGGGATGGGCACCGAAATTGGCCATCCACGCTCCGGTCTCACGGGTCACCGTCTTGACCAGCGGATTTGAGGGCAACGCGGTGTTAATCGTGCTGGTGATCACATACCCGTCGACGCCGAACGCAATCCACACCCCGCCCGCTGCGAACAGGACAATCGCTGCAATCGCCGCCCACTGCCCGTAGCGAATGGCCCGCGCCGCAAGCTCCCCCTCGGTCCGTGCCGCAATCACAGACGCCCCCATCACGATCAGCATCGACACGCTGACCAGGCCGCACAGCAAGGCAAACGGGGTCAACAGTCCGAAGAAATTGCCCGCATAGGACGGCCTGAGCGTAGCATCGAGATCGAACGGGGCTCCAAGCAGAACGTTTCCGATCGCGACCCCAAAGATCAGGGACGGAACGAAGCCACCGATGAACAATATCCAGTCCCAGGTCGCTCGCCAGCGCGGATCAGCAATCTTTCCGCGATATTTGAAACCGACAGGCCGCAGGATCAGGGCGAACAGGATAACGATCATCGCTAAGTAAAAGCCTGAAAAGCTCACCGCATAGAGCGGCGGCCAGGCCGCAAAGATCGATCCGGCCCCCAATACCAGCCACACCTGATTGCCTTCCCAGGTCGGGCCAACGAGGTTGAGCAGAACCCGGCGCTCATCATCGGTGCGGGCAACAGCGGGAAGCAATGTGCCAATGCCCAGATCCATGCCCCCCATCACGGCAAAGCCGATGAGCAGTATGCCCAGAAGCGCCCACCAGATCAGGCGTAGCGTTTCGTAATCGATCGGGATAAAATCCATTTCGCTCCGCTCCTTATTCGGCTGATGCCGCTCGGTTGTTACCCGCCGCCGTTCCGGGTTTGCTGCCAGCTGGCGAAGCCAAAGGGTCCGCTTCACCGCCCAGCAGAGCCACGTAGTCCTTGGGCCCGGCTTTGATCGCCCTGACCATCAGAATGACCATGACGACCGCCAAAATGGTGTAGAGCGTCACAAAGAAGCCAAGGCTGAGCGACAAGTCGAGAACCGTGAGCCCCGACGCGGCGTAAAAGGTGGGCAGAACGCCCTCGATCGCCCAAGGCTGCCGCCCATATTCGGCGATGATCCACCCGGCTTCGATGGCGAGCCACGGCAGCGGCAGCGCCGCCACCGCGCCCCAGAGGAACCAGCGATGGGTTGTCAGCGTGCCCCGCGATGCCTTCCAGAAAGCCAGCGAGAAGAACGCGATGAAAAAGAAGCCGATTCCGACCATCAGCCGGAAACTCCAGAACAACGGCCAGACGTCGGGAACCGTGTCCTGCGCCGCCGCCGCGATCTGCTCAGGCGTGGCGTTCTCGATATCCGTGCGATAGCGCTTGAGCAGCAGCGCATATCCCAGATCGGGCCACGTCTCGGTTATGATCTGGCGCGCATCCTCGTCCTGCCGGTTCGCTTCCAGCGCCGCCACGGCTTCATAAGCCTGCAAGCCATTGGCAATCCGGACTTCAGCATGGGCAACCAAATCCTCGATGCCTGGCAGCTCCGTATTGAACGACCGGGTCGTAATCAGCCCCAGAACCCAGGGAATCTTGATATCAAACCGCTCGCCACTGGGCAGTGGAAAGGCCACCAGGCTCAACCCGGCAGGCGCGGGCTCGGTTTCATACATGGCTTCGAGCGCCGCGATCTTCATCATCTGGTGTTCGGTAGCCACATAGCCACTTTCGTCGCCCAGAACGACCACCGAAAGCGCAGAGGCCAACCCGAAGCTGGCTGCCACCACCATGGAGCGCCGCGCCAGTTCAATATGCTTTCCCTTGAGAAGGAAAAGCGCGCTCACCCCGAACACGAAGACCGAACCGGTCACATAGCCGGCACTGACCGTATGGACGAATTTGGCCTGCGCCACGGGGTTGAAGATCACCGCCATGAAATCGGTAACCTCCATACGCATGGTGTCGGGGTTAAACACCGCTCCCACCGGAAACTGCATCCAGCCATTGGCGATGAGAATCCATAGCGCAGAGAAATTCGCGCCCAGCGCTACCAGCCAGGTCACGACGAGGTGGCCAACCTTGCTCAGCCGGTCCCAGCCAAAAAAGAACAATCCAATGAAGGTGGCTTCCAGAAAGAAGGCCATCAGCCCTTCAAGCGCCAGCGGAGCCCCGAACACGTCGCCCACATAATGGCTGTAATAGGCCCAGTTCATGCCGAACTGGAATTCCATCACGATCCCGGTGGCGACACCCATGGCGAAGTTGATGCCGAACAGGGTCCCCCAGAACAGCGTCATCTTGCGCCATATTTCCCGCCCGGTCATCACATAGGTGCTTTCCATGATGGCCATCATGAAAGACAGCCCCAGGGTGAGCGGAACGAACAGGAAGTGATAAAGAGCCGTTGTTGCGAACTGCAACCGCGACAGGTTTACAACGGCTTCATCGATCATGGGTCGCCCTTCATTGCCCTCACAGGAGGAAGCACCCCGCCTTAAGACGACGGCAAGCTCTGCTTTACATTCTAACACAATTTTCCAACCTTGACCTGGATCAAGGCGCTCCTGCTTCCTCCTGCGACACTGTGCACACCATGACAGCTACTCCCGATTCCGCATCATCTGGCACCAACCCGCGCAAGCTGATGGGGCTGCGCCGCTTGGCCGGCCCGGCGCTGATCATTGCCATCGCGGCCCCGCTCGTTTCGGGCGCCTTGCTGCTCGTCTATGCTGCTCTGCTAGCCCGGACGCTGGGGCTTTCGATCGAGGATGGAGCGCCTCTGTCCGCTGTCCTGCCCCTGATCGGGATCATGGTCTTGATCGCCCTGATCCGGGCCCTGCTGGGCATCGTAGGCGAGCACGCGGGCGCAGTGGGCGCGGAACGGATCAAGGAAAATCTGAGAAACCGGCTGTTCGGACACCTGCTCGCCCAGCGCCACCCCCTCGGGCTCAAACCCGCATCGGGGGCGATTGGCGCCGCGCTGATGGAACAGGTGGACGGGCTTGAAAACTTCTTTGCCCGCTACATTCCTGCGATGGTCGCCGCCGCGATCCTGCCCGTTGCTTTTGCCGTCGCCCTGTTCCCCGTGGATTGGATCGTGGCGCTGCTGTTTTTAATAACAGCACCGCTGATTCCCCTGTTCATGGCCCTGGCGGGCTGGGGCGCGCAGGCCGCCACCGACCGCCAGGCGACCGCGCTTTCCCGGCTGTCCGCCTATTTTGCCGATCGGTTGCGCGGTCTTCTCACGCTCAAGCTGTTCGGTCGGGCCGACGATGCAACCCGGGATGTATATGCGGCCAGCGAGGACCTCCGGCGGCGCACCCAGTCGGTCCTGCGCCTGGCGTTTCTCTCCTCTGCCGTTCTCGAATTTTTTGCCGCTCTCGGGATCGCCGGGGTCGCGCTCTATGTCGGCCTCACCTATCTGGGCTTTCTCGGTATCAACCCCGGCCTGACCCTTGCCTCCGGCATGTTCGCGCTGATCATGGCACCCGAAGTGTATGCGCCATTGCGGCAGTTGGCGGCGCATTACCATGACCGCGCCGCCGCGCGCTCGGCACTGGCAGAAATCGATGCAATCGTAGCCGATATCGACCACGTCTCAGTCCCCGATCGCTCCGAACCGGCCTATGGCACGCTCCGCGCCATGCCCGTTCACGTGCAGGGCTTGACCGTCTCGACCATCGATGAAACCAGAATTCTCGATCAACTCGACCTCACCATCGCCGCTGGCGAAAGCGTCGCCATCATGGGCCCGAGCGGCAGCGGGAAATCGACCCTGGTGCGCGCCATCGCCCGGTTGCTCCCCTATGAAGGGACCATTGATCTTGATGGCAAACCCCTGCCCGATTGGGACGAAGCGCATTTGCGTGGGGCGGTAGCGTTCATCGCGCAAAAGCCCCGGATTTTCGTTGGAACGATTGCCGACAACATTGCCCTCGCCAATCCTACAGCACCCCCGGAAGCCATCCGCCTCGCTGCCGAAGAGGCCGGAGTGGCTGACTTCGTCAACGCCCTTCCCGAGGGGCTGCAAACCATTGTTGGCGAAGGGGGTTATGGCCTTTCAGGCGGTCAGGCCCAGCGCATTGGCCTGGCGCGCCTCTATCTGACCGATCCGGCCCTCATCATCCTCGACGAGCCCACTGCCCAGCTCGATCCGGCAACTGAAGACCAGGCGCTCGACGCCCTGTTCCGGTTTGGCGAAGGCCGCACGATGATTGTCGTCACCCACTCAGCAACCGTTGCGAGGCGGGCCGGGACGGTATTGCGGATGGCCGGCGGGCGCCTCCTGCCTACCCCACACCGCGCGCCGGCCCAGCCGGGCAAGAAGGAGCATCGCGCATGAAGGCCCTGTTGTTCTTTGCCCCGCTGTTCAAACCCCACGCGCTGAGGCTGATCCTCGCCCTTGTGCTGTCGCTCATAACGCTGGCAGCGGGCACGGCACTGCTGGGGGTTTCCGGCTGGTTCCTGACGGCAACAGCGCTGACTGCTGCCGGATTGTCGTTCAATCTGTTTGCCCCGTCTTCGGCGGTGCGGGGCTTTTCGTTCATCCGCATCCTATCGCGCTATTTCGAAAAGCTCGTTGGCCATGATGCCACGCTGAAACTGCTGTCCGATTTGCGGCGTTGGCTGTTTTCGGCATTGTTTCCCAGGCTGCCGCTCACGGACCGGTCTCTGCGTCACGGCGATCTTGTCTCACGCCTAACCGCCGATATCGACACCCTCGACACCGCGTTTCTCCTCGCCGTTGGCCCGCTCGCCGCGGCCCTTGTGCTGGGGATCGCCGTATCCACAGGCCTGTTCCTGGTGCTGCCCGCTGCCGCGTGGATCTATCTGGCGACCATCGGCACCGCCGTGATCCTCATCCCCTTGCTGCTCGCCAGAGTGACCAATCGGATCGGGGGCCAATGCGTCGAAGCCTCCGCCGACTTGCGGGCTCAAGTGCTTGATTCCGTTGCGGGACACGAGGATATCGTGGTGTTCGGCCAGGCCGGTTTCATCACCCGCCGGTTCGAAGCCGCCACCGCCACGCTGGCCAGACTGCGCCGGCGGCAGGATCTCGCCACCTCGGTAGCGGCGGCGGTGGTGCAGGCGCTAACGGCCATCGCGCTGCTGTTCATCGTGGTCACTGGCCTCGATGCTCTGGGCCGTGGATCGATCGATGGCCCGATCCTCGCCGCCATCGTCTTTGCCGCGCTGGGCAGCTTTGAAGCCACTGCGGTGATTGTGCGATCGATTGGCAATCTGGGCACCGCGCTCGCCTCGGCGGAACGGTTGCGGCAGATTGCGACCGCCCCGATCACCGTGCGCGACCCGGCCCGGCCAGAGCCGTTCCCCAGCGACGGAACGATCGTTTTTGAGGATGTCTCTTTCGCCTATCCCTCTGGTGCACCTGTTCTTTCCGGCTTGAACCTCACGATCGAACCGGGTGAGCACATCGCCATTTCCGGCGCGAGCGGGGTGGGAAAATCGTCTCTGCTGCACCTGTTGTTGCGGCTCGACGATCCGCAGGCCGGGGCAATCCGGATCGGTGGCAAGGATATCCGCGATCTGGCGCAGGCGGAATTGCATGCGCATATCGCGCTGCTCAGCCAGCAAAGCCCTGTTTTCCTTGATACAATTCGAAACAATCTTCTGATCGCAGCGCCGGACGCCAGCGATGGCGAGCTGTTTGCGGCGTTGGGGCATGCCCGGCTTGAGGCCAGTGTGCGGGGCTTACCGCTGGGGTTGGACACGGTGGTGGGGGAAACCGGCGCGACGCTTTCGGTCGGCCAGGTGCGCCGCCTCTGCCTTGCTCGCACGCTGTTGTCCCCGGCCCCGGTGGTGCTGCTCGATGAGCCGACATCAGGTCTCGACCGGGAGACAGAGCTGGCCTTTCTCATTGATATTCCAAAGGTTTTAGCGGGGCGGACGGTGATCCTTGCGACCCATGCCCAGCTGCCCGAAGACACACCATTGCGGCGGATGGCGTTGCGCGGCGGGGTGCTGATAGAGGACCGGTCATGAAACCATCAGCCCTTGTGCCGACGCGACCGGCCGAACTGATGATAAAGACCCACAAGGATCAGCTCGTCCTCTGCCATCGCCTTGAATTCATTGCGGATTCCCTGCCCTATTTCGTCGATCGCAAGTCCTGTATCGGCGTCGCGCGGGTGCTGGGGCCGCTGATCCAGCGGGCGCATAAACTGGAGGAGGAGGTTGTTTTTCCCGCCGTCCGCGATCGCTGGAAGGCATTGGAAAATATAGATAAAACCCTCGAACGACTGCGGTATGAGCACCTTGAGGACGAGTGCTTTGCCGAAGAATTGCACGACGCGCTGATGGCGTATGGCTGCGGGGACAACCGACCCGGACCGGACGCTTTTGGCTATATGCTGCGGGGGTTTTTCGAAGGTTTGCGCCGCCATATTGCGTTCGAACAGGAGATGATCGTCCCACTGTTTTCGATGACGAACACGGCTTTCCAAACCCTGCCAAATGACCCCGAACCCATGCAAAGCTTAAGGTAAAATGCCTGGCAGAACGCCAATGTTCGTGGCTTTTAGCCTAAAATTGGCACCCTGACTTCTAGCCGCAATATTTTTCGAGTCGGGCGAGATCGGGAATGATGAAAGTACGGTTATTGACCACCGTAATCACCCCCTCCTTACGCAGTTTGGTCAACTGGCGCGACACGGTCTCGATGGTCAACCCGAGAAAATCGGCAATGTCGGAGCGACTGAGCGGCAGATCGAACTGCGCGCCCTCGTGATCACCACTCTTGCGCCCAGTCTCGGCGACGGGATTGATGTGGGTGGCGATGAGATGGAGAAAGCTGGCGACCTTTTCGCCTGCCGTCTTGCGCCCCAGCGTCACCATCCAGTCGCGCGCATTGTCGAGCTCGCGCAAGGCCTGTTCGAGCAGCCTGCGTTCGAGGGCGGGATTATCCTCCAGCATCGCTTCGAGCGCGGCGCGCGGAATCCGGCACAGATCGACATCCGAGGCCGCTTCGGCGGACAGGGTGTTCTGGCTGCCAAAGATGCGCCCAAGGAAATCGGGGGCGAATTGCAGCCCGACCACCTGCTGGCGGCCATCCTCAAGCATCTTGGTGAGTTTGACGACCCCGTGCATGATATTGGCGTAGGTGGTGACGTCGCTGTCGTCGGCGATCAGTTCACTGCCCGCTTCCCGGCGCACGATCCGCGTATGACGCGAGAGAGCCAGCAATTGCTCTGAATCCAGCGCCCCGCACAATCCGTGATGCCGGACTTCGCAGCTCCGGCAAAGGATTGGCAGGTCGGAATTGTGAATATCTTGTCTGCCCATAATCTGACCTTCCACGGGGCACTAGATAGACTGACCCTCCACTTGAAACGATAAGTGAAAAGGTCGCACGACCACAATGGGTCCTGTAGCGCCGCCTGACAAATACAAATACGCGCCCCACGCGCGGTGAAGCGCCCTTTGTTGCAAATCGTTCGCAACTGGATTGACCTTCTTGCGAATGATTGTCATATTCAGTTGCATCGCCATCCGAACAGGACCGTAAAATCCATGCTTTCCAGATTCGCCCCCGCCGCAGCCCTCGCCCTGATGGCGTGGGTCCCCGCGCAGGCCCAGTCACCGCTTTCCGTCGTCGCCACCGTGGGCATGATCGGAGATGTCGCCCAGACCATCGGCGGCAGCTGCGTCGCCGTCGAGACTATGATGGGCCCCGGCATCGACCCGCATCTCTATCAGGCGACGGCCCGGGACGTTCAGACGCTCAATGACGCCGACCTGATCCTCTATTCCGGGTACGGGCTGGAAGGTCAGCTCGGCGATGTGTTCCGCCGCTATTCCGAACGGGTGCCGACCCTCGCCGTCGCCGAAGCTGGTATCCCGGCCACGGACCTGATCGTAACCGACGAGGCCGCGGGCGTCGATCCGCATGTGTGGATGGATGTTGCGCTCTGGGCCCGGACCGTCCCGGCCATCGCAGGCGCGCTGTCCGAACTCGTGCCCGATTGCGCGCCGCAAATCGACGCCAACGCCGAGCGCTACAGCGCCGAACTGGCGGCTCTCGATGGCTGGGCGAAGGACGCCATCGCCTCCATTCCCCCCGATCAGCGCGTTCTGGTGACCGCCCATGATGCCTTTGCCTATTTTGGCCGGGCCTATGGCATCGACGTCAACGGCATTCAGGGCATATCCACCCAGTCCGAGGCGGCGATTGCCGATATCAGGCAGACCGCCGACCTGATCGTCGCGCAGGGGGTGCCGGCGATTTTTGTGGAATCCACCATCAATCCGCGCACTATTCAGGCGGTGATCGAGGCCGTGCGCCAGGCCGGCCAGCCGATCGAGATCGGCGGTGAGCTGTATTCGGATGCCATGGGGGATCCCGATACCGTCGGGGGCAATTATATCGGTATGCTGTATTCCAACACGCTGGCCATCAGCGAAGCGCTCGGCGGAACGCCGCCCGCTCTGCCCGAAGGCCTCACAGACTGGGCGAACCAATGGTCCCTCAACTAGAAAACGGCCTGCACGAACCGGGCCTTGCGGTGCACGTCGAAGACCTGACGGTGGCCTATCATTCCAAGCCGGTGTTGTGGGATATCGATTTCGATATCCCCCCCGGCGTGATGGCGGCGATCGTCGGCCCCAATGGGGCCGGGAAATCGACGCTGATCAAATCGATCCTCAACCTCGTCAAACCCACCGCCGGGCACGTCACCATCTACGGCCGTCCCTACAAGCGCCAGCGCCGCAAGGTCGGCTATGTGCCCCAGCGCTCCAGCGTCGATTGGGATTTTCCCACCACCGCGCTCGATGTGGTGACCATGGGCCTTTACGGCCAGCTGGGATGGTTGCGCCGTCCCGGCGCGGCGGAAAGGGCCCGGGCGATGGCGGCACTGGAGCGGGTGGGCATGGAAGCCTTCGCCGACCGGCAGATCAGCCAGCTTTCGGGCGGCCAGCAACAGCGGGTATTCATCGCCCGCGCCCTTGTTCAGGATGCCGACGTCTATTTTCTTGATGAGCCCATGGCCGGGGTCGATGCCACCACCGAGCGCGCCATCGTGAAAATTCTCCACGCGCTGCGCGATGCGGGCAAGACAGTGATCGTCGTTCACCACGACCTGCAAACGGTGCGCAACTATTTCGACTGGATGGTGATCCTCAACGTGCGGGTGATCGCCCAGGGGCCAGTCTCCGAAGTCTATACGACCGACAATCTGCGCCGCGCCTATGGCGGGCAGATCGCCCTGATCGATGCCGACGCCACCTTGGAGGGCGCAGACTGACCATGCTCGCGCTGCTTCTCGACTACACCATCCAGAACGTCATGATCGGAGCGGCCCTGTTGGGGATCGTTTCGGGCGTTCTGGGCAGCTTTGCCGTGTTGCGTCGGCAATCGCTGTTGGGCGACACGCTGTCCCACGCGGCGCTGCCGGGCATCTGCATCGGGTTTCTGGTGGCCGGCACGCGCAGCCTTCCCGCCATCCTGATCGGCGCGCTGGCAACCGGCGCGCTGGCGGCGCTGGTCGTTCTGGCGCTGACCCGCATGACACGCCTCAAGACCGATGCCAGCCTCGGCATCGCCCTCTCGACGTTTTTTGCCCTCGGCGTGGTGTTGCTGACCCATATCCAGAACCAGGGCAGCGCGGCGCAGGGGGGACTTGAATCCTTCCTGTTCGGACAGGCCGCCGCCATCCTGCGCAGCGACATCTACATCATGGGCGGCATTGCTTTTGCTGCGCTGTTGCTGGTCACGCTGGTGTGGAAGGAATTCAAGCTCGTGACCTTCGATGCCGCCTTCGCGCGCACGCTCGGCCTGCCGGTTCTGGCCCTTGAAACGCTGTTGACCACCATGATCGCGCTGGCGGTTGTGGTGGGCCTGCAAATGGTCGGCGTGGTCCTGATGGCCGCCATGATCATCGCACCTGCGGTCGCGGCGCGGCAATGGACCGACCGGCTGGGCACCATGGTCTGTCTTTCGGCCATATTCGGTATGGTATCGGGCGTTACCGGCGCCCTGCTCAGCGCCACGGCGCGCGGGCTGGCCACCGGGCCGCTGATCGTGCTTGCCGTCTCGGTCATCGTCATTGTCTCGCTGCTGTTCGCGCCGGGACGCGGGCTGGTGTTTGCCGCCTTCCGCGACGCGGAAAACCGGCGCAGACTGCACGGCCACCGGGTGCTGGCCGCCCTCTATCGCCTGGCCGCCGAGCATAACGACCCGGCCTACCGCACCGAGCAGAAAATGCTCGACGCCTATTTCGGCACCGGCACCTCCGGCGTGCTCAAACGGCTCCAGACGCTGGGGCTGGTTACCAGCACAAGCCACCATCCCGAGCCGACACCCCACTGGGCGCTGACCGCACAAGGCATTGCGCAGGCGCAAACCGACCTCATGATCGGAGACACGAACCGATGACCGGCTGGATTGCCGCCTTTTTCGACAGCCCCGACGCCATGATCATGCTGACCGGCGCGCTGGTGGGCATCGCCGCATCGCTGCTGGGCACCTTTCTGGTGCTGCGGGGCGCGTCCATGCTTTCGGACGCCATCAGCCATTCGATCGTCTTCGGCATTGTGGTCGTCTGGATGTTGACCGGACAGGCCAGCGGGCCGGTGCAGCTGATCGGCGCGGCGCTGACCGGGTTGCTCACCGTGGCGCTGACCGAAGCCATCGCCGCCACACAACGGGTGAAGGCCGACGCCGCCATCGGGCTGGTGTTTCCGGCGCTGTTTTCCATCGGCGTGTTGCTGATCAACCTGTTCGCCCGGGACGTGCATATCGATGAGCACACGGTTCTTTTGGGCGAGATCGGCTTTGTCTGGCTCGATACCTATACGATCGCGGGCTATCTTGTGCCGCAGGCGGTGATCTGGATGGGCGCGATGGCGGTGCTCAACCTCGCCTTCGTCACCCTGCTGTTCAAGGAACTCAAGCTCGCCACCTTCGATGCCGCACTGGCCAGCGCGCTGGGGTTTGTGCCCGCCGTGCTCTCCTATGCCCTTCTGGCGCTGTTGAGCGGAACGGCGGTGGCGGCGTTCGACGCGGTCGGGGCGATCCTGTTTATCGCCTTTGTCATCGTGCCCCCTTCCGCCGCGTATCTTTTGACCGACCGGTTATCGCTGATGCTGGTGCTGGGCGCGGCGATCGCGACGCTGTCGGCGGTCTGCGGCTATTGGATCGCGGTGTGGCTGAACGTCTCGATCAGCGGCATGATGGCGGTGATGACGGGCGTGTGCTTTGTCGTCGCGCTTGCCTGCGGGCCACGCTACGGCCTGTTCGCCCAGGCGCTGCGGCGGCGGGCCCGCCACAGCGACAATGCGGCCAGAACGCTGACGGTGCACCTGTTCAACCACGAAGGCACCGACAGCGCCCGCGAGGAGAACGTGGCCACCGCCCTGCGCGATCACCTGCATTGGAGCGAGGCCAAGGCGCAACGGGTGCTGGCCCGCAGTCTCGCCGATGGTCTGGTGACCCGCTCGGGCGAGGCGCTGCTGCTCACCCCGAAGGGGCGCACCGCCGCCCGCGAGGTGCTTGAACCCTGGGCGCGCCCGGAACGCGCAGTCGGGCACTCTAACGGATAAGAATGGCGCGGAAATCATTGACATTGGTGCCGGTGGGGCCGGTCACCAGCAGATCGTCAATCGCGGCAAACGCCGTCCACGCATCATGGGTATGCAGCGCTTTTTGCGGATCGATGCCGGCCATGCGCATGCGCGCAAAACTCTGGCCATCGGCAAAGGCTCCGGCATTGTCTTCCGACCCGTCGATGCCATCGGTATCGGCGGCCAGCGCGTGAACCCCGGACAGCCCGGCAATGCCACGGGCGACCGACAACAGGAATTCCGTGTTCGGCCCGCCCCTGCCGACGGGTCCATCGCCAAGGGCAACCGTGGTCTCTCCGCCCGAGAGCAGCACCACGGGTTTTGAAAAAGGCTGATCGAACCGCGCCACCTCGCGTGCGATGGCGGCGTGCATGCTGCCCACCGATTGCGACCCGCCCTCGATGGCATCGGACAGAACCACCGGCGTGACACCACGGGACCGCGCGAAGTCGGCCGCTGCGTAGAGCGAGGTACGGGCCGAAGCCACCACCACCGCCCGATTTTGCGCAAAGGCCGGATCGTCCGGCATGGGCGCTATCGCTGCCGGGGACCGCAAATGCGCGATGACCGCTTCGGGCAGTTTCATCCGGTAATCATCGATAATGGCGAGGGCATCGGCGGGCGTTGTGGCGCTGGGCACGGTGGGACCGGACGCGACCAGCGCCGGATTGTCGCCCGCCACATCCGAGACGAGCAGCGAGACGACGCGGGCCGGAGCCGCCGCCTGGGCCAGCCGCCCGCCCTTGATGCCCGACACATGCTTGCGCACCACATTCATCGCCGCGATCGGCGCGCCGGAGCGCAGCAGGGCCTCATTGACAGCAATCTCATTGGCGAGGGTGAGGGAGCCGCCCGGCATCGGCAGCAGGGCCGAGCCGCCGCCCGAAATCAGCGCAATGACCAGATCATCCGCCGTCAGCCCGCCCACGGCGGCCAGCAGCGCCTTTGCGCCGGCCAATCCTGCAACATCCGGCACCGGATGGGAGGCCTGAAGCACCTTGATTTTTTTCGTCGGAGTAATCGGGCCATAGCGATCGATGACCACCCCGTCGAGCGGGGCGGGCCACACGGATTCCAGCGCCGCCGCCATTCGGCTCGCCGCCTTGCCCGCACCGATCACCACAGTCCGTCCACGCGGAGGATCGGGAAGATGCGCTGCGATCGTATCGCGCGGGTCCGCTGCCCTGACCGCGCGGCGAAACAGGGCGGCGAGAAAATCCCGCGGAGTATCGTCGGTCATCGTGCCCCCACCAAACCGATTTGGAGGACCGTATCAGATTTGACCTGTTTTGCCATCAACGCACGAGAATCGCCCGGAAATCATTGACATTGGTATAGGTGGGGCCGGTGGTGACCAGCCGGTCGGCTTGTTTGAAGAAGTTGTAGGCGTCATTGCGATCGAGAAACGCGGCGGCGTCCGCCTCGCCGGTCCAGCCCGAGGCCAGATCGAACCACGCGCCCGCATTGTTCTCGGTGCCGTCGATGCCATCGGTATCGCAGGCGATGGCCGCCACCTCGCGATGGGATTTCAGCGCGAGAAAGAGGGCGAGCAGGAACTCGGTGTTGCGGCCTCCGCGCCCGGCGGCTTCCGGGCGCAGCGTCACCGTGGTTTCCCCTCCGCTGAGCAGCACGCAAGGGGCCACGAACGGGGTCTTGTACTGGATGATCGAGCGCACCATGCCCGCCATGGCTACCGCCACCTCGCGCGCTTCGCCCTCGATGGCATCGCCCAGAATGATCGGCGTGATGCCCATCCTCTCGGCCTCCCGGCTGGCGGCGTCGAGCGACATGCGCGGTGTGGCGATGGTGTGGACGATATTTTCCGGGCGGATATCAGGGCCGCCCGTATGGGCATCGAGGGCCCGGTCCACATGGGCGGGAACCTTGATGCGGAACCGGGCCAGGATGGCCCGCACCTCATGGGGATCGTTGCGCGCGATAATCGAAGGCCCCGAGCCCACAATGGCCGGATCGTCGCCGGGAACGTCGGAAATGATGTAGGTGACGACCTTTGCCGGAGCGGCGACGATGGCGAGCTTGCCGCCCTTCACCGCCGAAAAGGCCTTGCGCACGGTGTTCATCGCCCCGATCGGCGCTCCAGAGCGCAAAAGCTGGCGCGTGATGTCCTGCTTATCGGCGAGCGAAACACCCTCGGCAGGCATGGTCAAAAGCGATGACGCCCCGCCCGAAATAAGCACGATCACCAGATCATCGGGACCCGCGCCGCGGGCCAGCTCGACGATTTCGCGGGTGGCGGAAAGCCCGGTCTCGTCGGGCACCGGATGGGACGCCTCGACGATCCGCACATGGCGGGTGGGAACCGAATGCCCGTAGCGGGTGATCACCAGTCCCTCGCAGGGCGCCTGCCACGCGTCCTCAAAGGCGCGGGCCATGCGGGCCGAGGCCTTGCCGGCGCCCAATACGATGGTGCGTCCTTTAGGTTTTTCGGGCAGCAAATGGTCGAATTTCCCATCCGGAAGGGCTGCTTCCAGCCCGGCGCCGAACAGCCTTTTGAGCACTTGCTCAGCATCCAGATTGCCGATCTCGTCTGCGGCAAGCATCGCCCGGCCTCCTTACTCTCGAAGCACCCGTTCGCGCCGGCCTGTTGCCGAACGCACCGGACGCGCCGCTACATGATCAGGCGATTTCGTGACCGGCCTGCAACTCAAGGGCCCGGATCAGCGCCGAGTGATCCCACCCCTTGCCGCCATGGGCAGCGCAGGAGCTGAACAGCTGCTGGCACAGGGCCGTCGCGGGCAGCGACACATCGAGCTTGCGGGCGGAATCGAGCGCGTTGTTGAGGTCCTTTTGATGCAGTTCGATCCGGAAGCCGGGCTCGAAGGTGCGCTTGACCATCCTCTCGCCATGCACTTCGAGAATGCGCGAGGAGGCAAAGCCACCCATCAGTGCCTCGCGCACCTTGGCTGGATCAGCCCCGGCCTTGGAGGCAAACAGCAGAGCTTCGGCAACGGCCTCGATGGTCAGGCCCACGACGATCTGATTGGCGATCTTGGCGGTCTGGCCATCGCCGACCTCGCCGACCCGGGTGATATTCTTGCCCATGGCTTCAAACAGCGGCAGCACGATATCGAAATCGGACTGCGCCCCGCCGACCATGATCGACAGCGAAGCCTGACGCGCCCCAACCTCGCCGCCCGAGACCGGAGCATCGAGATAGCCACAGCCTTTTTCGGCCACCTTCGCAGCGAATTCCTTGGTGGCGATGGGGGAAATCGAACTCATGTCGACGACGATCTTGCCCGCAGACAGGCCTTCATAAAGACCGCCGTCGCCGAACAACACGGCCTGAACATGGGGAGTGTCAGGAACCATGATGATGATGACATCGGCTTGTTCGGCGACGGCGCGGGAGGACTCGCTTGCGCGCGCGCCCTTGTCGGCCAACTCCTGAGGAACCTTCACACGATCATAAACGAACACGGTATGGCCCGCGTCGAGCAGATGGCCCGCCATGGGTGTTCCCATAATTCCCGTTCCAATGAATCCAATGTTCATGATTCACTCCTGTTGGCGACCTGGTCGCGCGGTATATATCAGACTGCTGGGATGCCGATCCGCCTCGCATAAGCCAGGCGGATCGTTGGTGAGGCGATGCCGCGAATACTCACCGCGGCACCGAAGATTTATCTTATTTGGGCTCGGAATCCTCGCGAGCGGCCCGCGAGGCGGAAGCTACCAGGCTGAGATCAGCCGGACCCTGGAAGCAGGAGTAGCCTTCACGCGTATTCCGCCACCCAAGAGGACCACAAACGGCAAGCCCATTGGCCTCAGCTGCGGCAAATATGCGGTCGACCAAGGCCTCGTATTCAGGATCACCCTGCTTGTAGCCAGAGAAGTTCCCAAGGTCTCCCGAAGCAATGAACAGCGCATCGATGCCTTCGACTTTGGCGATTTCTTCGACTTCTTCGACGCCTTCAAGTGTCTCGATCATCAGGATGAGAACGATATTGTCGTTGAAGGTGGCACGATAGCCGCCCGGAACGTCGGCATAGAAGTTACCGAACTGACCACCACCGGCACTGTGACGGCCAAACGGTGGGAACATCGTCCACTTCACGGCTTCGCGGGCTTCTTCAGCAGAGTCGATAGTCGGCACGACGAGAACCATCGCACCGGCATCCAGCGCGTGCTGAATTTCGCGCTCGGTCGTTTCGGCAATACGTACGCCAGGCACCGCAGCCGCATCAGGACACTCGCGATACATCTGGGCAAGATCAGCCCAGCTGTTCTGGTCATGCTGCATCTCAACCCAGATAAAATCCCACGCGCCCGAATTGGCCATGGAACAATAAATTCGCGCATCGGGTGAACGCACGGTACCGCCAATGAGATGTTCACCGCTCAGGATCTTTTGCTTCGCGGTGTTCCAGATTTCGACTTCACCGTCGAGATCGTTTGCAGGCCCATAAACCCAGTCTGCAGCCACGAAATCCGACTGAGCTGTTGCGGCACCAGCCATGGTGACAGCCATGAGGCCTGCCAGAGCCGATTTTGCTAAAATATTCACTTCTCTCTCCCTTCATTCCCGAAACAGGAAACATTAATGACGACAACAAGGATCAGAAACTAAACCAGCAGAGTCAAATAGATTTGAACTATATATAGTAGTATAAATGTCAGATTTATATAATACTATTATCGACCAGACATCGCACTCTGCACTTACTCAATAAGATTCTTGAAAAACTCACGTTCACGCTTTTCCAGCTGTGGAACGACCCGGCCGGCAATGATCCGCTCGAAATGCGGCGTGCGCCGATGCGCATCCACCGCCGGCTCGTCGACATAGACCTCGCAGAGCAGAAACTGATTGGGGTGCTCGGTCGATTCCCAGACCTGATAGGAAATGCAACCGGGCTCAAAGGCCTCGACCTCGCGGCGCATCTCCTCAAGATCGGCCAGAACCTGGTCCCGGTGCCCGTCCCGTATGAAATAGCGTGCGGTCATCAAAATCATCTAAGCGCTCCTTGCGTTGAACTAATCGATTGCCACCACCTCCAATAATTGTCAAAGTATATTTGCTTTATATTATCATGGTATAATACTACTAATCGATTTTCTATTGACCTTTACTTCTCTTTCTTCAAGACTTGCTTACAGACCCGCCACCGGCACGACGGTCCGAGGCGACGGTTTGGTTTTTTGGAGGAGTGAAACAGATGAAACATTTTGGATTGATCCGTGGGGCCGCTCTGGCCAGCGTCGCCGCGATGGCGCTGATGGCCGGATCGGCGCAGGCCCAGACGGTCATGCGCATCAACGTATCGATGCCCCAGAACGGTCACCACGGCATCGCCATCGATACCTTCGCAGAAGAGATCGAGCGCCTGACCGAAGGCCGCTATGTCATGGAAACCTTTTATGCCGGCTCGCTGGGCGGCGAACGCGAGTCGATCGAAGGCGTTCAGCTGGGCACGCTGGAGTTGACCTTCACCTCGACAGGTCCGGTCCCCAATTTCGTGCCGGAACTGTCGATCCTCGATATCCCGTTCCTGTTCCGCGATTATGAGCACGCGCGCGGGGTGCTCGACAGCGAGATCGGCGACGAATTGCTCAGCCGCTTTGAAGCGCACGGCATCAAGGGGCTGGCCTGGGCCGATAACGGCTTCCGGCACATGACCAACGACATCAGGCCGATCAACGCGCCTGAGGACCTCAATGGCCTCAAGATGCGGACCATGGAAAGCCCGGTCCACATCGCCGCCTATCGCGAATTCGGCATCCTGCCCACGCCGATGGCCTTCCCTGAAGTGTTCGCCGCCTTGCAGCAGGGCGTGGTTGATGGCCAGGAAAACCCGCTGTCGGTGATCGAATCCAACAATTTCGACGAAGTGCAGAAATATCTGTCGATGACCGGACACGTGTTCTCGCCGTGCATCTTCCTGATGAACCTCGACGAATGGAACAAGCTCGATCCTGAAGATCAGGCACACTTCGTGACCGCGGCACAGGCTGGCGCAGCTGCCAACCGGGCCCGCGTTGACGAGGATGAAGCGACCGCTATCGCCTCGATGCGCGCTGACGGCATGGAAATCATCGAAGATCTCGACCGCGACCTGTTCGTCGCTGCCCTTGCCAATGTCAACGCGCAGTTTGAACAGCAGTTCGGGGCCGATGAAGTGCAGGCGATCCGCGACTGGCAGCCGAATTGACCTTTGGCTGCATCAAATCGGACAGGCGCCTTCGGGCGCCTGTTTTTTCCGGCACCGGAGCGTTTTTCTCACCTGCTGAACGCTACCCTTGCCCCGGGTTTTTATCGCGTTTTCCAACCCGCGACCCGACGTCCGCCGAGGGTCGGGACGCACAATTGTTCAAGGAACATTGACCTATGCAAGCGGTCATCAAGGCGTTCCTGTTACTCGACAGGGCCCTCAACAAGATCATTTCCGTCGTAGCGGTATTCGCGCTTGCCTTTGCCGCCTGCCTTGGCCTGTTTCAGGTCCTCTCGCGCTTCGCGCTCAAGCTGCCTTTGGAATGGACCGAGGTTACGGTCCGCATCGCTCTTGCCTGGATGGTCTTCGTCGGCGCTGCCCTCGTCTTCCGCGCCGGCGCGATGATCGCCGTCGACATGGTCAGGCACATGGTGCCCCAGCGTTGGAAGCGCCTGCATGACGCCTTCATCGTGCTGGTGACCCTCGGGTTTCTCGGGCTGCTTGGCTATTGGGGCTACGTTTACGCCAATCGCAGCGCCACCCAGACCCTGCTCGGGTTGAACTTCATTTCGGTTTACTGGGCCTACATCTCGATCCCGGTGGGGTGCCTGTGCTCTGCCATCGCAGTGATCGCCCGGTTCATCGAACACCAGCCAGCCGGCGACGAAACCGAAGAGCTGACGCTCGTACAATAAGGTATTTTCATTATGGCAATCGTCATGCTCGGGCTGATGCTGCTTGGCTTCATCCTGTCCATTCCCATCGCAGTTTCGATCGGTCTGGCCAGCGCCGTCGGCCTGCTCATCACCAACACCAACATGCTGATCCTGCCCAAGGAGATCTATTCGGCAATCGACAAATTCCCGCTGGCGGCGATCCCGTTCTTCATTCTCGCCGGAACGATCATGGAGCGCGGCGGAATCTCCGTGCGGCTGGTCAACTTCGCCAAATCGCTGATTGGTGGCGTGCAAGGGGGTCTCGCTGCCACCTGTGTGCTTACCTGCATGATGTTCGCGGCCATTTCCGGCTCGTCGATCGCCACCACCTTTGCCATCGGCGCGATTCTCATCCCTGCCCTCGTCCGCGACGGCTATCCCCGTCCCTACGCCGCCGCCCTGCAGGCCAGTTCGGCCGAACTGGGCATCATCATCCCGCCCTCGATCCCGCTCATCCTCTATGGGGTGTCGACTGAGACTTCGATCGGTGAGTTGTTCATCGGCGGTATCGGCCCGGGCATTTTTGTTGGCATCATGATGATCGGTGCGGTTTTGATTCACGCTCGCATGAGGGGCTTCGGCAAAGTGGCCAAGGAAGATCGCCTGTCGGTGAATTCTGCCTTCGTCAAGGCGCTGCCGGCTCTGTGCCTGCCCGTTATCATTCTGGGCGGCATCTATACCGGCATGACCACGCCGACCGAGGCGTCGATCGTGGCTGTGTTTGCCGCGCTGCTGATCGGCATGTTCATCTATCGCGAGATCAAGGTCAAAGACATCTACCCGATCCTCTACAAATCGGTGATGTCGACGGTGATGATCATGATCATCATCGCGTCAGCGGGGCTGTTTTCCTACCTGATCACCCGCGCCGGCGTACCCAACGCCATCGGTGGATATCTTCGCGACACCCTGAGCGATCCGATCCTGTTCCTGCTCGTGGTCAATATCGTTCTGCTGCTGATCGGCATGTTCGTCGAGACCAATTCCTCGATCCTGGTGCTGAGCCCCATTCTGGTGCCCGTGGCCATTTCGATGGGGATCGATCCGGTCCATTTCGGCCTGATCATGGTGGTGAACCTCGCCATCGGCATGGTGACACCACCGCTGGGGGTCAACGTCTATGCCGCGTGTACGGTGGGCAATGTGGCCTTCGAAAAGGTGGTGCCACGGCTGTTGCCGTTCCTTGGCATCATGGTCCTCAACCTCATGGTGATCACCTATGTTCCCGAGATCACCCTCTTGCTGCGCGACCTGGTCTATAGCCGGTAAGAGCAGGTTCAGCAGAAACGGGCCCCGTCTCCGGGGCCCGTTTTTTTAGTGCGCTGTTGCGTGTGTTTTGAGGCCAGTCAGCCGCGGGCTTCGAGATCGAGCGGCAGCGAAATGACCACCGGCTCGCCCGACAGCCCGAACTGGGCATTTTCAATGCTCTCACGGATGACTTCCGACATGGCCAGGCACGCCCCATGGGGATTGCCGTCCCGGATTTCCGACAGGACGCGCGCGTGGCGGTTGATCGAGCGCTTGAAGCGCTCGTCATTGTCGATGGGGGCGCTGATCGCAAAGGCGTTGAGAATGCAAGCCTCGATGATCGACGAAAAGGTCTGCATGAACGGGTTGCCCGACGCAATCAGAACCTCCTGATGGAACACCAGATCGGGTTCGGCATAGGTCTTGCGGGTGTGATGGGGCTTGTCCATCAGATTGAGGGCATATTGCATGCGCTCGATGTTGAGCGGGGTACGATGCAGGGCCGCCTGGGCAGCAGCGGCAGGCTCCAGCGCCTGACGCACCTCGAAAATCTTGCGCAGGAATCCGTTGTCGACGCCCACTTCGATCCGCCAGCTCAGCACCTGCGGGTCATAAAGGTTCCAATAGCTTTCATTGAGCACGCGGGTGCCGATCTTGGTCTTGGAAACCAGAAGCCCCTTGGCGGCCAGCGTCTTGATCGCCTCGCGCAACGCGGTGCGCGAAACTGTGTATTGCTCGATCAGATCAGCCTCAGGCGGGAGCAGCGACCCCGGCGGATATTCACCCCGCAGAATTCGCATGGCGATATCGCGCGTGATCAGCGCATGGGCGGATTTGATCGGGCCGTGCAGCAATCGCGGCAGCACGGCCACATCCTCCGAATGGATATCCTTGTGCATTACCATCATCAATCTCCTCCACAATCATGATGCGGTATCTGGCGAGGCTTGCGGCCTCGCTGTCGACGCCATGCACGAGACGCTTGAACGCTCCTGCATGATCCGGCCTACACGTGTCTCTAGCTATAAGCAGCGACACAGCGTTGCGGCGGCGGCCACCTCCTGCCCCCCTCCGAACCAAGGAAAAACTGGCGGAACCTCGATTTTTTTGGATGCCGGACACGCAGTGTGCCCATCGAAAACCGGCGCGGTCAACCGATACGGAAATAATAGTATTATAGGAAAACCGGTGGGGAGCGGCTCGCAAGGACTGGCAGGCGTTGCCAATTGCAGCGGACGTCTCCAGAGAAAACAAGGGCCAGAAGGAACCGCACGACATTGATAAGTTTTCGCTATAGCGACTTGGTGGCCTCGCCGATGGCTGCCATGATGCGGCTAAAGTATCAGTAAGGATTGCAACCATGACCGATGCGCTGGCAACCACCCCGATCCACCTGGCCCTTTGCGGCTTTGGCGAGGCCGCCAGCGCCTTTGCTTCGGGATGGCAACGGGACATCGTCGCCAGCATGTCCGCCTATGACGAAAAGATCGCGGACGCAGCGGAACGCGATGCCCTCGAAGCACGGGCACGCAGCTGTGACGTGGTGTTGCGCCAAAGCACAGCCGAAGCCTTCAGCGATGCCGATGTCGCCGTCAGCCTCGTTTACGCCGACCGCGCGGTGGACGCTGCCCGCGATACGGCACGGGTTCTCAAGCCCGGCGCGCTCTATATCGACGGCAATTCCTGCGCGCCCCACACCAAGCGCCAGGCCGCCGAAGCGCTGCAGGAAGCGGGCGTCGACTATATCGACATGGCGATCATGGCACCGGTCCACCCGCGCAAGGAAAAGACCCCCGTGCTGCTCTCGGGCCCTGGTGCAGAACGGGCGGCGAAGCTGTTGCAGGCGATGGGCATGGAGCCGCGCGTGGTGGGTGACAAGATCGGCCAGGCCTCGACCATCAAACTGACCCGCTCGATCATGATCAAGGGGCTCGAAGCGTTGATGGCCGAATGTTTCCTCACGGCCAGAACAGCGGGGATCGAAGACGAGATCATTGCCTCGCTCGAAGCCAGCGACCCCGATATCGCCTGGCGCCAGCGCCGGGACTACGCGATGGATCGCATGACCGTACATGGCGGGCGTCGCGCCGCCGAAATGGTGGAATCCGCCGCCATGGTGGCCGAGCTGGGGCTGTTTGGGGATATGGCTGCCGCCAGCGCCCGGTGGCAGAGCCGGCTCGGCGAGTTGTCGATCAACACAAGCGATATCGGCACAGTGCTGGAAGCCCTTGGCAAAGATCGGACCGTTGCCCACAATGAGGCAGACACGGCGCGCTGAAAGCATTTGCGCAGATCATAATACACGCGGCCTGCCATTCAGGATGCGGATCGGAGATGCAATGCTGGTCAGCCAGCTTAACCTGCGGCACTTGCGATTGTTGCTGGCCGTTGTGGAGACCGGCTCGGTCACCAAAGCATCGCAGACCTGCAACGTGTCGCAGCCCGCCGTGACGCAGGCGCTCAAAAATCTCGAAACCCAATTCGGCACTGCCCTGTTTGACCGGCGCGGCAATGGGGTGTTTGCCAATGAACTGGGTCATCTGGTTGCCGGGCGCGTTCGCCGGGCGATCGACTTCCTCGACAGCGCGATGGCAACGCTTGCCCCGCGCCTGCAACTGACTGCGACCACCGCCAAGCTGCGCGCGCTGGTCGCTGTCGCCAACGCGGAAAACTTTTCCATTGCCGCACGCCAATTGGGCGTTGCCCAGCCGACCATTCACCGCGCCATCACCCAGCTGGAAGCGGAAATCGGGCGCGCGCTGTTCAAACGCACACAATATGGATCGGCCCCAACCCGGGCCGGACGTATTCTGGCCGGGGCGGCGCAACTGGCCTTCGCCGAACTGACCCAGGCGGAAATGGAACTGGCTGAAGCCATGGGGCAATCGGGCCAACGCCTGACCATCGGCGGCATGCCGCTGTCCAGATCGTATATTCTGCCCGCCGCTATCGCCCGATTTCACCAAAACCACCCCAGCGTGTCGGTCCGGGTGCTGGAAGGGACATACGCCTCGCTGCTGACCGGGCTGCGGCGGGGCGAAATCGATTTTCTGTTCGGCGCGCTACGCGACCCCCTGCCCGCCGACGATATCGTCCAGCAGCACCTGTTCAATGACGAGTTGATCGTGGTGGCCGGCCCGGGCCATCCTCTCGCTGGCCAATCCGCCCCGCCGAAAATCGCGCTCGCCGATTACCCCTGGGTCGTGGGCATCCCCGGAACGCCGGTCCGCGGGCAGTTCGACGCGTTTTTTGCATCGCTTGGCGCTGGCCAGCCGATCTCGCTGGTCGAAACCAGCTCGATGATCCTGATGCGGGAACTACTGCATGCCGGCCCCTATCTGGGCTGCATTTCGCAACGGCAGGTGGAAAGCGAAATCCGGAGCGGCTCGATGACCGTCCTGCCCTTTACTCTTGCAGAGAGCCGCCGCCCGATCGGCATCACAACGCGGGCGAACTGGAAGCCCACCCGCGTTCAGGATGATTTTCTCGGGCTGATCCGCGCCGAGTTCGCGGCTGACGAGCGGGCCTAAAACGCCTGCCCGTCGGCCAGTTTGCGCGCCGTCCGCAACACGCCTGCCGAGAGCAATGTGTTGGCGTCATCGAGCCTGGCGATAACGGTGAATTCACCCGTGGGATGTTCGACCGACATGGATTTTTCCTGCCCGTCCGGAACCGCCCCATACCGTGCGGCAGGCCCTTCGCCCAACAGGCTCGCGCTGGCGACGCTGACCGCAGCCAGAACGCCGATGGCATCGTGACAGCGATGCGGGATGAAGCTGCGGGTGGAAATGGCGCCACCGGAGCGGGCCGGGCTGACCAGCGTCATCTTGGGAACCGATTTCGCCGCCACGTCGCCCAGATTCATCATCGGCCCGGCCAGCAGACGAATTTCCTCCAACCGCGCCTTGAGCTCTGTGTTGGCATCGAGTTCGGCCGGTGTTTCCGTGCCGGAGAGGCCGAAATCAGCTGCATCGAGGATGACGCAGGGCATGCCGTTGTCAATCAGCGTCACCTCGGTGCCCGCAATCGTATCAACTTCATTGCCGGTGGGCAGCAGCGCCCCGCAGCTCGACCCGGCGGTATCTTCAAAGAGGATCGGGATGGGTGAAGCGGTGCCGGGAACGCCATCAATGCGCGCATCGCCCGCATAGGTGACGACCCTGCCCGGCGTGGACACCGTGGCCGTGGCGATCTGGCCGGTATTTTCCATGAAGATGCGCACATCGGTCGTGCCATCCTCTGCCGCGACCAACCCGCGCTCGATGGCAAACGGGCCGACGCCGGCAAGAATATTACCGCAATTCTGGCCATCGGTGACGATGGGTTTATCGACGAACACCTGCAGGAACAGATAATCGACGTCGATCCCTTCACGCGATGAAGGCCGGACCACCGCCACCTTGGAGGTCAGCGGATTGGCCCCGCCCAGCCCATCGATCTGCCGCGGATCGGGCGAGCCCATGATCCGCAGCAGAATTTCATCGCGCGCCGCCGGGTCGGCGGGCAGATCCGAGGCGAGGAAATAGCCACCCTTGGAGGTGCCGCCCCGCATCCACATCACCCGCGTTCCCGACAGGCCATCAGACATAGCGCAGGCCTTTTTCAGCCAGCCGGGCGCGCATATCGTAAATATCGAGCCCAAGTTCGCCCGCCGCCAGACGCTGGCGTTTTTCTTCTTCATTGGCGACACGTTTGCGCGAGGCGGCCAGCACCTCTTCGGCCTCTTCGCGCCGAACGACGCACACGCCATCATCGTCGGCAACGATGATATCGCCGGGGTTGATCTGCGCCCCGGCGCAAACGATCGGAACGTTCACCGAGCCCAGCGTTTCCTTGACGGTCCCCTGCGCGGACACCGCCTTTGACCAAACCGGAAAGTCCATTTCCGCGAGGTCGGCGATATCGCGCACCCCGGCATCGATGATCAGCCCCCGGCATCCGCGCGCGAGGGCCGAGGTGGCCAGCAGGTCGCCGAAATAACCGGCATCGGAGGGCGATGTCGGGGCCAGCACCAGAATGTCGCCGTCCTTGATCTGTTCGATGGCCACATGCAGCATCCAGTTGTCGCAAGGCGGCGCTGAGATGGTCAGCGCCGAAGCGGCAAGACGGGTGCCGCTGTAGATGGGCCGCATATAGGCAGCGAGAAGACCCTTGCGCCCCTGCGCTTCATGCACCGTGGCCACGCCGCATTCTGCCAGACCGGCAATGATTTCGGCGCTGGCGCGTTCGATATTCTGGACGACGATACCCATCAGAGCTCATCCACCGTGCGCGGGAAAATCGACTGGAAGCCTTCGGCGTATTTGGCGGCGCGACCACCTGCCGAACCGCCTGAATTGCGGCGGAAGTGATTGGCGCGGTTTTCCGCGACGTTCCTGTAGTAGTTCCACAGGTGCTCCTGGCCTTCCATGCACTGGATGGCGGCCCACTTCTTGTCCCACACGTCGGAAATATCGAGGAACACGTCGGGCTTCCAGTTCATCTGTTCGGGCTGGTGCGGTTCGAACAGATAGACCTGCGGCGAGCCGAGGACCTTTTCACCCGGATTATGTCCCCAGGCCTGCGCCATGGCACGGCATTCCAGCGTCCACTCGGACACATACATATGGTCGGTGTTATA
Source organism: Pelagibacterium sp. (assembly GCF_035555455.1). Lineage (GTDB taxonomy): Bacteria > Pseudomonadota > Alphaproteobacteria > Rhizobiales > Devosiaceae > Pelagibacterium. The sequence continues at coordinate 82,355 of NZ_DATMGM010000070.1, read as the reverse complement.
CGGGTCATACTTGGAATGGCTCATCATGAACGATGGCTGCACCTTGCGAATGACATCGACCAGCCGGTCCTTGGCCTCGCGCGTCATATCCAGCGGATAGTCGCCCAGATCGAAGAAATCGATATCATGGACGTCGAGCGCCCGGGCGGCGTTTTCCGCCTCCCGGCGACGCTCGGACTTGACCCGCTCCATGGTCATGCCTTCCTGCTTCCACAGCTTGGCGCTTTCGCCGCGCTCGCCATAGGACAGGCAAACCACCGTCACGTCATAGCCCTTGGCGGCGTGCAGCGCGATCGCACCGCCGCACCGCCAGACAAAATCCGCCGAGTGCGCGGAAACGATCAGTGCAGTCTTGTTTGCCATGGCTGGGTGTCCTTGTTGAGAAAACTTTACCGGACAAGCTGGCATATCCGCGTGATGCACCCTAATCGGAAATGCCGGACCGCCCATAAGGACAAGCTATTGCCTGGAGAACAGGGTCACCGCGCATGTTCTTTTTAAATCATGTATTTCATAGCACTAACCGTAGAAGCAGGTCCGCAGCCAAATAAGTCGAACGGACCACGTCCGCGCGCTACATGCGCTCGATGGTGCCGGCCAATTCATCGATCAGCCGCGCGGCTTCCAGAACCTTGGGCTTGTCGAAATCGGGACGGCTGGAGGCAGAGGCCAGCACTTCGCGCAGATTGCCCAGCGCCCGGCGCAGCGGGGCCGGATCGGCATGATCGCGATGGGCAGCCAGCGCCGCAAGCCGGGCCAGTGCGGCGGCCAGCTCCTTTTCGTTTTCCACCAGATGCGCGCGCCCGGCCTCGGTGATGGCAAAACTCTTGCGCGTGCCATCGGCATCGACTTCCTCGATCAGGCCGATTTCGAGCAGCAGCGACAGCGTCGGATAAATCATGCCGGGGCTGGGCGCATAAAGCCCGCCCGACCGCTCACCGATCTCGCGGATCAACTCATATCCATGCCGGCTTTGCTCGGAAATCAGATCGAGCACGACCAGCTGCAATTCATTGGCCCCGAAAATGCGCCCGCGCCGTCCACCGCGCCCGCCGAACCCGGGGCCACGCCCACCGCCGCCAAACGGTCCGCCCCTGCGATCAAATCCATAGGGATTCATGTCATCAACTCCTGTTAGATATAATCAAGATATATCTTAGAGCGATCGAAAGGTCAAATGTCGGGCGAGAAGAGGAGCGCCCGTGGCGTCTCGTCGCCAACGCGGTCATTCCGGCCTTGAGCCGGAATCCAGTATGCGGTGGCGGTGGGGATAGACCGCAGCTCTGCCGGTTACTGGATCCCGGGTCTTCGCCCGGGATGACGCTGGAGACAAGGCAACTGATGCGCATGTGCCGGCAGGGCACGTGATTGAACATTGCGGCGGCGGCGGTTGGGGCGTCCAAAGCTTCCTCTTCGCTGCCGCCGACAGGCCTTGCGCCATTCAAAGGGCCTGCAAAATAAATTGCGAAAATGGCCCGGCTCGTCCACAAGTTGGCATGCCCTCCCCCACCCGCCTGATCCGCACCCGAACGGAGATTGCTCGTGCCTGACCATGCTTGACGACGATACCAAAACCCCGGCAGGCCGGTTCGCAGCATTTTCCAGTCCCGGATATCGCGCTTACTGGATCGCCCTGATGCTCAACGGCTTTGCCGTACAGATCCAGACGGTCGCGGTTGGCTGGTATGTCTATGATTTGACCGCGAACCCGCTCGATCTGGGGCTGGTCGGCCTGTCGCAATTTGCGCCCGCGTTGTTGCTGGTACTGGTCACCGGCTCGGTCGCCGACCGGTTTTCGCGGCGCGGCCTCATGGCGGTGAGCCTTGCTGCCGAGGCGGTGACGGCGGGAGTGCTGCTCACGGTGACCACCCTTGGGCTGGCAACGCCCCTGCCCATCTTTTTCGCCATGGCGCTGTTTGGGGTCGCGCGAGCCTTTTACAATCCGGCGCGGCAATCCATCGTGCCCAATCTGGTGCCCGGCGCGCATCTGGCCAACGCGATCGCCGCCAACTCGACGGCAAGCCAGTTCGCGACAATCTGCGGCCCGGTGGCTGGCGGCCTGCTCTACGCCATAGGGCCGAACTACGCATACGGCACCACGGTCATCCTGCTGATCATATCATCGCTGGTGGTGCTGTTCGGCGTCCCGCGTCAGGGCCGTCCCGGCAGCCGAGGCCCGGCGGGGTGGGACACGCTGAGCGCCGGGTTCCGTTATATCTGGACGCGAAAGCCGATCCTCGGCGCTATTTCACTGGACCTGTTCGCGGTGCTGTTTGGCGGCGCGATGGCGCTGCTGCCGGTCTATGCCCGCGACATCCTCGATGTGGGACCCGAGGGGCTGGGCCTGCTGCGCGCAGGGCCCGCGATTGGCGCGATCATCATGGGCGTGCTGTTCATGATGCGCCCGATCCGCAACCATGCGGGGATCATCATGTTTATCGCCGTGGCCGGATTTGGAGTGGCGACATTTGTCTTTGCCCTCTCCGACACCCTCTGGCTGTCGGTGGCCATGCTGGTGCTGATTGGCGGCTTCGACATGATCAGCGTCAATATACGCTCGATCCTGATCCAGCTCTGGACGCCCGACGATGTGCGCGGACGCGTACTGGCCGTCAATCAGGTGTTTATCGGAGCATCCAACGAACTCGGCGCATTCCGGGCGGGAGTGATGGCCATCTGGATCGGCCCGGTCGCCGCGGTGGCGCTTGGCGGGGCGGTCATTCTGGGTGTCGCCGGTGTGTGGGCCGCGCTGTTCCCGCAGCTGCGCGACGTCAAGCGCCTGCGCTGAACGGCAAACCCCCGGGGCGCGGGGGCCTGCCAATACCGAAATCAGGCCGAACGCCGTCCCAGCCCGGCCTTCACAGCCAGCTTGGACCGCTGTTCGGAATAGCTGGGCGCAACCATCGGGTAGTCGGAGGGCAGGCCCCATTTGGCGCGATACTCTTCCGGCGTCATGTTGTGGTGAGTCTGCAAATGGCGCTTGAGGGACTTGAACTTCTTGCCGTCCTCCAGGCACACGATGTGATCGCGCGTCACCGATTTGCGGACGGAAACCGCTGGCTTGGCGGGTTCGGCGGCGTCGTCGACCAGCCCCGTGGATTGGCCGAGCGCCAGAATGGCATCATGAACATCTGCGATGAGACGGGGAAGATCCGTCGGGCTGATCGCGTTGTTGCTGACATATGCCATGACGATATCGGCGGCGACACCAATCGTGTCGTCGTTGCTGGATGAATTAACAATGCTGTCGGTCATTGACTGGCCTCTTACCTTGGGAAAAGCAACTTCCAAACGGCGCAGAACCAAATCGCACACCAGAACCAAAGTCCGAATGGCACCCGCTCAGCGCGACGTCGGGGAAACAGCTGATTATTTTGTAACAGATCGGACGATGACAAACCTGCGTCATACAGAGCCGACCTTTAATCAGTCCATTACCAGAATTTTATAGCTACTGATAGCGATAGTGCAACCACTTCAATACAATTTTGCAGAAGAATTACCATACAAGGCAGCACTTCTCTTGATGACCTGCTATTGTCACACGTCCACGCCGCGCTTGATCTGTATAGCCCCCGCACAAGCCCCCGTATCTTGCGAGGGCGCAGGTACGCCACGGGCGCACCACGCGTTGCCGCTCACTATGTGAAATCCCTGACCGCCCGCCCGACGCGCCCCGGCATCACTTATGACCAATTGAAAAATCACCTGCAAATTAACTACCCATGTCAGAACCAAAACTTGGCAACACCATGGCATGACATTGGATAGACGCGAATCTATTGGAAATTTTACCTTTTGAACCGGAAAATCCGGGGTGAGCGCACCCCCTTTCAGGTTTTTTCCACCTGAAAGTGCGGCTCCGACACGCATTTAAACTGATTAATAAACCCGCAGCATTTTTTTCAGCGCGTTTCGACTGGCATAAGTCATTGATTTACATGAATCCGGAAAAACACACCATGAACAATGGCTCACAGGAAAGCAGACATATCGAAAAGATAGTTGAAATGCGGATTTTTTGGGGATGAAGGGAACAATTTCCGGACCGGGTTGTATTTTTTCGCCGGCATAGACTATAGACCCTCGTATATGGAAGTCCTCAAATACGTTATTGAAAACTGGTCACTGATCGTCAGCCGGGCCGGTGAGCATATTTCTATCGTCGGTGTGGCGGTGACCCTGGCGCTGGCCACCGGCGTTCCCATCGGCGTGGCCATCAGCCAGAACCGCCGGGCAGCGGAGGTGACCCTGTCGATCGCTTCGATCGTCATCACCATCCCGTCGATTGCCCTGTTCGGCATCATGATCCCGGTGCTTTCGACCATCGGCCACGGCATCGGCTATGTGCCCGCCGTCATCGCGGTGTTGCTGTATTCGCAACTCCCGATCATCCGCAACACCTATGCGGCGATCTCCAATCTCGACCCGTCCCTGCGCGAAGCCGCGCGCGGCATGGGGCTGACCCGGCTGCAAAGGCTGCGCGAGGTCGAACTGCCGATTGCGGTGCCGGTCATCATGACGGGCGTACGCATGGCCGTGGTGATGAACATCGGGGTCACCGCGATCGCCGCCTATATCGGCGCGGGCGGACTGGGCACGTTCATCTCGCGCGGCATCAGCCAGACCGATCCGCGCCAGCTCATTACCGGCGCTCTGGCCGTGAGCATTCTGGCGATCATCGCCGATTTCGGCCTGCTGGCCCTCCAGCGCCTGCTCACCTCTCCGGGCCTCAGAAAATAATGACAGGACATCAATGATCCGCCTCGAAGACGTTTCAAAAATCTTTCCCGGGAGCACCACGCCCGCCGTCGATCGCGTGACGCTGGAGGTGCCGGAAGGGGAAATCTGCGTGCTGCTCGGCCCATCGGGCTGCGGCAAGACAACGACGATGAAAATGGTCAATCGGCTGATCGAGCCGAGTGGCGGCAACATCTTCATCGGCGGCAAGAACACCGCCGATTACGACCCGGTACAGCTGCGCCGCACCATCGGCTATGTGATCCAGCAGATCGGGCTGTTTCCCAACAAGACCATCGAAGACAATATCTGCCTCGTGCCCGACATGATGGGCTGGGATCGCAAGAAGTCGCGCCTCCGGGCGGGCGAACTGCTCGAAATGGTGGCGCTCGATCCGGGCACCTTTCTCAAGCGCTATCCCAAGGAACTCTCCGGCGGGCAGCAGCAGCGCATCGGCGTCTTGCGCGCCATCGCCGCCGATCCTCCGGTGCTGCTGATGGATGAGCCGTTCGGTGCCATCGACCCGATCAACCGGGACATCATTCAGGTCGAATTCCTGAAGATGCAGGCGCAGCTCAAAAAGACCATCATGTTCGTCAGCCACGACATCGATGAGGCCGTCAAGATGGCCGACCGCATCGCGATTTTCCGCAGTGGCAGGCTGGTTCAATACGATACGCCCGACAATATTCTGGCGCACCCGGCCGAGCGGTTCGTGTCCGATTTCGTGGGGGGCGACCGCACTCTCAAGCGCTTGCAGCTGATCACCGTGCGCGATGCGATGCAGCACGAACCGCCGCGCGTCACCGCCGATGACAGCCTGGCCGCCGCCGTCTCGATCATGGAGGAAAGCGGCCACCAGTCCATCGTCATGGTGGGCAAGAACGGGCGCGCGCGCGGCTTTGTGCAGCTGAGCGTCGCCCGTGCCAACAAGGGCAAGGTCGGCGATCATCATGAAAACCTGCCCACCACCGTCAAGCCCGACGAGGATTTGCGGACGGCGGTGTCCACCATGTTCCGGCACAATGTGTCCTGGCTGGCCTGCATCGACAAGGACGGAACCTTCGTTGGATACGTGACGCTGCGCTCGATCACCGGGCTGCTGAGCGAGGCCTACCGCGATGGCTGACGCAGCGCCGGTTTCCCAAAGCGCCCATTGGTGGCGCAACAGCCTCTATATACTCTGCTTCGTGCTGGGTGCCTGGGCGTGGGGCAGCGGATTGCTGCCGGTGCTGGCCGACCACTGGGACGATATCGTCTATCTGGGCAACGAACATATCCAGCTTGTCGCCATCTCTGGCGGGGCGGCCATCTTGCTCGGCGTTCCTGCCGGCATCATGCTGACGCGGCCCGCGTTCCAGCGCTATGGCGACATGGCCTTGCAGGTGCTCAATATCGGCGCGACCGTGCCCACCCTTGCGGTGCTGGCGCTATCGATGAGCGTTTTCGGCATCGGCAACCCGCCGGCGCTGTTTGCGCTGTTCGTCGCCTCGCTGCTGCCGATTGTCGCCAATACGACGGCGGCGTTGCGCGCCGTTCCGCCCCATCTGATCGAGGCCGCCCGAGGCATGGGGCTGAGCCAACGACAGATCCTGTGGCAGGTGGAATTTCCCAACGCCCTGTTTGTCATCTATGCTGGGATACGAACAGCTCTTGCCATCAATGTGGGCACGGTCCCGCTGGCCTTTCTGATTGGCGGCGGCGGGCTGGGTGAACTGATCTTCACCGGCATTGCCCTCAACGAGTTCGGCACCATGCTTTCCGGTGCCATTCCCACCGCGCTGCTGGCGCTTCTGGTCGACATGGCCATGACACAGCTCCAGTTCTGGACCATTCCGCGCGGTGTCAATCCGATGCGCTGATCGGCAACGATCTGCGCGCCGATGTTTACTCTCTACAGGAGAATTCTATTGCAGAAACCAATGCGAGTTCTGGCCATCGCGGCGCTTGCCGCTTTTTCCGCCACTGCCGTGCAGGCTGCGCCCATCGTTGTGGGCGGCAAGGGTTTTACCGAGCAATTGCTGTTGTCTGAAATCACCGCGCAACTTCTTACCCACGAGGGCTTTGAGGTGGAAAAGCGCGATGGACTTGGCTCTCAAGTGGTGCGCGATGCGCAGGTGAACGGCCAGATCGACGTCTATTGGGAATATACCGGCACTTCGCTGGTAACCTTCAACAAGGTCAGTGACCGACTGACGGCTGAAGAGACCTATGCCAGGGTCAGTGAACTCGACGCGGAAGTCGGGCTGACCTGGCTCGATCCCTCCCGCACCAATAATACCTATGCCGTGGCGGTGCGCGGGTCCGACGAAAAGACCGACGCCATGGTGACTGTGTCCGATATGGCCCAGGCCTATAATGACGGCGCCAACCTGACGATGGCGATGAGCACCGAATTTCCGGGTCGTCCGGACGGTCTGCCCGGCCTTGAAGCGACCTATGACTTCAAGACCTCGCGCGCCCAGCGCCGCGCCATGGACCCCGGGCTCGTCTTCCCCACCCTGCGCGATGGCCACACCGATATCGGCCTCGTGACGGGTACGGATGGACGGATTCCGGCCTTCAACTTCCGTATCCTGGAAGATGATAAGGGCTTCTTCCCCAACTACGCGGCAGTCCCCGTGGTGCGCACGGAAGTTCTGGAGGCCAACCCTGAACTGGCGGCACCGCTCAACGCCATGTCGGCGGTGCTGACCGACGAGATCATGCGGGCGCTGAACGCGCAGGTCGATATCGACAACGCGCCGATTTCGGACGTCGCCACGCAGTTCCTCACCGAGAACGGCCTGATCTGATAATCTGACGTCCAGTTTCCGCGCGGGAGAACACGAAAGAGCGCCGCGGCAGTCCGCCACGGCGCTCTTTTTTTTCATCAGTGGAACTGGGCCGTTTCCGTCGAGCCCGCCATCGCGGTGGTCTCGCTGGAGCCGCCGCTCACGGTTGTCGCCACGGCGTCGAAATAGCTCGTGCCCACTTCGCGCTGGTGCCGGGTTGCAGTAAATCCGTGCGATTCCGCCGCGAACTCGGCCTGCTGCAACTGCGAATAGGCCGCCATGCCGCGCTCCTTGTAGCCGCGCGCCAGATTGAAGGTGGTCAGCGACAGGTTGTGGAACCCGGCCAGGGTGATGAACTGGTACTTGTAGCCCATGGCTCCCAGCTCGCACTGGAACACTTCCATCTCCGCCTCGCCCATATGCCGCATCCAGTTGAAGCTGGGCGAACAATTATACGCCAGCATCTGATGCGGATGCTCCTTGCGGATCGCTTCGGCAAACTGCCTTGCTTCATCGAGGTTGGGCGTCGAGGTTTCGCACCAGATCAGGTCCGCATAGGGCGCATAGGCCAGTCCGCGCGCGATCGCCGCGTCCATGCCGCCCTTGAGGCGGTAGAACCCTTCTTCGGTGCGCTCGCCGGTGATGAACGGCGCATCATATTCATCGATATCGGACGTGATCAGTTGCGCCGCTTCGGCGTCGGTACGCGCCATGATCAGGGTGGGAACCCCCATCACGTCCGCTGCCAGCCGCGCGGCGTTCAAAGTCCGGATGAAAGTGCGCGTCGGCACCAGAACCTTGCCGCCCAGATGGCCGCACTTCTTTTCCGAGGCCAGTTGATCCTCAAAGTGCACCGCTGCCGCTCCGGCCTCGATCATCGCCTTCATCAATTCAAACACGTTGAGCGCGCCGCCGAACCCGGCCTCGGCATCGGCGATGATCGGGACGAGATAATCGGTATCGGCATCCGAGGTGCCATCGAACCGTTCCATGGTCTGAATCTGATCGGCCCGCTGCAACGCCTTGTTGATGCGGCGCACGACAGAGGGAACCGAATCCACCGGATAGAGCGACTGGTCGGGATACATGTTGCCCGAGGTGTTGGCGTCCGCCGCCACCTGCCAGCCGGACAGATAGATGGCCTTGAGCCCGGCCTTGACCTGCTGCACCGCCTGATTGCCGGTGAAGGTGCCGAGCGTGGGCACATAATCCTCGGTGTGGAGCAATTCCCACAGCCGCCGGGCGCCGTTCTCGGCTAGCGAATGGCGAATGGGCAGCGAGCCCGACAGCCGGGCCACATCGTCCGGCGTGTAATCGCGCTTGATGGTGTCCCAGCGGTCGGGTGCCCAATCGGGGGCCTCAAAGGGCTGCGGCGCGGGGGATTTGTCGAGCATGGTGATCTCCTCAATCAATCATGGTGCATAAGGGAAGTCGGGCGCGCGCACCGAACCGTATGGCGGCGCATGGGGACGCTCCGATTGTGAAAGAAGGCAGCCCCATCCCCGGAAGGGAGGGGGATGGGGCGTATCGCTTGTCAGGGTCGCCAACGCCGGCGTCGTTACCCCCGCCGCGCGAATGTGGCCGCGACCATCTGGGCGCCGTCGAACAGCTGCTGCCCGCCGGCCATGGTGAAGCTGTGCCGCCCGCCGCGATGTACGATCGCGTAGTCCTTCTCCGCCAGCTTCTGCTCTGCAAAGCTCGCCATCACTTCGGCCATGGACGGCGCGATGATGGTGATGAAATCCTCATGCAGGGTGTCGGTGATATTTTGCGGGCTCATGGCTGTTGTCTCCAAATTCGTCCGGCGATCTCCCTCACCGGCCTGAGTAAAGAATTAACAACACTGCACCCGAACGCAAGAAGATACGCTAAATCAGCATGTTAATATGTAAAACCCTGCAAATCTGAATATCCCGGTTTGTAAATTTTCGTAAACCTTGCAAGAGAATCAAGGCGCGCGGCATCGACCACCCTGGATCGGAAGCGCGGAAATTCCGGCGATTACGGGAAAGAGTGCGAGGGCGCTGCCCCGATGCTGCGTGAGGGCAAGCCATGCCCGACGTCTATGCGCCGGGCATGGGGGGATTGGTCAGTTCAGATCGACGAACGCCAGGGCGTTGTTATTGTTCATCGGAACCACGATCTGATTTTCGACGGGGTTGTAGCAGATGGACGCTGCGCTCGGGATGCCCGCGGCGATAATCTCGGCTTCCTCGCCCGGCGCAATGCGCGAGATGCTGCCGAAGCGCACGCTGCTCACATATTTCGTGCCGTCGTCGAGAACCACCACACCGTCATTGCCGCTCTCCACCGAGTGTTCGGTCAGCAGCAATTCGCCGTCGGGGCTGAAGGTCAAAACGTCATTATTGCCGATATTGACCACCACGATATTGCCGTCCTGATCGATGGCAACGCCGTTCGGTGCGGCCAGCGGCGCGCCTTCAAGAAACACCGAAACATCGCCTTCGGCCGTGACCTTGTAGATCCGCTCGGGCTCTCTGGTGTTCGAGACATAGACCGTGCCGTCGTCGGAAGCCGCAATCCCATTCAAGAGATTGGCATCCGGGATGGCGTAAGCGTCGCCCGGCGTGCCATCGGCGAGATCGAAGGTGCGGACGGTATCGATATCGGCCACATACAGCGTCCCACCGCCGATTGCGCTCCCCAGCGGATGATTGAGCGTCAGGCCATCCCGCGTGGCTCCGATCCACTTGCTCGTGTGCACCGTCCCGTCGGGGTTGAGCAGCGAGACGTAGCCATCATTTTCCAGAACGTCCTGAGGCGCGCCGCCGTTCATCACGACCAGCAGATTGCGCTCCGGATCAAACGTGCAGCTCTCCGCGAAGTTGAAACTGCCCAGCACCCGCACATTGTCCGTTGGCGTCGTCGGCTCCCCGGCTTCGTTGACCGTGCCCAGCGGACTTCCGGCGCTGAACGGCTTGGCCTCGTCCTGGCCAAAGGCGGTGGAACTGAGCAGCACAGCCGCCCCACAGACGATAAATGTCTTGAAATTCATGCTTCTACTCCACTTTGTCTTATGCCGGCGTTGACAGGTTATTTTAGATCGCCACGCAATAAAATGCGTTTCGCCCCTCCCATCTGGCACACGAATGTGGGCCTCGCATGTCCTCCAACCGCACTTTTGTACAGGCCGGGTGGGTGATCGGGCCCCGGGAAAAAGCCGGGCCCGATCGTTCCCCCGTGTCACAAGCTGGCGATCGCCCGGGACAGGGCTTCTTGCGCCGCCGTGAGGTCCTGCTGGGCCTGCCGGCGTTTTGCATTCAGCTCCGCGATGCGGTCTTCCTGCGCCTCAAGCATGGTGAAATAACGCTCCGCCAGCGCAGTGTTGGCGACAGCTTCGAGATTGGCGCGAATGCGGTCCTGTTCATCAATGGCAATCGCGATCTCTTGCCCGATATCGGCGGCGGTCGCCTCGATGCGGGCGATGGCCTGCCGGCGCTCGGCGAGTTCGGTGAGCGCGGCCGCGGTTTGGAGGTCATCGATCTCCCCAGCCCAATAGAGCAGGTTTGCGGCATCGGTATCGACCAGCGCAATGGCGTCGATGGCCGTGCGCTCGAACCGGGCCGTGATGCGGGCCGATTCGCCCGCGCCAACCCCGGTCTCAAGCCGGTAGTGGGTAGGCGTACTCGCCGTCAAGTCGTCGGAAGAGAACGTCCACCCGTCGCGGCGGGGCTGCTCGACAATCACGGTGCGCGGGGCGTCCGGCGCTCCAGAAACCGTATAGACCGTGTCGATGCGCGTCGTGCCGTTGACGCGCAGCACACCCTCGGCGAGCGTGGCACGGTAGGAGGTCTTGGCCTGGCCGGTCTCGGTGGTCACCTCGACCTTGTGATCGGAGGCAAAGCTGATCATCCGGCTTTCCCCCGCCGGGAGCATGGCCAGTTGCGTGTCGCCTGAATATCCTTCTTCCTGCGGCGCATATATGGTGGCGATGCCCGCGGGCAGGCTGGTTCCGGTGGTATTGTCCAGCCTCAGGGCCGCGACCGGGTGCACCTCGCCGCGCTCGGGCTGGAACAGCGACACCCGCTCGGCTGGCAGATGGGCATCGACGAACGGCACCGATAGCGTGCGTCCAGCCGGAAGGTCCACCGGCATCGGCAGCCGATAGGTCGCGGCGGCATCCGCTTCATACCCCTGGGCGGCGGAAGAAGCGTATGACGGAGAGGCGGGCGCCGGCGCGGCCTGGGGCGTAGCCGCTTCGAAATTGGCAACGCTGTCCGCCATCGCGATGCTGCCGGCGCGAGCGACCGCGTTCCCGCCGAACAGATCAGGACGCACCGGCGCAATGGCCTGCGCCAGAACCGGAATTTCCGGCCGGGTCGGCCAGTAGCGCTCGTGCAGGCGCTGGGTGAGGGTCACCGGCATGCCCGAAGACAGGGTCAGTTCCACCCCGTCCCAGTCCTGCCCCGAAGCGTTCTCGATCACCGCCCACGCCTGCAGACGGGCCGAGCCATCATTGTCCACGACAACGCGATAGGCTGTTTTCCAGATCGGCGCCGCAACGACATAGCTTACATCGACATCCCGCGCCGTCGCCTCTTCCAGCGCCAGGGTGATGGTGCGCCTCCCCTCAACCCGGCCTCTCCCGCTCACCGCCGCCGCAAGGCGCACATCGTCGAGGACCGTGGGATCAAGGATGTCGAGAACGGACGTCTCTCCCAGCGCCACCACTTCAATCGCGCCCGCGTCGGTCAAAAGCGAAGCGAGGGGACGGGGCTGATTTTCGCCATCACGGCCAAGCGGTGGCTCGCTGACCCCCAGAACCACGCCCTCAACGGCGCGCCCCTCGGAGGTGATGCGAACCGAAATACCTTGCAGCGCGCCAATGAGCCGAGGCAAATCCCCCATGTCCCCGGCGGTGAACGGAAGGCCGCGAAAGGTTTCCTCGACAGGCGACAGGCTGTCGAGAATGATCGAGGAAACGCCTCCGGCAGGATCATAGACAAGCAGGCTCTTGAGAACGTCATCGACCTGTTCGAGGGGGATATCGAAGGCGAGCTCCTTACCGCCATCAACGGCAATGTTGCGCCGGATTTCCGCCAGTCCGCTCGATGACAGGGTCACCGCCTCGATGCGTCCGGCCTCCTGTGCGAGGGAGCCAGACGATGCCAGCGCGGCGATGCAGACGCCAAGCATCAAGATCATGCGCCTGGCGGGGCGCTGGGGGTGCCCGTGGGCGCGGTTATCAAGCTGTGTGCACGTCATGTCCGTCCTCATTTGATCCTCGTGGGTTGGGAACTATCGCTTGGTAAGACGGCGCGGATAGGTCCATGCTTGGTCGGCAATTGTTTTTTTATCGGGACCAAGGAAGCGGACCGCTCTATCGTCTCACTCATGCAATTCAACATCGAGGTCGTTTCCATGATGCACTCCAAACTGATCGCCGCAGCCGCCCTGACCGCCCTTATGGCTGGCCCTGCCCTCGCCCAGTCGGACATGCTCGGCGTGCCGGGGCCGGTCTCCTTCCAGGGGCAGGATTATGCTCTGGCCTGGACGTCCCAACCCACGGATGACTATTTCAAGCAGGAATATGTGCCGCAGGATCAGACGGTCGAGGCCTATACCGAAATGGTGCTGATCGAAGCGGTGGCCGGAGCGATCACCCCGATGCAGGCAGCGGCCTTGCAGGCCCAGATGCTGGACGCCCGCAAGCCGTCCGATCCGGTGGTCAATTACGAGATCATCCAGAATGAGGCAGCCGGCGAAGTGCTGCTCGACTTCGTGGTGAGCGATCTCAGCGCCGATCCGATCGTGGTCGAGTGGAATGCCTATCGCTACATGCCGCTCGCCAAGGGCGAAGGCGTGGCCCTGTTCGCCGTCAGCCGCAGGGGTTATGGCGAGGACGGAGCGCGCGAATTCCTGGGCAATCTCGGCCCGCTCCGCAGCGAAGCGATCAATGCCCTCGCCACATTCGAAACCCCCGCCGTCAGCATCCGCTGACGATCACGCGGGGGTTTGGTGCGCTTGCAACTTGCCGCCTCTCTCAGCCTCGTCCGTCCGCTGGAATGGTTCGCACCTGCGTCCGGCCTCCCACCGCTTGCTCATAGCAGCCTGAGCGAAGGAAACCGCGACCTTGTCGGCAGCATAGTGGCGCGGGGCAATCGCGCTGACATCGAACGCGACCTCATGAACCGTACCGTTCTGACGCTCGACGACGCGCACCAGCACATGGACGCGGTGCCCCATGACCCGCCGTCACGATTTTATCGCGCGCCAGTGCCGAACAGCACGGTCTTCACGGTCTTGAACAAGATCAGGAGATCGAGATCGAAGGAGAGGTGCTTGATGTAGTAAAGGTCGTAGGCAAGTTTTACCCGCGCTTCCGCCGGGTTGCTGGTGTAGCCGCTATTGACCTGCGCCCAGCCGGTAATGCCGGGGAGCACCAGGGTGCGATAATTCCATTGTGGGATTTCACGGCGATACCATCTCACGAGGTCGACCGCTTCGGGGCGGGGCCCGATGAGGCTCATGTCGCCGATGAAAATATTGTAGATTTGCGGCAGTTCATCGAGCCGCGTCCGACGGATGAAGTTGCATCCGGGAATAATTCTCTTGTCCGTGGCGTCCGTCGCCCCGCCTCCGGTGCCCTTATACATGGTTCGGAATTTAAAGACCCGGAATACCCGCCCCCCAAAACCGCAACGGTGCTGGACAAAAAGCACGGGACCGCCGTCTCGCGCAAAGATGTACAGCGCGGTCAGGGCCGCCAGAGGGACCGTCAGCGGCAAGGTCACCAGAACCGCGGTGACATCGAGCAGCCGTTTGATGCGGGCGTAGAGCATCTGGCTGGGCGTGTAGGCGAGCTTGGAAATATCGAACCCCTGGACGTGCACGCGGCCTTCGCGGATTTCAATGAACCGGGTCCAGGGCATGATGTCGACACCGGCGACATAGCAGCGGCTCAACAGGGCCGACCATTCAGGCGTGTGGTGCTGGCCCGGCTCGATGAGAACGGTATCGAACTGTGAAATATCCGCCGCCGGATCAGTAATGACAGCGACATTTGCCTTTTGCAGCAAGGACATAGGCATGTCCTGCCCTTTGAACCCGATGAGGGCGACACGGGCGGCGAGGCGTTGGTGGAAGCGGATGTTTCCGATCGCCATGGCCAGAAGGGTGAAGGGGAAAGCGGCGGCAAAACCGGCAAAACTGACCGGAATCCGTAAGGCGGATAAATAGGTTATGGCAAAACTGAAAAAGATCGCGACGATGCTGGTCGCGGCAATGACGGGTGCTTCGTGGCGTCGGAAAGCCCCCAGCGTCACCGCCGAAGCTATCGGAACCAGGGACAAGACCAAAACGACTGTGAGCGCCACCGGCCAATTGGGAACGCTGCGGGTGTAAAACGCCAGATATGCAATCGATTGCAGCAGCAAAGCGACGAGCACCGGCACCAGAAAGGACCGAAGTTCGCGGAACAGCCGATGGCCCCGCGTGCTGGCGCCCAGATCGGTAAGATGGGAAAGATTCTTGTTTTTCGGGAGCTTGGCCAGACGAGACGGCACTTTTCTAGCGTTGGGTCGATCTGTCATCGCATCGGTTATCCTGGCCCGAACCGTTCATTACCATATTTCTTGCGCAATGGATGTCCCGCAAGCATCGGTCCATGTCAACTCAGGCACGTACAGCCTGCATATCCAGCCCGAAAATCAGAATTCGCGTTCGAGAACAGCAAACCGATCAAGAAACTGCCAACGCTTGGGCATAATTGCCCTGTCCCGCGTCTATCGCCGTCCGTGAGACCTGTCGCTGCCATTGCCAGGGCCAGCGCTTTCCCATAGCAAGCTTGCGGATCTTACATTGGGTAGTCGCAGACTTGGAAAATCTTTCGCGCAGCATTTGGGCATTTCTATCGCTCACGCTCCTTGTAGCAGGATTGGTCGCTCCACCCCTTGCCGGATATGAAGCGGTTTATGTTGCCATGGGCGCCGCCTTGCTCCTGAGCGTCCCTGCCCTTCTTGATGCCGATGCCGCGGCCATGCGCGCCGGCCTTTGGCCGGTGGTTGTCGCTGTAATCCTGATGTGTCTGGCCACGCTGCCCCACGCAGTCACGCCGCTGAACTGGGTCGGCGTCGGCATCGTGGCGCTGGCTTTGCTGGCGGCTGGGCCGGTTGGCGCCTTGCTCCATACGCCGCGTCTCGTTACCCCCATCATGATCGCGGCCCTCTGCCTCGCAGGCGCATGTCTGGGCGCAACCGCAGGCTTGCTGGAGTATTTTTCCGGGGCCGGTCGCTCGGGTGTCGGTAACAATCCGATCCATTATGCTGGCATCGTTGTCATACTGGGGTTCAGCGCGCTGGCGGGTTTTCCATCGACCAGGAACCCGTGGCGCTATCTCTTTTTTCTCGGCCCTGCCTGTGCCTTTGCCGCCGCCCTCGTCTCCGGATCGCGAGGGCCCATGCTCGCCGCCATCGCGCTAACGGCGGTAACCGGCACCATTCTTTTGGTTTGGAACCGCAAAGATCACCGCTTTCTTCTGGCAGCAGGTCTGTTCGCTTTGGCGGGCGGCGGCGCGATTTACTTGGCCGGCGACGGCGCCCGAGCGATATCGGGCCTTTACGGCCTTATTTCAGGTGCAGATGCCGGGACCGCAGGCAGCGACACAATCCGCAAGGCCATGTATGAAGCCGGTGTTTTGGCTTTCCTCGACTCTCCGGTGTGGGGCCATGGCTACGCCAATCTCATGGACGCAGCGACATCGGCCTCGCCGAACGGCGACCTTATCGCGCGTTTTGATCATCTTCATAACGATGTTGCCGATTTCGCTGTGGCGGGCGGCGCACTTGGAATCGCCGCCTATGCGATGCTGCTGCTTGCCCCGTTGATGCCATTGCGGCGCCTTGGCCAAACGCCATCGCGACCCGCAATCCTGCTTGGCATCGTGGTATCGCTCAGCTACCTGACGCTGGGCATGACCAATGCCATGATCGGCGTCCTTCCCCAGACGATGTTGTTTGCCGTGCTGGTTGGCGCGGTGATCGTCCTTGATATGAGCGAGCGCGATCCCCGCGCCTTGATGCAAAGGGACGGCGCGCAATAACAAGAGCGTTCCCCTATCCCGACTTGATCGCAGCCAGCCACTCGACGTCGGGCACATGCCGGGCAGGATCGACAGCGGTGTCGTCTGTCCGCTGCTCTTTCCAGTTCGTATTGATCCCCTTGAAATGCCAGAAATAGGCGTTCCGAGCCAGGCGGCGCCCACCAGCGGGCGCGCCGTGAATCCGGTGAAGATAGGGGTGCACGTTCAGCTTCTGCACCCAGTCGCGGCTCGGATCGAGCGTGCATTTGGGCGGAGACAGGCGCGAACGCAAATCCTTGAGTCGATACTGAAAGCCATAATGATCAACAGGCTCATCGCCCGCATAGGCAGCCTCGATCCACCGCCCCGGCATACGCAGGCTGCCGAGTTCGCTCTGCGCCGTCAGATCATAGACCGAGCCGCCTCCGGCCCAGACCAGTTCATCGATATCGCAATTGATCAGTCCCGAAGCGTTCATCCCGAAACGGCGCAAGGCGATGGTGCATGCCGAAATCTGCAAGAAGCGTGGCCAGAAATGATAAGCCATCACCCAATGGTCGATCGGGCCGAATTTATGCGGCAGCGAGATCACCGCAATCTTGTTCAGCCCCCGGACCGTTGCCAGCGTCTGCTCGATCTCTTCGGTCCCGTATTGCGTTGAGCCATTGTCGAACAGGATGACAGCATCGGTGCCATGGCGATCCACATGCCACTGCGCCCAGGTCCGTATCCAGTCCAGGCGATTGTTCTTGTTGATCGTGAACAGAATTCTTGCGCCAGAAAACATCGGCGCAGCCAGCCCGCCAAGGCCCATCCGCACCGTCGTTTCACCAAGGGTGACCTCAATCTGATCGGTCCCTTCGGGCACCCGATCCAGCGCGGTGATCATCGTGGAACGGGAGGGAAACAGCCGCGCCTGCAACACAGTGCCGGAAGGGAGCGCGCGATATACCGCCTTCTCAAGGTTGACTCTGAGGTTGTGCGGCGGCGGGCCGACCAGCAACGCGGTGTCGCCGTCTCCATACAAAAACGCATCGTAATAGAGGGCACGATCTTCAAAGGCGGCAAAAAATTCTGGCGGCCGCTTCCGTCGAGGCGCTCGGGGCAGACGCACCAGCGATCCCCCTTCAGGCAGATAGGCCGGCGACGTCTCGAACCTGAGGATGTGTGGAGTGTCTCGGTTGTCCTGATACAAGCGCTGTCCCTCTCCTGCAATATCGCGCTTGTGCCCGTTCATGCGCGGGGTCCGCAAGCGCGAACTGCCTGGCCCTCACTCACGCATCACCTGCCCTCAATCCCTAGACGATCCGATCGGCAGGTCGGCAACGCCTTGCATCAGCGCTTCGGTCACGATGCGCTCGGAGGTTGCGAGTTGTTGGTGCGCGATGTCCTGGGCCCCGGCAGCGTCGCCCGCCCGGATGGCGTCGATGATGGCTTCGTGTCCGTGTTGCCAGTCGATCGACCAGTTCAGATGCTGCATGCCAAACCGCAGGATGCGGTCGCATTCGTCGTGCAGGTTTTCGATGATCTGGACGAGGCGCAGATTGTCCGTCGCTTGCGCGATTCCAACATGGAATGCGCGGTTGGCGGCAAAAAACAGCTCGTTATTATCCTCTGCACTCACATCGGCCAGATAGCTGACGCCGGAAAACCCCTCAAGTTCGGTCAGGCGCTCGGGCGTCATGCGCCCGGTCGCCATGAACGCCGCCTGGGGTTCGACAATCTTTCTCAGCCCGAAAATATCCTGCGTATCGCGCAGCGTGATCGGCCGGACTTCATAGCCGCGGCGGGCGGAGACGGTAAGCCAGCCTTCGTGCTCCAGACGCCGCAGCGCCGAGCGCACCGGTGCTTTTGTCAGCTCGAACGTCTGGGCAGCGTGGTTCTCACTCAGGATGGTGCCCGGTGCGAACTGGCCGCGGCAGATGGCCTTGCGCAACAGCCTGTAGGCCCTGTCCTGCAACGGCTCCTTGTTCTCAACCTGATCCAGCACTGCACCGTCCGTCATGCTCCGTCCCCCACCCAACCACCTATAACCGGGTTGCCCCGATTCAGGCAGTGCCTGACTGGGACAACAGGCGAGCCGCCTTTTCGGGCGCGGCGCGAAGCGCCTTGAGGTTTTCGCTCGACGTCGCTGCCACGCGCAGCGAGCAGCCCGGCGAAAGGATCATCCCCGTCCCGCCGGTATCGACGATTGCCCGAACCGCCTTGGCGTCCACCGCATCGGGGCCCTCCTCGGCCAGCGTGCGCGCATCGACGCCGCCACTGACGCACAGGCCTGTCGACACCCGGCCCGCACGCAGGCTTGGATTGTGGGCGCCATTATCGTCCCAGTGCAGCACCGACGTGGGATAATCGCGGAAGGTATCGAGAAAAACCTCGTTCTCGCACGCATGCAGGATGTTGAACGGCAGCGACGCGGCAGGAGACATCATGTTGAGATCATGCGCCAGGCACAGGCGGCGATACTCTGCCGGGGTGAGCTTGGCGGCATTGGCCCATTTGGTCGAAAAGAAAATACCGTCAACGCCGAATTCCACCAGCTTGCTGACAAACGGTTTGAGGGTCTCGGAAAAAACCGACAAGGCATGGCCAACGGCTTCGGGCGCGGTCTTGATGTGCTCGGCAAGTTGCGCGGCATTTCTGTCGAGCATCTTGTCGGCGATATCGAGGGGCGTGAACACAGTCATGATGATCGGCACATCATCGGGCAACTGGCTGCGCATCCGCGCGAGGGCGTCCAGTTGCTCCTGAAATGCCGGAGCCGAAAGCGGCGCGGGGCGAAGTTTTAGCCAATCTTCCGGGTGCACAACCGGCGTATGGGTCAGCACATGGCCCTTTTCCGCCGCCTTGGACGGCTCATAGGCAAAGCCGAACGGCTCGACATGGTAGCTCGCGCGAGCATGAACTTTGAGGAAATCCCAGTCAAACTCCTGCTGGAACGCAACCATGCGATCAGCGAACCGAACTGGTTCAACCTCATCGAGAAAGAAATGCCCCCAGGCAGAAACCGGAACCCGATCAACCGGAGCCCCGGCAATTGCTGACGAAATGCGATCTCTCTTTTTCATTCTTGCTCCGGAATTTCTGGGGCGCTTCCAGCCACGGCGGAACCGGCTTTCCGGTTCGGAAGCGCGATAAAACAAAGCGTTAGAGCCTCTGCTCTACAAACGGCCCGCGCAGTGGCCGTTCATCACGCCAATACGGGCCCCGGACAATTGCTTGTGCCCGGGACCCATTCACCTGCTTATAGCAAAACCTGCAAGCTTGCAGGTCCGGTCTTAGTCGAGGCTGATGTCAGCCTTCTCGACAACCTGCTTCCACTGCTGGACTTCCTGCTGGACGACTTCTGCAAACTCCGCAGGGGTATTGCCAACGGGAATCTGCTGCAGTTCGGCCATGCGCGCCTGCTCTTCGTCGGTCGCGAGAACCTGCACAAAGGCATCGTTGAGCTTCTCAACGATGTCTGCAGGTGTGCCGGCGGGGGCAAAGAAGCCAACCCAGTACACGGCGTTGAACTCGGGCAGAACGCCGGATTCCGCCACAGTCGGCACATCGGGGAAGGCTTCCGTGCGCTCTTCGGCACCGATCGCCAGCGGCTTGACGCTGCCGGTTTCGATGTAGGGCTGCATGAAGGACACGCTGGCGATGGTGGCGTCGACGCGACCGGCCATCATATCGCCCATGGCTTCCGCGCCGCCCTGATATCCGACGAACGTCGCTTCGGTATCAGTCTCAGCGTGCAGCCACTCACCCCACATGTGGTTGATGCCGCCCAGCCCGCCAGTACCGGCAAAACGGATGGCACCCGGATTTTCACGCGCGTATTCGATATATTCGTTGACGGTGTCAACGGGCAGGTCGCTGCGCACACCCAGAAGGCCGTAGGTGCTGTACAGCTGGACGACGGGCTCGAAGCTGTCGATCGGATCGTACGGCACGTTGTCACGAATGGACGGGGCGATCGTGATGGTGGGGGTGGTTGCCAGCAGCGTATATCCGTCAGGGGCCGAATTGGCCACATAGCCGGTTCCGATCAGGCTGCCACCGCCGGCGCGGTTTTCGACCACAACGGGCTGACCGAGGATTTCGGTGAGCTTGGCGGCATAGATGCGGCTGTTGATGTCAACAGCGCCACCCGGCCCCGTCGGCACCACGATGGTGATCGGCCGCTGGGGATAGTTGTCAGCGGCCTGAGCCACCTGAATCGCCGCGACACTCGTTGCCGCACTGACGACGACGCCGATAAGCACTTTTCCCATTTTATCACGCATAGCGCTTCTCTCCTATTGCACTTATTGCTCTGAACTTAGACGCCTGACTTCGTGAAGAAGATCAGGATCCGCTGAAGGTGGGACTGCACAGGTCGGTCCCAGTATTAAACGCTCCCATTGCTGCGAGGCGTCACGAGCGGCGCTCACTTCGTCCCGCAGTTTTTCCACATCCCCTGACGCGAGCGTTTGAATGTCGATGCCGGACCAGAGCACCTTGTCGGTGAGCTCCCGTGCTTCGGCGATCGTGGGATTGCGACCGGACAAGGCGTCGTAGCTGATGACCTCGACCGGATAGTCTTTCACGATGTCGAAATGGGTATGGGCCCGACAGGCATGGATGATGTTCAGCCACGCCCCTTCGTCTCTGGCCGCCTCGAACAGCCGGCGTTCGTAGGGCTCTGCCCATTCACGATAAAGGTCCGGCGCGAAATGGTCGGCATCCCACCCGGTCGTCGTGATGAAAATGCCGTCGCCGCCAGCGCGGATCAGCGCCCGCACGAACTCGACGAGGGTCGCCGTGACAGTTTCCAGCCCCGCCCGGATGGCGTCGGGATGCTGTTCGATTTCCACCCGCAGCCGATTTGTCTCGTCTTCGGTGCGCCGCTGGGCGCCACCAAGACGGTTGAGGATCGTCAGCGGGGCAAACACCGTATGAACATGCGGCGTGCCGTCATCGATGTCCGCTGCAAGCCCTTCGGCAACGCGGACGTGCTCGGCCAACGGTCCCTGCGTGATGTCGAGCTTGGGCAGCGTAAAATAATCGGCGGCGTCCTTGATGACGTGATCGACCATCACCGGGCCCTGCTGCGCATCGAAGATGTGCTCGCAACCCCAGGCTTCGCCGTAATAGGTGGCCCTGCTCTGAACCTTGATGAAATCCCAGCCAAACAGTTTGTTCTGCTCGATGAGATGGGGCACCAGCGTTTCCGGGCTCTGCTCAAGGGCATGCTTGTGGCCGAAAAAGCTCGCCACCGGCGGATGGACGCGCTCGCCGGCCAGCAGCGCCTTGATACGCTCGATCTTGTTACTCATTTCCACTCCCTTACAAAACACCGGGATAGCCGCCGCCGTCGCAGACGATATTCTGACCCGTGATGAACCCGGCCTGACGCGAACACAGATAGACACACAGTGATGCGAACTCTTCCGGCGTGCCAAAGCGCTTGGCGGAGTTGGTCTGCTCGCGCTCGTGCCAGATTTCCTCGAACGTTTTCGACGCGGCCGCCGCCAGGCGATGGCCGAATTCGACTTGCGTCTCAGTTTCGATGATGCCGGGAAGCGTGGTGTTGACGGTCACGTTGTAGGGCGCAACTTCCTTGGACAGGCCCACCATGAAACCGGTCAGGCCCAGCCGCGATCCCACTGACTGGGAGAGCCGCAATGTCGGCTCTTTGACGAAGCGCGAGGTGATCGCAACGATCCGCCCGAAGCGGCGCTCGATCATGCCGTCCACGACGCCGGTGATCAACTCGATCGGCGCCATCATCATCGCATCGATCGCCGCCATCCACTCGTCGTGGGTCCATTCGCGGAAATCGCGGTCGGCGACCGGCCAGCCGCCATTGTGGATCAGAATATCCACTGCACCACAATTTGCGATGACATGCTGACGCCCTTCGGTGCCGCTCAGATCGACCGCAAGCGTCTCGACGTCGACATCGAACCGGCTCCTGAGCTCTTCGGCGGCCTGTTCGAGCCGTTCGGCACCCCGCGCCACCAGCACGAGATTTGCGCCTTCCGCAGCCAGCATTTCCGCGCAGCTGAACCCGATGCCGCGGCTTGCACCGCAGACCAGAGCACGCTTGCCCTCAATTCCAAAATTCATACCAGATCCTCGAATACCGAAATCAATGTCACTTGCTGGCAAGCGCGGGCCGGCGCTTGAAGGACAGCCATGACCGCCAGAGGGCGTACAGGAGAATTCCTGCGACGATCGCGAGCAGCGAAATGCTGAGCTTGGAGCCAACGAAGGTTGAAAATTCGCCATAGGAAAGCACCATGGCGCGCCTGAAATGCTGCTCCACGAGGGGTCCGAGCACATAGCCAAGCAGCAACGGCGCTGCCGGGAAGTCCAGGGTCCGCATCAAATACCCCAGGACGCCGAAACCGCAGACAAATGCTACGTCGAGGACGCTGTAGTTGACCGAATAAACCCCGATGCAAACGAGAACCAGAACCGACGGATACAGGATGTGATAGGGGATGGTCAGGATTCTCATCCACACCCCGATCAACGGGATATTGAGGACGAGCAGCAAGATATTGCCCACCCAGAAGCTCATGATCACGCCCCAGAACAACTCGGGCCGCTGCACCATCAGCGTGGGGCCGGGCGAAATGCCGTGGATCATCAGCACGCCCAGCATCAGCGCCATGCTTGCGGTGCCTGGGATGCCGAGGGCCAGCGTGGGAATGAAGGACGTCTGGTCTGCCGCGTTGTTCGCGGTCTCGGGAGCCATGATGCCTTCGATGGCACCCTTGCCAAACCGTTCCGGTTCCTTGGCGACCCGGGTTTCCAAGGCATAAGCCATGAAAGACGCCAGAATTCCGCCGGTTCCGGGCAATGCGCCAAGGAATGAGCCGATGGTTGCGCCGCGCACCATGGGCATCGGCGTCCGCCGCCAATCGTCGCGCGTCGGCAGCATCGTACGCATGGAGATGTTTTTTTCGACCTTGGCCGATTTCAGACCCCGGACACTCGCCATGATTTCCGAGACACCAAACAGGCCCATCGCCAAGGCAACAAGACTGATCCCATCCAGGAGCGCGAACGTGCCGAAGGTGAAACGCGGTGCACCGCTGTTGATGTCGACGCCTACCAGTCCCAGAAGAACCCCCAGCACCACCATGGCGATGCCCCTGATCGGCGCTGCGTTGGCGACCACGGCGGAAGCCAGAAGCCCCACCAGCATCAGAAGGAAATATTCGACCGAGCCGAATTCCAGGGCCACCGAGACAACAAACGGCGAGAACAGCATGATGACCACGATACCGATCGACCCTCCGACGAAGGAGGCGATCGTGGTCATGAACAGGGCGACACCGGCCCGGCCCTGCTGGGCCATCGGGTAACCGTCAAAACAGACGACGGCGTTGGACGGCGTTCCCGGCAGGTTGAGCAGAATGGAGGCGGTAGAGCCGCCATAAGTGGTGCCGTAATAGATACCGCCAAGCATCACCAGCCCGGCAATAGGATCGAGATAGAAGGTCAGCGGAAACAGCAGCGACATCGCTGCCAGCGTACCGATTCCGGGAATGACCCCTACAAGCGTCCCGAGCGTCACGCCAATCGCGCAATACAGCAGGTTGTTGAGGGTTAAGGCCGTGGTGAGCCCAAGCGAAATATTTGCAAGAAATTCTGACATCTTAGCGCTTCACGATCTTGGGGGTTACCAGGGCCAGGCAAACAGCGGCATTCTCAGACCCAGCCCAACCGCAAAGGTGAGATAGGTCAGCAGCGAGAGCACCGTGGCGAGGCTGATAAGGGCAACAGGACCGTTGACCCTGTCAGACTGACTGGAAGAGACAACCACCAGCGTTACCGCCGGCACGAGACCGAAATACGGGATGGTCGCGGCAAAAAGCAGGATGGACAGGCTGATCCAGATAAACGACCGCACGTCCAGCTTCTTGAGCGGATTGGAAAATCCACCCTTGAGCAGCGATGGCATCGCCATCGCCAGCCCGAGCACGAACAGCAATACCCCAAGAGCGAGCGGGAACATGCCCGGCCCCATGCGGTCTATCGTCCCCAGCGACAGACTGCTCAGGGAAATGTAGGAAGCTCCAACCCCCAGTAAAGCCAGAAAGCCCCCGGCAACGACATCCTGGCCGCGCCTGTTTGATTCTTTGTGCTCAGCGTCGCTCATACTACCTCCCGGTCCTTGAGCAGATATCTGTCACGCCGCCTTGAAAGCCGACGTGTAAGCAAAAATGCCCGGCATCCCGCCGGTATGGAGAAATACGACCGTATCGCCCTGCGGAATCTCTTCCGTGCGCAGGAGGTGCAATAGGCCGGCGAATGCCTTGCCCGTATAAACGGGGTCGAGCAAGATGCCTTCGGTTTCGGCCAGAAGACGGACGGCGTCGAGCGTTTGCTCATTGACGACGCCATATCCGCCATCAATGAAGCCGTCTTCAACGATAACGTCCGTTGCCTTCTCGCCCAGCGGCAACCCGAGCCGTTCCCGGGCACCGTTGGCAATGGTGTGCACGGTCTCTTGCAGCGCCGGCGCCGGCGCCAGAACGCTGATCCCGTGAACCCGTGCGCCTGTCAGCGACCGCTCGCATCCGGCAATCAACCCGGCCTGCGTGCCGCCCGAGCCGCTCGCATGCACTATGTGGTCAACCCGGATGCCCCGGCCTTCCGCCTGCTGCGCGATCTCCTGGGCGCAATCGGCATAGCCAAGCGCACCCAGCGCGTCCGAGCCCCCGAAGGGGATCACATAGGGCTTGCGGCCCTGCCGAACCAGCGCATCCTTGAACTCGTCTGCACGCGCCAGCGGGTCCTGGTCGTCTTCGAGGACATGGATGTCAGCGCCGAGCAGGTCGTTGAGCAGGACATTCCCGCTCTCGGTATAGAAAGCATCCTGCCGGTCAACCCGCTTGCTCAGGATAAGCACGCAATCGAGGCCGCAATGAGCCGCAACCGCCGCGGTGAGCCGGGCATGATTGGACTGGAGCGCACCGAACGTAATGAGCGTGTCACAGCCCTGTGCCAATGCTTCCGCAACCGAATATTCCAGCTTGCGCAGCTTGTTCCCGCCGCCGCCGATACCCCCGATATCGTCGCGCTTGAGCAAGATCGTATGCTTGCCACCGAGGTGCTGCTCCAGCCTGTTGAGCGCGATGAGGGGGGTGGTATCGACGAGGTGAATTTTAGGCACGATGACACGGGTCCGCAAAGTTTAAACAGATTGAAATGTTAGCGCATCTTCCTGACATGTCAACATTACAGTGCGCTGCTTGTATCAACCCGTTCTCAGGCCGTGCATAAATTGTTGGCCAGCTCGACAGGGGTGGCTTTTTCATGCCGGCCCAGGATCAGGTCGGGCGCCATCTGCCCGATCTCGATCGACCGCTCGATCATGGCTTTGGCCGGAGCGATATCGAAGCCCTGCTGGTCGAGCCAGGTATCGCTGTAATAGGTGTCGGCATACCGTTCGCCATGGTCGCAGATCAAGGTGGCAATCGGGCCGCGCTCGTTGTTGCGGCGCATCTGATCGGCAGCCCAGAGCATACCGATGAAGTTCGTGCCGGTCGAAGCACCCACCCGCCGGCCAAGCAGGCCCGACAGGACGTGGGCCGCCGCAATCGAGGTCGCGTCCGGTATCTTGACCATGGCGTCGATGACATTGGGCACGAATGAGGGCTCGACCCGGGGACGCCCGATCCCTTCGATGCGCGAGCCGCGCGGAAACACAGCGTCCGGATCGCAGTTCACCCAGCCGTCAAAGAACGCGGAATGCTCCGGATCGGGAACGCACAGCTTTGTCGACAGGCCGTTATAAAGGATATAGCGGCCAATCGTTGCGGCGGTGCCCCCGGTCCCCGCGCTCATGATCATCCATTTGGGGTCCTTATGCCCCGCCTGCGCCATCTGCTCGAACAGGCAGGCCGCGATATTGCTGGTGCCGCGCCAATCGGTTGCCCGCTCCGCATAGGTGAACTGGTCCAGATAATACCCGTTTTCCCGCTCAGCGAGGGCCTGCGCTTCCTGATAGATCGCTGCAGGATCATCAACGAAGTGAATATGCCCGCCATGCTCGCGGATAGCCTCGACCTTGCTTGCGCTGGTCGACCGCGGCAGCACCGCATAAAACTTCAGCCCGAGCAAACGCGCATAATAGGCTTCGCTGACTGCCGTGGAGCCCGACGACGCCTCGACCAGGACCGTATCGGGCCCGATAAGGCCATTGCAGATGCCGTAAACGATCAAAGACTGCGCCAGCCGGTGCTTCAGGCTTCCGGTCGGATGCGCCGATTCGTCCTTGAAATAAAACTCGATCCCCTCAAAGCCCGACAGCGGGAGCGCAATCAACCGAGTGTCCGACGACCGCCCGCCCTCAGCCTCAAGAGTCTCCACCGCCCGCCTGACCCACAACCGGTCCGTTTCTACAATGACGTCGCTCAACGCAATATCCTTCTTATTTATCTCCTAAAGTTAGCATACCATCCTATTTTGTCCATACATCTTAGGTTGCAAGCATTTTGGCCTGCACAGGTCCGGGCGAACATGAGGGTTTGACGGCGCACAAAGGCGCAGCCGGGATGCCTTGGGCAGCACGGGGTGACACGGACGGAGCGTGCGTTCAGGCGGGCATGATCCAGACGGTGCCCGTCCGGGGATTGCGGGTCAGCGTCGCATCGATACGGAACACGTCGGCGAGATTTTCTTCCGACAGAACCGATTCCGGCGTCCCGCAGGCCTGCATCTGCCCATTGTGCAACAGGCAAAGCCGGTCACAGAACATCGCGGCAAGGTTGAGATCGTGCAGCGCGGCGATGACGGTGATGCCCAGATTGCGCACAAAGCGCAGCAGGTTGATCTGGTGGTGGATATCAAGGTGGTTGGTGGGCTCATCGAGCACGAGAATCGAGGGCTGCTGCACAAGGGCGCGGGCCACCAGCACTCTCTGGCGCTCCCCGCCCGACAGCGACCGGAATAACCGGTCCGCAAACGGCTCCAGTTGCAACAGCGCCAGAGCGGCAGCGATCAGCCGCCGATCGTGATCGTTATCCGGCTCCAGCAGCCGTTTATGCGCCGACCGGCCCATGGCGATGACATCGTGGACCGTGAGCGGAAAGTCTGCCGGCATATCCTGAAGCACGGCACCCACCTGCCTTGCGCCCCAACTCGCCGACCGCTTCCAGATGTCTTCATCGTTGATCAGGACCCGCCCCGCGCTGGGGCGGTTGGTGCGATAGATAGTGCGCAGCAGGCTCGACTTGCCCGCACCATTGGGGCCGAGCAGGCCGATCATCTCGCCGGGCGCAACCTCCAGGGAAATGTCCCGCACGAGCGTCTTGCCATTGACCGCATAGCTCACCCGGTCGAGCGTCAGGGTTCCGGGCTGTATCTGTGTCATGCGGGGTGCCCCTGCCCTTTGGCATCGCGTCGCAGCAGCCAGATAAAGAACGGGCCGCCGACCAGCGCGGTTATGATCCCGACCGGCAGTTCGAGGGGCGAGATCACCGCACGCGCGATGAGATCGGCGGCAATGGCAAAGCAGGCCCCCACCAGAGCCACCGTCGGCAGGCCGCGCCGATGATCCGCTCCAACCAGAAAGCGGACGATATGGGGCACGATCAACCCGATAAACCCGATCACCCCGGATACCGCCACCATCATCCCGGTTAATGCCGCGGTCAGAATGAACATCGACTGGCGGAACCGGTGCACATCGAGGCCCAGCGCTGTCGCGCTCTCGTCCCCGGCCATGAGCAGGTTGAGCCTGCGCGCCTGAAACAGCATGATCCCCAATCCGATCACCATGGCCGACACCGGCAACGGCAGCAGCTTCCATTGCGCCGAGGCAAACCCGCCCAAGGTCCAGAACAAGACCCGCGATGCAAGCTGGGGGTCGGGCGAAGTGAGGACCAGGAGGCTGGTCAATGCACTGAGCACGGCGCTCATGGCGATGCCGGCCAGCACCAACCGGGTCGGCGTGATATGTCCACCCGCCCGCGCCACCCAGAACACGATCATCAAGGTGACAAGGGCCCCCACAAAGGCAGAAATATAAAGCGTGAACGCCCCAAATCCGATCAGCCCCCACCGCATGACAATGACCGCCCCGGTCGAAGCGCCATTGGAAACCCCCAGAATGCTTGGCCCGGCGAGCGGGTTTCGGACGATCGCCTGGATGGTCATGCCCGTGGCTGCGAGCGTTGCACCAACGGCAGCGGCCAGGAGCACACGCGGCAAGCGCGTCTGGATGATGATGGTTTCGTAAACGTGCCGCCAGGTGACGGGAATGAGTTCGTGCCCGGTCACCCAGTTGATCAGCACACCCATGGCCGTGGGAGCGGGAACCGAGACCGACCCGAACATCAGTCCCAGAACCGCGAGAAACACCAGCAACACGGTGAGCAGGACAAGGACCACGCCATAGGGCAGCTTCGCCTCGCTGGCCTTTGGCGGCCGCGATGGCGTATCGATCCCTTCGGCCGGAGCTGAGGACGCCGATCGCAGCAGAACCAGAAGCTCGCCGTGATCGCGCCGATCCGAAATGTCCGGCCGAAGGTCATGCATATGGGTTACTCCGCAAACGCGTCGGGATGGAACGCCTTGGCAAAGGCTTCAACCGCATCGAGCGTGCTCGGGCCGGGCTGTCCCTGCACCGAATTGATCAGGATGAAGCGATCGTTGACGATAGCCGGCACATTGGCGATGGCCGGTGTAGCCTTGAGGGTATCGACCCGCGCCTGCCCCAGTTCCGTATCGGGATCTTCCACCAGCTGCCCGCTGGCCGTTCCCGAATAGAAAACAACGATGTATTCGGGCTCACGTTCGGCGATTTGTTCCCAGCTCACCTGACCATAGCGGTTGGCGACTTCGGCAAAGATATTCTCGCCGCCCGCCGCCGCCACGGCCTGGGACATCAGGGTGTTGCCCAGAACGGCATTGGGCGTGGTGTCGCCGCCATTATAGATAAAGACCGGGATCGGCTCGCGCCCGTCGATGGTCTGCGCAACGTCATCCAGACGCGCCTGCAAATCCCCGATCACCTCATGGCCCTTTTCCGTCACGCCGAAAATATCGGCAACCGACTGGATCTCCGCAAAAAGCTCAGAAAACCCGAAAGCCCCGAGGTTGCAGCCTTCGACGTTCAGCCGCGTCTTCATGCCCAGATCGTGAAGCTGATCGCGGGTGTGGCGCGATTCACTGAACCCATCCGGATATCCCGCATAGACGAAATCGGCTTCGACTTCGATCAGCTCTTCGGTGGTGGCAACCAACGGCGAGATGATGGGGATCTGGGCATAGGCCTCTTCATACTGGGGGCTGATCTTGAGATTGGCCATGTATGACGTCCCCGCCATCCGCTCATCCAGCCCCAGCGCAAGCATCAACTCGGTGGCGTTGTTGGACAGGGTAACGGCGCGCTCCGGTGCCGCGTCATAGGTGGTCACCACCCCGCAATTGTCGTCGACATACGGGAAGTGGCCATCTTGAGAGACGGCAGGCGCGCTCGCAAGCAGGCTTGCCGACACTGCGGCCAGAACAAAAGGCGTGGCGTTTCGTAAAAGTCTCACCGGGATATCTCCGTTTTGGGTGAAAGGGCGGGCAAAGCGTGAAGGGCGGGCAGCGCGTCAAGTCCGAACAGCGTGGCCATTGCGTCGGCCCGCTCCTCTGCAATTTCGCCATTGCAGTTGAAAATCAGCCTGATGCTGTCGATGCCTGTCCGATCCCGAAGGGCCGTCAGCTGATCGATGCAATCCCGCGCGTCTCCGGCGATCATCTGCTCGGACAGGAACACGTCCCGATCGATCGGCATGACGGTTGCAGGATCGCGATGTTGTGCGCGGGCATAGCGCAACCGGCGTTCGTAGAGCCGGGGTAGCAATTCATCCACCGCCCTGAGCGCAGCACCGCGCGTCTCCCCGATCATCACATAGCGCGAGATGGAAAAATCCGCCGGATACGGACCGCCTGCCCGTCCGGCCAGGTCATCATAGGTCCGCAACTGCCGCACCTCGTTGGGCTCCAGGCTGAGCAGCAGGGGCATGTCGTTTTCCACGGCGATCGCCACCGTTTCCGGCGTCGATCCGGCGATGTAAACCGGAATGCTGTCGCCCTCGGCCAGCATGGGCCCGACCGCCACCGAAGACGGCGGCCAGACGCTGTCTTGCGGCACCGACGTGGGTTGCCGCCACGCCGACAGCATCACATCCAGCGATTGCCCGAAGCGATCGCGGGTTTCCTCCGCCGGGATACCCAGCGCCTGCAAGGTTGTCGGATGGGTCCCCCGGCCAACGCCGAGGTCAAACCGCCCCCCGCTCTGGGCATGCAGTTGCGCCGCCTGTTCGGCGAGCAGGAACGGATGGTAGAGCGGCAGCACCACAATCGACGTTCCCACCCGTATCCGCTCGGTTCGAGCCAGAATGGCCGAGGCAAGCAGCAGGGTGGAGGGATACGGATCGGGCGGTTGCTGAAAATGGAACTCGTTGAACCACATGCCGTCATAGCCAAGCGCATCCATGCGGCAGCAAAAATCCATGACGGCGCGATGATCCAGAACTTTTGATCCCCGCGTGAAACCGGCAATATCAACGCGCATCGACGCCCCCGCAGCCCTCTCGCACCAGTGTCTTGCCGAGGATCGCTTGAACTGCCTCGGCGATAAATTTTTCGCGCGATGACGCTATCCAGCCGCCCGCCCGAAAACCTGCACGAAGTTTCAGGTTTTCTGCATGTTCCTGTGGCGAGATGCTGTTTGGGCGACGGGCTTGCGCGATTTTTCCCGCACAAAGCCAGCCGCTCTCCCCGCCAAAACCCTGGCGGTCCAAGCACTTCGAGCTGACTTGAAAAGAACTTTCAGGCCGCATGAACCCCTACAACCCAGGAATGGGATGCAGAGACGGTCCGGCGCCTGCGAAGAGATCGCATAATCATATCCTGCCCCGCCGGAACACCTCGTCCGGCTTCATGGTGTGTGCCTGGGCAGGTCTCCTGGCTCGCGGCTCATAACGCGTTTACCGTCTTCCCGAATGAGTGTTCAGTGACGTGGTGGCAAAACGCTTGCCGCTTACAGTTGCGAGGGCAGCCACGGCATTGGCCCCTAATGGGTCGTCCGCACCGTGTTCCCTTTTAATCCGCACTTCACTTGGCGGAACCAAAGCAGGTTCCTGATCGCATATGCCGGAAGGGTTCTCAACCCCAATCTGCCAATCGCACGCGCCCGACCCGTTTTCAAAGGGCCGGTTTCAATTGAGCCGTTCACATTGGGCGTCGCCAATGTCAGGATCGGCCGGCAGAATATTTGCGAGCGAGGACAGCCCGATGCGCACCGACAGCCCCCAGCCATTCGAGGCCGACCATGCACGGTCCTACGCAGACAGAACCCCCAGCCTCGTCCCTGGCTTTGCCGACCTCCATCGCATGACCTCAATGCTGCTGGCAGAGCACGTACCCCCGAAAGGCCGTGTTCTGGTCCTTGGCGCGGGCGGCGGCCTGGAGCTCAGGGCCCTCGCCGACGATCATCCCCACTGGACGTTCGACGGCGTCGATCCCTCAGCTGACATGCTGCGCGCAGCGCAACAGATCGCAGGACCGCATTCTGCGCGCATACACCTCCACCAGGGCTATATCGACACCGCCCCGGAAGGGCCGTTCGATGGCGGCGTCTGCCTGCTGACCCTTCATTTCGTCCCGCGTGAGCACCGCTTGCACACCCTGCGCGAGATCCATCGCCGCCTGGCCCCGGGAGCCCCGTTCGCCGTCGCCCATATCAGCTTTCCCCAGGCCGAGCCCTATCGCTCGATCTGGGCCGCCCGGCATGTCGCCTTTGCCGGGATGGACAAGGCCAGGACCAACGACGCCATCGCGGCCATCAAGACCAGACTGTCCATTCTTTCACCAGAAGAAGACGAAGTGATGCTGCGCGAGGCCGGGTTCACCGATGTCAGCCTGTTTTACGCAGGCCTGAGCTTCAGGGGCTGGATTGGCTACGCCTGATCGTTGAATGCGGACAGATGCGGCATGCGCTCGGGCGTTACAAGGCCGGGCCGCAGACCGTCGAGCACGGCTGCGACGAAGGCGTTTACGGCAGCGGTTACAGCCGTCCCGCCGAGCGGAGTAACAGTGCAACCAGTTCAGCCTGTCGCGTTGTCCCTGTCTTCTGGAAGATATTGCGCACGTGAAAGGCCACAGTGGTCCGGGAAATCCCGAAATCCTTGGCAATCAACCGCAATGACCGGCCTTCGCTCAACGCCCGAGCCACGCGCATCTCGGCCCCCGTCAGCCCGAACCCGGAAGCTTCGTCATCAATGCCGGTACCGGAGGCAGGCGATGATGATCGCAAGCGCTTTATCTGGCGCAAGCGCGCATGAATCGTGACCAGCAGGAGGTCGTAGTCAATCGGCTTGACCAGATAGTCGTCTGCTCCGAGACGCTTGCCCTCGACGATTTCGCGGGGGTCACCGAGCGCCGACAGGAACACGAAGGGGATATCGGCATGATCCGAACCCTTTGCCTGCACCGCGTTCAATATCTCGTACCCATTGAGCCCCGGCATGGAAATGTCGCACAGGATCAGGTCGGGACGGTTCATATGCAGCAGATCAAGAGCTTCCTCGCCATTGCAGGCCTCAATAACCACATACCCGCCTTCGGCGAGTTCATCGGCAATGTCCCGGCGCAGATCTGCTTCATCCTCGACGCACAGAATGACGGGTGCGGTTCCACGAGGCATGGCGGCTTCCATCATGCCGGCACCGCGCGGACAGAGGATGATCGACTGTCCATCTCAACCGCGTCCGGCTGCGGGAGGATCAGAGTGAAGGTGATCCGATCATCGCTGCTGTGGCTCAGTTGCACATCTCCATGCTGCATCCGCGCGAGCGCTCTGGCCATATAGAGGCCGATACCGATGCCGGGATGACCTTCGGCGTTTTGGCCGCGAAAATAGCGTTCGAATACAGCATTGCATTCGGCCTTCGAAGCAATCCTCCCATGATTGGTGACTGCGCATTCGACCCTTTCGCCATTTACCGCGACGACAACAGCAATCGCTGTTCGCGGCGGTGAGTATTTCACGGCGTTGGACACAAGATTGACAAGAATGTTTTCCGCATGAATCGGGTCGCACAGCGCGATCGCGGACCCTGGTTGGGGACGTTCGACCGCAATCCGCCGCTCAGGCATTTGCTCGCCCTGCCGGGCACAGATGTCGGCGGCCAGTTGACCGAGATCGCAAGGCTGACTGCGGATTTCGATCTGGCCGGCATCGAGGCGGGCAGCGTCGAGTGTGCTTTCGACAAGCCTGACCAGGCGGGCGATCGCCTCGCGGGCTTTGCTGCCCCGTTCCTGCACTTCCATCGGCGCCAGCCTGTCGCTCCGCCGCATCAGGCGTTGCAGCGCAGAATCGACGATGGCCAACGGGGTGCGGAACTGGTGCGAGATCATCGTGCCGAAATTGCGGTAAAGCTCGGCCGTCGCCCGTTCGCGCTTCAGGGCCGCGTCAAGCTCCTGAGTGCGGGCCTGCACCAGATGCTCCAGATGGTCACGATGGTCTGCAATCTCCCGCTGCGCAGCCCGCCGTTCCGTAACGTCGGAAACCAGCAGGATCGAGCCGATAATGCCTGGGCCATCACGCAACGAAAAGCAACTCAGATCAACATAAAGGGGCTCGGCCTGTCCGGGTGGAAAGAATGGCTGGTCGAGCAGCGCAGCAGATTGCCCGCCGAGGGCGTTGCCGATGGCTCGTTCGATCTTGTCGATCTGAAAAAAGCCGGAAACGTCGCCAAGCGTCATGCCAATCGTGAGGGCGCCGGATTTGCCGAACAGTCGTTCGGCAGCTTCATTCCAGACCGTACAACGGCAGTCGAGATCGACAGCAATGATGCCCTCGCCGCTGGAGCCGATGAGCAATTGGGAAAATGCCTTCTCCTTGTCCAGAAGGCGGGTGCGCAGTCTTGCGTCTCGTATTGCCAGCAGGAAGTGAATGCAGAGAATTGCACCCGCAACGGATATGCCGATCAGCGAGACGACGATCTGCCAGAGCTGCTCGCGCGACGCGTCCAGCGTATTGCCGAGATCGTCCCATTCGGCGACCATCGCCTTGTTGGCTGCTCGCCCCAGCGCCGTGTCGTAGGGCAGCAGGATCGCCCGGATACGCGGCAGGTCTTCTGGCTTGGCCTCCATCACAAGCGAACCCAGTTCGGACAGGTTGCCGCGCAGGTCATCGAGCGCGCCGCTAAAGCCAAGGTCTTTCATCCGGCGGCGCTGCGGCCCGTCATCGAGCAGTGCCAGGCGGCTCAGAAAGACATTGTAGCGCAAGTCCATCTGCGCGCGATCCACATTCCCCGTGGCCCGCTCGGTGGCGGTGTCGCTGAGCTGGAGGCTCGAAACATGCGCCCGTGAGATCACCCACAGCATATTCTGCGTCGCCTCGATACGCATGTCGCGCTCGATGGTGGACAGGCGCAGCAGGGAGAACGCCAGCAGCACTACGAAGATGACGATAGCCAGAAGCGGCAGAGCAACGCCCAGCAAAGTGCGAACCGACCTGCTCATTTGATGTCGAGCCATCGCAACTGCCATACCCAGCGATAATCGTAGCGGATGTCCTGAAGCTCGGCGTGCTGGTCGCGCGGATAGACGATCCATAGCGGCCCCTTGTCACTGGGCAGCAGCGGCTCGCCGTCCATCTCATAGGCGACGAGGACGTCGTAGCGGTCGAACTCGCTGACAGCAATGTCGATCGCGTAGTCGTTGAGAGCGCTCGCCGTCACGGTGGAACCATGCGCGCCGACCAGTTCCAGCAGATCCCGCATCAGGAAACCCTCGAAGCGGCGCACCCCATCGGTCACAGCCGTGGCCGTTTCCAGCCGGACGGCTGGAAGTGCCTTCAACATCTCCATGTCGAAATGCGCCGCGTCGCCGGAATTGGTCCTTGAAAGAGCGCCGCCGACATCAAGTAGGATTGGGCCTTCCGGAGATGGCAAGTCTGAAAGATCGCGAGCCTGTGCGGTCGCCGAAAGACAAAGCGACGCGGAGACCATTGCTGCTATGAAAAATCCCTGCAAATCGGTTCGCTGCTCCCCCAACAACATTCTCGATCGATTTTATGCCGGCAGCCTGTTCTCCTGCTTCTTCTGGCTGCTGCGCTATTTTGACCATTTATAGCGCAGTTCTCCTCCATGTCCCTATTCAAACGAACGGGGCGCGTCGGCTTTTCTCCTGCTAGGCTTCAAGGAGCAGGGACTACGGAGAGCCACATGTGGGATTTCAGTATCGGCGGCGCGCTGGCGATGATGGCGCGCACCATGCCGTTTATCGTGCTGCGCATGGCAGTCTATTTCGGCATCGCTATTGGCTATGTTCTGGTGACGGGAACCGGGGCCGGCGTCGGCTATGGGGTCGGCGGCTTCGGTGACGAAGGGTTCCAGGCGAACTCGACGCTGTGGGGCGGTGTCATGGGGTTCGGCATCTTCGGCGCCATCATGTACTGGGCCCGTGAATACATCCTCTACATCGTCAAGGCCGGGCATATCGCCGTTCTGGTCGAACTGATCGACGGCAAGCCCATACCGGACGGAAAATCCCAGATCACCCATGCCACCGCAGTGGTGAAACAGCGCTTCGTACAGGCGAGCGTGCTGTTTGCCATCGACCAGCTCATCAAGGGCGTGATCGGCGCGATTACCGGACTAGTGCGTGGCATTCTCTCGATCCTTCCGCTGCCGGGTGTGCGCCAGGTTTCGGGCATCCTGCATGCCTTCCTGCGCGTTGCTGTCGGTTTTATCGACGAGATCATCCTTGCCCATGCGATCCGCACCCGCTCGACCGATCCCTGGGGCTCCGCCAAGGAAGCACTGGTCCTTTATGGCCAGAACTACAAAATCATGCTCAAGAACGCTGCCTGGCTGGCGGTCATCGTCTATCTGCTGAGCTTTGTGGTTTTCCTCGTCATGCTCGCCCCGGCAGCTCTCGTCGTCTATCTGATGCCCGGTGCATGGGCGGCAGGAGGCTTCGTCTTCGCCTTGCTGTTTGCATGGAGCGTCAAGGCCGCGCTGCTGGAGCCGTTCGCCATAACCTGCCTGATGCAGGTCTATTTCAAGACTATCGAGGGCCAGCAACCCGACCCGGAATGGGAGGCGAGGCTGGAACAGATGTCGTCGCATTTCCGCAAGCTCAAGGCCCGCATTACCGGCGGTGTTGCCACGCCCGCTGCGCGCAACGGAGAAATCGCATGAAATCCTTGCTGACGGCGGCCGTAACCGCCCTTGCCCTCACTGCCGCCGGGGTGCCCGCGATAGCGCAGGAGCAGCCCGGAACCATTCTGGTGCTCGATGCGTCCGGTTCGATGTGGGGCCAGATCGACGGGGTGAACAAGATCGTCATCGCCCGCGAAGTCGTCGCCGATATTCTGGCCGATTTCCCCGAAGACCAGAATCTGGGATTCGTCGCCTATGGTCATCGTGAGCGCGGCCAATGCTCCGATATCCAGACCGTGATCGAACCGGCCCCCGGCACCGCTCATGACATCATCAAGATCGTCAACGAGCTGAACCCGCGCGGCATGACGCCGATGACCGATGCCGTCATTACAGCGGCACAGGCGCTGCGTCACACCGAGCAGGCGGCAACCGTCATTCTGGTGTCGGACGGCATCGAAACCTGCAACCCCGACCCCTGCGCCGCCGCCCGGGCATTGGAGCAGGCGGGCATCGACTTCACTGCCCATGTCATCGGCTTCGACGTCAAGGGCGAGGCCGAGGCGTTGCTGCAGATGCAATGCATTGCCGAGGAAACCGGCGGTCGCTTCCTCACCGCCGATAATGCCGCGGAGCTGACCGAAGCGCTGCAACAGGTCGTTGCCGCGCCCCCGATCGCCGTTCCCGCCACGACAGAACTGACGTTGCATGCGGTGATGGATGGCGAGGTCGGATCGCTGGTCGAAACCCCTTTCGTGTGGACCTTCAACGCTGGCGAAGACAGTTTCGAGCTGGAGGGTAATCCCGGCGTCGCCGAATTGCCGGCTGGCGATTGGAATATCACCGGGTACCATGTCGTGCTGGAAAGCGAGCAGACCGCGCAACTGAGCATTTTCGCGGGAGAGCCCCAGACCTATGTGATGGTCTTTGCGGAACCGCAGCCGACCCTGCCCCTGGCCAGTGTCAGCGCCCCGTCCCAGATCGTGGTCGGCTCGGCCTTCCCTGTCACTTGGCAGGCCGAGGGACTCGATCCGCGCGATTACGTTACCATCGTTCCCGCCGGCGCCGAAGCGGGTGCCTATACCGATTATGATCGCGTTGATGGCGCCAGCGAGGGCAGTCTGCGCGCCCCGGCCGAGCCGGGTCTTTATGAAGTGCGCCTCCAGACCGCTGGCGCTGGCGAGGTTCTGGCGACCACCTCGGTTGAAGTGGTCGATATCGCGGTCTCGGTCAGCGCCCCGACCCAGGTTGTGGTCGGCTCCGAATTTGCCGTGACCTGGGTGGCCGAGGGGCTTTTTCCCCGCGATTACGTCACCATCGTGCCCGCCGGTGCTGATGAGGGTTCCTATACCAATTATCACCGCATCGCAGACAAGTCCGAAGGACGCCTCCGTGCCCCCGCCGAGCCGGGTCTTTATGAAGTGCGTTTGCAGATGGAGGGCAGCGGCCGGGTACTGGCCACCACCCCGATCGAAGTGGTGGACACGGACGTGACCGTCTCGGCCCCCGCCCAGGTTCTGGTCGGCTCCGAATTCGCGGTAACCTGGGTGGCCGAAGGGCTCTATCCCCGCGATTACGTCACCATTGTCCCTGCGGGAGCCGACGCCGGCACCTACACTGATTATGCCCGTCTTGAAGGCAAGGCCGAGGGGCGTCTGCGGGCTCCGACCGAACCGGGCCTCTATGAAGTGCGTTTGCAGATGGAGGGCAGCGGCCGGGTACTGGCCACCACTCCCATCGAAGTCCTGGAAGGCAATGTCACCGTTAGCGGCCCGGACCGGGTGCGCGCCGGAGCGGACGTTGCGCTGACCTGGAGCGGTGCCATCTATCCGCGCGACTATATCACCATCGTTCCCGCCGCTGCCGAGGATGGTCAATATGCCGACTATCTCCGCATCGGTGACGCCAGCGAGGGCCGGATGACCGCGCCCGCTGAACCGGGACTTTACGAGATCCGCTATCAGCTGGAGCGCGGCAATCGGGTTATGGCCCGCCAGCCGCTTGAGGTGCTGGCCGCCAATGCTCCGCTCGACGATGGTGCCGGGCTGGTGGTGCCGGCGACCGGCAAGCCGGGCGCAACCATTACCGTGAGCTGGACCGGCGAGGCCGACAGCGCCGATCAGCGGGTGACGCTCGCCCGCACCGATCAGGCCGACTTTAGCTGGATCAGCGCCGAGAGCGCCATCGGTCGCAACAGTCTGGAAATGATCCTGCCTGACACGGCTGGCACTTACGAAGTACGCTTTCTGGACGTAGCGGGCCGCGCGGTGCTCGGGCGGTCGGTGGTGGAGGTGCTGCCATGATGAATAGTCTGCGAACGGCGCTGGTCGCAACCTTGGCGATCGGTCTGGCCCTTGCTGCACCATCGGCCCGGGCCGAGATCGACGGACACGGGCCGGATGCCTGGCGCGTCACCGGCGTTTCGGCAAACGACGTGCTCAATGCGCGCATGGGGCCGGGCACGAATTATCCGGTGATCGAGACTTTCGCCCCCAATGAGCGCGGCCTGATCCAGATCACCTGCGTCCCGTATTTTACACCCGCCATTTACGAGCGGATGACCCAAGCGCAGCTCGATGCGCTGCCGGCGCGCTGGTGCCTGATGCGCAATGCCTCCCTGAGTAAAGCCGGTTGGGTGGCTCAGCGCTATATCACCCCCGACGATACCATCGCCACGCCGGGCCGGACAGAGCGGTCAAGCACCCACCCGGTGCAATCCCCGCCCGAGCCTTATGCGGCGGACCCCGATATCGATCCCGTGGCCCAGGCACAGGATCTGGTGCGCGAAATCTACGAACGCGAGTTCATGGCCGAGGGTGGCGGCATGGCCAGCGCGTTCGACCCATCGGTGGCCCACAATTACTTCACTGAGGACATCGTGGCCTTGTTGGCCTCGGGCAATATCGGTGCACATCCGCTCTATGGCGCGCAGGATTTCGACGGCGCCGTCGGGGAGCCGATGCCCGACCCCGATCAGCCCATGTTTCGCGGCATGATCACCATCAATGTCGACTTCACCAATTTCGGCCAGCCGCAACGCGCGGTTTTCTATCTTCGCGCCGATACCACCAAAGCTGGTGCGCCGCTGCGCATCTTTCGCGTCGAGCATGAGGGCTGGTCCTATCCATGAACCGGAGCCAAAATCCCGTGAGCATTACTTCGAATAGGAGGTCGAGAGCCTTCAGTACCGGCTTGGCTATCTTGTCACTGTTGTTTTTGGCCGGGTGCTCCACGCAAGCGGAAAGCCCTCAATCAGCGACTTCCGACACTGCGATCACAGCATCGGGGGTGCTCGATACGTCAATGGGCATATATCAATTCACACCGAGCAGTTGCGGCGTTCACTACGAAGACGGCGTCCTCGACATTGAAATCGGCGGCCCCGGCACAGCCCCGGACGGAGAAATATTCTATTTCGAACTGTCCTCTATCGCGAACCAGATTATCATCGAACTCGGTGTCGATGGTCCTTTCAAAACGTCCGACCGACAACTTCGGGCGGGTCAGTATACATCGGAGACATTCACCATCGATGTTTCAGACAAGGTCATCTCGGTGTCCAGCCTGGTTCTCGTCGATGAGCAGGGTGACCGCGTCGATGCCAATGCCAACTTGAGGATCGACTGCGACGCGTAAACCAGTGGATTGTGAACCGCCTGGGGATTTCCGGGGCTGTTTGGTTTAACTAGGCGACCGTGGCTAGTTGTTCTGGTGCGACATAGAAGTTCGCCTCGCTGCATCAGCCAACATCAAACCCATCCCGCTGCATTTTCCGCCATAACTTTTTCACATTGCGCGGACACTTCGCATCGCGGCGCAGAGGGAGACCAGATAGTGGAACATCCGACGGCTGCCTCCAGGCCGGGGCATCGTGGCGCCGATGGCCCGATCGAGGCCGACTAGGACTTGTCACCGCATAGCGGATTGATGATCTCGAGCCCCTGAAAATCGCGCTCGTTGTCCGTGACGATCACGCAGTCGTTTGCACCGGCGACAGCGGCAATGATCATATCCAGCGCGCTGCGGACGAGCGTGGCGAGCCGGTGCGCGGACTGCGCGAGATCGACGAAGAGCAGGCGGAGGCTCTTCGGCGGAAGCGGCTTTCACGGCCGAACCCGCCCGAGGAGTGGCAGATCGTCGAAGCTCCCAATCTGCGGATAATCGACAACGACCTTTGGGATGCAGTCCAGACGCGGAAGAAAGCCTATGGCGGTGTGCACAAACGCATGGCGCGCCGACCCGAGCATATGGTCTCGGGCCTCGTGCGGTGCGGCTGCTACGATGCCTCTTTCACAGTCAAGAGCAAGGACCAGCTCGGCTGCGCCGCGCACCGGGACAAGGGCACGTGCAACAATAACCGGACCGTGC
Source organism: Pelagibacterium sp. (assembly GCF_035555455.1). GTDB lineage: Bacteria > Pseudomonadota > Alphaproteobacteria > Rhizobiales > Devosiaceae > Pelagibacterium. The sequence continues at coordinate 41,280 of NZ_DATMGM010000070.1, read as the reverse complement.
GTGTTGCCGATCTGGAGCATCGTATCATCGAAGGCATCAAGCGGCAGTTCCAGTGCACGGAGGCGATCACCGGAGGGGAACGATCGGATCGAAGCCGGCAATCACCTGCGTGATATGGTGCAAGTGATCAAAGTCCATCCAAGCGAGGTGCGCAGGAAGTACGAGCTACGACTTGTCGAGAAATTGGCGGAAATCTTGAACATGCAACACCGCAAGCCCGGTGAACCGCCTAGGACTGTAATGGTGGTAGCGGAGGACCGTAGCACACGAATACCCCCAGTCAGGTTCGGGCGCTTCGTGGCTTAGAAGCGCGCCACTAAGCCTATTCTATGACGAACTGGGCCTGAAATCGAAAAGTCCAGCATAAAATATGCTCGGCACACTGTTTAGGCGGCGCAATTGACCGGGACGGGTTTATTGTTTTTTTCCACGAGGCCCCTATGCAGGGCGATCACCGCCCTCTCGAAATCATCCTCCTCGACCATGACCTGCAGATCGACCTTGCGCACCATGTCAGTAATCCCCACTGGCTCGATCCCTGCTTCATCGAGAGCCTCAATTGCCCGCGCGAGAATGCGGGCGCCGGAAAGATCGCGACCGATTGCCGATACCACGGCGAGCTTGCGCAACGTGGTCGTTGCAGTGGGAAAGGACGCAGCCAGTTCGGTCTCGACCCGCTTGATCGCCTTCATCGACCCTTTGAGATAGTGGGTGATGGTATTGGCGTTCGACGTTTTTGAAAGGATCGACACCTTGTGTCGCGTCAGGGCCGCAAGGATTCCTGCGTCATACCCTTTCACGCCGACCATGTCCTGATCGTAGAACTCAAGTGCAAAGACGCCTTTGAGCCCCGTTACAATCTCCGCACCTGGCCTTGTGGGTGCCAGATCGCTCATGATCACCGTGCCGGGGTGGTCAGGCTCGAACGCATTGGTGACGCGCAGCGGAATCCCTGCCTGCCGGAGTGATTTGGCAGCGCGGGGATGGATCGCTTCCATCCCCATATTGGAAAGCTGGTCGGCTACATCATAGTTGGTTTCCCCGATCACACGCACCTTGTCCGTCCCCACTAGCCGGGGATCGGCTGAAGACAGATGAAATTCTTTATGAATGATCGCCTCGGACGCGCCGGTGACGACCGCAACCCGCGAAAGCGTGACCTCTGAATAGCCGCGATCATAAGTCTTGATCAGCTGTTCGGTGCATTGCGCGTAGCCGGTTACGATGGGCAATTCGCGGGACAGGTCAATCTGCTTGAACTGGTTGGCAATGTGTTCATCGAGCGGCAAGGCGCCATCTTGGCGCCAACCCGTCAAATCCACGAAGCGTGCATTCACCCCGTGTTGGTTGAGTAGCAGCGCCGTGTTGAATGCCGACTGCGCTTCGCCCAGAGAAGAAAGCATTTCCCGCACCGTGAGAAGGTGGGATTCGAGCTGGAAATGACCGAACGAGCACAGCCGGGACAGATCGACAAGACAGGAACGCACGCCTTCGATCCGCTCGCGGATGAAGCGATCGGCTTCCTCACGGCGTGCAGCATCGGGAAAGATATCAGCGTTCTTTTGCTCCATTGTCGAAGCTACTGCCGAAAGAGCCTCATTCCATTGAGATCCGCCCTCGGCGCTCGCAAATAGCCCATAAACACCCGCCTCACCGGACTTTTTGTGCTCAAGGAGAAGGTCGGTCATCCCCGCATAGGCTGAAACGACAAAAACGCGGTTGTAGAGTTCGCTGTCCTTGCGCTTGAATATGGTGTCGAGCAGTTCGTGACTGCGCGACATGGAAGTCCCGCCGATCTTTTCCACGGTGTGAGGATGTTGCATCGTCGATTTATCTCTGGTGGTTTGAATGTTTACGCCGATCTGCCTATTCGAGGGGGCCTGAAACGATCTCGATCGGGCCCTGGGGGGCGCGGCTGGAAAGAAAAGCCGGGCGCGGCTTGCTGGCCGCATAGGGTGCTTCCAGACGGTTGGACCAGGCATTGTAAACGAAAAAGGCATTCGAGCGCGGAAACGGCGTAATGTTCCCGTTTGAGCCGTGCATGGTGTTGCTGTCGAAAAGAACCACCGTGCCTGCCTTGCCCGAAGCGTATTCGATACCGAACTTCTGGGCCATTTGCGTCAAGGCGTCCGGGCTCGGAACACCCACTTCCTGCTTACGAAGCGAGGACTTGTGGTTATCCTCCGGGGTTTCTCCAGCGCAGGATACGAAGTGCATGTGCGAGCCGGGCATCAGCATCAACGGCCCGTTGAGCGCGTCATTGTCGGTCAGGAGGACCGAGGCTGAGATGGCCCGCATGCGCGGCATGCCATCCTCAGCGTGCCAGGTCTCGAAGTCCGAATGCCAGTAGAATTCCTTGCCGGTGAAGCCCGGCTTGTAGTTCAGCCGACTCTGATGAAGATAAAGATCGTCATCGAGGAGGAACTTGACCTTCCCGGCAATCCGCTCGTCGCGCGCCATGCGGTTGAACAAGGCGCTTTCCTCTTCGAGACGAAAGATCGTCCGCACGGCCTCCGAACCGGGTTCGGTCACGACATTTTCGGCTTTGAGGTGGGCGCTTCCAGAGCGCAGACGACGCGATTCATCCTGAAGCCGGGCCACCTCGCCGGCAGAAAAAACACCCTTGAGGACGAGAAAGCCTTTTTTCCCGAACTCTTCGGTCTGCGCGCGGGTAAGGGGCGCTTCGGGGCTCCATTTGCCCCAAAGAACCGGGTCCTTGCGCTCTTGCCATGCTTCCTGTGTTTGGCGAGTGGGATACGCATCTGATCGGGAGTGAGCTACGGAAAGTGTCATTGCTTCCTCTAATCGTTTGTCGGGGATCAGGCGCTTGCCTCAAGTTCTTCGGCTGGCGCGTAGGATCCGTCCGGGCGATGCACTTCGGACCCGGTGACGGGCGGGTTGAAGCAGCAGGCCAGCACCAGTTCTTGGCGCGCCGAGAGCCTGTGATGATCGTTTTTGTCGAGTGCGTACATAACGCCGGGTCCAATATCGTGGGTCTCTCCGGTCTCGAGGTCCTCGATCTCGCCGCTCCCCGAAATGCAATAAACGCTTTCGAAATGGTGCTTGTAATGAAATTCGTGGCTGGTGCCCGATGCGATACGGGTAATGTGGAACGAAAAGCCCATTCCATCACTGGCCAGCAGCAGGCGGGTTGAGTCCCAGCCGTCGGCCGTAACGAGCCTTTCGCCCTTGCGAGCGTCGTTGAGGTTGCGAACAATCATGATTGTCTCCTGGCTTTCACTGAGCAGCAGTACGAGAAATGTCCTGGGCAAGAATCGTCTCGAAAGCATCCTCGATGATGTCGAGCCCCTTATCGAGTTCCGCCATTTCAATGGTGAGAGGGCAAAGAACCTTGACCACTTCGTCGCGGCTCCCTGAAGTCTCGATGACAAGGCCCAGTTCGAAGCATCGTGCGCAGATCGCCGATGCAATCTCGCCGCTCTCGGTGTTGATGCCCATCATCATGCCACGGCCGCGCAGGTTCAGATCATGTTGAGCGGCAATAGCGCCAAGCCGAAGTTTCAGGTGCTCGCCCTTGGCCTTAACCGATTCACTAAACGCTTCGTCACGCCAGAACTTTTCCAGCGCTATTCGCGCCGTCACAAACGCATGGTTGTTGCCCCGGAAGGTGCCGTTATGCTCAGCCGGTGCCCAGATATCGTATTCGGGCTTGATCAGTGTCAGGGCCAGAGGCAGTCCCATTCCTGACAGCGACTTGGCCTGGGTAATGATGTCGGGAGACAGACCGAACTCCTCGAAAGAAAAGAAGGCTCCCGTGCGTCCGCATCCAGCCTGGATATCGTCGACAATGAAAAGCGCGTCATGCTTTCTGGCAATGGCCTCGATTTTTTTGAGCCATTCGGGTGACGCGACATTGAGCCCACCCTCTCCCTGAACCGGCTCGACCAGAATTGCTGCCGGCGCATCGATGCCCGCGGACGGGTCACTCAGCATCTGGTCCAGCATCTCGGCAGTATCGATTTCGGGCCCGAAATAGCCGTCGAACGGGGCTTGGTAGACGCCATTGAGCGCAATGCCGCCGCCCTTGCGCTTGCTTGCGTTACCCGTCGCTGCCAGTGCTCCCAGCGTCATGCCGTGGAACCCGTTGGTAAACGCGATGATATTGGAGCGGCGTTTGACCTTGCGGGCCAGCTTGAGGGCGGCCTCCACGGCATTGGTTCCTGTTGGGCCTGTGAACATAAGCTTGTAATTCATGCCACGCGGCTTGAGGATAATGTCCTCGTAGGCTGCGAGGAATTGTTCCTTGGCATCGGTGAACATATCGAGCCCGTGAGCAATACCATCCGCAGTGACATACTCGACCAGAGCCGCCTGCATGTCAGGATCGTTGTGTCCGTAATTGAGTGAGGAGCACCCGGCCAGAAAGTCGATATAGGCCTTGCCGTCCTCAGAAAAGATTGTCGCACCTTTCGCCTTGTTAAACAGCTTTGGGAAGCTGCGCGAATAAGAGCGCACTTCACTCTCCATGCGATCGAAAGTGGCGGTTTTGTCGGCGGTCATGCACTGTCTCCTTTGAGGGACGGCGTGAAAGGGAAATAGGGGAAGGCGGATATGCATCGTGACGGCTTCAGGCGACTTCGCGCACAGGAAGCGTTTCGCGCTCGAAAGGGCCGATCGTCACGAGGAATTCTGTATCGTGCTTGCCGGCAAAGTGATCGTCGCGCCGGAAATAGGGCTGACGCACCAGATCGGCATCCAGCGTCTCCGCAACAGATCCAAACAGAGCCCATGAGGGGCGGTTGTCACTCGTGATCGTCGATTGTATCCGGCGTATGCCGCTACAGACATTTCGAGCGAGAACAGCATTGATCAGCCGCTTGGCCAGTCCCCGGCCACGCGCCTTTTCAGCGACGCAGACCTGCCAGACAAAGTAGGTATCAGGATGCTCGGGCGCGATATAGCCCGACAGCCAACCCACCACCTCGCCATCGATCTCGGCAATCGCACAGGTCGAAGCGAAATGGCTGCATTGAAGCAGATTGCAGTACATCGAATTGTCGTCGAGCGAAGCCGTGTCAGCCACGAGTTGCCATACGGTAGCGCCGTCTTCTCGCTCGGGACGGCGAATCGTGATTGCCGCCAGCGCCGCCGGGGGGGTTGGGTCGCTCGCAGTGGCGAGTTCCATCTGTATCCTCCGTGTTCGGTTGCCGGATACTTAGGGGAATCAAACTAATTGTCAACGCGCAGAGACCGCGATGCATCGCGTGATATGCCTGTATCGCCCGTAGGATAGGCGCTTCAGCCGGTAAAAATAATTTCTAGAGCGTGCACCATGTGCCGTAGTGCAACGCAAATTAGTTAGTGTTCTCTAATTGATTTCCCGCTCGGACGCGGAGGGGGCTTGGGAACGCAAGCAAGTACAGATAAAAGGATGGGTAAACTCTTTTCCGGAGCCCGACCGCGCCGTGCCAGCCTCGACAAAGATCGCGCTATCCGCCTTGCGCAAAATACTGCGCAAGACCGAGGTCAATTCCAGAGCTTTAATGCGCGAAACTGGTTTGACGCCTTCGCAACTGGTGTTCATGCAGCTTCTCGATGATGGGGCAGAACATACTGCTGGCGCAGTCGCCATGCGCATGGGCATCACCCAGGCCACCACGACCTCGCTCATTCACAAGCTCGAAGCCTTGGGCATGGTGATCCGGCGCAGAAGGGACACCGACCGCCGGCAGGTGTGGCTCAGTTTAACCGACAATGGTCGCAAGATGCTCGACATCGCCCCTGACGGCGCACACGCACAGTTTCATGCGCAATTTTCAAAACTCGCCGAATGGGAGCAACTCATGCTTATCTCGGCGCTCGAGCGTGTAGCCGCGATGCTGGGAACCCAAGATGAAGCCGCCGCCGTCCTTACGTCGGACGCGGATCTTGCTCCTGATACTGAAAAGGAAATTTGAGCGCCAGTCTCCCAGATGGATCAGTCCTTTTCCCCACGTTCCATAAGGACATAATCTTCGTTCCTCTCTACCGGACGTTTATCCGTAATTTCGGCCGGAAGGTTGTGGTTCCTTCCCGTTTTCCCTAAGCTTATGGGACCGATGCCGACGACACTTAAAATCCGGTTCCCTGCGCATTTTTCATTATGCAACCCAAAACCGGACTGGACTGAGGACGGAATATTGACCGACAAAATAACACCTAAAGCCGACACCGAAACTTCCGAAGATGCCGTCCCGCCGCCAGAAGGCACCACCGAAATTATCGATACCGATTACGAGATCGGCCAGGACAACATCAATTATCGAAGACGCCTCGTCCTCGAATTCGACGTCCATAACCCGGTCTTCGGCATATCCGCCCTAACCATTGTCGCCTTTACGGTGTTGACGCTGATCTTTCAGAACACCCTTGGCCCCTTCTTTTTAGCCACCCGGGACTTCCTAACAGCGAATCTCGACTGGTTCTTCATCATCGCCGGCAACATATTCGTCCTTCTCTGTGCAGTTCTGATTATGCTTCCTCTGGGGAAAGTCCGGCTTGGCGGTCCAGACGCAACGCCCGAATATAATTACATCTCCTGGTTCTCGATGCTGTTTGCTGCAGGTATGGGCATCGGCCTGATGTTCTACGGCGTCTCAGAACCATTGGGTAATTTCACCGCCGCGTTCGAAGGTCCAGTTACGGGACCGGACGGGGTGCGCACCGATTGGGCGCCGCTTGGTGGAATGGTCGGCGATGCCGAAGGTGCACGGCGTCTTGCAATGGCGGCCACAATCTTCCACTGGGCGCTGCATCCTTGGGCGATCTATGCCGTTGTTGCCCTCTCTCTTGCGCTATTTGCCTTTAACAAGGGTTTGCCCCTCACCCTTCGCTCCGTCTTCTATCCAATTTTCGGCGAGCGCATCTGGGGATGGCCAGGACATGTCATCGATATTCTTGCCATTCTCGCAACGCTGTTCGGACTTGCCACCTCGCTCGGCATCGGAGCGCAGCAGGCTAGTGCTGGTCTCGACTTTCTCTTTGGCCTGCCATCGACCACCGGCAGCATGATCGCTTTAATCATCGTGATCACCGCGATTGCCACTGTTTCTGTCGTCGCCGGAATGGATAAAGGCGTAAAGCGCCTGTCTGAACTTAATATGGGCTTAGCGTTCCTGCTCTTGCTGTTCGTCATCGTGGTCGGTCCGACCTGGCAGATTATCACCGGTTTTTTCAAGAACCTGCTGGCCTATGTCGAATACTTGCCCGCGCTCTCGAACCCAATCGGGCGCACTGATGACAATTTCCGGCACGGCTGGACCGCCTTCTACTGGGCGTGGTGGATCAGTTGGTCGCCCTTTGTTGGCATGTTCATCGCCCGCGTTAGCCGGGGACGAACAGTGCGTGAGTTCATCATCGCTGTGCTCCTTATTCCCTCCATCGTCTCGACCATATGGATGACGGCGCTTGGCGGCACAGCAATCAGCCAAGTCGTTGATCAGGGTATGACTTCGGTTCAGTCCGCTGTCCTAGAACTTCAGCTCTTTGAAATGCTGGCCGGCCTTCCTCTGACGGCGTTCACTTCGTTAGTCGGCATTATTCTGGTTACCGTATTTTTTGTAACTTCCTCGGATTCCGGATCGCTCGTTATTGACACGATCGGTGCAGGCGGCAAGATGAACGCGCCTACGCCACAACGGGTATTCTGGGCAACTTTCGAAGGGCTGGTCGCCATTGCGTTGCTTCTTGGCGGCGGCCTTGCCGCCTTGCAGGCCATGGCAGTCTCCACGGGATTTCCGTTCACCATCGTTCTGCTCGGGGCATGTTTCGCCCTGGTGAAGGGACTGATGGCCGAGCCACGCTAATCTTCGAAGGGCCAGCGTGCTGGCCCTTCGTTATGCGCATTGTGGGGCACATCCCACCGCCGAACGTCTTTAGCACGACTTTTCAGGAGCGACACCGCGCAAACTTTTTTCTATGCGCGCGCGGGAAGGTTGGTTGGAATTCCGGTGCTTTGTACCCATCGCGAATATCATAATTAAACGGAAGCTCTGCACCTTTCTTCTGTGACGGGGTATGACCACGACGACGGCCACCTGAAGGTCTGTTTTGGAGCCGTCGCTTCCTGTTGTGAACAACCTATTCAGGTTCGTAAGTAGCCGCTCGCTCGCTACGCCCCATCCCTCCCCCCCCAACTCCTCACTTCTTCCCCACATCCCTCCACGCCCGCAGCGGATCCTTGCTGATCATCAACAGCCACACAATCAAATTGCGCCCCGAGATCCCCAGCACTCCCGCCACGGCATAGGCGGCGTTGTCCTTGAGGTTGAGGAATTCGATCACCGGCTCGGTGGCCGCATAGGCGACCAGGGCGCCAGACAGCAGCGCGATCAGCGCTGTCACCCAGGTGTGTCGGCGGAACTCGATGAGCACCGCCAGCCCTGCCCCGATGATCGCCGGGATGACGGTGGCGGGCTTGAGCGCGGCAAGGTTGGCAAGCCAATGATCCATCAGGGCCTCCATCCGCAGGTGGTCGCGCCGAACTGGTTGTGCACGAGGATCTGTCGCGCCGTGCCTTCGGTCAGGTGATCTTCAGTCGAGGGCCGGATCGGTGCGGACACCTCGCAGAAGCTGCCCGCCGTTGTGCAGGCCGAGAGCAGCAGGATGGCCAGTGCGGCCACGATCAATCTCGGTTCCATTTGCCCAACTCCCGTTCCACGTCCTCGATGCCCATCGCGCCGACGCCCTGCTCGACGCGCTCCCCAGCGGCGCATTTACGTCTTATTAAGACTCTCTGCTTTGTATGGGGTGGGGGACTCGAGTTGGAATTTGGATCCTGGGAGGAAAATATGAAACTAAGATTGTCCCTCAATGGCTTGCTCGCTTCATCCGCGATCTTTGCGCAGACGCCGGCGATAGCAGCCGATCCTCTCGAACTGTTCGATAATTTTGCCGTTCCACCCGCAAGCGCGCCCAGCAGCCTGCGCGATCAGTGCCTAGCCCTTTTGAGTGGAGCCATCACGCCTTCCGTCCTCGACAAACTGCAGGCGGCAAACTGCTGTGCCACCGTAAATTCCCTGACGCAGGACCGCTCAATGCAGATCGTTGCCAAGCGGATGCAATGCGATGGGGGTCCTGGCATAATTGAACGCCCTGACCGACCCGATCGGGACGATCCAACCGCTCCGGCATCGCCCACTACACCAGCGACGCCTCCGACGACCACTTCCACTGTGCCACCAACAACGCCCACAGGGACGACGCCGACGACTACCACGCCAACCACGCCCACAGGGACAACGCCGACGAGCACCCCACCAACCACGCCCACAGCAACGACGTCTCCCACAGCGTCTTCTCCGACCTTGCCCACATCGTCTGTCGACCTTTCAAAGCAACTCAGATCCATCGGAATGCTGAGCATTCTCGCCGCCTGATCTAACATTTCAGACGGCGTTAAATAGTACTTGGCCACCCCAGCACTGGTGTGAGCGTCACTTTTGGGTCGGATAGAATATGTCTCCAGTTGAACTGGATGGCAGAGCTTCTGCTCCCCATCCTTCTGATGTGCAGTCGGGTCTCGATCTCATGCGGCGCGGGAAACCTAAAAAAGCGATCGCGGTGTTTCAGCGCGTCTTGGAACATCACCCCGCCGATCCGATTGCCAATGCAGCAATGGGCGAACTGATGGTGGCAGAGAAACAGTTTTCTGCTGCGAAAACCTATCTCGCCTACGCCTGCACCTTCGACCAGGACAATCCGAGCCTTCTTAACAATCTCGGCTATGCTCACGTTCTGGACGGAACGCCCGATGAGGGAATTGTCTTTCTTTTGAGAGCCGATGAACTCTTGCCGGATACGGCCGCGATTAAACTGAATATCGCGAGGAGTTATGACCGCCAGGGCCTCTCGGAACTGGCCCTACCGTTCTGCCGCGAAGCGTTCGAACTGGTGCCAGAGGATGCGACCGTGCGTCAGCTCCTCGCCCATCTACTGGGTGCCAATGGCCATTTTGAGGAAGCCATTGAGCACTACCAATATCTGGTTTCTTGTGGCATCCGCGTAGCTCGTAATATCCAGGCGATCGTTTTGCTGCGTAAGCAGACGCCGCAAGACAATCTCCTGCCGACAATCGAAGAAAATCTCCAATCCGCCCAATCGAAAGGCGACTTGAACAATCTGCACTTTGCAGCAGGGAAAACCCACCTGGATCTGGGAAATTACGCCGAAGGGCTGTCTCACATCATCAGCGCAAAAGTGGCGCGGGGCGAAAAATTCAAGCGGGCCGGAGTGCTTCGCAACCTCGAAAAGTCGACCGAAGTTTTTACCCAGTCCTATCTCAAAGAACGAGAACATTTCGGCAGCTCATCCGAGAGGCCAGTATTTATCATCGGCATGCCCCGCTCGGGCTCGACGCTGACCGAACAAATACTCAATGGGCACCCAGCTATCGCCGGCGCGGGCGAGCGCAACCTGTTTTCAGACGTCCTGACGGCGCTGGGCCACAATCTCGGCAACGACCTGTTCGTTCAACAGATGCTGAATCTCAAAGAAGTCGATGTGCGTGGTTTCTCGTCCCGATATCTTCGGGCCATAGCGGCCTTCGGGCCGGACAAACGCTATATAGCCAACAAGTTCCTCCATAACTTTCTGGCTATGCCGTTGATTTCACTGTTATTTCCGAATGCCACTTTCATCTACTGCAAGCGAGATCCGATGGATTGCTGTCTGTCGATTTTTACCAATCCACTGGATTGGGGGCATAAATATTCACTGCGCCTTGATGATCTTGGATGGTACTTCCGTTTTCACGAACATGTCGTCAGGCACTGGCGTTCCATCATCCCCAACCGAATAATTGATATTCAGTATGAGGATACGGTTCAGAATTTGCGAGGGACGGTTGAACGTGTCCTGTCAGAACTGGATCTCGAATGGCACGATGATTGTGCCAGCTTCCATGAGCGCACCCGCAGTGTGCAGACCTGTTCGAAATGGCAAGTCCGGCAGCCGCTCTATTCAAGTTCCGTCGGGCGTCACAAATTGTTTGGAGAAGCCCTTGCGCCTCTGGCAGATGCGCTTGCCAAATACGAGGATAGCTTTCAGAAACATTTGGGTTAGCGTCGCACAATCAGGCTGTAATGGCGCTGTTTCATGATCGTTGGCATAGGACGAGTTACTTCTTCCCCACATCCCTCCATGCCCGCAACGGATCCTTGCTGATCATCAACAGCCACACGATCAGATTGCGGCCCGAGATCCCCAGCACGCCGGCGACGGCATAGGCGGCATTGTCCTTGAGGTTGAGGAACTCAATCACCGGTTCGGTGGCAGCATAGGCGACGAGGGCCCCTGAGAGCAGCGCGATCAGCGCTGTCACCCAGGTGTGCCGGCGGAACTCGATCAGTACCGCCAGCCCTGCCCCGATGATCGCCGGGATCACCGTGGCGGGCTTGAGCGCGGCGAGGTTGGCAAGCCAATGGTCCATCAGGGTCTCCATCCGCAGGTGGTCGCGCCGAACTGGTTGTGCACGAGGAGTTGCCGCGCCGTGCCTTCGGTCAGGTGATCTTCAGTTGAGGGCCGGATCGGGGCCGACACCTCACAGAAGCTGCCCGCCGTGGTGCAGGCCGTCAGCAGCAGGATGGCCAGCGCGGCCACGATCAATCTCGGTTCCATTTTCCCAGCTCCCGCTCAACGTCCTCGATGCCCATCGCGCCGACGCTCTGCTCGACGCGCTCCCGGTCCTGCCGGGCGCGGTCGGCCCGCTGGCGCTGCTTGGCCCGCTCAGCCTCCTGCCGCTTGCGATATAGCCCTACCCCTGCTCCCAGCGTGGCGACGGCCAGCGCCAAGCGCCAGCCGCCGACGATGTACGCGCCCAGTACCGCCCCAAGGGCGAGCACCAGCCACCAGTGCTGGAACATCCAGCCCAGAACGCTAAGCATTCTCCCCTCCCCGCTTGCGGCGGATGAACCAGACAATGGCGGCCATGAACCCGATGACGGCAATCAGCCCGATCGCCCATTGCACCGGACCATCGCCCTGGGCCACGGCGCTGCCGCCGACAATCACCGGGGTCACCACCGGCCCCAGCTCCTTGACCGTCTCCACCAGGCCGTCGGGACGCGCGGGCGGGGTAAAGCCCGGCGTGGCCGGGTCTGCCGCGAACCAGGCATTGTTGCGCCCGGCGCCCTTCCAACGGGCCGGGGTGGCGCGGGTGTCGATGTGCATGAAGTTTGACGCCGGGTAATGACCGAACCCGGTGAACCCGACCGCCCTTGCTGCGGCTTCGAACGCCACCGGGTCGTGGTTTGCCATCACCACGTCGAACGCCTTGCCATAGAGGTGCTGGCTGGTCTTGGCCCCGCCCACGGCGGCATTGTGCTGGGGCGAGCGATAGGCGCTGGTGATGATCAGCGGCTTGCCCAGCCGCGAGCGCAGCGCCTGGAGCTTGTCGAGGCTTGCCGCATCGATCTTCACCCGTCCGGTGCCCTTGCAGGCGATTTCCTGGGCGCTGAAATTGGGCCAGCGCCAGACGCTGGCTGGAACGTCCTGCCAGTGGGCATAGTCGAGTGCCATGACGGCCTCCTGTCACTGTTGGATTTTATGAAAACTTGCGCTGCCGCGCATACGGCGTGGCGACGGCGTGCCGCTACGCTCCCACCGTAGGAGGTGCGCCATGCGTTCTGTGAAGCGGTTGATGTCCAATATCGGGATTGTGCTGGCGGCGGGTGCCGTCGGCTTTGCCGGGGTTTATGGCTTTAGCGGCGATGCGCCGTTTGCCGACCAGGTTTTCGCCATGCTGTCCGACGAATGCACCATCAAGGGCAATATCAGCATCGGCTCTGGCGAGCGCATCTATCACGTCCCCGGGCAGCGCTATTATGGCGACACGATCATCCGGCCCGAGTTTGGCGAGCGCTGGTTCTGTTCGGAAGCGGACGCGCAGGCGGCGGGCTGGAGACGCTCTGGAGTTTGAGGCAACCTCTGGGCCATCGCGCCCGGATGCTTACGTGCCCTCCGCCCGTTCAGTTTGACTTAACCGAATTGGGCCTTAATGTGTCGACTCTGTCACATTTGGGGGATGAAGCAGCGTGCCTCTACAAATCAATACGCTCTTTCGCAATGCTTTGGCTGTTATTCTGGTTGCTGGCGCTACGGTGTATCTGGGCTGGTTCTGGATCTCGACGTTCAAGACCGCATCCACCATTGTTGTAGCCGCTTTAGGTTGAGCGTGCTTGGGCAAGTCTGAAGCTCCAAGGCCTCGATGAAGTATTACGCCAGCATATTTTTGACGTGGCTGTGCGCCATGGCTCGGCTTTCGCCCATTTCATTCTGAGCACTTACAGCGCAAAAATCCTGATTATAGCCCCAGCCGTCGGTATCAGTGGCAGCGCCCATGCCTTTGAGCATCGCAAACAGCCGCAGCCGCGTCGCCTCATCAACACTGACCATACGCTTGATACACAGGCCTATGATAAAGAGGTTGCGCACCAGGACAAGATTTGGGGTGCCCGAGCCGTCGGTGCTGTGAAAGTCGGTCACCGGCACACGCCAGCCGCCGTAGTTCTCCGTCAGATACCGGTCGAAATCCTCGGGCCCCAGCACCGTGTGCCCGCGAAAGTCATAGGACTTGAGATCGAACGCACTGTTATTCCACCGGTTGATCGCCGATCCATGCCAGCAGGTCTCGCCTTCCCTGTGGTGGATGAACACATCGAACGGCACCCCGTTCCGGTGGGTGAGCTTAATGCATGCCGGCACCTCCTCGATGCCGACATCCCCATTCGGACCGAAAAACCGCACCTGCCGGTCAAACTTTTCCAGCGTGAACACGCCCCCGGCGACCAGGGTCTCGATCAAGACCTGGCCGGGAAAGTCATCCATCATGATGCCAACATCGATGTCGTAATCATGGGCCAGCCAACCGCCTTCGCGCACAATACCGAGCAGCGTGCCGGAGACAACGAACCACTCCACACCCTGCTCCTGGCAGGCGGCATCAAAATCCTTGAGTGCAGCGTCGGCATCTTCAGCGGTAACGAAGCGCGCCTGCTGCCCGATTTCATCGGCGAGGCGCTTCTGATTGATCCGTATGTGCTCGACCGCCGGCAGCGCGTCCCCGGCCTCCCGGGCATGGAGCGCATGCCAATGGCGATAGCGGTTTCGATCGCCGGCCAGCAGCGCCGCCTGGGCCAGGTTGGCATAGATGCAGATGAGGTCTGACGCCGAGATCCACAGCGGCACCCTTTCGCGCCGTTTTTCCACCCGGGCGGCGAGGTTCCCGATTTCATCGACATCCAAAAACAGGGTGCAAATGAACAGCGGATCGTGGGCCACCTGCTTTTTGAGCCAGCCGTATTGAACCGACCAGGCCAGAAAGCGCAGCCCGATCTTGAAGCGATTGCCGAAAAAATGCTGTGCAGCGAGACGGGCAAAAACAGGATCGAGGGTGAGGACCAGACAAACGAACCAGGCCCCGGCCCCGAATACCATGCGAACGATGCGCGGTTGTGGCCCCCCAAGGGCAATAAAGGCCTGACCGAGCAGCCGCCGCATTAGAGGTTCGCCGCTCTCACCGAGGCGAGGATTTCCGTGGTCGAGATGTTGTCGGTGCGCGGCAGATACACCACATCGCACAACCGCTTGAATTCATCGAACCGACCGACCCAATCGTCGCCCATCACAAGAATATCGGCTTTATGCGTGGTGATGTATTCGCCCTTCCACTCAAGGCTTTCCTCGGTGAACACCTCATCGACACAGGCTAGGCCAGCCACGATGGCCATCCGGTCGGCCTCCTTGAAGACTGGGTAGCGCCCTTTTTTTTTGAAGTTCAGACGATCACTGGAAACACCGACCACGAGCCTGTCGCCCAACGCTGCTGCCCGCTCAAGAATGCGTAAATGCCCGATATGAAACACGTCGAATGTGCCAAATGTGATGACCGTCTTGCCCAAGATACCCCTACCCCCGGAAGCCAAACCAAGGCTTTTCTATGTCATAAAATTGTCATGCGGGCAACATGCTGGACGCAAGTCGATCAAATTAGTGCTTTAATCAGCATCGACTAGAAACAACCGAAGCCGTTTATTACCCAGTAGCCCTAAGTTCCGCTACCGAGCGAGCAATCACTTCGTCAGCGCTGCTCGCTGCAAAGGTAATAGCTCCGGCCTCAAGCGACCCTTGAAACTTGCAGATAGCTGGGCAGTGACGTACCCAACATCAATCCCAAGCCCACCATCGCTGCGCTTGCCGAAAGCTGCACGTTTGTCATAAATCTATCACGACCGCGGGTGGCATCGAGAGCAACTTCATGGCTGTGTTGACTGCAAGAAAAGGACAGATTAGACGCCTAATCAGCCGTCGCGAAGCTTGTCCTGAGCGACCCATCAACATTTCTCGCTTATCGGCCTCAATGCAGAGCCGTGCCAATCTGGAGATTAGTTAGGTGTTTTCCAAAATTCACCGACACCATTTGGGTCATTACTTTCCCATTCTGGTATTAGCCACGACGTGCACGGGACTACTTGGAACAATAATTTTTCCTCATAATGCGGTATACGTCGCAATAGGAACGTTCATTGCAATTGTTGCAATCATAATCACAGGCCCAGCACAGGAATTTCGGGAAAAAATAGCTTCATTTAGAATCATGCGTGGCAAAGCATCGAAAATTCCTAAACAAAACATTCCTTTTTCTTTAATAGCTATTTTTACTACAATTCCACTAATTTCTTCACTATCATGGATAACTTTAGCGGCAACAGTGATTCCACTGGGATTATACCTTGCTCCATTCGCTCTAGACGCAATATTCGACATACTGTTTTTTCGGCGGCTTAGGAGGGAGGCAAAAGAGGCGTTTACGGCCCTTTCGCCTCAACTCATCTTATATCTAAGCGGACCTGAAGATACCTTTTATCAGGTCAATCAATGGATTCCAGTTCTAGAGCGCTTAGAACTTAAATGTGCAATCGTTCTCAGGAATGCGCCTGTCTTTAGACAGATGTCGGCTACCGAAATTCCCGTCTTCTTTATTCGGACCAGCCGCGATCTGGAATGGGCATATTCGCAGGGCCCACGGATTGTCCTATATCCAAACAATCGAGAGAAAAACGTTAATTCCCTACGACATTCAGGACTGACCCACATTTTCATTAACCACGGGGAGTCAGATAAGAGTGTCAATCAAAGCAAGATGCTTATGGCGTATGACCATCTCTTCGTGGGAGGGCGGCTGGCCGAAGAACGCCTCAGTGAAGCAGAACTGCCGCTACGGCCTCAACAAGTCGTTCATGTTGGCCGCCCTCAAGCTGAGCTTGCTTTGGAGTATCGGCACCAAACGAATAAAATTAAAAGAATTTTGTATGCGCCGACCTGGGAAGGCGGGATATCTGCTACTAGCTATAGCTCCGTCAATTCGGTTGGCCTGAGCTTGCTCCAGCAACTGGCAGATTCGAAACAATACGAAATCAGGATTAAGCCCCACCCGTTAACCGGCACTTCTCAACCCAGTGCAGCTGCAGCTCTCGCAAAAATGCGCAATATGCCCGCTGTCGATTTCTACGATGCCTCTAGTTCAATTCACGACCTGATGAACTGGAGTGATATCATCATATGCGATGTTTCAGCAGTACTTAATGAATATCTTGTAACAGGAAAACCTATAGTACTTTGCAACATTCTCGGCAAAGATTTATGCCTTGAAGAGCTGTCTCGAGCATACCCTTCATCGAAGGCTGCGTACGTATTACAACCAGCCGGATCAATTATCGATATCCTCGAGGAGATCGAAAGCGGCGACCCGCTGCTGGACGAAAGACGAGAGACGAGATTGCATTCGATGGGAGAAGGCGGCGCACTACAGCGGTTCGAAAGCGCACTACTCAAATGCCTGTCAAACGCCTGAAATTTAGACAGCTCGGCTATCAATGTTGAATAGCATTCGGAATAATATTAGGACGTTCAGGGCCTACACTCGAGCAACGATAAAATATTATCGACTTGCTGGTCAAATTCCAATCGCACTATTATTTCTGGAAACGCTCGCTCCCTTCTTAAGGAGAGCGGTTACGCTTCTGGTTCTCTTCTCAGCCTTTCGTTTGTACGTTGCAAATATCCAGACAGCCAAGGCTTCAGATTCATTCCTGCATTTGGCCATGCCCATATTCATCGGCATCGCTGTCTACCTAACACTCCCGCCATTAACGGGAGCGGCGATTTTTTTTCTGCGCCGACGCCTCCCCAAGCGGCTCCGCGCCGCAGGCTTAAATAAAATTGCCGATGATTTTGGAATTCCTCCCGATCATTTTACATCTTTCATATACCGGCATCGGCGATTTTCGTCATATGCCATTGCGGCACCATTCATCTACCTAACTTTATATCTGTGTGGAGAATATGTCCTCCTATCATTTATTATATCGGAGCTACTATTCTGGGTAGGACTTTCATTAGTTAAGGTACTGCCGCTTCACAGAAGCCTATCGCACAGGGTTCTTCATATAGAAGGATTTTTCTACCTCTCCTTTGCGTTATATCTATTGCTTCTCGCAATTTTTCTCTATTTCGGACCCCATGAGTTCTCACCCGAGCTACTCGTAATTGTAATTATGTTGCCACGAGTACAAAGCCGCAATATGCGAGGAGCGGCCCGCGCTTTGATGTTGCGCAGACTTAGCGTCTAACAAATGGGCGCCCAGTGAACGAACTTTTCGAATAAGGGGTACCACCCGCACTCAGTTCGAGGAGTCTTTTTACGCATTTTTGAGAATAACGTTTTTCGCAGGCATCAAAAGGACCGTTCAGTGATTGAAGTTGATGGCAAGATCCCGATGCGTTGGTGGGATAATGAAAAGAATTTTGGCGACCTTCTCGGGCCATGGCTCGCCGAGAAAATGACGGGGAAACCTGTTGTCTGGGCCAACAAAGACGAGCCCCACTACCTGACAATCGGTTCCATCTTGTCCCGCGTCAGCCCGACCTCTGTAATGTGGGGCATAGGATCCTTTGGCACAGAAGGGAAGATGCGGGTCAAGGGAGCTGGGACGCCCTTGGCTGTGCGCGGGCCGCTTACCCGCGCGCGATTCGAAATGTTTGGCGGCAAAGCTCCTCGCGTCTATGGAGACCCTGCCCTCCTGGTGGCGGATTACTACCATCCGACAATTGAAAAACAGTACGAGCTTGGAGTGGTATTGCGCTGGTCAGAAAGAAAACGAATTGAAAATCTTAAGTTGGATGGCGTTCTTGTAATCGACTTACTTACTGACGACATTGAGGGTACGATAGATGCATTCCTTTCCTGCAAGCGCATTTTGACGACGTCGCTTCACGGATTGATCGTGTCAGACGCATACGGCATTCCCAACGCATGGCTCACGGCCGACACTGGTCGTGGCAAGGAACATAAATTTTGGGATTATCTTCTTTCAGTAGGTAAAGAGCGCCAACCCGTCGAATTTGACTTCGGTGACAACGATCTCACTGTAGACAAGCTTGTTTCCGTTTTCAATTTTGATAGTCGACCAATAAGCTTGGATTTAGAACCGCTGCGCGCTTCGTGCCCATTTATTGCCTCTAGCGCTGTCATTGCTAAGGCTGAGGCTAACGCGCTCGACCAGAGCAAACAAAGTGAAATTCTGCGTCTCGAACGCCAAAAATGGTGGAAGCCTAATAATTGGCGCTATTACATGGGTTCTGGTTCAAAAAGCATCAAATCGCCCCCAAATCGCCGATCGTCAAAGAGTCAATGAACAGAGATACCGCTTAGCCTTTCAAGCGCTCTACTTCTCGTCAGGATCGCTCCGGCCAGATAGCCTGACCGGTATTTCTGTGCTCTCCGGCAGGTCCCGCAAGTCCTGCCGGTAGGCCAGCAGTTCGGCGTATTCAGATGCCGATAGCGAAGTCGGGCGACCCAAGAGCAGTTCCTCAGAGTGCCGCTCGACCAGCCAGCGGGTTTCTTCGAACCGGCGGTCTCGCTCCGCCCACAGCGCGGTCCGGGTCTGCTCTTGCAGCGCAGCAGCTTTCTGCTCAGCCGTGATGATGATCGAGGGATCAGGCGTCCAGGTCATCTTCGTCCTCCTTGGGATCATGGGGCAGAACAAGGGGCCCGTCAGCAGGATCGACCAGCGGATCGGGGAATGCGACAGCTGGGCTTGGGTTCGGCCCATGCGGCAATAACATTGTCAGGTGCAACTCGCCGTTAATGCGTTCGATCGGGCTGGTAATCCACGGGCTAGGACTATTTTCTACTGCGATTGTTGCGCCATCGGGCAGCGTGGAAAAATCGAAGACATCGCCGTTGATAGTGAGGGTGTCGCCCTGGCGGGATGCGGCAAGTGTGTCGTCTCTCCTCTGAGGAGAAAAATATATAAGCATTAGAACCACCTTCCGATTGCCATTACCTGCAAGTAGGCCCCGGTTACATCGCTGGACACGGCTATGATGCAGAGACCCCTTATATGGGCCCCCGTGATGTTATGTGTTGTAGCCCCAGCCCACGTCAAACCACCGCCAGTGGCTCCCCTGTTAACTGCTGTTGTGCAGCGGGGGACTCCGCTAAATGCGGCAGGAAAATCCCATTGAGGTATTTCTTTGAACCGGAAGCCCCCTGAGGAACCGTCAACGTTAACACCTCCAATACTATGCCAACAAATCTGTACCCCATCTGCAAACCTCACATATTCGCCGTTGACATTACTACCTCGTTCAATGATGCCTCCAGTCGGTATACCTTCATCCTCCCCGACCGGATCGAGGATGTTTGCTCGACGATAGACGTCGGCTGGAACCGCAGGCGCGAGGGCAGCAATCGCCTGGGCAATGCGCTCGGGGCTCCAGGAGCGAATCTCAGCAATCGCCCCGGCCTCGGCGTCGGATTGACTTACAGGCTGTTGCTCAGGCTCATAGTCACCGGCAATCTGAGCATTTAGCCCAAGCCGCGCTGCTTCCGCATCACCATCCGCTCCCAGCCGCGATACCCAGAATGGCGTCACCCCATCGATATCGCCGGTCGGACCTCGCGGGATGGCCAGATCAAGCCGGAACCCACCCTCCACCGGAACAAAATCGGCCTGCGCCGGCTGGCCAGGCTCCAGCGTGGTGGTGGTGCCGGGAAACAGTCGCATGCCTTCCGGAATGACGAAGCTCATGTCATAGCCGCCCGGGCGGGGCGAAAGCGTCACGTCGGGCGCGCTGCCAAACGGGGCGTCAACCACCGAGGCAACGTCCAACTCAATCGCCGGGCCCGAGAACATCGCTGGCTCGGACCAGTCTCCATCCGCTGAGCTGTTTTTGGAATAGATCGCCGCGCGACCATCGCCGATATCGGAGACCAGAACCCGGAACCGCGCCGGGCGGGCGTCGAACGCATCCCGGTCCGCTAGCGTATCGACCTGCATGTCGAAATAGGCTTTCACATCGCCCAGTTGTTCCAGCACCCGGCGCGTCTGCGCCGTCGAGCGCTCGATGATGCCGACATAGCGGATTTCGTAGGGCGCATCCGTGATCGTCGTGCCGGGCCACGGGGCCCAGAGCTCCAACACGTTGTCCGCTGTTACTTCCCGGACCCGCTGGGGCGGGACAAGCGGTTGGGCGGGATCGCAGAACAAATCCCCGGGCATAATGGCGTCATCGCCCCAGAACAGGTTTTCGCCGGTTACGGTCGTGCTGCCGCCATCCACCGACACGGTGCCGGTAGAGTACCAAGTTACAAGAGCCATGGCTGGTCTATGTCCTGATGTAGCCAGGCCGGATCACGATCTGGCCGGTATAGGTGGAAGAAAAGTCGTGGGCGCTGTTGTTGATCGAGCAGGCGTTGAAGCGGCGCGGGTGCTTGCCGCCATATTGCGGCGTGTCCCCACCCAGCCCACCATTGGCACTGGGTGGTTTGTGCTGGATCAGCGCCGCAGGGTGCCCCTTGCGGTAAGAGCCAGCAAACGTACTGCCAGAAATCCAGCCCCAGCCTTGGTAGCTGCTCTGCCCCCAAGGGTCGCCGCCCGCCCCCGACAAGGGCAACCGACCATTGTCCTGCGGGCTGCCAGGCTGTTGCGCCGAGACCGGCCCCGGATCGATCACTGACTGTCGGCGGACCAACTGCACTTCATTTCCAGACAGAACGATATCGAATGAGCGCCGCCAGATCTCGGTGGCCTCAACCAGGCACGAGCCGCCCGGCAGGCTCACCCATTCATTGGGGATCAGCGGGGGCACGCCCTGGTCGCGGAAAGTGTACGGGGATTTGGTGCGGTTCAGCCGCACCCGCACATCGATATAATTGGCCCCCGCCGGGATGGTGCCGATGGTCGTCGGTCCCAACACCCGGTTCTCCGGCTCGATCATCGTCAGAGAGACGCAGGTGTCCTGCGACGTGCTCGGCCGCCACGGCCCCGTGCCCGGCCAGGAGGGCGGGTTGTACCACCGGTTGTGGCTGTAATTGACGAACTTGGAGAAATCCGGGAACGCCACGCTGAGGCTGGTATCGATCCAGTCGGCCTCCGGCAGCAAGTTGACCGGCGGGAACTCGGACGACCAGCGGACCTCCCCGCCGTCGCCCTCTACCGTGATGACGCCGGGCTTTTCGTTGTGAACCCTGCCCATTACACCCCCACCGGCACAAAGGGCGGTGCCGTGAACGCGCCGCCATAACCCGCCTCTGTCGTGACCGAACCGCCGGTGGCAATCCGCGCCCGGCCATTGTTAAGGTCCACAGTGCGGGCCTGATCGATGTTGAAGGGGCTCGCGCCGCCGCCTTCCCGGCGCGCATAGGTGCGGCTGGTTCGGACCTTGCCGCGCCCGATGATCGTTTCGCCGCCACCCCCACTGAACAGCGGCAGCGATGCGTCCTCGACCGGCACCCGAAACACCATCACCTGATACGCCCGGCTGACTGCGCCCAGCCCCGAGGACGAGGAATTATAGACCTCCCGCAGCCCCACAGCGCCCGGGGTGATGTAGGGCGAGACGAAACGGCTGCGACCAGCGCTGGCCGTCTGCACCGCCACCCCGGGCATGAGCATGCGGCCACCATAGGCAACGAAGGCCAGCGGCACATAGTCCAGCCCGTGATTGACAAGAGTGTGCGAGGCCGTCGCCACCCGTCCGGGCACGAGATACCCGGTCGTTGAGACCGGGTTGTTGCCGTCATAAACGAGGTTATAGCCCCAATAGATCGAGCGCCCCGCCAGAGCCGGATGCTCCACCGTCACCGTCTGGATCGGCATGGCCAACTCGTACTGGAAGAACTCCGAATGCCAATGGACACGGGACACATGCGCAGCGGGATTTTTCGCCGGCGCATTGCGGGGCGCATTGATGTCCCGCCAGTCACCGCCGCCGGGGGCCTCGTCGAAACACGCAACGATGCCCTCGGCGGGAAAGCCACGAAGAACTGCTATCATCTACCCAAAGCTGAATGCGCCGCCGCCGTCTTGCAGCATCGAGATTTTGACGGTGCCGGTCGGGTTGCGGAAATCGCCATTGGCATCAAACAGCGCCACCGGCGTGCCATCGGCGAGAAAGAACGCCACGTTGTCAGCCATAAAGCCGATGCGGGTCGCCTCATTGGGGTCTTCGGGCACGTCGAGGAACATGGTGGCCAGCCGCAGTGAACCATCACTGGCCATCACCTGGATGGCATAGCGGGCCGAAAAGCCCGCAGGTGCAGCCTGAGTGTCCCACATGACATTGATCTCAGACGAACTTCCGCCCAGCGCCGACCGAAGCGATTGAATGGCCCGCCCCAGCGCTGAATCGGCTTCCGGGTTGAGCGCCACTTCGATCACTTCGGTGAAGCTCGCCTCCAGCCCTTCCAGCTCAACGGTAATCTCGCGGAACAGGGCTTCACGCTTGGTGTAGTTTTCCCGGTCCACCTCTTCGAGCAAGGTACCAAGCTGCTTGAACCGCTCGACCAGTTCACGCGGCTTGAGGCCCATCTGGTCGAGCACGTCGCGGGCGAGGTTCGAAAGATCAACGTCCAGCCAGTGGCTGGGGATTCTGATATCGGGCACCTCCCCGGCCAGAAACTCCCGGATCACCCACGGGCCCTGGACCGTTCCGATCGCGGCCACCCGCAGGGTCAGGAGCTGCGGCAGCACCGGGACGACAAACCGGTTGGCCTCACCCTGGAAAATCGGCGTCCAGCTCTCCTCACCATCATAGCTGACCTCGGCCACATAGCCTGTCGCGCCAATGGCTGGCTGCCAGGCGGCATCGAGCTCCAACCCGGCGCCGGTGGCGCGCAGCTCGGCCGAAAGCCCCAAAATGATCGGGCGTAGCGGCACCGCCGGCGGCAGGGTTGGCGGCGTCCAGGGTGAGGGCATTACCTCCTCGCCATCGGCCATATAGACTTCCGGCGCATCGATCACGGTGACGATATCGACCCGGTCCGGCCCGTTGGGCGCAGCGGAGACCACCAGCCCGTTGAAAGGGCGCGTCTCTCCGGCACAGATCAACACATGCGCCGGCTCCTGCCGCGCACCAGCCAGCAAGCCATCAAGGCTGCCCATCTGATTATGCACCGTAACCAGATCATCGGCATCGAGGACAAGAGTGCGCCCTTCAAACGCCTCAATGCGGCACGGGCCCCACTCCCGCCCCCGCTTGTCGCGCAGGATCACATAGCGCTCGGGGCTAGCCCCCTCCCAAGGGTCGAGGTCAAACCACAGCGCGCTATCGTCCCACACATCGCCGGCATAGTCCCGATCGATGGTCAGCGTGCGGCCGACACGATCCACTAGCGCCGCGGTCGCCACTTCCTCGATGAATGGATGCTGGACAAGCACCGGATCGCCCCGCACCAGCATCTTGCCTTCCCATTCCGCCGTGAAGGCGACCAGCTCACGCTGATAGGCATTGATGGCGGCGTCGGTCACCGCTTCGCGCCAGGCGTGATCGTGATCGGTGATCCCGAAATATTCGATCCGCTGCGGCGCGTCCGAGCCGATAGCGGCCAGCGATGCGCGCACCTCGCGCGTGTCCCAAACGGAGCGGTCGCGATATTCGCCAACCACATGGTCGGGCTTGTCCTCATCAAACAGCACCAGCTCGTGCTGAAAGCTGCCGCGCACCACGTTGCGGGGCGTAAACACCGCCCGCTTGATGTGTTTTGGCTCCAGCCGGGTAAAGCCGATCTTGCCGCCAATCCGCACCGGCTGCGCCCTCCCCACCCGCAATACAGCACGCAAAGCGTCCGACGCGGTCCAGGAGCGGTCGAACACCCCATTGAATTCATCGCCCCGGCCGGCCCACAGATCAGCCTTGCTGGCCAGCCAATCGAGATCATATTGCGTGTCGGGCAGCCCGATCGAATAATCCTCGTTGCGCAAGATGTCGGCGGCGGCCCAGGCGATCGAGGCGGTCTTTTGCTCGATCCACGCGCCCTGCGAGCGGCTCCAGACTTCGAGGTAGCGCGATGCGGTCACCCTGATCTGGCTGGCCGAGGCCTGGCTGAGCTGTTCATTGGCGCGGATTTTCAGGGCCAGCAGGGTGCAATTGGGCGGCGTTACAAACCCGGTGAGATAGCCCCGCAACCCGGCCCATTGCACGGTCGAAATCACCTTGTCGGACTTCGAAAATGCCTGGGTCGCGTCAAACCGCACCCGATAGCGTCCGGCGGTAACCTTGACCGAGCGCGAAAGACGCTGGGGCGTGCGTGTCGCCTTTTCAAAGCGCGAGGCAAAGAGTGTGCTCCAGCCGCCGATCGGAGCGCCGGCGTCGTCGATCCGCTGATATTGCGCGCGCAGGCTGACCGCGTGTTTCTTGATCTTGCCGTTGTCACCATAGGCAAACAGCCCGCCAGGGAACATGAAATCCACAGCAATCCGGTCGATCTCGGTTCCCGCCGCGTTGACGACGAACGGCCCCAGCACGTCGGGCGGATCGGGCACGGTCTGGTTGGCGACTTCGGTCGAGGTGATCACATTGGCCGGAAACAGCGTCACCGCCTCGCCGGGCTGGATAATCTCGATTTCCAGATCGGAAAAGCTCGGGCTATAGCCCCCATCGGCGTTCCAGGCTTCGGTCTCCCCGATATCGATGCGCTCGATATCGGCCTTGCCCAGCGTGATGGCGAACAGCTGATAGAGGAACTGATCGTTCCCCTGAAATTCGGAATAGGGCCGCGCGGCAAAACGGGGCGGGAAGCGCTCGCGGCCATAGAGCACCGGGATCGTCTCAAAGGGCGTCGCCTGGTTCGAAGCCGCATTGGCGAGATAGACCTGTTGCGGGCGCTTTTCCGGGCCGGGATCGACGGGCGGGAACAGCATGTTGACCAGGAACGACCCCCCGGCCAGCACCAGCCCCGACACAAGGCTCGACCCGATGGTGAAGGCCGATCCGGTCAGCCCCATCACGCTGCCGGCCACCCAGCCGCCCACCATGGGCGCGGCAATGGCCAGCGCGATCGCCGCCACCAGCCCGATGATCTGCTTGCCCCCGCCGCCCGAATTGCCCGGAATGGCGACAAAGCCCAAAACATCGCTGGCCCGCATCATGCGCACGGCCCATTGGGTGCGCAGCACCGGCTCGCCATCCATGATGGCGATGGTGGGCAGGCGAAAATTGAGGCCATGCAGCGCGACGATTTCCGCGATGGTCATGGGGCGGGGCAGACCGATCACGCGGTCGGGCGCGCCAAACGGGCCGGTAAACAGCACGGCTTTGCCGCCCGCACAGCATGCAGGAAGAGAAATGCTCATCGGAATTTTGATCCTTATGCCGGCAGATGGAACCGGAATTTGCGCCAGCCCTCGGCCTCCAGCTCGATCAGCCGGGAAGCGACGACGCCTGCCGATTCAACGGCGTGAATGACCAGGCCATCATCGTCGGCCAGCCAGACGCCCATGTGATAGCCCTGCTGGTGGCGGGCCATGGTCACCAGCGCCCCATCTTCGGGCGCTCCGATCTCGATCCAGTTTTCGCGTTCGGAATGGGCGGCGATCGCCGCCGCGATAGCCCAGCGCCCCGCCGTGCCGGGGATGGCGAATCTGGGCATGTCGCGCCCGAACAGCCCGCGCTGCAGCGCCCGTGCCGCGCCATAGCAGTCATAGGCCTCCGGCCCCTGCGCCCCGAGCCTGTAGGGGCAGCCAAGCAGCGCGGCAAGGACCGCCGCCCGCTCCGCCTCAGCCATCATTGTGGCCTTCCAGCGCATGGATGATCTCATTGATCGCGGCGCGCACCTCAGCCAGCAGCGCGCCGTTCTCGATCTGCGGCAGCGAGAGATCAGCGGAGATCTGGTTCAGCGCCATGCGCACCTGACCGTAATTTTCCAGCCCGCCGGCCGCACCAGCGCCGAGCCCCTTTTCGATCACCGCTTCGATCGCGGCGACAAAGGCGGCCCGCGGCGCCCCGTTCTCAATTCTGGTGATCGCCATCAAGTGCTCACCCCGTGCAGGCCCGGAAAGCTGTCGCGGTCAAAACTGCGGCGCGGAAAGGCCTTGTTGAGCAAATCCACAAAGCCGGCCGTGCCCGAAAGCTGCAGCTGGGTGGCGCGCACCACCTTCATGGTCAGTTGGTCATAAATCATGTCAGGCGGGCCGTCGCAGGCATAGGTACCGGTGCCCAGATCGCGCACCGCCACCCATTGCCGAAAGATTACCGTGGCTGAAGCGCGCACCCGCGCCGCCTTTTGCAGATAGGGCCAGATCGAGCGCGGGACGTTGTCGAGCTTTAATTCCAGCGTCCCGAAACTGGTCTCGCTCTGCTCGGGTAGCCGGATATCCATGGCCAGCGGGTCGTAGCGCTTTTGCTTCCCGCCAAACAGCGGGGCCATGGCTTCGTGCTCCAGCGTCCAGGCCCGCTCATCGAGCGCGATCCGGATCGAATCCTGATTGTCTTCGAAATCGACGAACTGGGGATGGATCAGCTCCAGCCCGGAAATGATGAACGTATCGGCGGGCGCAGAGGCCAGCGCTTCCTCATAGGCAGTGGTCCAGTCGCTCATCAGTAATCCTCGACATCGAGCACAACAGACACCCGGTGCCGCAGGCCATGACCGGGGTTGTCCCGATAGGGCTCCCGCAAGCGGCAGGTGCGCGTCACATAGGCCCCGCCCTTCCAGACGGGCATGGAAAACGGCAGCACGCCCTGGACGAGATCGGCGTCCACCCAGGCGGCAAAGATGTCGAACGCCTCATTGCTCATCCGGATCGAGAACCGCAGCGTGGCGATTTTCAGCGTCGAGCGCGGTCGGGCACGGATTGGCCCGTCTTCCATTTCGGTGGCGAGTGGCGCGCGAAAGGCATCGCCCTGAAAGGAATTGGCGAGCGGTTCATGGGGCACATCGGCGGGCCAGATCTCCATCAGCGCCCACCTCGCTTCAACCCGAACACACTGCGCAGCGATCCATCGAGATCACCACGCACAAGTCCGGAATTGACGGTGCCGATAATGACACGGTCGATATCGATGCCATCGGCACCGGTGCTCGTTTCGTGCTGCACCTCGGCTCCGGTGTGATTGTGGATCTCCACCCGGTTGCCCTGCTGGACACCGGAGCGCCCAATCGCGCTTTCAAGGGCGCGCATCATCCCGCGAAACAGCGCATCGGCATTATCCATCTGGCGCGGCGTAAAAATGCCCTCCCCTTCCTCGGCAACCACAAGGCGTTCGCGCCGGTTGAGCCCGCCCATGTGGAACCGGTCGAGCCCGGCCAGCGCAGCCCGCGTGGCGGGCGGGTTTCCCCGAGCCACCGTCCATCCAGAGTGAGCGACCGGCACGCCAATCGGGGCAAAGCCCGCACCCCCGCCCCCAAACATATTCCCCAAGAACCCGGCAATCGGGCCGGTGATCCCCTGACGGATGGCGATCCGCAACAGATCGGCAATGATCGAATTGGCGAGGTCTTTCACATCGGCTTTCCCGGTGGTCACCAGCGAAACCAGCGCATCCTCTGCCTTGGAGAACGCCGAGGCCCAGGCATCGCCCACCTGGGCGGCCAGGTCCCGGTTCTGCTCGACGATCCGCAACATCCCGAACTGGAACCCTGCCGTCCAATCGTTCTGGGCCTCCAGCCGCCGCCGGGTCATCTCCTCGACGGTCTCGGTATATTGGGCTTCGGTGAGGATCCCGTCGGCGAGCGCCTTTTGCACCAGCGCGAGGGCATGGGCATAATCGGCCTCGGTATCGACCGCCTCGGCGCGCTTGAGCACTGCTTCGGCCACGGCGCGATTATAGGTTTCCTGATCGATCAGCCCCCGCGCCAGCATGGCGTTGAGCTGGTCCATGGTGCGCGCATATTCGTCCGAGGCGGAGCGCAAACGCTCGATCAAGCGCTCTGCCTGCTGCGCCAGTTCATCCGTCCCGCCGGCACTAGCTGTACGCGTTGGAGCCGTAACCGGTGCCGATCGCTCGGACTCCCGGCCCTCCAGAATGGCCATGATCCGGTGCTCTTCTTCCTCGATCGCCTTCAGGCCATTTTCCAGAGCAGTCATGCGATTGGTTTGGGCCTGGGCGGCGATCTCGCCGGCGGTGCCGAACGGATCGTTAACCGGTCGCCAGTCGTCGGTTTGCAGCGAGAGAAGCTCCCCCTCCATTTCCACCCGCTCACCACCCAGCTGGATCAGCCGAACTTCCAGATTCCGGGTTGAAAGCTTGTCTATTTCCCCGCGCATAAAGGCGATGGCGTCGGCAATGTCGCGAATGACGCTGGCAACCCAGACGATGAAGTTTCCCGTCTCCACGATAATGGGGGTCAGCTCCATGAAGGCAGACTTCAATTGCGTGTCGATCACCCTCGAAACGGTGGCGAACTTGGTCTCGACCTCGCGCGCGCGTTCAAACATGTCCTTGTGCATCACGATCCCGAGCTCTTGGGCATCGGCTCGAAACCGGGCAATCGCCGCCGCCCCGGCATCGATCATGGAGATGAACTCTTCACCCCCCTGCCCGCCGAAGATCTGCCCCGACATCCGCAACTGATCGGGACGCCCGAATTCGCCCAGCCGCGTGATGATGTTATCGAACAGCTTTTCGGTGTCTTTCAGACCCTCCCGCACATCAGCCTGGGACAGGCCAATCTGGCGGAACGCCTCTGCCGCCGCCCCACCCCCGGAAACGGCAAATTCGCCCGCCCGGATGGAGAGCTCACGAAAGCCATCCTTGACGGCGTCCTGGCTGACATTGAGCTGGGAGGCGGCATAGGTCATTTCCTGGAAGGCCTCGACGCCCAGCCCCGATCGGCGCGCCTCCTCCTCGATCTCGCGCAGCTCGCGGGAGACCTCCACCACCTTATTGCCCAGCAGCACCAACCCGCCAATCAGCCCGGCGATACCCAGCCCCAGCAGGCCGCCACGCGACAGGAGGCGCCCCAGCGTGCCGGCCTCTCCGGCCAGTCCCTTGAGCGAATCCTGAGCGCCCTGTGCCGCCGAATTGACGAGTTTGAGGCTATCGGATGCGGGCCGGCCGGCCTTTTCGATTTCCTCAAGGGCCTTCGACCCCTCCTTGCCGAAATGCTGCAGGCTGCGGGTCGCCACCTCCTTGTCCTTGACGGAAAGGCGGATGCCGACTTCTTTCTCACCCTTGGTCATCGCCATCCTTCTCGTTCACCGCCGCAACGAACCCCATCTCGCAGGCCACTAGCAGATCCTGCGCCAGAGGGCGCCCGACACCGGCTTGGGTCAGCTGCTCGATCGGCATGTCGAGTTCAACGCCAACGACAGCGCCCAGCCCGGCCACCCGAGCCCGCCAGCAATTATCCTTGAACAGGCCCCAGGCCATCCGCCCGGCATCGGTTTGCGGCGCGCTGCGCGCATACATGCAGCTGCCGGGCGCTGTGGTGGCGCAGGCCTCGCCCGCCGCCTTGCACCCGGCGCAATAATCCTCGCCACGGCCCTTGCCAAAATGCCAATGGGCAAGGGCCGTCAGACGTTTTTTTCCGTTTCCTTCTTGCGATAAGGGGCCATGGCCTGGCTGACATACAGATCCGCCGCCCGGGCATCGAGCATCAGATGGACGATGTTATCCGCCTTGAACGGCAGGTCCTTTCCGTCCTCGTCCACGATGCCGTCCCAGCCGATGATCTGCATTTCGGCCAGCGACAGGGCAAACATCGCGTCCCAGACGCCCTGCCGCTCGATGGGGTCGGACAGGTCGGGAACGCCCAGCACATGTCCGCCGGCCCTGGTCACCGCCTCCCCGCTTTCCGACAGCACCACGATCAGCGCATCGGCCCGCGCCCGTGCCGCATAGACGACGGGCGAGCTGACCGGCAGGCTCATCACCACCCCGCCATCATAGAGCGGGATGGCCACCGGGCTTGTGGAGGGTTGCACCGAAATCCGCATCAGTACGCCTCAACGTCGTTGATCAGCGTGACGCCGAGCAGATAGCCAAGATCGGCATCGTGAGCCGCGCGCCATTGCCAGCTTTGCGAAATTCCGCCCGGCCCGGTGATCGGGATTTTGGGATTGGACAGAAACACCCGAGGCAGCGAAAAGACCAGACGACGGGTGGGGTACTGGCGCAGGGCAAAGGCAAATTGCAGCGCGCAGGGCGTTTTGGCATCGGCCAGGTCCTCAAGCGTGGCGTCGATACCAAACCGTGCGTCGAGAGAGCCCGAGGCCGTCCGTTCGCCCTCGTCGATCCCGTCGATCACCCCATCGGCGCGAATGGTCTCGACCGGCTCCAACCCATTGGAGAACGCGAACCGCGCCGCGGTGACACTGGCCAGCGGATCGCCATCGACGGTGATCGAGCCGGTGATGTTATCAAACGGCAGATAATCGAACTGGAGAGGCGTCGCATCGCGCGCACCGGTCAGATCCTTGATCTGCTTTTGCCCGATCAGCGGGATTTCCAGCAGCGCGCGCCCTGTCCGGCTCATGTCGAAATTGATGCCCCCGGCCTTGACGCCGAGCACCGTCCGCCATTTGGGCACCGACAGTTTGGGGTGGCCGGTCTGGATGGAAAAGCTGGGCAATTCCTGGCCCGAGGCAAAAACGTGGGTATAGGTGTCGTCCTGATTATCTTCAGTATCGGGACTGCCCAAAATCAGCGCCAGCGCCGCGCCGATGGCGCGTGAACAGGCCGGCATGATCATGTTGTCAGAGACCGTGATCGGCCCTTCCACCGGATCGCCGGCGTCCGGGGTGCCCCGGTTCCAGGTGGGATCCTCTTCGAGCGAGGTTTCCGGCGACAGCCCATAGGATCGCATGGGCAAACGGGCATAGACTCCGCCGCCGACACCATCGGGCGCGGTGCCATAGTCAGATTCCCTGGCGATAAGCTGGACGGCATCGGCTCCGACCGCGCGCGGTTTGGTCATTGTCCAATCCTTTCAGAAAAAAACATCCGGCCCAATGCCGGTGAGAATATGCAGCGCCGCGATCAGCCCTCGCGGCGGTCGCTCCAGTAGTCGATCTCAAAGGCGATATCGCAGCCCTTCATGCCGGCGGCGCCCATGATCTCATGGGTGGTGAATTCGGGTGGCAGCATGCGCCAGTCCATCACCTCATCCGGCCAGTCCGAGATGGCAGAAAAGGCCACGCTGATCGCCTCGATCAGCCCGTCCAGGGCCTCATCACGGGCCGCAGCATCTTCAGGGTTAAAGCTGGTTTCCGGCACAGCGCTCAGCACCAGCAGGGTGAGTTTCGGGCGCAGCGAAAATTCAAAGCGCTCGGGGTTGAAATATTCCTCGATCAGCTCAGTCGATCCATCCGAGAGCGACAGAAAACGCCCACCTAGATCATGGATCGGCGCATTGCGCAGGATCGGCCGGTCAGGGGCCGCAAGGCCCGATTGCAGCGTCGCAAAAATCCGCTCTCGCACCGATCTCATTGCCAGGCCTCAATGATGAACCGGATCATGTCGTCACCCGCCTTCTGGTATTCATGCTCCAGATCCCAAAGCTGCTTGAGCCGGACAAAGGGCACGAGAAAAAACATCACCACCGTGCTCCACCCCTTGCGGTATTTTCCGGTTTTGGTGAGCCCATCATTGGCGATACGGCGCGAAATCTTCCCTGATGCCGTACGCCGAACCGCATCGACAACCAGCAAGGAGGGTCCGGTGCGGCGATAAACGAACCGCAAGGGGCCGTATCGTTCCTCGTTCCAATTCGAGGGCGACACCGGTTTGCCCATGTACTGTTTGGGCGCGTCCGGACTGGGAATGGCAAGAAAAAACCCGTTGGGGCTGCGGACCATTTGGGTCCGGGAGAATGCTTCGATGATATGGGGCGCATTCGACCAGACCAGCCCGGTGGGGCCCAGCGATCGCGCCGGCGGGCGCGGATAGATGGAACTGCGCCAGGCATTGGCAACCCGCCGCGACCCCATGCTGGCAAGGACCAGCTGGCGCAGGCGCAGCTTGAGCGCTTCTGTCGCCTGGGCCGTTCCAAAGGTCACCGCCCGGGCAGCTTCGGCTTGTTCATGCGCTATCTGCTCTTCGAGCTTTCCGAAATTGGCCGCAACCAGTCGCATCAGATCCTCACCAGCGCCATGACGATTTCCACCCGCCCATCCCCGGCAAATTCGAAATCGATCACTTGCCAGCGCGCGCCATCATCGATGATGTCTCCGCGCCGCAAATCGGGAAAGGCCGCCCGCGCCGCCCGGGTTAGATGGCTCGCCGTCCGCAGCTTTTCGCCAAACACCTCGAAGCGCTCCGAGCGCGGCTCGATGCCGGCGATGGCATGGTGCAGCACCACTGGCTCGCCTCCGACCGGGGTATAGACAACGTCCTCGAACAGCTCCTCACGGATCGTTTGGTAGCTGTCGAGGACGAGATCGCGGCGCATGGCCTAGCCGCCTGCCCGTTGCAGTTTTCCGGCTGTGCGGAAATCGTCGAGCGTTGCCCGCCGCGCCTTGCCTTCAGCCCGCAACCCATCTGCCGCATCGGCCTCGATGCTGACGATGGTGCCCCGGGATCCGTGCTGCTTGTCATCGACCAGCAGCACCACCGACCGACGCGGCCCGCTGGGCTTTTTGGACTTTGCGCGCCGCTTGCGCGTTGCAGGCCTCTTGCCCTCTTCGCCGGCGGCATCGGTCTGGGCCGGCGGCTCACCCTGCTCCTCTGAGGCGGAATCCTCGACACGTTTCTGCGCTTCTTCGATCCAGCCGGCCAAATCCTCGGCCCGGAACAGTGCTGCATCGACAAATTTGTCAGGCTCGGTAATCGCGGCCAGCGCCGCAATGGTGGCGATGCCCAGCTTGCCCAGGGCCTCGGCATGAGCCGGCCCGATTCCCTTGATGATCTTGAGGTCTTCCATCGATCTGTCTCACCTTCTCGAAAAACGTTAAGAGGCGCCAATGGCGCCCCTGCTCATCGCGTTTTGCCCGCCTAGTTCGGTCCGGCAGAAGCCGAGATCTCGACCATCACTTCGGGGCGCTTGGGCACCACCAGCGGATTGGATTCCGAGTGCAGTTCGATGCCCTTGCCGTGCTTGAGGATTTCGGGAGAAATGTAGATTTCCTCGCCGATGGTGTTGACGAACCGCACGTCGTCGGCAGGCGCGAACCAGGTCTTGAACGTGTCCATGGTCCCGATCGGGTAGCCATGGCCCATGCCCGGCGCGATG
Source organism: Pelagibacterium sp. (assembly GCF_035555455.1). Classification (GTDB taxonomy): domain Bacteria; phylum Pseudomonadota; class Alphaproteobacteria; order Rhizobiales; family Devosiaceae; genus Pelagibacterium. Next base: position 7,829 of record NZ_DATMGM010000070.1, on the reverse strand, counting down.
AAGCGCTCATTGACCACTTCGTTGTTGGCGTTGCGCACCGGGGCCGAGCCGTAATATTCGCGGAACAGGATCGAGTGGAACTCGAACACCCGGCCCCACTGCCCGCCCAACCGCTCACGCTCGGCGCGCGCAATGGCCTGGATGCCTTCCTGGTGGCCGAGCCAGAACTTTTCGACCTTGGGGTGCTGGATGAAGGTGTTGATGAACTCGCGCGACACCAGAACCTCGACGCCCGACATGGTCTCGCCGCGCAGATTGTCGGCGACATGGCCGAACACTTCATCGCATTTGGAGATGATATCGGTGTTGGGATTGGCGAGGTCGAAATAGACGGTCTTCTTGGTCCGCCCGAACACCTCGTAAAGGTCGTAGAGCAGAACACCATTGCCGTCGCGCAGCTCGCCCTTGAGCGCGCACATCCGCAGATATTCGAGCGTGATGTCGTGATTGTTGCGGATATTGGCGAGGCGCTTGACCATCTCATCGTCGAGGGTGGCCGGACGCTTGGCGCGCCCCACAAGGATCATCAGGTTCTGGATATCCTGCGGGGTGATCAGATCGTCATGGGGGAAGTGGGGCACTTCCATGAAGATGGTCTTGCCCTTCTCGCGGCCCGCCGGCGTGCCCGGAGCGCCCCGTTCCTTGGCGGGCAACACGCGCAGAATGCCGTCCTCGAGCCGGATTTCGACAAGGGTGGAAATCACCCCTTCGGTGTCGAACAGCCCCATGGCCCGCAACAGGCCGAAGGAATTGGGGATGCGATTGACCTGTTCGGTGAGGTCCGTCGCGGTATAGGGAAAGTTGAAATCTTGCGGATCCATTTTTCAACGGTCCTTTTCTCATCAGGAAAAAAGCGAAAGGCTGATCGCGACGGACCGCCCGGTGAGCCGTCGCGGGATCAGCCGCGACGGACCTTGATGCCCTTGGCCAAAGCCGCTGCGATCAGCGCCGCGCGATGCTCGGCAGGCAGATCGGCGGGAAAGACGATCTCGTCTTCGAGCACGATCGCCGGGCCGCATTCCAGGGCGAGCACCGCGCTGTTCTGGCCAACCGGCGCACTGGCGCGCATCAGCGCAAAGCCATGGAAAATCTGGCTGCCATCGGTGGCTTCGGGGTCCCATTCCTTGGCCATGGTGCCGATCGGCACACGGATTTCGAAGGTGTCGCCCTCGGCAAAATCCTCGTCGCCATCGGCAATGGTGAATTTGACAACCCCATCGAAGGGATCGCCAACCTCGGCAGTCCCGACGGAAACATCGGCTGGATCGAACACCTCGAATGTGCCGCCATCGGCATCCGTTGCCGTGCACACAGCCCGGTAGATGCCGGGCACCACGCCCGTTGCCAAAGCCGGGGCAGCGAGGGTCAGGACCCCGTTGCCGACATTATCCGCGACAGCGAGAACACTGGGATCGCCGCTGGCAGCAAGCCCCAGCGGGGTGCCGATCTCGATGCTGCGTTTTGCCAGCGTACCGGCCAGCACAGGCAGCGTTTCGCGGGTGAACTGGGGGTCAACCTCGAATTTGAGAAAAGCGGTCTGCAGCTTGGGGGCTGCGACCGAAAACGATTTGCCAAGCATGGCGTCAATCCTTGTGGTGATGAACACAAAAGACCCGCCCGGCAAGCGCGCGGGGCGGGTCAGAGCGGGAGTGCGAAAAGGCTATTTGCGGCGGGCGTTGAACCGATCGACCGCCGAGGCGAGCCCCCTGGCCGAGGCCGCCGCCCCGCCATGGGAGGCTCCGGGGTTCTTGTCGCGCCCGGCCATGGCATTGCCCAGGCGCGATCCCTTGGGCGCTGCGGCTAGCATTTTGCGCGCCTCGCCATAGGTCAGTTTCTTGGCCCCGACCTTGCGGCCGAGCTCCCGTGCAAGCCCGTCACGCCCCCTGGCCTCGGAACAGCCGAGCAGGGCAAAGCCGGCTTTCGTTCCGGTTGCATGGGCGGCGGGATCTTCCTCGTCGTCCTCGGCCTCTTCGTCTTCGGTTTCCGCTTCGGGATCCTCGTCGTCCCCTTCCGCTTCCTCGTCCTCGGTTTCGGCTTCCGGATCGTCTTCGGTCTCGGCCTCACGATCGTCCTCATCGGTCTCGGATTCGGGGTCGTCGCCCTTTTCCGCCCGAAGCCGGACGCCAAGCGATTTGAGCTGGCGCCTGGCGGCAGCGTCGCCCCTGGCGGCCCTCGACCGCAGGGCCGCAATCTGGTCTGCAAGAGACATATCTGCTTCCTCTTCTGTCGTAATAGCGGCCCCTGCCGCCGGTGCCCCCGATGTGTCGAGGGATTGATGCAGCGCGGCAAAGGCCGCACGTTCGGTTGCGATGCCATCGACTAGGCCGAGGGCAAGCCCGCTCATGTCGGGGTCATCGTGTTCGGCGAGATACCAGCGCGCTTCGGTGGCGCGAATCTGGTCTTCGGTCATCGGACGCCCATCGGCGACCGTCGCTACGAACCGCCGGGCGATCTGATCGACAACGCCCTTGAGATGGGCACGGGCATCGTCGGACAGCGGCTTCCATTCGGCCCCATCGGTCTTGCGCGCGCCCGACTGGATGGCCTCGACCTTGATGCCCCATTCGGCCAGCATGTCGGAAATATCGTAATGGGTGATCAGAACCCCGATCGACCCGACATCCCCCTCGCGCGGCGCGTCGATCCGGTCGGCGGTCGAGGCCAGCGCATAGGCCGCAGAGCAGGCCATATGGGCATGGACGTGAAAGGGTTTGGCGCGCGCGGCCAGCTGATCGCAGAGATCGAAACACCCATCGACCAACCCGCCGGGCGAATTGACCCGGGCAAAGATCGCCCGCACCCGGTCGTCCTCCTCGGCGGCGGCGAAACTCGCGCCGATCTGGGCATACCCGCCCGTCCAGCGATCTTCCCACCAATCGTAATGACCGTTGGGGGTCATCACCCCGGCAATGTCCATTACGGCAATGCCGTCAACGATCAGATACCCCTCGCCCTGCTCGGCAGTCTCGGCCCAGGGCAGCGATGGCAGACTCAACACCTGTGGGCGTTCCGGGATATCGCTGCTGGCGGATGGGCGCAGCCCTAGCGCCGACAGCGCGTTGCCGATCAGCCCGCGCCCCGGGCGCTGGGCCGTCAGCATGCGATCGAGAAGGCCCAGCGCATGGGTGCGTTCGAGCAGCAGGATTTGTCCCGGACGCCGCAGCGCCAGGTCGAGATCGGTCATGTCGGAAAATCCTAGTTTGCGTTGGCGCGCTGGTCGTCGAGGTCGCTGCGCGGCACGATCGTCAGATCGGCCTGGGGCTCAGACAGGCCGTAGCGCTCTAGCTCGTCGCGCTCGCGGGCCTGCTGTTCGAGCACCAGCTCCCAATCGAGCCCCTGTTCGGCGGCCTCACGCTCCAGCGTCGATGTGCGCCCCCGAATCCGCTCGGAGCTCGCCTGTGCCTCCTTGACCGGATCGATATAGCCCCGGCCCGGCCCGATCCATTCGGCGCGCAGCCAGGCTGCAGGCCGGTCATAAAAATCTGCACAGCCCTTGGGGATCTCGATCATGTCGTTGTCGAGCGCGTCTTCAAGCACCGTCGCAAACACAGGCAGGGCAAAGCCATAGATCAGGACCGACCGCAGCCGCTGGATGCCGCGCCAGACCTCATTGAGTGCCGCCCGCGCCGAGGAATAGTTGGTCTGGCTCCAGTCCATCGACAGCTGCTCATAGGAGATGCCGAGCGAAGCGGCGAACGATTGCAGAAAGGACCGCGCGAATGCCGGATAGCCCGCCGTCTGGCGGGGCTGGGTGTTGAGATCGAGCCGATCGGTTGGAAACAGCGTCAACAGCCGCGCATCGTTGAGGATAGAGCGATCGGAATAGAATTCGCTGCGCTGGGTATTGAACGCGCCCCAGTCGGTGCCGTGCAGATCATCGGTCCCCAGACGTTCTGCAGCATAATCGGCACCAAGCTGGGTATAGATCGCTCCGATGATCGACCCGTTGATGGCCGCCGCCCGCACCTCGTTTTCCGAATAGCGATTGAGCATGCGGGTTTTGACAAGGCTGGACACGAGCCGCGACACGCCGCGCGACTGCCCCGGACGGCGCTTGTCATAAAGGTGGATCACACCCGGCCTCTGCCAGCCATTTTCGGTGTCGTGCCAGCGCTCGAAATAATCCCAAGTGAACGGGTCCGATGTCATGCCGAACACATCGGCGGGATGCCCGCGCCGGATGTGGTACCCGATCGGGGCCCCGTCCTCATCCTTGGCCACGCCCTTGCGCAAAAACTCCGTGTCCGGCAGGCCGGCGGGATTGGACAGCCGGTCGGGGTCGACCATGTGGATGGACGTCCGATAGGACCAGCCCGGCATGTCCCGGAACCGCATGACGGCAAGCCCTTCCCCCACCCCGACAAATTCGCGCGCCGCCATGGCCGCAAGGCCGTTGAAAGGCAGTTGGCGCTCGGCATCGCAGCGGAAAATCGGATCATCGGCCCAGCCACGAAACATCGACTGGATGGATTTCCCCAAGGCGTGCGCGGCATCGGCGGAAATGCCCAGCGCTTTATGATCGGGCTTGGAATTGAGCCGCAGCGCCGCGCCCACCAGCATATCGACCTGCCGGTCGATCCCCGCCGAGACCGTGCCGTCATTGCGCTCAAGGTCACGGATCCGGGCAACCGACACATCCCGATCGCGCAGCCATTCTGCATCCGCCGATTGCATCGGCGGCATCCAGCCGCCCAGCGCGGAATGACCCTGATCGGCAGCGGCATAGGCCGTGCGCGGCGCAGCGGCCACCGGGCGCAGCGATGCCCCGACACTGTCACCGGCCCGTACCCGAACGCGAGGCTTGCTCATGGACGATCTCCAAACCCGATACGCACCGGGCCCAGATTGCTCCGCTGCCCGGTTACCCGCGACAATTCCAGTTCCAAAAGCGCAATCGCCTGGTTGATCTCTTCGAGCGTGACCACTTCCTTTTTGGTGCCGCCGCTGGCATGGGTCACTTCGACCACGGCCCCGCCAATCAGACGCTTGCGGCGCGCCGCATAGAGCTGGGCCAGGTCAGCCTCGATCTCGACTCTCGAACGCACGATCCGCATCTCCTATCGATTGAGTTTGGCGAGGGCGCCGAGCCCATCGTCTTTGGGGCCGCAACCAACGGAGCGGGCTGGGGCTTCAGTGGCCGGTTCAACCGGCACGACACCGGGAACGGCGGCGACCGACGGGCCGAACAGATCGCGTTCCGCCGAAGCGGTCATCTCGGCCAGCTCACGGGCGCGCTTTTCCCACTGGCTTTCGTCCCAGTTCCACAGCCCGACGAAATGGGTGAGCGCCCAGCCATAGACGTTGCAGTCCAGCCAGTGGTTGGCGTAACGCGCTTTCCAGCGGCGGCGCTTTTCCCCGTTCACCTCTTCGGTCATCACATATTCGGAGACCAGCTGGCGGAAATATTCTTCCTCGGCGTCTGCCGGATAGTGCTGATAGCCCACCGGAAACCCGGTCTCGCCCTCTTTGGGCAACCGGCCCAGATAATGCATCAAAGCGCCCTTGATGCCCCAGGTGCCCACTAGCCAGACCTTGATGCCGAACTTTTTGGCCTTGCCGGCGGAGAGGCCCGTCTTGCGGATTTCGGCAGACTGGGCGCGGGAAATCGGCAGCTTCGTCCAGCCATCCTCACCCTTGAGCGCCAGGGCATTGTGACGGCGTTTGACCCAGGCATAGACCGGTTCGGAATTGTACCCGCTATCGACGCCGATCATGTCGGCGGCAACCCGAACCCCGGCAAAATCAATACCCCGATCGGCAATCGCATCGAGCTTGGGCCACGCGCCCTCGAAAGCCACATCGGTGGTTCCGGCGCAAAAACCGGCATCGAGGTGCCAGACCTGCTTATTCGGCCCCCAGCCGAGGAACGCCCAGTACATCCCATCGCCCTGCACGTCGACGGTCAGGGTCACATAGAGCACGCCCGCAGGGGCGACGCCCCGTTGCCAATCGCCCTCGCGCCGGGACGACAGCGATTCCCAATCGGGTACATCGGTCTTGGGTTTGTACGGCCGCCCCAGATCGGAGTTCTGGAAGGGCTGCAATTTGGCCGGATCGTCCCCGGCTTCCTTTTCCCGCGCGACAAGGTTGTCCCAGCGCTCGAAGATCGACATCTCGCCGGTGATCACGAACCCCACGATCAGATGCACACCGGTATCGCGGGTACGCCAGACCTCGATCTCGGCGGCGGGGATCGTCTTGGGCGGCACTTCTCCGGTTTCTGGGTCGGGCCGCGTCGGGATCCACGCGCCCGCCGCGATCATCTCGGGCTTGTCGTGCTCGAAATGGGCTTCGCCGCACTCGGGGCACAGGAAATGGGAGCGGTAAGGCGCAACCTCATTGCGCACGAGATCCTCAAACACCAGATCCGTCAGCGCCCCGCATTTCTTGCAGGCCATGTAGAAGCGCCGCATGTCCGAGCGCTGATAGTCGGCATCGATATCGGCACCCTCGAATTTGGGCGTCGACACGTCATATACCTTGCTCATCCCGAAAATGCGGTACGTCTTGAGCCGGGCGTCGGACAGATCCTTGGGATCGCCTTCCCCATCGGCATTGTCGGTCCAGGCCGAGCGATCGTCGCGCACCATGTAGCGGATCGAGTGCTGGCGCAGGCTTGCCGCCGAGTTCGCCCCCGCAAGGTTCATGAACCCGCCCCGGAACCGGATACGCTCCGAGGTCGAGCCCTCACCCGAACGGGACTTTTGCGGGATCACAGCGCCCCCGCGTTTGGGATCGAGCACCGGGGTGGCTTCGATCGTGGGCTGGAGCTTTTCCTGATGCCAGTCTTTCGCCGCCTTGACCGTCGCCTGAACGTACATCATCGGCCCCGGTGTGCGGTGCATCACAAAGCCGATCCAGTTTTCGGCCACCGCCGAACCGCCCGACTGCGAACACTTCATGTTCACCACCTGCTCGCACGGGTGATCGGGCGAGAGGCAATCCATGATCTCGACAAGGTAGGGCGCGGTCTCATTGCGCCAGGGTCCCGGTTTCGATCCCATCTCGGGCACGATGCGGTGCTTCTGCGCCCATTCCGACACCTTCTCGCGCGGATCGGGCAAAATCCCGCTGGCCGCCCCGCGAAAGACAACCCGCCCGGCTGCCCGGATCACCCGCTCGCTGGTGGCGTGCAGATCACTCGTCATCGGCCTCATCCGCCCCAAGGGCATCGAGCTCATGGGCGGCAGCTTCGAGCACCGCGCGGATTTCCTTATCGAGCGCCACCCGCATCGAGGCGGCATCGGGTTGCGCGATCAGCCGATCGGCCAACGTGGCCGGCAGCGACAACAGCCGATCGCGGATCTTGCGGAACGCGGTCATCGTGCGGTCCTCGACATCGTCACGATCGACCAGCCGCCCGATGCGCTCTTCCAGATCGAGCCGGGCGTTCTCGGCGTTGAAGGCTTCCCGCCGGGCCCGCGCCTGCTGGTAGCTCGCGCCATCCGAGAGCGGGCCGTCGGGCAGCGGATCGGTCGTGTCCAGGCGCGGATCCTCGTCCGGCTCGGCAAACAGCGGCGCGTCGATGCCGTTGCGCAGATACTGAGCCGGGTCGGTTTCTTCCCGCACCGCCCGCATATACGCAACCAGGTTGATCAGCACCGTCCCGCGCGGTCCCGGTCGCGTCGAGAGCCTGCCGGCGCTGACCAGATCGCGCACCCGCTTGTGCACGGCCTGGCGGCTGACCTTTTGATGTTTGGCGGCCTCGGCCAGCGACACCCAGACATTGTCGGGCGCCCCGGCGTCAACCGTAACGCTGGCGTCCGTCAACGGCGTCAACCCTGTCAATTTTGATCGAAACTAAAAAACCCCCGCCCTCAGACGCCCCG
>NZ_DATMGM010000069.1:0-24738 GCF_035555455.1 Pelagibacterium sp. | reverse complement strand
CCAGCGGCGCGAGCCTGAGCTTTTTCTCGCCTCTGGCCGATGAGGCCCCCGCCGACGATGCCGATGCGGTGTTCCTTCCCGGCGGGTATCCCGAACTGCATGGCGCGACACTGGGTGCTGCCGCCCGGTTCAAAACAGGTCTGGCCAGCGCCCGCGATCGCGGCGCGCTGATCTATGGCGAATGCGGCGGCTACATGGTTCTGGGCGAGACCCTTATCGACCGCGAGGGCGGAGAACACCCGATGGCCAATCTCCTGCCGGTATCAACCCGCATCGACCGGCCGCGTCTGGTCCTCGGCTACCGCAAAATGCGCCATGACTCGCCCCTGCCATGGCCGCGTGACATTCGTGGACATGAGTTCCATTATTCGAGCCAACTTCCATCGCGATTTTCCAGACAACTCGATGCTCGAATGCCCGCAAGTCCATACATTTTATCGCCAATGTTTGCTCAGGATGACGCCCTTGGCACCGCTTTGCCCCCCTCGGGACTGCGCCTTGGCAAGGTCATGGGATCGTATGCCCACGTCATCGAGGGAGTGAAAACCCCATGACCGCGCGGGCCATCATGGTGATGGGCACTGGCTCGGATGTTGGAAAATCCCTAATTGTTTCAGGGCTTTGCCGCGCGTTCGCCAATCGCGGCCTGTCGGTTGCGCCGTTCAAACCGCAAAACATGTCCAACAACGCCGCCGTTACCGAGGATGGCGGGGAAATCGGCCGCGCCCAGGCGCTTCAGGCCCGCGCCGCCCGCAAACCCGCCCACACCGCCATGAACCCGATTCTGCTCAAGCCGGAAAAAGAGACGGGATCTCAAGTGGTTGTGCGCGGGCAGCGCGTCGGGTCGATGAGCGCGCGCGCCTATTTTGCCAAACGCGCCGAATTTATCCCCGACGTGCTCGATGCGTTTACCATGCTGGCTGCCCAAAACGATCTGGTGATCGTCGAAGGCGCGGGCAGTGCTTCGGAAGTGAATTTACGAAACGGCGATATCGCCAATTTCGGTTTCGCCCAGGCCGCCACTGTTCCGGTCATTCTCGTTGGCGATATTCATCGCGGTGGGGTGATCGCCTCGCTGGTCGGCACCTTTGCGGTGATCGCGCCCGAGGACGCCGCGCTGATCCAGGCCACGCTGGTCAACAAATTTCACGGCGACCCCACCCTGTTCGAGGCCGGGCGCACCATCGTAGAAACCCGTACGGGCCGCCCCTGTCTGGGGGTTGTTCCTCATTTCGACGCTGCCAGCACCCTGCCCGCCGAAGACGTCTTGTCACTCGAAAATTCCATTCCAGATCAAGGAGATACGATCATCGCCGTGCCGCGCCTGCCGCGCATCGCCAATTTCGATGACCTCGATCCGCTGCGCGCCGAACCCGGCGTTCGCCTCGTCATTGTTCAGCCGGGTCAACCGCTTCCGCGCGACGCCCGCCTCGTCATCCTCCCCGGCTCGAAGGCCACCCGCGCCGACCTTGCCTTCTTCCGGGAGCAGGGCTGGGACATCGATCTTGCCGCCCATATCCGCGCTGGCGGCCATGTGCTGGGCATCTGCGGCGGCTACCAGATGCTGGGCACCTCCATCGCCGACCCCGAGGGCCTCGAAGGCCCGGCGGGTGTCAGCCCCGGCCTGGGTCATCTTGCCCTGTCCACCCGTCTCGAAGGCCAGAAAACCCTGCGCTTTGCCGAGGCCCGCGACGCCCTCTCCGGCACCCCGCTCACCGGCTATCACATGCATATGGGCGTAACCCAAGGCCCTGATATGGAACGCCCTTTTGCGCTGGTCGATGGCGTTGCGGAAGGCGCGCGCTCCGCCGATGGCCGCATCATGGGCACCTATCTGCACGGGATTTTCTCCGCCGACGCCTTCCGCCGCGACGTCCTCTCCCGTCTCGGGTTTACCCCCGATCCGCTGCTTGATTTCGACGCCAAAATCGATCGGACGCTCGATGATTTGGCTGCCCATCTCGAAGCCCATCTCGACCTCGACCAGATCCTCGCCCTCGCCCGGGAACCCGCCCTGTGATCGCCTTTCTCGCCGCCGTTATCGAGCGATTGGCGGGGTATCCACAAGGGCTGGTCGATCGCATCGGTCACCCCGTAATGTGGATCGGAAGTCTGATCGGATTTTTGGACACGCGCCTCAACCGGCCCGAAAAATCCTTTGAAATCCGCAAGATACGCGGCATCCTCGCGCTGGCCATCGTCATCCTCGTCACCCTGATCGTCGCGCTGGGGATTTCTGAACTGCTCGACCTCCTGCCCTTCGGCTGGGTGATCGAAGTGCTGATCGCCTCCTCGCTGCTCGCCCAGAAGGGTCTGCGCGATGCGGTGATGGGCGTGGCCGACGCGCTGCGGTCAGATGGGCTCGACGGGGCCCGCCACGCGGTCGGGCAGATCGTGGGCCGGGACACCGCCGGTCTCGACGAGGCCGAGATTTCCCGTGCTGCCATTGAAACCCTTGCCGAAAATGCTTCCGACGGTGTCATCGCCCCACTGCTCTATCTTGCCCTGTTCGGCCTGCCTGGCGCCGCGGTGTACAAAGCCATCAACACCTGTGATTCCATGATCGGCCACCGCTCCGAGCGCCATGAAGCTTTCGGCTGGGCGGCGGCCAAACTCGATGATATCGTTAATATAATTCCCGCCCGCCTCACCGCATTGCTGTTTGCCGGTGGCGCCCGATTTCTCGATGGTGCCGATCCGCAAGCGGCCCTGCGCACAGCCCAAAGAGACGCGCAACACCACGCGTCGCCCAACGCCGGCTGGCCCGAGGCCGCCCTGGCCGGCGCCCTTGATTTCGGGCTGGGGGGCCCGCGTTCTTATCGGGGAGAGCGGGTCGATCTGCCCGGCATGGGCGATGGGCGGCGCGCGCTTGGGGCGGACGATATCGCAACAGCCATAAGCCTTTACGACCGGGCGATGCTGCTCGCTCTTGGCGGCGTGGCGGTCTGGGCGCTGCTGCGCTGGATGTTGTGATTACAGGTCCGGGTACTGCCCCTTGACCACCATGGGCAGGCCCGCCACCACGAAATAGACGTGCTCGCAGATCGCCGCCAACTCCTGGTGGGCCGCCCCGGCGAGATCGCGAAACGTCCGGGCCAGCGCGTTGTCGGGCACGATGCCCAGCCCCACTTCGTTGGACACCAGAATCACCTGCGTGTCCTTCATTGCGGCCAGCACTTCGACCAGCGTGTCGACCTCATCGGCCACATCGCGCTCCATGCTCAAGAGGTTGGTGATCCACAAGGTCAGGCAGTCGACGAGGATCACATCATGGGTCTGCGCCGCCGCAAATAGCGCCTGTGGCAGCTCCAGCGGTTCCTCGATGGTGGCGAACCGCCCGGACCGGCTCTTTTGATGGGCCGACACCCGTTCGACCATCTCGTCGTCGAGCGCTTCGGCGGTGGCGAGATAGGCGGGGGCCGAACTCTTGCGCGTCGCCAGCCGCTCGGCCAGCGCCGTCTTGCCCGACCGTGTTCCGCCCAGAACCAGAATATGTCCGCTCAACACGCCATCCTCCACCAAACTCATGTCTGCCCTTGCCCTACCGCGTCAGCGCGGCCAACGTAAGGCAGGCGCGTTGGTTCCCACTCCGCATTGCGCTGCCCCGGTCGATTTACGATTTGACCTCATTATACTTTCGTCCTATGCGCAAGCGCAGTATGGTCCGCCGCGAAGAACGGGAGCTTTTCTCATCGTGCCCAAATACTTCCTCGGAGTGGATGGGGGCGGCACCAATTGCCGCATCAGGCTCGCAAACGCCAATCTCGAAACGCTGGCCGAAGCCCATGGCGGGCGCGCCAACCTCCAGCTCGAAGGCGGCGATCCAGCCTATCGTTCGATCACCGAGGGCACACGGGAAGTGTTCGCCAAGGCAGGGCTCGATTTTGCCCAGACCGCCCACACCCACGCCTGTTTCGGCATGGCGGGCGGCAGACTGCCGTCGGCGCGCGAGGCGTTCGCCGCGCGGGACTGGCCGTTTGCAAAAGTCACCGTCTATGACGATATCGATATCGCGCGGGCCGGGGCCCATGAGGGCGAGGACGGCGCGGTGATCATCGTGGGCACCGGTTCAGCCGGACTGGCGCTGGTCGCGGGTGCCCGCCATCAGGTCGGCGGCTGGGGGTTCCACATCGGCGACCAGATGTCGGGGGCAATTTTGGGCCGCGACCTGGTCCGGTACGCCGTCGAAGCCGCCGATGGGCTGGTCGATGGCTCACCGCTCACGCAGGCGGTGATCGACCAGTTGGGCGGCGATCTCGATGCGGTGATGGCGTGGAGTTTCGATGGCCGCCAGCCCGCTGATTACGGGGCGCTGATGCCGCTTTTCATCGACCATTTCGACAAGGACGACCCGGTGGCCGCCTTGCTCATGGAGACCGAAATGGGGCACATCGACCGGTACGTCGCCTATTTCAAGGCACATGGTGCAACCAAGCTGGCCATCGTGGGCGGATTCGGCCAACGGCTGATGCCATTGCTTGAAGCGCGTTACGGCGAGTATGTGTGTCTTCCGCGCGCCGAACCGCTGCACGGCGCCGTCATTCTGGCCCGCCAGAACGCGACCGGCCACTGAACGGTTTCCGGCCTGGCCGGAAACACTAAAATCCGCGATGAGGACCGATAGCGGTCCGCCATCAAGCTGAAACGATCCACGACGGAGGGCGCCTTGTCCGCTCGCATCATTCCGGTTCAACCCTTCGATTACGTCGTGTTCGGCGCGACCGGCGATCTCACCCGACGCAAGCTGATTTCGGCGCTGTACCATCGGTTTGCCGATGGCCAGTTCGATGAGCGCTCCCGTATCATCGGGGTGTCGCGCGCGCAGATGACCGACGCCGAATATCAGGATTTCGCCCGCAAGGCGGTGAACGAATTCGTCGAGCCGCAATATCGCGACAAGGACACAATCGATCGGTTCGTCTCGTGCTTTTCCTACGTCGCAAACGATGTGAGTAATCGCGACGTCTGGACTGATCTGGACTCCAAATTGCGGGACGATCCGCAGATCGTGCGGGCCTTCTATCTGGCGGTCGCACCCTCGCTCTTCGGGCCGATCTGCACCTATCTCGATGAAAAGGGATATTGGCGGCGCGACGCGCGGGTGGTGGTGGAAAAGCCGCTGGGCAGCGATCTGGCCTCCTCGATGGAAATCAACGATGCGATCTCCGAGGTGTTTGCCGAAGATCAGGTCTATCGGATCGATCATTATCTGGGCAAGGAAACCGTGCAGAACCTGCTGGCGCTGCGGTTCGGCAACGTGCTGTTCGAGCCGATCTGGGACGCCGCCCATATCGATCACGTGCAGATCACCGTGTCCGAAGATGTGGGCGCGGGCACGCGTGGCTATTACGACGACGCCGGTGCCCTGCGCGACATGGTGCAGAACCATCTGATGCAGCTGTTGTGCCTGGTTGCCATGGAGCCGCCGGCCTCCGATGACGCCAACGCCCTGCGGGACGAAAAGCTCAAGGTGTTGCGGTCGCTCAGGCCGATCACCGGCGAAGCAGCGGCCCGCAACACCGTGCGCGGCCAGTATAAGGGCGGCGCGGTCAACAGCGGATCGGTGGCCAGCTATCAGGATGAATTGCCCGACGACCGCAAGGGCTCGCGCACCGAGACCTTCGTGGCGATCAAGGCGGAAGTCGAGAATTGGCGCTGGTCGGGCGTGCCGTTTTACCTGCGCACCGGCAAGCGCATGGCGACCCGGGTGTCCGAGATCGTCATTCAGTTCCGCTCCATTCCCCACTCGATCTTCGATCATGCCGAAGGCGCGCCCAAGCCCAACAAGCTGGTGATCCGGTTGCAGCCCGATGAAGGGGTCAAACTGTTCCTGATGATCAAGGATCCCGGCCCTGGCGGCATGCGGTTGCGCGAGGTTCCTCTCAACCTGTCCTTCGCCGAAACGTTCCACGAACGCACGCCGGAAGCCTATGAGCGGCTGCTGCTCGACGTGATCCGGGGCAACCAGACCCTGTTCATGCGGCGCGACGAACTCGAAGCGGCATGGCGCTGGATCGATCCCATTCGCGAGGCATGGGACAATGCGCCCGACGCCCCGCAAGCCTATACCGCCGGAACCTGGGGCCCGACCGGCTCTGTCGCGCTGATCGAGCGCGATGGCCGCACCTGGCACGAAGGCGAACACTGATAGAGGGCGGCTGATCTGATGGAATCAGACCAGCAAGGCCACGTTATGAGGATGAAGCTATGACCATTGAACGCAACGTCTTTTCGACCAAGGACAAGCTGGCCGCAGCGCTGGCCGACGCGGTTGCAGACAATCTCAATGCCGGGCTGGCCGAGCGCGGCACCGCATCGCTGGCGGTTTCGGGGGGCTCCACGCCGGGACGGTTTTTCGCGGCGCTGGGCGCGCGCGACGATATCGACTGGAGCGAAGTTGTCGTCACCCTGGTCGACGAGCGCTGGGTTGATGAAGGCTCGGATCGCTCCAATGCCCGACTGGTCAAGGAAAACCTTTTGACCGGCCCCGCCTCTGCTGCGACCTTCGTTCCGCTTTATGCCGGAACGCCCGAACCGGATGCCGAGGGAATCGCAGCCGCCAATGCGGCGGTGGCATCCGTTCCCTCCCCGTTCGATGCGGTCATTCTGGGCATGGGCACGGATGGGCACACCGCCTCATTTTTCCCCGGCGGCGATACGCTGCATGCTGCCCTTTCTACCGACGGCCCGCTGATTGCCATGCGGGCGCCCGGTGCCGGGGAGCCGCGCGTCACCTTCACGCTGTCGCGGCTGCTCGATACGCGCGCGCTCTATCTCCATATCGAAGGCGACGACAAGGCCGAGGTGCTCGACAAGGCCCTGGAGACCGGACCGGTCGAAACCATGCCGGTGCGGGCCATTCTGTCGCAGGGCCATATTCCGCTCTCTCTTTTCTGGTGTCCCTGAGTTCAGCCCCATAAACTCGGGTCACCTCCATTGTTGCTGTTAAGGAGGCGGCCATGACCGTCAAAACCGCCATCAAGGATGTCACCGACCGCATCGCGGCGCGGTCGGAGGCGAGCCGCCGGATCTATCTCGATCGGCTCGACAAGGCGCGCAGCCAGGGCGTGCATCGGGGCGTTTTGTCCTGTGGCAACCTCGCCCACGGATTTGCCGCGTGTGGCCCCACGGACAAGGCGCAGCTGGCTGGCGATACCGCGCTCAATCTGGGGATCATCACGTCGTATAACGACATGCTCTCGGCCCATCAGCCCTATGAGACCTATCCCGATCTGATCCGCGCGGCAGCGCGCGAGGCGGGCGGCGTGGCGCAGGTGGCCGGTGGCGTGCCTGCCATGTGCGATGGCGTCACCCAGGGGCAGATGGGGATGGACCTGTCGCTGTTCTCGCGCGATGTCATCGCCATGTCGGCGGCGGTGGGCCTGAGCCACAACATGTTCGACGCCGCCGTGTTTCTGGGGATCTGCGACAAGATCGTGCCCGGACTGGTGATCGCCGCGTTGACCTTTGGCCATCTGCCGGCGGTGTTCATTCCCGCCGGACCGATGACCTCCGGGCTGCCCAATGACGAAAAGGCCCGCATCCGTCAGCTGTTCATGGAAGGCAAGGTCGGGCGCGACGAATTGCTGGAGGCCGAGAGCAAGTCCTATCACGGCCCCGGCACCTGCACATTCTACGGCACCGCCAACTCCAACCAGATGCTGATGGAGATCATGGGGCTGCACCTGCCAGGCGCGAGCTTTGTCAATCCCGGCACCCCGCTGCGCGATGCCCTGACCCGCGCCGCCACCAAGCGCGCCCTTGCGATCACCGCGCAGGGCAATGAATATACCCCGGCCGGCCACATCATCGATGAAAAATCCATGGTCAACGGTCTCGTGGGCCTGCTGGCCACGGGCGGGTCGACCAACCACACCATGCATCTGGTCGCCATGGCCAATGCAGCGGGCCTGCGCATCACCTGGGACGACATGTCGGACCTGTCGGAAGTGGTTCCACTTCTGGCGCGCGTCTATCCCAACGGGTTGGCTGATGTGAACCATTTTCACGCGGCCGGCGGCATGGGCTTTCTGATCCGCGAACTGCGCGATGCCGGTTATCTCCATGACGATGTAACCACCGTCTGGGGCAAAGGGCTGGATGCCTACACCAAGGAACCGCGCTATATCGACGACGAACTGACGTTCGAGCCGGCCCCGCGCGACAGCGGCAGCCCCAAGGTTCTGACCGGCGCGGCAAAGCCATTTGCCACCAGCGGCGGATTGAAGGTTCTGGGCGGCAATCTGGGCAGCGGCGTCATCAAGATTTCCGCCGTCAAACCCGAAAACCGCATCATCGAGGCCCCGGCCCGGGTCTATCACACCCAGCAAGGCCTGATCGACGCGTTCAAGGCGGGGGAGCTGACCTCCGATTTCATCGCGGTAATCCGGTTTCAGGGGCCAAGAGCCGTGGGCATGCCCGAACTGCACCGCCTGACCCCGACGCTTGGCATCTTGCAGGATCGCGGGATCAAGGTGGCGCTGGTCACCGACGGGCGCATGTCGGGCGCCTCCGGCAAGGTGCCCGCCGCGATCCACGTGACGCCCGAAGCCGCTGATGGCGGCCCGATCGCCCGGGTCCGTGACGACGATTTGCTCAGGCTCGATGCCGAGAAGGGAACACTGGCCTATCTTGGCGACGAGGCGTCCTTTTTGGCCCGCACCCCGGCTACCGAAAGCCTTGAACACGAGCATTTCGGCATGGGCCGCGAACTGTTTGCCGGTTTCCGCCAATTGGTGGGCACCGCCGATCGGGGAGCGAGCGTTTTTGGCTAATCCGACCTCGCAGCCCGAACTGACCCTTATGGTCGTGCCGGCCTTTTCGCCGGTGTGCAATCTGGGCTTTGCCCTGCGCCGGGAAGTGTTCGTCCTCGAACAGGGCGTGCCCGAAGACATCGAACACGACGCCGACGACCTGACGGCGACCCATATCGTGGGCCTTGCCGAGGGCGCGGTGATTGCCGTGGCGCGGGTCGCCTTCAAACCCGATTATGCCAAAATCGGTCGCGTTGCCGTCGCCCGGTCCCATCGGGGCCGGGCAATCGGCGCGCGGCTGATCGCCTTTGCCGTAGAGGTCGCCCGCGAACAGGGCCAAAAGCAATGCTATCTCGAATCCCAGATCGACAAGATCGACTTCTATTCCCGACTGGGATTCGTTGCGTTTGGCGAGGAGTTCCTCGATGCCGGCATCGTCCACCGGAAGATGAAGAACTATTAGAACCGGCGAACGCCTGATCAACTCATATCAGGTAGTTTAGAACAACACCGCCCGCGCGATGCTGAAGTAGATGAGAACGCCCACCACGTCGGCGATCGAAGTCACCAGCGGGCCACTGGCGGTGGCCGGGTCCATCCCGAACCGGGTGAGGATGAAAGGCAGGATCATGCCGATCAGCGAACCGGCCAGAACGATGATCACCATGGCAATCGAGACAACCAGAGCAATTTCCGCTCCGCCGCGCCATAGCCCGATGCCATAGATGGCGAGCGCCATGGTCAGCCCCAGCAGTCCGGCCACCAGCGTTTCGCGGCCCAGAATGCGCCCCCAGTCGGTCATGCGCACGTCTCCCGTGGCAATCGCGCGCACCATGAGCGTTCCCGATTGCGCGCCGGCATTGCCGCCTGAGGCAATCAGCAGCGGCAGAAAGAACAGCAAGGCCATATGGGCGGAAATGGTTTCCTCGAAATAGGCGATGCCGGCGCCGGAAAAGATGTTGCCGAACACCAGCAGAACCAGCCACGCCACCCGCGCCTTGTAGAGCACGAAGATCGAGGCCTGCCGCACGCTTTCGGCCAGCCCCTGCACAGTACCCGACTTGTGGAAGTCTTCGGTCGCCTCTTCGGTCAGGACGTCCAGCGCGTCGTCATGGGTGACGATGCCCACGATGCGGTTATCAGCATCGACGACCGGCAAGGCGACCACGTCATAGCGCGCGATCTTCTTGGCGACATCTTCCTGATCCTCTTCCACCCCCACTGCGCGGGTATTGCGCTCCATGATCTTTTCGACCGGGGTGGACGGAGACGCGAGGATAATGTCCTGCAGCCGTACCGAGCCGATCAGCTTGCGATCCGCATCGACAACATAGGCGCGGTAGATGGTTTCCTTGTCCGGCGCTTCGAGCCGGAGCCGTTCGAGGGCCTCGCGGGCTGTCAGGCCCGGCACCAGCACCGCATAGTCCGAGGTCATGATCGACCCGGCGGTGCCTTCTTCATAGGATGCGAGGCGGCGGATATCCTCGCGTTCGGCCTGTGCGAGGGCGGGCAGCAGCGCTTCCTGCTCGTCTTCGGTCAAGGCGTTGAAAAGGTCGGCGCGATCGTCCGCGTCCATCGCGGTGATCACGGCGGCGAGCCGGGAGCGGGACGCGGATCGCGCCAACTCGACCTGCATCGCTCTGTCGAGATAGCCCAACACCTCGGCCTGCCGGGAAAGCTCCAGCAGGTCGAGCACGCGCCAGTCGATCTCGGCGTCATGATCGTTGAGAAATTGCGCTATATCGGCAGAGTGTTGCGTGGCGAGAAACGCACGGTTAGCCGTTGCGTCCGCTCCGGTCGCCAATGCGTGAGCAAGGGTATCGAAGGTCATGGTGCACCTCGGTCTCACGCCGTCCCACGCGGACGACGACCGAGGCAGGCGGGATGTTTAACCCGGCAGACTCAGGCGCAGCGCGCGCAAGGCGGCGTCACTGTTGTTTGACAAACGACTGGAAGGGTCGTCCATTGGTTTTAAGAGCCTGTTGTTCGTAAACATTGCCAGCGCAGCCCAAACCACGCCGGTCAGCGTCTTATGGTGCAAGTGGACAGAACAATCAAGGCGCGCCGAGCGACGTTTTTGGTTCAGCGCTTGGATTGCGCCGCGCTGAGCAGCAGGTCCTTGGCCAAGTTGATCTTGGCGGCGAGAAAGGCCGAACCGCCCGCATCGGGATGAACCTTCTTCATCAGTTTGCGGTGCGCAGAGCGGATCGCGTCCGCAGAAGCGCCGGGCGCAAGGCCGAGGATTTCATAGGCCTCGTCGATGCCGTTGACGGCAGCGGCATCGCTCCTGTGGTTACCGGCACCCTCATCATCCCCCGTCCGCATGCCGAACTCGGAGGCGAAATACTCCCGCCAACCGCTGCGATTGGCGTCCAGCCAGCTTTCATAGAGCGCCAGGGAATCGGCATCGTCCTCGATTTCGATATAGAACGCCCAGCATTCCTCCGCCGACAGGTCGACCAGGTCGCGCCCGGAAAAATGCCCCGCTTGCACCCGCCCCGAGACCGATCCCGTCTCATGATCGAGCCGCATGGACAGGTAGTGCGACGTCACGGTGGAGGCGTTGTTGGGGCTGGACAGGCCAGAGCCGAAATCGATCGGTCCTAGCCGCCCCCGCACCAGCACCCCCACGCCGCCGGCGCCCAGCAGACTGGCGAGGAAAAGCTGTCCGCGCAGGCCGCTGAAGGCTCCGCCCGCCAGCAACAGCCCGCCGACCACCCAGCGCAAGGCCCGGACCATCTGGCGAATTTCGCCCTGGATATAGAGCGAGCCGAGATACGCGACGACAAGGACCACAATGCCGGCAAGAACCACCCAGATCATCGCAATTGCTCCAAAAGCACCTGTGCCGGACCGCTTTTCTGCAATTTCAGCGCCGCCTTGCCGCCGCTGGCATAGGCCGCCACCGCCCGCAAAAGCGCCGCCAGTTCGGCAGCCGCACCAGCATCGAAGCGCGCATAGGCCCCCTTGGTGAGCCGGGCGAATTCCTTGAACGCGGACTGCGCCGCCGGGTCATGGCCTTCCTGGAAAACGAACATCGGACAGCCCAGCAGACCCAGTTCCCCGGCCTTCTGGGCGAGGTGATCGATATTTTCTTCCATCGCGTCGCCGACATAGACGATGGCGTCGATCTTGCGTTTCGCGTGCTCGGCACGAGCGTGGGACAGCACCTTGGAAATCTGGGTGTGACCGCCGCGGCAGTCGATACCGGTCATCAAATGCGCGAGAGTGCGGGCGTCGGACGCCCAGCGCGAGGCCCGGCATTCGCCAAATCCGCGAAAGTAGATGAGCTGGACATCAAGACCGCCGGTCTTTGCGACCGTTTCGAACATTTCGCCCTGCAAGCGGCAGGCAAGGTCCCAGGTCGGCTGCCGGCTCATGGTCGCATCGAGCGCGAACAGCAAACGCCCGCGCCTTGTGCCATCCCCGACGCGGCGCTCAGCACTCATCGCGCCGACCTGCGCCACGAAATCGGCGATATCCAAACGCGGACCGCTCTGTGCCGTCTGGTCAGTGCCGGGGCGGGTGATCGGTGTCTTTCGAGCCACAATCGGTCCTTTCGCCCTGAATATGGTCTTGCGCGGGTAACGCTGCAAGGATCGAAATGTCCGCTATCCTTGAACTTGGCTTCGATATGCTGCAAAAAGGCGGACTACGCGTGAACCTTGGCCTGCCATCGACAATGCCGATAACGTCAAAAGGGTTTGCCCGCTCCAGCCTTGCGCTCATCATGGTGGGCCTGGTCGCGCTGATCGGCATCGTGGGCACGACCATCTGGCTCGTCGAGCGCACCCAACTCTATTTCGAGGAAGTGGTCGAGGCAAGGGAAGCAAGGAGCGCCGCTGTCGAATTGCGCAACCTGCTGCTGAACGCCCAGACGAGCCAGCGCGGTTTTCTTCTGACCCTCGACGACCTGCACCTTCGCCCCTATCAAGAGGCGATCCCCGTGGTTGATGCGGCCTATGCGCGGCTGGCGGACATCTTGTCCAGCCTTCCCCAGACCGACCGGCCCCTGGAGGTGCTGCACGCCAATATCGCCACGGCGCTCGATGAATTGGCCATGACCATCGACCTGGCGCAAACCGGGCAAGTGGCTGAAGCCATCGCCCTTGTGCGCGCGGATGCGGGCCAGCGCGCGATGGCTGACGCGCGCAATTTCCTCGATGCGGTGATTGCCGCCGCCGACAACATCGCGTTCGAAGGCGTCGTCGATCAGCGGCGCGCCGCCAATTGGCTGCGCCTCGTCGCCTTTCTCGGCGCGCTGGTGATCGTGGCGGTGATTGGCGGCGCGGCCTGGATCGTGCTGCGCTACACCCGCGAACTCGACAGGGCGCATTCCGAGGTCGAAACGCTCAATCGCGATCTGGAAGCCCGGGTGGCCGAACGCACCGTCGATCTGCGCCGGGCCAATGAGGAAGTGCAGCGGTTCGCCTATATCGTCACCCATGATCTGCGCGCGCCGCTGGTCAACATCATGGGCTTTACCGCTGAACTCGAAGAATCTCTTGCGCCGGTCGAAGCGCTGGTGGAGGCTTATCCCGGAGCCCGGACCGACCCGATCCTGATCGAGGCTGAGCGCACCGTGCGCGAGGATCTGCCCGAAGCGCTGGGCTTTATCCGCTCGTCCACCCGCAAGATGGACGGCCTGATCAACGCCATCCTGAAAATCTCGCGCGAAGGGCAGCGCAAATTGCGGGCCGAGCGGCTCGATCTCCAGGCGATGGTGGAGGCCGCCGTCGCCGCGGTGCGCCATCAGATCGACAAGACCGACGGGACCGTATCGGTAACCGTTTCCACGCCTCCGGTCTTTTCCGACAGGCTCGCGCTGGAACAGATCCTGGGCAATCTTCTCGATAACGCCATCAAATACCGGCACCCGGAGCGCCCGGTCGAGATCGCTGTTTCCGGCCGTCAGGAACGAGATGGGCGGGTTTTCATTGATGTATGTGATAACGGACGCGGAATACCTGCAGAGGATCATGAGCGCGTGTTTGAACTGTTCCGCCGTTCGGGCAATCCCGAGGCGCCCGGTGAGGGCATCGGGCTCCCGCATGTGCGCATCATGGCCCGAAACCTTGGCGGCGACATAGAGCTGCAATCGAACCCTGGGCAGGGAAGCATCTTCACGGTGATCCTCGCTCCGGACCTGCGCGCCATTAAGAGGAGCACGGATTGAAATGAACGATGCAAAGCCGGTTACCATCGTGATGGTCGAAGACGATACCGGGCATGCCCGCCTGATCGAAAAGAACATCCGGCGCGCCGGCGTCAACAACGAGATCGTTCCGTTCCTCAAGGGCGGGGAGGCGCTCGATTATCTGATGGGGCCCGATGGATCGGGCCAGGTCAGCGCCCACCGGCAGTTCCTGGTGCTGCTCGATCTCAATCTTCCGGACATGACGGGGGTGGCGATCCTTGAGAAGATCAAGAGCAATCCGCACACCCGCCGCACCCCTGTGGTCGTGCTCACCACCACCGACGACGAGCGCGAAATCCAGCGCTGCTATGACCTTGGCGCCAATGTCTATATCACCAAACCGGTCGATTACGAAGGCTTTGCCAATGCCATCCGCCAGCTTGGCATGTTCTTTTCCGTCATGCAGGTGCCGGAAACCTCCTGATGCGCAGGCCAATGCATCCCGCATCCCGAGTTTGAGATAAAGCCCAGGCCAGATGCCGACACAATCCACAAAAATCATCTATGTCGAAGACGACCCCGCGCTCGGGCGCCTGGTGCAAAAGGCGCTGGGCCGGCACGGCAGCCATGTCGAACACGTGACCAGCGCCCGCTGCGGATTCCAGCTGCTTGCGGCAGGCGATGCGGATGTTCTGGTGGTCGATCATTATCTGGCCGATGGCACCGGGCTCGACATGCTCGAAAAAGTGGTCAGGCGTGCCGATGCCCCGCCGGTGATCTACGTAACAGGCTCGACCGAGGCGGCCATTGCCGTTGCCGCGCTCAAGGCAGGCGCCGCCGATTATGTGCTCAAATCGGTTGGCGAGGATTTCGTCGAGCTCTTGCGCAGCGCCATCGATCAGGCGATCGCCACGTCGCGGCTGCAACGGGCGCGCGAACGGGCCGAGCAGGAGATGCGCGAAGCGCGCGAACGGGCCGAAATGGCGCTGGCCGAGGTCAATCACCGGGTGGCCAATTCCCTCGCGCTGGTCGCGGCGCTGGTGCGGATGCAGATGACTGCCGTCGCTGATCCGGCGGCCAAGGAAGCGTTGGCGGAAACCCAGGGACGGATCACCGCCATCGCCGGCATCCACCGCCGCCTTTACACCAATGACGATGTCCGGTTCGTCGAAATCGACGCCTATCTGGGCAATCTGGCCAAGGACATCCAGGCGTCGATGAGTCTCGACGGCTCGCCAGTGTTCATCAGGCTGATCGCCGACCCGCTGCGCCTGCCCACCGACAAGGCGGTTTCCGTGGGCGTCATCGTCAACGAACTGGTCACCAACGCCGCCAAATACGCCTATACCGACCGCCAGCCGGGCGAAATCCGCATTCGCGCCGGAGTGACAAGTCCAGGGAAACTGGAAATTGCCGTTGAAGATGACGGCATCGGCTGGACCGGCCAGGGAAAAATCCACGGCACCGGCGTCGGATCGCGCGTCATCACGGCCACCGCAAGTGGATTGGGCGCGACCCTGCTCTACGATTCCGTCACCAGAGGCACCTGCGCCCGCCTGATGATCGATATCTGACCCATACCTTATCCGGTCATTTTGGCGACACGCTCGATCAAGGCCATCGCGGCGGCAGGATTTTTCACCTTGTCGCCGGAAATCACGAACGCATACACGTCGCGGGGAGTGCTTTGGGCCTTGGGGCCAAAGGTGGGCAGATCGGACGGCACCTCGCCGCGCGCAAACATGGCGATACGCTCGGCCCAGGCATCGAGATCGGCGTCCGAATAGCCCTTTTCATGCGCCTCGCTGGTGCCTTGCAGCCGCAGATAGATAAAATCGGCGGTGGGGTCGGCGATCTCCGCATAACCGGCGTCACAGCCGGCAACCAGCGCAACCCCGTGCTCCCGGGCCAGCGCAACTGCTTCAGCATTGGCAAAACTGGCGTGCCGCGCTTCCACCGCGTGGCGCAGGGGATGACTGCCCTCGCTGGACGGCAACAGGCGCAGGAAGGTGGCGAAATCCTCGGGATCGAATTGCTTGGTGGCGGCAAGTTGCCAGTTGATCGGCCCAAGCTTGTCTTTCAGTTCGACAATGCCGCTGGAGACAAACCGCTCGACCGAATCCCCTGCCTCCGCCAGCACGCGCCTGTTGGTGGCATACCGGGTGCCTTTTAGGGCGAATACGAAATCATCGGGCACCGAATCGTGCCATTTGCGGAAGCTTTCGGGTTTTTGGCTGCCATAAAAGGTGCCGTTGACCTCAACCCCGGTCATGGTCGCCCCCATATGCTCAAGCTCGCGCCGCTGGGGCAGCGTGTCGGGATAATAGGGGCCGCGCCAGGGGGCGAAGGTCCAGCCCCCCACGCCGATAACAATCCTGCCCATCGCCATGTCCATTCTCCCCTCCCGATCAGATTCGGAAAATATCCCGATTCGCACGTGCGGATCGACCCGGATTCAACACGCCTCCGGCGCTCCCGGTTCCGCCAAAAACACTTGCGCAACCGCTGATTGATCGCGTCTGCAGTGCTCACAGGGGTTCATCCGGGGCGCAAAGCGCTGTAGCGTCGGCGCAGGACACGCGACAGAGCCGGAGCTTTTCGTAAGATTGATGCCGAAAGCCTTTTTCACCAGCGTGTTACGCTATCTTCTCATTGCGACCCTTGGCTTTGCCGTCCATCCGGCCATGGCCCAGATTCCCGGGCTGCTTCCCGCTGCCCCGGCTCCCGAGCAGCCGGCCCCGGCCCAAGAGTCGCAACAGGTTCTTGAGCGGCTGATCGAGGTCTTGCGCGACGACACCGCCCGCGAGGCTCTGCTCACCGAGCTCGAAGCCGGGCTCGATCGCTCTGCCAGCGAACCGGCAGCACCCGAAGAAGCCTCCCGGCCGGGGCAGGAGTTGCGCTCGATCGGCGGACAGGTTGGCGAATGGACGCGGGATGCGGTCCAGAACACTGCCCGCTCGCTCAACCAGCTGTGGCGCCAACTGGCCAACACGCCGAGCATGTTTGCCGCGCTGCGGCTATCCGAACTCAACGCCTTGCAAGGCATGGTCTGGCACATCGCCATTCTGGCGCTGGTCAGCTATGGCGGCCTGGCCGTAGTGCGCCGGGCGCTGACTCGGCCGCGCGCGGGATTGCGCCAGTTCTTTGCCCGGGGCGGGTGGGTGGCCAAACCGCTGGCGCTGGTGCTTGAACTGGCGCTCGATATCTTTGCCGCGCTCGTTCCCTACGCGCTCGGATACGCCATCGCGGTTTCGGCGCTGGGGCGGCCGGGGGAAATCGCACTGGAGCATACACTCTATCTCAACGCGTTTCTCTTGATCGAGCTCGTGCTGGCGGTGTTGCGGGCGGTGGTTTCGCCCAATGAGAGCGAACAACGGCTGATCCATCTCAGCGACACGGAAGCGCGCACCGTCACCCGCTGGGGGCGATTGCTGGTGAGCCTGTTCGTTTTCGGACAGATGTTCCTGTTGCCCGTGCTCAACACTTCGGTTTCCGCCGCTGCCGGGCGTGCGATTTCGGTGGTTTTGATTCTCGCAACGCTGGGGGTGGCGACGGGGGGAATCCTGGCGGCCCGCCGCTCGGTGCGCAACAAGCTGATCCGTCTGGTCTCAGGCCGGGATACGCGCCGGGCCCTGCGAATGCCGATTGCCTATTGGCATGTGTTCGCGCTCGTCTATCTGCTGGTTCTGGCGATCGTCGCGCTGACCCGCTCGACGGTGCAGTTTCAGGCCTATCTGTGGAACAATGCCCAGATCGCGCTGGCGGTGCTGGTTGGCTTTATCGTCCTCAACGTCATCAAGCAGGTAATTGGCAAGGGTTTTGCGCTGCCCGAAAACCTGCGGCGGCGCTCGCCCGAACTCCAACGCCAGCTCGATGCCGTGGTCCCCGCGGTGCTCAGGGTGGTGCGCCTCGTGATCATCACGATCGTCGCCCTGTTCTGTATCCACAAGCTGGGCCTGTTCGATATCGTTGCCTTTCTTGAGGGCGAGTTCGGCTCGCAGGTTGCGGGTTCGATCATCACCATCGCAATGATCGTCGCTATCGCGCTCATCGCCATGGTCGGGCTCAACACGTGGATCGACAATCAGGTCAACCCCGATCTGGCCCCGCGGACCACGGCGCGCACCCGCACCCTGTTTGTGCTGCTGCGCAACGCGGCCAGCATTACCATCATCGTCATCACCCTGATGTTCGTGCTCTCGGAAGTGGGCATCAACATCGCCCCCCTGCTCGCGTCGGCAGGGGTGATCGGCCTTGCCATCGGCTTCGGCGCGCAAAAGCTGGTGCAGGACCTCATCAACGGGATTTTCATCCAGCTCGAAGGGGCCATCGACGTGGGCGATGTGGTCTCTATCGGCGGCATATCCGGGGTCGTCGAACGGCTCACCATCCGCTCGGCGGCCTTGCGCGACGTCGAGGGATCTTACCACATCATCCCGTTTTCCTCGGTCGATACCGTGACCAATTTCATGCGCGGCTTTTCGTATGCGCTGATCGACATGAAGGTGTCGTATCGCGAAGACGCCGACTACGTAAAACAGGCAATGTTTGATGCCTTCGACCGGCTCAAGGCCGATCCGCAGTTCAAGGCCTCGGTGATTGGCGACTTCGAATGGATGGGCGTCAATGCCTTCGCCCCGAGCGAGGTGATCTTCCGGGGCCGGATCAAGACTCTGCCCGGTCAGCAATGGGGCATCAAGCGCGCCTATAACGGCATCATCAAGCAGATGTTCGATGAGCGCGGCATCGAAATCCCCTACCCGCACCAGACGCTTTATTTCGGCGAGGACAAGACCGGCAGCGCGCCCCCGATCCGGGTGCTCGCCCAGGAGGCGGGCGACACTACCCAGGGCCAGGGCACCGCGCCCGCACCGGTCCGCCAGACCGATGACGGCATCGAGGTGCCCCCGCCGGCTCGCGCGCGGCGCATCCGCAGGCCCGCGCGCGACACCGCCCCCATCCCCAACCAGCTGCCCGATGTCGATGCGGGTCCGGACGACCGCTGAGCCGTCCGGGAGGCCGCCTTTCCTCCGGTCCCCGGCCATGATAGGAGATCGGGCTTTCTGGCCGTTGTGAAAGCTCGTCATGTCCCCTCTCGCCCAGCCCTTCGATGCCGTCATCTTCGACATGGACGGAACGCTGCTCGACACCGAGTCGGTGTTCAAGACCATCGTTTACGAGGTGTTCGCCGAGCTTGGCTATGAGATGACCGAAGCTGTGCATATGGGCATGGTCGGGTCCTCACATGAGGCGACGGCGGCGCTGTTGGCGCGGACCTATGGCGCGGCGTTCCCCTATGCCCTGTTTGAAGAAAAGTGCCGCGCAGGCATGGGGCTGCATATGCGCGATACGGCCATTCCGATCAAAACCGGGGCGATGGAGCTGATTGCGGCGCTGCGCGAACGCGACGTGCCGCTGGCCGTGGCCACCTCCTCGCGCACCCATCACGCCGTGCCCCATTTGACGGCAGCTGGCGTGATCGATTATTTCGACACCATCGTCACCCGCGATGATGTGGCCAATCCAAAGCCCCATCCCGAGCCGTTTCTCACCGCCGCGGCTCGGCTCGCCGTCGAGCCGGCGCACTGCATCGCCTTTGAGGATTCGGTCGTCGGGGTCAGGGCCGCCCATGCTGCGGGCATGCGCACGGTGATGGTACCCGATCTGGTGCGCCCGAGCGCCGATATCGCGGCGCTGTGCGTTGCCGTGCTTGATACGCTGTCCCACGCCCATGAACACATGATCACGCCGCTGTTGCCTGCAAATGGATTGCAAAAGCATTTGCATGTAAAATCAAAGGGATAGACAAAGGTCGGCGCTTTGTTTAGGGCGGGGTCATCGACACCCGGAGCGCTTTTCATGTCCCAGACCATCAGGCTCGCTTTCATCAGCATCGCGGTGGCGCTCGGGGTGCTGGCCCTCAAGCTGTGGGCAGCCTGGCTGACCGGTTCGGTGGCGCTGCTTTCGGATGCGCTCGAATCGGTGGTCAACCTGGCCACCGCACTGGCGGCGCTGATCGCGGTCCGTCTGGCGGCGCGCCCGGCTACTGCTGCCATGCCCTATGGCTACCACAAGGCGGAATATTTCTCGGCGGTGATCGAGGGCGTGTTCATCGTCGTGGCGGCGCTGCTGATTTTCTATCAGGCGTGGCAGGGGTTTCTCGATCCCCGTCCCCTGGACGCCCCCTGGCAGGGCATTGGCATTTCCATGGTTGCCTCAGTGATCAACGCGGTGTGGTGCGCGGTGCTGATCCGGCAGGGGCGCCGCCTGCAATCACCGGCTCTCGAAGCAGACGGCCACCATCTGTGGACCGATGTGGTTTCCTCGGTGGGCGTTGCGGTGGGGCTGGTGCTGGTCATTTGGACCGGGATCGCGGTGCTCGATGCGGTGCTCGCAGCGCTGGTGGGCCTCAATATCCTGTGGTCGGGGTCCCGGCTGGTAGCGCGCAGTGTCGGCGGGCTGATGGACGTCGCCGTGCCTGAAGAGCAGATGGCGCAAATCCGCGAGGCGATCAGCGCCAACGCTGACGGGGCCATCGAGGCGCACGACCTGCGCACGCGCCAGGCCGGACGCGCGACGTTTATCGATTTCCATCTCGTGGTGCCCGGCACAATGAACGTCGAAGACGCGCACATCATCTGCGACCGGATCGAGGCCGCCCTGCACAAGATCAGTGCCGAAGCGCAAGTCACCATCCATGTCGAACCTGAAGAAAAAGCCAAACATTCAGGCATCGTGGTGCTGTAGCCCCAGCAGGCCAAAGCGAACCAAGTGCCGCATTTGCTTAAAATCCAATCCTTTCCCGCCATCCGCTGTTGAGAGAAGCGCCTTAGGGCTCTTTTCACGCGCAGACAAAGCCGCTACGGTTAACCATCCGTTAAGCTTAACGTCGCGTTAACGAGCCACCCTTGCTAAGGGTGGGCCAGCACACAAGAGCGCCAGGTCAAGGCGCGGTAGGTCAGGGGTAGGCATGGCGCGAGTCAGACACGCCATTAAGGGCATTGCGATCAGCGCAATAGTCGGGTTTGGGGGCCTTGCCTCCACCCAGGCGGAAGAGGCACCGGTTCTCACCGCCGCGCTGCTCGATCAGTATGTCGCACAGTCGAGCTATATGAGCACCGACGAGCGCAAGGCACTGGCGGCAAACGAGGTCCATTGCCTCGCCCAGGCGATTTACCACGAAGCGCGCGGCGAGCCGGAAAGCGGTCAATGGGCCGTCGCTTCGGTGATCCTCAACCGCGTCGAAAGCCGTGCGTACCCCGATACGGTGTGCACCGTGGTGTTCCAGAACGCCCATCTTCCCAATCGCTGCCAGTTTTCCTTTGCCTGTGACGGCAGACCCGATGAGGGCGGGCGCGGGAACGTGATCGACCGCGAAAGCTGGGTGAAGTCGAACCTCATTGCCCAGATCGCCTATCGCAACTTTCTCGAAGGCAATCATCACGAGGACGGGCTGACGACGGCGATGCATTTTCACACCACCAATATCCTGCCGTCCTGGGCCTCGGCCTATGCCGAAGTCGCCTCGATCGGCAATCACATCTTTTACTGACCGCTTTACTTTTTTTGTGACGCGTTCCGCGCAAAACAAAGCCCGCACCGTACGAATACGGCGCGGGCTTTATGTCATAGAGCTCCGGACCCTGGCTTATTCTGCAGCCACTGCGAGGCGCGGGCCGGCTTCGGCGATCTGGACATCTGCGGCGGCGAACTTTTCAAAATTCTCCTCGAACAGCGCCACAAGCTTTGCCGACTGGCGATCATAGGCGTCCTTGTCGGCCCAGGTATCGCGCGGCGAGAGCAATTGCGACTCCACGCCCTCGACGGCCAGCGGCACTTGAAAGCCGAACACAGGGTCGATCCGCGACGGCACGTTGATCAGCTCGCCCGAGAGCGCTGCGCCGAGCAGGCGCCGCGTATCCTTGATCGAGATGCGCTGGCCTTCGCCGTAAGCGCCACCGGTCCAGCCGGTGTTGATCAGCCAGCATTCCGCAAGGCTCTCGCGGATCCGTTTCTTGAGCATGCGGCCATAAACAGTGGGGTGCAGGCTCATGAACGGCGCTCCGAAACAGGCCGAGAACGTGGCCTGCGGTTCGGTGACGCCGCGCTCGGTGCCGGCCACCTTGGCGGTGTAGCCCGACAGGAAGTGGTAGATCGCCTGTTCGGGGCTCAGCCGCGCGATGGGCGGCAAGACGCCGAACGCGTCCGCGGTGAGCAGCACCACATTGGCCGGGGTCGGTCCGACGCCGGTGCGCGAGACGTTGTCGAGCACATAGAGCGGGTAGGCGGCGCGGGTATTTTCCGTCTTGGAAGCATCGTCGAAATCGGGCTCCCGGCTCGCCGCATCGAGGACCACGTTCTCCAGCACCGTGGCGAAGCGTTTCGCGGCTCCATAGATCTCGGGCTCAGCCCGCTGGGACAGATTGATGGTCTTGGCGTAGCACCCGCCTTCGAGGTTGAAGACGCCGTCGTCAGACCAGCCGTGCTCGTCATCGCCGATCAGAACCCGGTTGGGGTCGGTCGACAAGGTGGTCTTGCCGGTTCCCGACAGGCCGAAAAACAGCGCCGTGTCGCCCTCCTTGCCGATATTGGCCGAGCAGTGCATGGGCAGAACGCCGTCCGACGGAGCGTGGAAATTAAACAGTGAGAACACCGATTTCTTGATTTCGCCCGCGTAGGCGGTGCCCCCGATCAGCACGATATTGCGGCTCAGATCGAGCGCGATCACCGTTTCAGAACGCACCCCGTGACGGGCCGGGTCCGCCTTGAAATTGGGATTGTGCAGGATGGTCACGTCGGGGGCGAACCCATCGAGGCCCGCGCGGGCCGGACGGATCAGCAGGTTGCGAATGAACAGCGCGTGCCAGGCCGAGGGGGTGATGACCTCGACATTGAGCTGGTGCTTGAGATCGGCACCGGCCAGCAGTTGCTGGCCGAACAGATCGGTTCCGCCGAGTTCGGCAACGAAATCGGACAGTAGTAGATCGAATTTTTCCCGTTCCAGCGCGGCGGTATTGTCCCACCACACGAGATTTTCGGTGAGCTCATCGCGCACGATGAACTTATCGGACGGGGAGCGGCCAGTGAACTTGCCGGTATCGGCGACAAACGCGCCGTCGGCACTCAACTGACCTTCTCCGCGCGCGATCGCGGCTTCGACAAGCAGGGGAGCGGCGTCATTGAACCGGATCGAACCGGCATTTTCGGCGACGGCTCGGGCTAGGCTCTGACACGTGGTGGCGTTCATTTCAGCTCTCATAAATCCTATGATATAGTGGCCACACCATAGGACCCGGCCGCCCCAGGCTGCCATCTGGCAATGGGTCGTAAGACGTTCGTCTATCCGCATCGCGCGGCTGTCGCCGGGCGGCAAACAGGCCGCCAGCATTGGCGTTGCCATAATTTGCGCGTATTGTGCACGGCACAAGGCGACACTTACGTTCAACAGGCGAAGTTGAAATCCTGCCGGGCTTTCAGCGACCGGCAGCAAGCAACAGATAAAGGGAAATTCATGCCCAAAATCGCTCTTGTCGACGACGACCGCAACATCCTGACCTCGGTTTCGATGACGCTGGAAGCCGAGGGCTACCAGGTGGCGACCTATACCGACGGCGCTTCGGGACTGGAGGGGCTGACCTCCGAACGTCCGGACCTGGCCATCCTCGATATCAAGATGCCCCGCATGGATGGCATGGAATTGCTGCGCCGCCTGCGGCAGAAATCGGACGTGCCGGTCATCTTCCTCACCTCCAAGGACGAGGAAATCGACGAATTGTTCGGCCTCAAGATGGGGGCCGACGACTTCATCACTAAGCCCTTTTCCCAGCGGTTGCTGGTCGAGCGGGTCAAGGCCGTCCTGCGTCGCGCCGCAGCGCCCAAAGAGACCGGAGCGCCCGTAGTCAATGGCGATGACGGCACGCCCAAGACCTCATTGGAGCGCGGATCGCTGGTCATGGACCAGGAGCGCCACACCTGCACCTGGAAGGGCCAGCGGGTCACCCTCACGGTCACTGAATTCCTGATCCTTCTCGCCCTCGCCCAGCGCCCCGGCGTGGTCAAGAGCCGCAACGCGCTGATGGATGCGGCCTATGACGATCAGGTCTATGTCGACGACCGCACCATCGACAGCCACATCAAGCGGCTGCGCAAGAAGTTCAAAAGTGTCGACGACAGCTTCGACATGATCGAGACCCTTTATGGGGTCGGCTACCGCTTCAAGGAACAATAGAGCGTTTTCCACCGATCGCGCCGCTGTTTGCGACACCGGAACCGGTGCAGGGCGCTTGACCTTCTGCGGCTCCAGACCGCAATAGGAGAAAGCCAGGTCTCCAGGAGCGCATGTGCTGAAAGTGCCGCAAGCAGAAGCAGGCGAAACGGTCTCCGCGATCGGCCCTCTTTCAAAGGGCGAGCAAAAGGCGAGAGCCGCGCAGGAACGTCAAGCCTCGCGCCGGCCTCTCCTGCGGGCGCTCTATGCCTTTTTTCACGGCATCGGGCGGGTCGTGAATTTTACGTTCTTTTCCTCGCTCACCCGGCGGATCGTCATCCTCAACCTCGTGGCGCTCGCCGCCCTGGTGGCGGGGATCATGTATCTCAACACCTTCCGGGCCGGGCTGATCGAGGCGCGGGTTTCCGCCCTGCGGGTACAGGGCGAGATCATTTCGGCGGCAATCGCGGCCTCGGCCACCGCCAATTCGGACTCCATCACCGTCAACCCCGACCGGCTGCTGGGGCTCTATAGCGGCGAGTTCGGAACTCCCTACGCGCTGTTCGATCCCAGCCTAGAATTTCCCATCAACCCCGAGCGGGTCGCGCCGCTGTTGCGCAATCTGGTTACCCCCACCCGCACCC
>NZ_DATMGM010000068.1:0-40487 GCF_035555455.1 Pelagibacterium sp. | reverse complement strand
CCGACGATACCCAGCGCCTTGCCGCCCAGCCGCCGGCCCAGCATCCAGGTCGGCGACCACCCCGGCCAGGTTCCATCCTGAAGCAGCACCTGGGCGCCTTCGGTCAGACGGCGCGGCACGGCCAGAATCAGTGCCATCGCCATATCGGCGGTGTCCTCGGTCAGGACCGAAGGCGTATTGGTGACGGTGATTCCCGCCGCATGTGCGGCCTCGATGTTGATATTGTCGAACCCGTTCCCGAACTGGGCGATCATTTTCACCGAACTGGGCATCTGCGCGATGATGGCCGAATCGATGCGGTCGGTGAGGCAGGAGACCAGAACCTCTGCCCCGTGCAGGGCCGCCAGCAGATCGGACGGATCCCGGGGCGTGTCGGTCTCGTTGAACCTGACGTCGAACAAGGCGGCCATTCGGGCCTCCACCGGCTGCGGCAGCCGACGGGAAACGACGATTTTCGCCCGTTTTCGGGTCACGCGATCACCATGTTTGCGTTCTGGCTCCGGCAACGGTGGTTCAAACTTTCAGCGACCATTAAGATCGCGGCAGTACTGTTAGGCAAATTGCGACGGACTGCAAAGCCCCACCGGGTGCGTTCGCGCTGCCATTGTCATGTCCAGGACTACCCCGTTGCGTTTTCAGTTTGTGTTCCGTGTCGTTCTCGTGTGTGCCATGGCGCTGGCCGGAGGGGGCATGTCCGGCGTTCCGGCTCAGGCGCAAACCGCTTCGGTGGGTCCGTCCAGCGGGCTGCCGATGCCGCGGTTCGTTTCGGTGCGCAATGCTCCCACCAATGTTCGCGTCGGCCCCGGAACGCAATATGACGTTGCCTTCACGTTCCTTCGCGCCGGCGTTCCCGTCGAGATTGTTCAGGAATTCGACACCTGGCGCAAGATTCGCGATGTGGAGGGCGACGAGGGCTGGGTGCACCAGAATCTGGTGGTCGGCAACAGGACCGCGCTGATTGCGCCCTGGCAGGAGGATAGCCCTGTCGCTTTACGTAGCAATAGCGGTGCAGACGCGCGCGTGCGGGCCTGGCTGTCGCCGCGCATGCTGGTGTCGGTGCGCTCGTGCAACGGTGAGGCCTGTGAGGTCCGGCTCAATCATGCCGACCCCGACGGCAGGGCGGTTACCTGGCAGGGCTATGTGCCCCAGGATGCGCTCTGGGGCGTCTATGCGGGTGAAATCATCGACTAACGCAGACGTGCCTGCACCTATTGGCGCGGCGTTACTTTTTTGACCCGGACGATCACGTCCACATGGGTGACGGCCATGCCGTCTGGAGCGTCGGGAATCCCTGCGATCTTGATCGAATCCGAGGGGATGTCCTCGATCCTTTGCTCGTCCTCGATAAAGAAATGATGGTGATCTGTGGTATCGGTGTCGAAATAGGACCGCGCAGCGTCCACCGATATTTCCCGCAAAAGACCAGCCTGCCGGAACTGATGCAGCGAATTGTAGATGGTTGCGAGCGAAACCTGGACGCCGGCCGCGTCGGCTTCGGTGCGCAATTGTTCGGCGTTGACGTGGCGATGAGGCCCGGAAAACAGCAATTCCGCCAGCGCCAGCCGCTGGCGGGTCGGCCGCAGCCCGGCCATGCGCAGCACAGCCATAAGGCAGGGGCCGCGTGAGGGGTGCGCCTCGGCCCGTATCGATGCAGTCATTGGCGTTTTTTATTCGTTGTTGCAAGGTGTGGACAAACTATAGCCCCCCGGGCCCGCCGAAACAAGAAGCCCCGGTTTCGCGTCAATTCGGCTGGATTGATACGCGTCGGATCGTAAAGGCCGGCAGGTTCGGGGCATGGTGCCCAGCACTGATTTGTCCACCGTCAAGACCGGAAACTGACCGCACGACACCGGATGCGATTGCCAAGCGTCAGTTAACGGGGCTAGACTCGATCCTGCCCGGAGCACGATTGGGCGCTACGCCTTGGCCGGGCGACCGTAACCAGACCAAGAGGTCATCATGAGCTTGCGCGTATCTGGCAAAAACATGGACGTCGGCGAAACGCTTCGTGGGAAGGCAACCGACCGGTTCAATGCCGTTGTCGGCAAATATTTCGATGGCGGATATGATGGGCATCTAACCCTCGAACCCGAGGGGATCGGGTTTCGGGCCGATTGCCTGATCCATCTCGATACCGGTGTCGTCCTGCAGGCTTCCGCCAAGGCTGTGGATCCGACTGCCGCTTATGAAGACATGGCGACCCATATCGAAAAGCGGTTGCGACGCTACAAGCGCAAGCTCAAGAACCATCGTCGGCTCGCCAATGGCGACAGCGGCGGCTATGCTGCCTATATCCTGGCCGCGCCCGACGACGAAATCGAACTCGACGAAGATTTCGCGCCACCGGTCATTGCCGAAAGCACGCAAAGCCTGCGAACGATGAGCGTGGGCGAGGCCGTCATGGAGCTGGATCTGGCGCAATCCGATGTCATTGTGTTCCGCCATGCTGGACATGGGGGCATGAATGTGGTTTACCGCCGGGCCGACGGGAACATCGGATGGATTGATCCGGCCCTGTCGGGCACTTGACGCGCATTGCCCCCATACAGTTGCAAAGGACAATTGGAATGGCGCGGGCCCAGCCGGGATGGCCAGGCCGTCATCACAGCAAACAGCACCACAAGGTTATCTCAATGGAACTTGCTGACATTCTGTCGCAGGACTCTATCATTGCCTGCGCTAAGGTCGCGAGCAAACGCCAGCTTCTCCAGCAACTCGCCGATCGTGCATCCGAAATCGCGGGCATTGACGCCCAGTTGGTGTTCGAAACACTTTTGAGCCGCGAACAGCTTGGCTCGACTGGTCTGGGCAATGGCATTGCCATCCCCCACGGCAAGATCAAGGGCCTTCCCGGCGTTGTCGCCGTGTTCGCCCGCCTCGCTCAGCCGATCGATTTCGATTCCGTCGATGATCAGCCGGTTGATCTGGTGGTCATGCTTTTGGCGCCGGAGGGATCCGGCGCCGATCATCTCAAGGCTCTCAGTCGCGTCGCGCGGCTGTTACGGGCCGAAGGGGTGGTGGATCAGCTTCGCTCAACGCGCGACGAAACCAGACTGCGCGAAATCCTGACGACGCCGCTCGAAGCGATCAATGCTGCCTGAGCGGCACGAGGACTGACATTTCGTCCATATGGCGTTTTGTGAGCGCGTGGCTGTCGGCCACGCGCTTTGAGGACGCAAAAAGTCGCAAGGGTTCTTGACCGGCCTGTCCACCATCAGGCGACGTAACGCTTCCGGTCACATCCCCATTTAGTGCAGGGTCGCCAACTGCACCTCGTGGCCATCGATCCAATCGATGATGGCTTCACGTGAATCAGCGATCAGGACCGGCGCGCCGTCTGCGCTCATCAGCAGTTCGAGCCTTTGATCGGCGGGTGCCATCGCGGCTTGTGGAATAAATTCGGCGAGATTGCCGGCATCCATCTGGCGCCAGAACACGACATCCCCGGCCCCGAGCGCGGCGAACTGGGCGGCCGTCAGGGTGCGAAGCGCTTCGGCTGCGTGCCCTGAATGGGCATCGCTGAAGGCAGGTTTTTCAAGTGGCTTGTTCATAACGCATACCTTTCTACTCGACCGACCTGATGTCGATACGGCGCGTCACCGGGTGGGTGATGGGCCGGTACACGGTGATAACGAGAAGACCGTCCCGCAGTTCGGCCCCTTCGATCTTCATGCCGTCCGCCAAAAGGAAAGTCCGCTGAAACTGCCTGGCGGCAATGCCGCGATGCAGATATTCACGCGCACCGTTTTCCGTCTGTCGGCCCCGCACGATAAGCTGATTATCCTCTCCAATCACTTCGAGATCGTTACGCGAGAAACCCGCGACGGCAATAGCGATCCTATAGGTTTCATCCCCGTTATCGGCGGTCGCCCGTTCGATATTGTAGGGAGGATAGCCTTCAGAGGCCCGTTGCAGCCGGTCGAGACGCTCCTCGAAGGCGTCGAATCCGAGCAGGAAGGGAGCGGAAAACAGCGATATCCGTGTCATCGGTCGTTCATGTCCTTGATAGTCAAGCAACATCCCGGAGCTGACCCAATTGAAGCGGCGTCATTACCGGTTGGCTATGATATGGGTTACCCGACCATCCGTTCAAGGGAGCCTGGGGTGAACCCGATTGCGCCAGTGTCCGTTGTCATGCCTGCCTATGGCGCCGAGGCGACCATTGCGCGCGCGGTTTCTTCGGTGCTGAGCCAGCAGGGTGTTGAATTTGAACTGATAATCGTTGCCGACGACGAGACCGATTACCAAGCCGTGCTTGGCGCCGCGGGCATCGCAGACCGCCGGATTCGCTATCTCGACAGCGGGCTGATTGGCGGCGGCTCGCCCCCCGCGCGCAATGTCGGGCTCGATGCGGCGCGCTTTGACGTGGTGGCGATCCTGGATGCGGATGATGGGTTCAGGCCGGAGAAGCTGACAGCGATGGTGCCGTTGGCCCAGCGGTATGGGCTGGTGTCGTGTGCGCTGGACGTGGCCTTGCCCGATGGCACCGCGCTGCGGCGGGTGGGCGTGGGAGAGGACAAAATCCTCACGCCAGGGGACTACAAATTCACCAATTTTTCCATGGATTCGATGCTGGTCCATGACCGTCGCCGGGCTGATCCGCGCTATGATCCGGGGTTGCCCTGTCTCACGGATCTCGATTTTCTTTTAAAGATTTTTGCAACGATTCCAGCATGTTACCATGTCGGAATGCCCTTGCACACTTATGTGAAACTGCCGGTTTCGGTGTCAAATGGACCCGGGGTGACCGAGCGGATGGTGGCGACAAAGCGTCTGTTGCGGCAGCGGTTAAGGGATGGGTTCTACCCTCTGGCCGACGCCGCAGGGGGTGCTGGAATCGATCGGTTTCTGGCCATTTCGCTGGCGGCGGAGCAAAGTTTTGCCCCGCGAGAGGGGGCCAATCCGCCCGATCTGTTCGAGGATCATATCGAGCCGATGCTTCCAATTTAGGCCAAAAGATGGCTGGCAGATTGCCAAACCTTTAATGCGGTTGAGGTGCAATTGGCTGGAAGATCGAGACCTGCAATCTGCGCATATCTCCCACTCGTAGTTCACTCAGGAGCGCTAGCAACCATGTCGCAGTGAGTGCAATGCGACGCTGTGCGGGAAGGGGCAGGAAAGGAACCGCAAGATGGCCCTTTGGGAACGCTACAAGTCATTGCTTGCCCGGGACTGTCGAGGGGCCTCTGCTGTTGAGTTTGCGCTGGTGACGCCGGTGTTCCTGCTGCTGGTGTTTGGCGCGCTGGCCTATGGAATCTATTTCGGCGCGGCCCACTCGGTGCAGCAATTGGCCGCCGATGCGGCGCGGGCGGCGGTGGCGGGATTGAACGTCACCGAGCGGGCGACGCTGGCGGTGTCCTTCATCGATGCCAATGGCGGTGCTTATGTGCTGATCGACCCGACCCGGCTGGAGCTGGACGCGGGGCCAAGCGGAACGGATCCGGACCAGTTCACCGTGGCGCTGTCGTATGACGCATCGACGTTGCCGATCTGGAACCTTTACCCTCCCATTCCACTGCCAAACTCAAAAATCATCACGTTTACCTCCACCATCCGCAATGGCGGAGTGTGAGCCGTGTTTGGCCTTTTGCGACGGTTTTCCGGGGAAAGCTCGGGCAACATTGCAACGCTGTTTGCGTTGCTCTCGCCGCTGCTGATTGCCGTGGCTGCCTTTGCCGTGGACGAGGCGTCGCTGCATCTGGAAAAACGCCGCCTGCAATCGGTGGCCGATCTGGCGGCGATCTATGCCGCCGCAGAGCCCTCCAACGCCGCTGAGCGCGCGGCGCTGTCAATTGCCGATGCCAAATACCCCACGCCACTCGACTCTGT
Organism: Pelagibacterium sp.; assembly: GCF_035555455.1. Lineage (GTDB taxonomy): Bacteria > Pseudomonadota > Alphaproteobacteria > Rhizobiales > Devosiaceae > Pelagibacterium. Next base: position 34,658 of record NZ_DATMGM010000068.1, on the reverse strand, counting down.
CCTCGTCCAGACAGGCCGCTACACGGCAGACGCAAACCTGTCCCCGAGCCAGCGCTTCAAACTGGATGCCGGGCCGGCCAATGCGGCGCGCGTGAGTTTGCAGCAAACCGGGCGCGTGTATTTTGCTTCGGTGCTCGGATTCCCGCCGCCCACCATCGGGGTGACGGCGACCGCCAGCGCCACGCCCCGCGTTGCCTGGTCGATCGGCTCGCGCCTTGCTCGCCTCGATGGGGGCATGCTCAACGCCGTTCTGGGCGGCTTGCTGGGTACCGAACTGTCTCTTTCGCTGCTCGACTACCAAGCGATCGCCGGCGTGGACGTGAAGCTGCTCGATTTCCTCGATGCGCTGGCCGGAGAGGTGGGGCTGTCGGTGGGAACCTATTCCGATCTGCTCCATGCCGATGTCGCTCTGGCCGATATTGTCGCCGCTCTCGATGTCGCCTCAGGCGGCAATGCGGTGCTCGCGCAGCTGGCCGGGCCGATCAATGATTCGATCATGGTGGAAATGGCCCGGCTGATCGTGGCCGACGGGCTCGCCAATCTGGCGATCGGCACGTCGGCAGCGGTTGAAGCGCAGGTCAATGCCCTGAACCTTTTGACCGCCGCCGCACTGATTGCCGACGGCGAGCGCCACATCAAGCTGGCACTGGGGCTCACTCTCCCCAACGTGACCGGGATCGACGTGTCTCTCGTTGTTGGTGAGCCCCCTCAGACCGGCTGGTTTACCTTGTCGGGTGAGGGCGCGTATTTGCGGACGGCGCAGACCCGGTTGCGGATCGATATTTCGCTGCTCAGCGACGGCGGAATATTCGGCCTGCTGGCGATCAAATTGCCCATCTATGTGGAGCTTGCTCCAGCGGAAGCGCACGTCTCAAGCTTGACCTGCCCGCCCGGTCGGCCTGATCTTGCCCACACGATCATTCTTGCCCGGCCCGGCGTTTTGCGGCTGGCGGTGGGCGAGACACCAGCCGCAGCGTTTCTCGACACCAGGTCGCCTTTGGTGGTCAAACGCACTGGGCTCGTCAATGTGTTGTCTGGAGTGGCAAGGGTGTCTGCTCTGGCGGACGTTTCCATGCAGCAATCGAGCCCGCAGCCGCTGTATTTTTCTGCTGGCGATGCGCGCAATGGGGTGGTTCAATCCGTTAAAACCACGACGCCGGTTAGCAGCCTGACCGCCTCGCTGCTCGGCAACCTGAACCTGAAACTGGAAATTCTCTCAATAAATTTGCTGGGTAATCTTTTGTCCGGGGTTCTGGGCATCGTCGGCGGTCTGATCACGCCGCTGGCAGGGCCGCTCGATGACGTGCTGATCACCTTGTTCGATGCCCTGGGAATTGCGGTGGGTGAAGTCGATGTCAGGGTTCTGGGCTTTGACTGCCGCAATGCCGCGCTGGTGCAGTAAGAGGGCGCAAGCAGGTGGGGGAATCGATCAGCCGCCCGGCTTGCCCTTGCCATTGGGATGGAGCGTCTCGCCCCTGGCCAGCATGGCGACGAATTTTTCAATATTTTTCGCGCGCGTCTCTGCCTTTTTCACGCCGTTGATCCGGAACATCAGCGCAAAGAGATTGGCCCTGTTGAGCGTCCCAAAGGTTTCGAGAGCCTCGGGCACGGCTGCGATGGCGGTGAGAAAATCGGCGGGCATCTCCATCTCCGCCCCCGAGGCATAGGCCGCGTCCCAGCGCCCATCAGCTTTCGCCGCCTCGATCTGGGCCAGACCCGGCGCGGCCATCAGGCCGTCTTCGATCAGCTTTTCAGCGTGGCGTGTATTGATTCGGCTCCAGATCGATTTTTTCCGCCGGGGAGTGAAGCGCAGGAGGAAAGAGATGTCATCGTGCTTTTTCTTGATGCCGTCGATCCAGCCCCAACTGAGCCCGGCCCGCACCGCATCCTCATAGGACAGGGTTTCGATCCCCGATCCCTTCTTGAAGAACTGCACCCAGACCTCGTCCCACGCATCGCCATGCTGAGCCAGCCAATCATAGAACGTCCTGAAATCGGCGAACGGACGGATTTTGTCAGGATCAGGAACGATGGGCGGCATGGGCAATGTCCTCGGAGAGCATCCACCCTACCGCCAACTTGCCGCCCCGCAAAGGCCGCGCCTGCGGCGAGCGGTACGGCGCGTGAGAAACAAGGCCGCGACCGCGGCCCGCGCGACGTTTCGCGCGCCCCATCGGAGCGCCAGAGAGCTGCATAGCGCGGCTTTAGCGCGTCATGCTGCGAACGATACGGCGCGTGAGATAAAGAAAATGGTGAGCGGAATATCCGTGAACCGGAACAAGGCCGCGACGGCGGCCCGCGCACCGTTGCGCGCCCTATCGGAGGCGTGAGCGAAGCGAACTGCCGTGAAATAAAAAGAAATGGTGGAGCCAAGCGGGATCGAACCGCTGACCTCCTGCATGCCATGCAGGCGCTCTCCCAGCTGAGCTATGGCCCCTTCCGGTGGTTGCGTCCGAGCCGGACCAAAGGTCCGCGGCGCAAGCCTGGGTGGTTCGTCAGATGCCCTGACCGAACGGGCGCGAACCTAAGTGAGACTGCCGGACGAAGCAAGAGCAATTTTGCCCGTTCAGCAAATTTTCTGAAAATCCGCGTAAAGCCTTGTTTTGGGGCGCTGCGCAGCGTTTTCAACGGTCGGTAACCTGTCTCGTATCCGGGTCGAGGCGACGCGTCAATACGAGGTTTTTATTGCGAGTCGCGCTGGTGACGCGACCCGCCGGATCACAGTAGCAAAAGCGCAAATTGCTTTTGCCACGAACGCCTTAGCGCTCGTCGTCTTCGTCGACTTCGACGTCAAAGGAAATTTCGTCGTCTTCATCGTCGGTTTCAAGGAAGGTGTCGTCGTCGTCGCCGCCCAGTTCCTCGTCGACTTCGACGTCCTCGACATCGGGAATGTCGTCTTCGGCCTCATCATCGTCGTCGTCATCATCCTCGGCGTCGTCGAGAGAGATGACTTCGGCGCCGGCCTCTTTGGCGGCGACATCGATGTCGGCTTCTTCGGTTTCCTCTTCTTCGTCCTCATCCTTGTTCTTGCGCTCCTTGGCGCCGAACTTGACGGCGGCCTTTTCCTGGGCCGCTTCGAAGAAGCTCAAGGGATAGGATTTACCCGTATAAGGAGAAACCACGGGGTCCTTGTTGAGATCGTAGAACTTCCGGCCTGTCACCGGGCATGTCCGCTTGGTACCGCGTTCGTCACTGGCCAAGGCAATTCCCCATTCATCGCGAGCTGTCGGGTTTGGGTATATGGGCGCTGTGCCCGCCTTGCCAAACCGCGCATGTCCGGACGCTCCGGGCACCCGTCATGGACCAACCGGACCGTGACGCAGGCGCTTGATGACGGCAAGGGTGCGCCGCTCTAAGCCGAATAGTTCGGCCCTGTCAACGCAAAAGGGCACCGCTTACGCTCTCGTTGGCAGGCAAGGGCGATCATGCTAAGCCCGGCACAAATTTCGATGGCCCTGTTTTTCGAGGACTTGCCCATGTCCCTTACCTCTTCGCCCCGTCCCCTTGCCAGCCACAACAAAGGGGCGCTGACCGGCACGATCCGCGTTCCGGGTGACAAATCCATTTCCCACCGGGCCATGATGTTCGGGGCGATGGCGCTGGGCCGCACGACGGTTTCCGGCCTGCTCGATGGCGACGACGTGCTGGCCACCGGGGCGGCCATGGTCGCGCTGGGCGCCAAGGTGGAACGGGTCGGTGCCCAGTGGCAGATCGACGGCGTCGGCGTGGGCGGCTTTACCGAGCCGCAGGCCGATCTCGATTTCGGCAATGCCGGAACCGGCGCGCGGCTCACCATGGGGCTGGTCGGGGCCTATCCCTTCACCACGCGGTTTGTTGGCGATGCGTCGCTGTCCTCGCGCCCCATGAAGCGGGTGCTCGATCCGCTGCGCGCCATCGGGGTCGAGGTGGTCGAGCATCACGACAACCGCATGCCGATCGCCCTGCGCGGCCCCAAGACGCCGTCGCCGATCGACTATCGGGTGCCGATGGCGTCGGCGCAGGTGAAATCCTGCGTGCTGCTGGCCGGTCTGGTGATCCCGGGAACGACGCGGGTGGTCGAGCCGATCCTCACCCGTGACCACACCGAAAAGATGCTCGAAGGGTTTGGCGCCGATATCACCATCGAGACCGACGATGAGGGCGTGCGCACCATCACGGTTCAGGGGCTGCCCGAGCTGCGCGGCCAGCATATCGAGGTGCCGGGCGATCCGTCCTCGGCGGCGTTCCCGCTGGTCGCCGCGCTGATCGTGCCGGGCTCGGACATCGTGATCGAAAACGTGCTGCTCAATCCCACCCGCACCGGGGTGATCGATACGCTCATCGAGATGGGCGGCGATATCACAATCGAGAACCGCCGGATTTCGGCGGGCGAGGAAATTGCCGATCTGCGGGTGCGCCATTCGCGGCTGAAGGGCGTGGTGGTGCCGCCCGAGCGCGCGCCTTCGATGATCGATGAATACCCGGTGCTGGCGGTGGCCGCTTCCTTTGCCGAGGGGCGGACCGAAATGACCGGGCTCGACGAGTTGCGGGTGAAGGAATCTGACCGCCTGGCGGCCGTGGCGCGCGGGCTCGAAGCCAATGGCGTGGTGTGTGAGGAGGGGCACGATTACCTCATCGTCGACGGCACGGGGAGCGTGCCGGGCGGGGGAACCGTTGCGACGCATCTCGATCACCGGATCGCCATGAGCTTTCTGGTGATGGGCATGGCGAGCGACAGACCCGTCACCGTCGATGACGACCGCATGATCGCCACCAGCTTCCCCAGCTTCATGGAGGATTTTACCCGCATGGGCGCCGGGTTTGAGGCCGGTGAGGCGAAATGATCATCGCGGTGGACGGGCCGGCGGCCTCGGGCAAGGGCACCATCGCCGCGGCGCTCGCCCGGCATTTCGGCCTGCCCTATCTCGATACCGGCCTGCTCTATCGTGCCGTGGGGCGGGCGGTGGCCGACCATATCGATGCTCCCGACATCGAAGCGCGGGCGGTTGAAGCAGCCAGTTGCATCGATCCCGATACGATCGACCCCGAAGCGCTGCTGGGAGCCGATACCGGCGTGCTCGCCTCGCGCATTGCGGTATTCCCGGGGGTGCGGGCGGCCTTGTTTGCGTTTCAGCACGATTTCGCCCGCCTGCCGGCTGGGGCAGTGCTCGACGGGCGCGATATCGGCACGACGATTGCCCCGAACGCTGACGCAAAGCTGTTCATCGTGGCCGATGCCGGGGTGCGGGCCGAACGGCGGGCCCGCCAGCTCGAATCGCGCGGGATTGTGGTGGACCGGGCGCAGATGCGCGCCGAGATCGAAGCCCGCGATGCCCGCGATGCGGCGGCGCCCCATGGCGGATTTCGCCCCGCTGCCGATGCGGTCTTGCTCGACACCACCAATTTGGATATAGAAGCCGCCATCAAGGCAGCGATCGCGCAAGTCGAAGCGGCCATGGTACGCAAGGCAGCAGGGCCCGATTAGGCGCTGCAAATCCAAACTTGCGGCCTTGGGTCGAAAAGGCTTCGCCAGGACGCCATGTTTCCTGCCTGCCCCGCATCGTATGCCGATTGCATTTTTGCGCGCCAATCCCCATCTGGGACTGGAGCGCCGCTTGCCGTATCGGCCCGACGCAAACAGACATCATCAACCTCTAACCCAATATGTTCCGGTGCACCCGGAATGGAGTTTTAATGGCCAACCAAACTGCTAGCGCAGAAGATTTTGAACAGCTGCTCTTTGAGAGCTTCCACGATATCGATCCGGTCGAAGGCACCGTCGTCAAGGGCACGGTCGTTGCCATTGAAAAGGACCTGGCGATCATCGACGTCGGTCTCAAGACCGAAGGCCGCGTGCCGATGAAGGAATTCGGCGCCGCCGGTCGCGATGGCACTATTGCCGTCGGTTCGGAAGTCGAAGTCTATGTCGACCGCGTCGAGAACGCGATGGGCGAGGCTGTCCTCAGCCGTGAGAAGGCCCGCCGCGAAGAGAGCTGGGTCCGTCTCGAAGCTTTCTACGAAAAGAACGAGAAGGTCGAAGGGCAGATCTTCAACCAGGTCAAGGGCGGCTTCACCGTCGATCTGGATGGCGCCGTGGCGTTCCTGCCGCGCTCGCAGGTGGATATCCGCCCAATCCGCGACATCGCCCCGCTGATGAACGTGCCCCAGCCGTTCCAGATTCTGAAGATGGACAAGCGCCGCGGCAATATCGTCGTGTCGCGCCGCGCCATCCTCGAAGAGAGCCGTGCCGAACAGCGTTCGGAAATCGTCCAGCAGCTCGAAGAGGGCCAGGTGGTCGAGGGTGTGGTCAAGAACATCACCGATTACGGTGCGTTCGTTGATCTCGGCGGTATCGACGGCCTGCTGCACGTCACTGACATCGCGTGGCGTCGGGTCAACCACCCCAACGAAGTGCTGTCGATCGGCGAGACCATCAAGGTCCAGATCATCCGGGTCAACCAGGAAAGCCACCGTATCTCGCTGGGCATGAAGCAGCTCCAGGCCGACCCGTGGGACGGCATCGTTGCCAAGTACCCGGTCGGGGCCAAGTTCACCGGCCGCGTCACCAACATCACCGATTACGGTGCGTTCGTGGAACTGGAGCCGGGCATCGAAGGCCTGATCCACGTTTCCGAAATGAGCTGGACGAAAAAGAACGTCCATCCGGGCAAGATCGTCTCGACCTCGCAGGAAGTCGAAGTCATGGTGCTCGAAGTCGATCCGGAAAAGCGCCGCATTTCGCTGGGCCTCAAGCAGACTCTCTCCAATCCGTGGGAAAGCTTTGCCGACAAGTTCCCGATCGGTTCGGAAATCGAGGGCGAGGTCAAGAACAAGACCGAATTCGGCCTGTTCATTGGTCTCGATGGCGATGTGGACGGCATGGTTCACCTCTCCGACCTCGACTGGAACCGTCCGGGCGAAGAAGCGCTTGAAGACTACAACCGTGGCGATATCGTCAAGGCCAAGGTCCTCGACGTGGATATCGACAAGGAGCGCATTTCGCTCGGCATCAAGCAGCTCGGCACCGATTCCTTTGCCGATGCCGCTGCGGGCTCTGATGGCCTGCGCAAGGGCGCAATCGTGACCTCGACGGTGACGGCTGTGACCGATGGTGGTGTGGAAGTGCAGATCGCCGATACCGATCTGACCGCCTTCATCCGCCGTTCGGACCTTTCGCGCGACCGCGACGACCAGCGCCCCGAGCGCTTCGCCGTGGGCGAGAAGGTCGATGCGCGCATCATCCAGTTCGACAAGAAGACCCGTCGCATTGGCCTGTCGATCAAGGCTCTGGAAATCGCTGAAGAAAAGGAAGCAGTCGCACAGTACGGTTCGTCCGACTCCGGCGCTTCGCTCGGCGACATCCTCGGCGCCGCCCTCAAGGGCCAGACCGACAAGAAGTAACACACATAGTGTGTTTGACTTTAGAAGGCTCGCGCGCCGGCGCGGGCCTTTTTTGTTGTGTGCTGGGGCTATCGGGTCTGGACTGGTGGTAGGATGGAGGTAGAAATAGGGTGGGAAGCAGGCTGGCAGCTTATGGGCGTCCAAGCACAGAAAGAGGACATTTAGGTGCTGCCGCACCCTGGGGGCGAAGCACTCCTATGACGGACGTTAAACGCGCTGAGATGCTGTTCTTAAATGCAGCCTGTGCTCACTACCCGAAATCTATTCCACAAGCGTTTGATAGCAAAACGCGCGCGGGAATGTTGGGCGTGATCTAGGGATGGAGGCTGGCTGGCGGCTTCTATCCATTGAATGGCCCCAATTCATTGAAGTGGGAACGGAGCGCGTTACATGCCGGTGCCATGATTGCCGCTGCATCTTTACCTGCTTGGTAACTGTAGGGAATGGTAGTCACACCGGCTAGGTCGCTTGGGAGCCTTACCTTATCCTCTCTCGGTTCCATCAGGATTGCACGGGTGCGACCCAACCGTCCCATGAACATGCCGAGTTCGAACACAACGTTGTCCCGCGGTGTCGGCCAGTCTTGCCCGCGGTAAAGCGTCGTATCGTCACTGTGAGCGATTGCAACTGCGAAGTCGGAATCGTCCAGTTCTGTCTCAAGAGATTCGATGGAATAACTGGCGACTTTGAATACGTCGTTAGTCCAGAGCCTTACGACGAAACCATCGTGGGCCAGCGCGTTCTGGATCGTTCGCGCGACCTCTAACGCCTCGGCGGAGGAGATGATGAACACTCTGACCTTCTCACGGTGCTGTCCTACGAGCTTATTTCGCTCGAGTAGGCGGCGGGCCAAAGTCCTCGCAATGACACGATAGATGTCGGAATATCGTGACGCCAGTTCGGACACATTCGCGCTGGTGAGCTTAGCGACGAGCGCCGTTTCCGCTGCCACAACGTCGGCAGAGCGGCGCTGCGACGGCTCGACCAACACCATCTCGCCTACGTGGTCGCCTCTTCCACGCGATGCCACATTTCGCCCATTCACTACAATCCTGAAGCTGCCTGAAACTATCAGAAACAGATCATCGTCGTCTCCTCCTTGGGAAATGATGGCTTCCCCCTCGGCGACTTCAACCAGCTCAGCTAGATCGGCCAGTTCCTCGGCGAGTTGTCGGTTACCGCTTACGATCTGTTGCTGCAGCATTGAGTCGATGAGGTTGCTATGCCCGGCATCTCCTTTGAATCGATCGACAAGTTTGTTCAATGGATATCCTCCAATATCGAGGAATAAATCTCCTCGTTGTTGTGTTCGCATCTGGCTGCAAACCTAAGGCTTCATCCAGTGGTTTGATTTATACACAGTCTCAGACTTACCAGCGAAGCTGAACGTCGTGCTCAGCCAGGCGTTTCCGCCATTATCGTCCTGCTTGGCTTTGTCATTCAGCATGTTGTAGACGCGGCTCGAAATGTAAGTGTGATAACCTGTGTCGCGTACGTCAGAGAGCTTGGCGGAGAAGCTTGCGGCCTTGCCAATCCAAATGAGATCGTTGTTGTCTCGTATCCCTGAACGGACGGCCCTAACTTCGCCCGTGTCGATTCCGGAACAATTACGAATATCGATGTCGTTGTTCTTGATTGAATCAAACTTGGCTCTAGCCTTCGGGCTAATGATCTTTCTCACTGTCCAGTGGATTTCACGCCCACAAATTGCCGCGTTGCTGTTCTTTGCATCCCCGATGAAGACCCCCATCACGCGATCGCCGTCAAAGCTCCGTATTGCACCACCGTGCTTCACGATCAGTCTGGTCGAGCAGTCCAAGAACGCTCGAATGATCTTCGCTGTAGTCGACCAAGGGCACACCGCCGACAATTTTGCCGATCCCGCCAGATCTGTATACAAAAAGGTCGCACCAATTTTGACCGCGCCGTCCTTGAGCGCAACGTCTGTGGTAGTGGGTACGACCCGTCCTTCCCGCTCATTAAAGGTAGTGCCGAACAATGTATCGACGCGTCCCTTCAAGAATTCTTCGTTCACTGACCCACCCTATTAGTAGCTCTGATGCCGGCCCGGAAAATATAGTATCTTGAACTATCGAGCATAAACGCGGCGTCTTGTAAATAGAGCGAACGGCCACCTTTTCACTCCGGTCGTCGCAAAGTCAACATTCCACTCACTGCCCCAACTTCTGCCGTCCGCAAACTGAACGAATGGCAGCTTTCGGGCGGCACCGGAACCGCTACGAACTGCAGCAATGGGGTCGGAAGCGGAAGTACAACCCGCAGTTACTCAGTTCCCGTCGTGGGCTGGCTTATCCCTACGCCGACGCTCTTGCTGAACCCTCCCCCTCATTATCCGCCCTCGGCACCGGCAGTTTGACCGGCAGGCGCAGGGCGGAGACGAGGGAGCGGTATTCGAGGCGGGCGTTGACGTGGGACATCGAGGGGGTGCTGCCCAGAAGGTCGGCGTCGAGGGGATCGAAGACGGTCATGCCCTGCGTGAACAGCGAGCGAAAAATCACCCGTTCGGCAATGCCTTCGGCCACCCGGCAGCCCAGACTGGCGGCGACTTTTTCGATTGTGGTCTGCACCTGCTCGGCGTTGCGCGAGTTCAGGTGGGAGATGCGGTTGCGCACCAGTACCCAATCGATCCCCGTGCCGGTGCGGGCCAGGCGCTCGGCGCGGGCCTTCTGGACGGTGCGTGAATAGGGGCTGGTCTGGATTGGTTCGCCGCTCTGATCGTCAATGCGGGCCAGAACGTCGAGGTCGATCATCGATTCGTTGAGCGGGGTGACCAGCGTGTCGGCCATGGCATGGGCCGTCCGCGCCAGATTGCTGTCAAAGCCCGGCGTATCGATGACGATGAAATCGACGCTTTCGCGCATGTCGGCCAGCGAACGGTCAAAGACGTTGCGTTCGGCCTGCTGGTTTTCGCTGATCGAATCGCCCCAGGCAGTGGGCACGTGCAGATGGCTGGGCAGGGGAATGTCGCGCCCGGCGCTGCGGGCCGTCTCGCGCCGGTTGCGCACATAGCGCGTCAGGGTCTGCTGCCGGCTGTCCACATCGACGGTGCCCACGCGATAGCCCTGATGCAGCAGATAGATGGCCAGATGCAGCGCGGTCGTCGATTTGCCCGAGCCGCCCTTTTCGTTGCCCACCACAATGACGTGTGCGTTCGTCTGCGACATGCCGTTCCCTTCCATCTGCTCAAGACAGGCAAGGCCCATCAATCGCCAGCATGGTTAACAGGGGCTTAAGAAATCCGCGCTGCGCCGCTCGGTCGCGCCGTTTTCAACAAGGGTTTCGGTCCTACCCCTCGTTGATTTTTGGCAGGAACCAGGTGAGCAGGCCAACCAGTGGCAGGAAAGCGCAGATCTGGAACACGGTCTGGACGCCAAGACTGTCGGCCATCGCCCCCAGGATGGCCGCCGCGATGCCGCCAAGGCCGAAATTGAGGCCATAAAACAGCCCCCCGATCAGCCCGATGCGTTTGGGCAGCAACTCCATGGCGTAGATGAGGATCGAGGCGAACGCGCTGGCCATGATGAGGTTGATCAAAACGGTCAGCGTGCCGGTCCAGAACAAATCGGCAAACGGCAGGATCAGGGTCAAGGGCAGGGGGCCAAGCACCGAAATCCAGATGATGCGGCGGCGGCCGATGCGGTCTCCGACAATGCCGCCGACCAGCACCCCGACCGCCGAGGCGACGAGGAAGATGAACAGCATCATCTGCGAGGCCGGGATCGACAGGTCGAACTTATCCATCAGGTAGAAGGTGTAAAACGAGCGGAAGCTCTCATTATAGGCGTTCTTGGAGAACATCAGCACCATCAGCACGAACAGGCCAATGCCGATGGTCAGCGGCGCATGGCGGATGGCGACATGGCCATTGGCCTCGCTGGCCGAACGCGCGGCGGAAAACTCGGCGCTGATCTGGCGCTGCTTGCTGCCCGTCCAGCCCAAAAGCAGCATGGCCATCAATGCCGCGACCGCGAACCAGGCAAGGCTGGGTTGGCCCCAGGGCACGATGACCAAAGCCGCGAACACCGGGCCCAGCGCGCCGCCCGCCTGCCCGCCGACCTGGAAAATCCCCTGCGCGAGCCCCTGGCGCCCGCCCGCGCCATAGCGCGCCATGCGGGTGGCTTCGGGGTGGAAGATCGACGAGCCGATGCCGATCAGCGCCACCGAAACGAGGATGGCGAAAAAGCTCTGGGCATAGGCAAGGCTGACCAGCCCCGAAAGCGTGAACATCATGCCCATGACGGGCGAATAGGGGGCGGGGCGGCGGTCGGTGACCATGCCGATCACCGGTTGCAGCAGGCCCCCGGCCAGCTGGAAGGTGAGGGTGATCAGCCCGATCTGGACGAAATCGAGGGCGTAGGTTTCCTGCAGGATCGGATAGACCGCCGGGATCAGCGATTGCATCAGATCGTTGAGCAGATGGGAGACGCCGAGAATGACCAGAACGGCCATATGGGTTTTCGGGCGGCCGGTGGCGGACGGGTAGGCAGTGGTCATGGCGGCGCTTTGTGTCTGGTCTGGACGGTGTCGCGGGCGCGCGACGCGTCCGGTGAGTAGCAAGGTATAGGCCAAACCGGCGCGGAACCAAAATCGGATTTTGCGGTGATGCGGGACCGGGACGGCGCGCAACATCGAAATGCCATATTGGCTTGGTGTGTCGCGCGCTGCCGGCACCAGAACCTCAAGGGTGCTGATGTCTTGAACCTTGTGGTGATCTCATGCCTGCCTGGCGTCCGCTTGTTGCTGCCGATCTTCCCGCCGTCTCCGCGATCGCGGCGAAGGTTCATCCGGACTTTCCCGAAGCCGACGCGGTGTTTGCCGACAAGCTGGAGGTCGCGCCGCAGTTCTGTTTCCTGCTGGAGCGGGAGGGGGAAAGCTTGGGCTATTGCCTCGCCCATCCGTACCGGCTTGGTGCGGTGCCGGACCTTGATGCGTTGATCACGCTGCCCGATGGCGCGCCCGATACGCTCTATATTCATGATCTTGCCTTGCTGGCCGGGGCGCGGGGCACGGGGGCGGGAGGCGCAATCGTCGACCATCTCGTCGCCGCTGCGCACCCATTCGGGGCGCTGAGTCTGGTGGCGGTCAACGGGTCGGTTCCCTTCTGGACCCGCATGGGATTTGCGCCCGACACCGATCCGAATGTGGCGCGGCAACTGGCCGGATATGGCCCGGACGCCGCCTATATGATCCGCCCGGCGGTTGCGCCGGACGCCCGATAGGGTTAGCGATCAAACGTGATAGCCATCAGACTGGATCGCCCATGACGCTCCCTGGAGATGACCACCCCGCCACAACCATTCCCGTGACCCGGGCGCTGCGGCGTTCGCGCGGGCGCTGGCGGCTGTTTGCCTTTGTGGTGCTGGCCATCGCGGTGGCGCTGGCGTTTGTCCGGCTGGTGCCGGGCTATGCCGGAACGGGGCCTGCGATCGCGCGGGTGACGATCTCGGGCACCATCGCTACCGACGCTGCCCGCACCGAACTGCTCGACAAATTGGCCAAGGATGATGACGTTGCCGCGGTGATCGTTGCCATCAACAGCCCCGGCGGCACCACGGCGGGGGGCGAAGAGCTCTATGAGACGCTGCGGCAACTCGGTGAGCAAAAGCCCGTGGTGGCAACCATCGGCGAATTGGGGGCCTCAGCAGCCTATATGGGCGCGGTGGCCACCGACCGGATTTTCGCCCGCAACCTGTCGATCGTCGGGTCGATCGGGGTGTTTTACCAGCATGTCGATGCCGGGAAATTGCTCGATACAATTGGGGTCGACCTGCAAAAAGTGGCGTCGGGAACGCTGAAAGGGCGGCCCGACTATAATGAGCCGATCACGCCCGAGGTGCGGGCCAGCCTCGAACAGCTGGTCGATTCGTCGTTTCAGTATTTCGTCGATGTGGTGGCTGAGCGGCGCGATCTGAGCCGGGCGCAAACCCTTGCGCTAGCGGATGGACGGATCTTGTCGGGCGTGATGGCGGCCCAGGCCGGGCTGGTCGATGCGATGGGAGGACAGGCCGAGGCGCGCCAGTGGCTCCAGGCCGAACACGGGATCGATACCGAACTGGCGGTTCTCGATGTATGGCCGCCACGCGGGTCGCGCGGCTGGCTCGACTTTTTGCTCGGCGCGGTCGCGGGCGCTCTGTCCGATACCGGATGGCAAGGCTTCCCGCTTGACGGGCTGGTCTCGCTTTGGCACCCTTCGTCCCGGTAAATTCTCAATGCCTGAAAAGCCATTAGCAGCTTGCCCGGGGGGCGTGCGACCAGACATGATCAAGTCCGAACTCATCGAAAAGCTTGCAGCGGAGAACCCGCATCTGTTCCACCGTGACGTGGAAAACATCGTCAACGCCATCCTCGACGAGATCGGGGACGCGCTGGCCCGGGGGGATCGGGTGGAATTGCGCGGCTTCGGCGCCTTTTCGGTCAAGAACCGTCCGGCCAGGGTAGGGCGCAACCCGCGCACCGGCGAACAGGTCGATGTGGACGAAAAATACGTGCCCCAGTTCAAGGCCGGCAAGGAAATCCGCGAGCGGCTCAACGGCGGCTGAACGCCGAGGTCATCAGGCGGATTGACGCTGGCGCAACACGAATGGAAATTCCATGCGTAAACGCATTGTCGGCTGGCTGGTGCTGGTGCCGCTGTGCCTTGTGATTCTGATTTTCGCGCTGGCAAACCGCCACATGGTGGCCGTCAATTTCAACCCGCTGGTGGCCGTCGATGAGGCCGCCCCCGGGTTCGGGGTGCCGCTGTTCCTCGTGATCTATGCGGTGCTGTTTGCCGGGATTTCCCTTGGCGGGCTGGCGGTATGGTTTACCCAGGCCGGGCACCGCCGCGAGGAAAAGCGCCTGCGGCGCGAAGCGGAAAAGCTCAAGGCGGACCTCGACCGCGTCCGGCGCGTTCCGTCACGCCCAGAGGACCCGGCCCTGCTCGCTGCTGACGACCTGATCTGATGGCCGCGCCCTTGATCAAGATTTGCGGGGTCATGACCCCGACGATCCTCGAAACGGTGATCGCCTGCGGCGCCGATATGGTCGGGTTCGTCCATTTCGCCAAGAGCCCGCGCCACCTGTCCTTTGACGCGATTGCGCCGCTGGTCGCACAGGCGGCGGGGCGGATCGAAACTGTTGTGTTGCTGGTCGATCCCACGGACGCGGACATCGAGGCGGCAGGTGCCACAGGCGTTGACTGGCTGCAATTGCACGGGCGCGAAACCACTGATCGAATCGGCGAGATCGCGGCGGTGTCGGGCCGTCGCCTGATCAAGGCGCTGCCGGTCGGAGACGCGGACGATATCGCCGTTGTGGCATCCTATGGCGCGGTGGCCGACCGGCTGATCCTCGATGCAAAGCCGCCCAAGGACGCGACCCGACCCGGCGGGCTGGGGGCGGTGTTTGACTGGAGTTTGCTCGAAGCCCTTGACCCTGGCTTGCCCTTCATGCTTTCCGGTGGCCTCAACGTCGATAACGTGTCGCAAGCGGTCAGAACCGTCCACCCCTTCGGGCTCGATGTCTCTTCGGGCGTCGAGCGCAGCAAGGGGATCAAGGACCCGGACCTGATCGCTACTTTCATCGCCCGCGCGCGACAGGCGGCACAGAACGAGGACTGATCGGAAAGATGAGCCAGACGAGCGCCAATTCCCTGCGCCAGGGGCCGGACGAGAACGGAACATTCGGAATCTATGGCGGGCGGTTCGTCGCCGAAACCCTGATGCCGCTGATCCTCGATCTGGAACAGGCGTATCGGGATGCCCAAAAGGACCCGGACTTTGCCGCTGAGCTCGAAGATTTGCGTGTCCATTTCGCCGGACGGCCTTCGCCGCTGTATTTTGCCGAGCGCATGACGGCGGAACTGGGCGGCGCCAAGATCTATTTCAAGCGCGAAGACCTCAACCACACCGGCTCGCACAAGCTCAACAACTGCCTGGGCCAGATTCTGCTCGCCAAGCGCATGGGCAAGACGCGGATCATCGCCGAGACCGGCGCTGGCCAGCACGGGGTGGCGACCGCCACCGTCTGTGCCCGGTTTGGCCTGCCCTGCACGGTCTTTATGGGGGCCACCGACGTCGAGCGCCAGATGCCCAACGTCTTGCGCATGAAAATGCTCGGGGCCGAGGTGCGGCCCGTTTCTGCCGGTGCGGGAACGCTCAAGGACGCCATGAACGAGGCGCTGCGCGACTGGGTGACCAATGTCGATACCACATATTATCTGATCGGCACCGCCGCCGGGCCGCACCCCTATCCGGAAATGGTGCGCGACTTCCAGAAGGTGATCGGCGAGGAAATCCGCGCCCAGATTCTTGAAGCCGAGGGCCGGTTGCCCGACACGCTGGTCGCCTGCATTGGCGGCGGCTCCAACGCCATCGGCACGTTCCACGATTTCCTCGACGAGCCCAATGTCGATATTATCGGCGTCGAGGCGGGCGGGCACGGGCTCGATGTTGCCAATGGCCACGCCGCTGCCATCACCGGGGGCCGCCCCGGCGTGCTGCATGGTAACCGCACCTATCTGCTCCAGGACGATGACGGGCAGATTCTGGAAGGGCACTCGATCTCGGCGGGGCTTGATTATCCCGGCGTCGGCCCCGAACATGCTTATCTGCGCGACGAGGGGCGGGTGCGCTATGTGCCGGTGACCGATACCGAAGCGCTCGATGCGTTCATGGCCTGCACCAAGCTCGAAGGCATTGTCCCCGCCCTTGAAAGCTCCCACGGGCTGGCCCATGTGATCAAGATCGCGCCGACCATGGACAAGGACGCCATCATCGTCCTGTGCGTTTCCGGACGGGGCGACAAGGACGTGGAATCGGTGGGCCGCCATCTGGGCATGGCGCTCTGACAAGAGACTTAAAGAGCGCCGGTCCTCATCTCGTGAATGCGGCCAAACCCCCGCCCCACGGGCAGCCCCGCATTTTTCGCATGGCTGGGATGCCGTTCCGGCAGTTGTAAAAAAGCGCCTCTGGCCTCATTTGTAGTGTGTACACAAGAGCACGACAAAGGAGAGACGAGCAATGGCCCGTAATAATGCTTTCGACGCAATTTCCGGTTTCTTCGGTGATATTGGTCGCGCCCGCCGCGCTTCGCACCTGTATTCGGATTTCTCCAGACTTTCCGATGATGCATTGCAGGCCCGCGGCATTGATCGCGCCGATCTGGCCCGTATCGCGTTCGACAAGGCTTTTTCCGATAAATAGCCATGATTGAACCAGAGCACTGTTAAAAAGGCACCCGACGCCAACCGGGTGCCTTTTGTTTTTGGCGGTGTTGACTTGGCCTGGTTGGTGTACTTTATCGCCCCAGAGCATCTTAGATGCGCTTCCTGTCTGATCTCGGAGTTCCCATGGGCGTCTCGCGCATAGACAAGCGGTTTGAAAAGACCCGGGCCGAAAACCGGCCTGCTTTCGTTTCCTTTCTGATGGCGGGCGACCCCGATCTGGAAACGGCGGAATCCATCCTGCACGGACTGCCGGCGGCGGGGGCCGATATCATCGAACTGGGCATGCCGTTTTCCGACCCCATGGCCGATGGCGTCGCCATCCAGCTGGCGGGGCAGCGGGCCCTGGCCGGGGGCATGAGCCTTGCAAAGACCCTGGCGCTGGTTGCCCGGTTCCGCGCAAAGGATGCCGAAACCCCCGTGGTGCTGATGGGATATTACAATCCGATCTATATTTATGGCGTCGAGCGCTTCGTCAAAGACGCGGTGGAGGCGGGTGTCGACGGGCTGATCGTTGTCGACCTGCCCGCCGAGGAGGACGACGAATTGTGTCTGCCGGCCCTGGCGGCTGGCCTCAATTTCATCCGCCTTGCCGCGCCCACCACCGATGACAAGCGGCTGGGCCGGGTGCTGACCAACGCCTCGGGCTTTGTCTATTACGTGTCGATGACCGGGATCACCGGGGCCGAGATCAAGGATCGCGGTGCCGTTGGCGATGCGGTCAACCGCATCAAGTCGCATACCCGGTTGCCGGTGGCGGTCGGGTTCGGCATCAAAAGCCCCGAGGATGCGCGGCTGATCGGGCGCGACGCCGACGGCGTGGTGGTCGGATCGGCGTTGGTCGGGGCCATCGAATCCTCGCTGAGCGAGGGCAAGGCCACGGAGCAGACCGTACCCGCTGTTCACAATCTGCTCCGCACGCTCTCTGAGGGTGCGCGCGCCGCCAGAAACTGATAGTGTTGCCACAATTGATCCCTAGATCACGTGCATGCCATGCATGTGGCCGGACCGAAACATTCAGGCTTAAGAAATGAACTGGATCGACAACCTCGTTCGCCCCAAGATTCGCTCCTTCCTCAATCGTCGTGAGGTCGCGGACAATCTGTGGGTCAAATGCCCGGAAACCGGGGAAATGGTGTTCCACCGCGATCTGGAAGCCAATCAGTGGGTGGTGCCCAATTCGGGCTATCACATGAAGATCAAGGCCGCTGACCGGCTGGCCAGTTTCTTTGACGAGGGCGAATATACCAAGCTCGACCTGCCCTCAGTCGTCGCCGATCCGCTGAAATTTCGCGACACCAAGCGCTATACCGACCGGCTCAAGGAATACCGCACCAAGACCGGTTATGAGGATTCGGTGATCATCGCCCAGGGTGACCTGTATGGCGAAAAGGTCACCGTGGGCGTTCAGGATTTCGACTTCATGGGCGGCTCGCTCGGCATGGCGGCCGGTTCGGCCATCGTCACCGGGCTCGAAGCGGCGCTCAATGCCCGCACGGCGTTCGTGATGTTTGTCGCCTCCGGCGGGGCGCGGATGCAGGAAGGCATCCTGTCGCTGATGCAGATGCCGCGCACCACCGTTGCCGTGCAGCGCCTGCGCGAGGCCGGCCTGCCTTATATCGTGGTGCTGACCAACCCCACCACCGGCGGGGTGACCGCCTCTTATGCCATGCTGGGCGACGTTCAGATCGCCGAGCCCGGCGCGCTGATCGGCTTTGCCGGCGCCCGCGTCATCGAGCAGACCATCCGCGAAAAGCTGCCCAAGGGCTTCCAGCGCTCGGAATATCTCTACGATCACGGCATGGTCGACATGGTCGTGCACCGGCACGACCTGCGCTCGACGATCGCCTCGATCATCGGGATTTTGACCAAGGCCCCGGTCAACGCCGCGCTGCCCGCGCCGCGCGCCGCTTCCGAGACGGCCGCAAGCACTGCAATCACCATGCGTGACGTGGCCATTGCGGCGGAAGGCGATGGCGACGACGATCTGCTGGCCAATCTCCCGGTCGCCGGTCACGCCGAATAGGCTGGGCGAAGGCGGCCGGACCCTTTCGCGCGCCTTCGGCCCCTCTCAATCTCTTTTCGATCAAGAAGACCGGCTGCCTGTGTCCCGTACCGATGCGATCCTCAAGCGGCTGCTGACGCTGCACCCCAAGCTGATCGACCTCGAACTGGGGCGCACCCTGCGCCTGCTCGACGCGCTGGGGCGGCCCCAGGACCGGCTGCCGCCGGTCATCCACGTGGCGGGAACCAACGGCAAGGGCTCGACGGTCGCCACCTTGCGCGCGTTGCTCGAAGCGCAGGGCAAGCGGGTCCATGTCTATTCATCGCCCCATCTTGTGGCGTTCCGCGAGCGGGTGCGGCTGGCGGGAAAGCTGGTGTCGTCGCGGGCGCTCAACGCGGCGCTGGAAGAGTGCGAACAGGCCAATGCGGGCCAGCCCATCACGTTTTTCGAAATCACCACCGTCGCTGCGTTCCTGCTGTTTTCGCGGGTCGAAGCCGATGTCCTGCTGCTCGAAGTGGGACTGGGGGGCCGGTTCGATTCCACCAATGTGATCGACAAGCCGCTGGGGACGGTGATCACGCCGATCTCGGTGGACCACACCCAATTCCTGGGCGAGACGCTCACGGACATCGCCGGTGCCAAGGCGGGGATCATCAAGCCCGGCGCGCCTCTGGTCGTCGCGCGCCAGCCCGACAAGGCGATGGCGGTGATCGCCGCGGAAGCGGCGGCCAATGGGGTTGTGCCGTTTGTGGCGGGCACCGATTTCGACGGCTTCGCCCAGCGCGGCAAGCTGGTCTATCAGGACGAGGACGGGCTGCTCGATCTGCCGCTGCCGGTGCTGGTGGGCAGCCACCAGATCGACAATGCCGCGCTTGCCATTGCTGCGCTGCGCCATTTCGGATTGGCGCAAGACGAGGCGGCGATCGCAGCGGGACTGCGCAATGTGGTCTGGCCCGCGCGGCTGACGCCCTTGCGCGGGGCGCTCACATCCTATCTCGATGAGACCCACGAGCTTTGGCTCGATGGGGGCCATAATGCCGCCGGGGCCAATGCACTGGCTGCGGCGCTGGCCGACATGGAGCGCCATCGGCCCGCTCCGCTGGTTCTTGTGTGTGGCATGATGGCCAGCAAGGACGCCGCCAATTTCTTCGCGCCGTTTGCGCAAACGGCAGCGCATGTGTTTACCGTGCCCATTCCCGGCGAGAGCGGGGCGCTTCCGGCACGGGCGCTGGCCGGATTTCCCAAGGCGCTCGGCATTCCGACAACCATTTCCCGCTCGGTGCCCGCGGCGTTGCAGCGCGCCGCGCACTTCCCCGGTGCGCGCATCGTCATTTGCGGTTCGCTCTATCTGGCTGGGGCGGTGCTGCGCCAGAACCGGACACCACCGGAGTGAGGGGACGCTGAAACGCTGCCGCGTTTTGGCAGCGTTCCGGAGCACGCATAAAAAACGGCCCGGCTTTCGCCGGACCGCTGCAAACTTATCGAATTAAAATTCCCTTACGCGGCGTGGCCTTCGAGCCATTTGACAAGGCCAGCCTTGGGGGTGCCCGCGCCGATCTTCATGTCGGCGGCTTCGCCACCCTTGAACAGGATCATGGTCGGGATCGAGCGCACGCCGAACTGGGCGGCGGTGCCCGGGTTTTCATCGACATTGAGCTTGACGATCTTCACCTTGCCCTGCATTTCGGTCGAAATCTCCTCAAGGATCGGCGCGATCGCCCGGCACGGACCGCACCACTCCGCCCAGAAGTCAACGAGGACAGGTTCCTTGGCTCCAAGCACTTCGGTGGCGAATGTGGCGTCTGTGACGTGACCGGTCATTTGAGCATACCTTCCAGTAATAGCCCTACATATGGGGCGGTAAATAGACTGTCGCACCATAGCTAGGCAGAGTCGGAAGCCAGTTCAAGCCTGTACCGAAAGCCGGTGGTTCACAGAGCCGTCACGTCGCCGACAGCGGTTTCCAGCATCGGTTCGGCAATAGCCATCACCTGCGCTGTTTGTGTCCACAAGATTGCCGCCTCGACCGCAACGCCGGGAAACAGCCGCATCGCCGCCAGCCGATAGAGCCCGAGCTGGCGCAGATAGCCCGGCGAGACTGCGGATGGCGCGGGCGGGACGACGGCATCGGATTTGTAGTCGACGACGAGCACACGGTCATGAGACACCACCAGACGGTCGATCCGGCCTTCAAGCCGGGAAACGATGCCTTTGTGCTCGACGCGCAGCGAAAACGGCACCTCGGCCCGGCTGCCGGGTTCGAACAGACAGGCAAGCGCCGGGTCGGCCAGCAGGGCGAGGCCCTTTTGGGCGACCGGTTCGGCGAGGTGAGGATCGTCGGGCAACAGCGTTTGCGCGGCGCTGAGCGCGATATCGGCCCGGCGGGCAGGAGGCACATCGCTCAAATGCTGGAGAAGAGCATGCAGCGCAATGCCGCGCTGGCGCGCACCACGTGCGCCAAGCAGGGTTTCGGCGGCGGGTTCGAGCCCTTGAGGCAATCTTGAGCCGCTGGAGCCAGACGGCGTCACAACCGGCATCACCGCCCGGCGGCTCGGCGGCCCCAGGGTCAGCGGCTCAAGAAGCACATTGGCTGAAGCCGCTTCGGCAGCGCCCGGTTCGGGCTCGGAGCCTCCGGCAGGAAAACGGTGCACGGCACCGCGATGATCCTCAATCCGCGCGCTGTGCGGGCCAAGGGCATCGGCGATGACCCCATGCCAGGTATCTTCGGGCTTGGTGTTTTTGACCAGAACACCGGCGACGTGCAGGGCGTCTTCGGCCCGGGTCATTGCCACATAGAGATTGCGCCAGTATTCGGCCTGATTGCTCGCTTCGATCGCCTCGCGCAGGGGCTCGGACGCCGCGCAATGGGCCGTTTTTCCGGCGCAATGGAGCAGGAAGGGCTCGCCCTGATGCGTGCCGAAATAGACGCTGTCGGAGACGGCGCGGGGCTTGGTGGCGGCGTCGGCGAGGATCACCACCGGCGCTTCCAGCCCCTTGGCTCCGTGCACGGTCATCACCCGCACCCCGGCCGCCTTGGCCACCAGATCGCGCTTGATGACGATATCAGACGCGCGCATGGCGGCGACAAACCCGGTGAGGGAAGGCTGGTCGGATCGCTCCTGCTCCAGCGCCAGATCGAGGAATTCGGCGATGACCTCATCGACCTCCTCGCCCAGCCGGGCGTGAAACTGTTTCAGGCCGCCCTGGGCATAGAGAACATGGGCGAAGAACTCATAGGGCCGGTCGAAATCGAGACGCTGGCGCAACAGGGCAAGGCGCTCATGGGCTTGTTGCGCGATGGGCAGCGGGCTGTCCTTGAGCCGGTCAAAAAGCGTCACGCCCCTGGGCCGGTCATGGGCGAGGGCGTAGAGCTGGTCCTCATCGAGCCCGAACACGGGCGAGCGCAGCACGGCGGCGAGGGTCAGATCATCGCCGGGCGTCAGCAACACATCGGCCAGCCCCAACAGATCATCGACCGCGATATGGGCCGAGACCGGCAACCGGTCGGCACCGGGGCTGGTGATGTTGCGATGCTTGAGGGCGCGCACGATTTCGGGAAAAATCCCCTGGCGCTTCTGGACAAGGATCAGGATGTCTTCGGGCTGGATCGGGCGTCCGCCCGGCCCGATCGGGGCCCGGGCCTCGATCCAGCCGGCGATGGTATCGACGATCCGGGTCGCCAGTTGACGCGGCGCGGCGGCGAGGCTTTCCACCGGCGCGGTCGGCCAGACATCCTCGGGCAGCGCGGCGGGAGGATTTTCCACAACCGGCCAGATTTCGATCCGTCCGCCCGTGCGGGTGCGGGCCGCCTCATGGGCGATGGCGCCCGACTCGGCCAGCAGCGAGGCGGCGATATCGGCGCGGTTGAATACCTTGTCCACCCCATCGAGAATTTCCGACAGGGTGCGGAAGCTGGTGCTGAGCGTTTCCCCGTGCCAGGTCTGGCCAGCAGTGCGGGCCGCCTGGGCCAGCGCACGGCCCTTTTCAAGAAACAGTTTCGGTTCTGCTCCCTGGAAGGAATAGATCGATTGCTTGGGGTCGCCGACCGCAAACACCGTTTTGGGGCGTTGGGCGGCACCGTCACCGGAAAAATAGTCATCGACAAGGGCGTCGATCACCGCCCATTGCTCGGGATTGGTGTCCTGGCTTTCATCGACGAGGATGTGGTCAATACCCGCATCGAGCTTGTAGCGCACCCACGCGCCCAACCCCTTGTCGCCGAGCAGCCGGGCGGTGCGCGCCACCAGGTCGTCGAAATCCATCAGCGACCGGGCGCGTTTTTCGGCCTCGTAGCGCCCGATGATCGCAGCGAGCACGCGTGTCAGCGCTGCGGAATTGGCGGCGATGGTCAGGGCCTTGGATCGGTCGAACAGGTTTTCGAGCCGCGCCGTTTCCGCCGCGAGCCGCTCGGCCAGGCCGGGGTTGGCGGCGATGATCTTCTTGTTGGGAAAACCCTGCTTGCGAACCGTGCCGCTGCTGGTGAGATAGGCGGCAAACAATTGCGCCGGGGTTGGCGCTGAGCGATCGACCTCAAGCAGCTTGTCCTCGAACCCGGCTCGTTTCGACGCGCCGGGCGGGGTCAGTGACCAGATCTCACTGTATTCATCGGGAGACACCAGCATGCCGCTGATGATCTCTTCGCCGAGGCGCGCGGTGGTATCGCACGGATCGAGCCCCAGGCTGGCACGAAGGGCAACAATGGCCGCTTCAGGATCAGCGAGTACGGGACCAAGTTTGCGGGCATTGCTCAAGGACTGGCCAATGGCCGTCTCGATCTGGCTGTCGCTGAGCGCCGCGAACAGAGTGCGGACCGCATCGCCGAGCACACCCGGGGCCTTGAGGCCATCGGCCAGCACGCGCTCACGGGAATCGCGCAGGAGGCGGGCGGCGACATCTTCTTCGATTACCCGGAAATCGACCGGAACTCCCGCCTCGCGCGGAAAACGCTGAAGCACCGCTTCGCAAAAGGCGTGGATGGTGTTGATCTTGAGCCCGCCCGGCGTGTCGAGCGCGTGGGCGAACAGGCTTCGCGCCCGGAGGCTTTCCGCCGCCGTGGGAGCCCGGTCGAGCAGGCCGGTGAGTTCGGTGGCGAGAAGATCGTCCGAAGCCCGTGCCCAGCCCGCGAGGATGGAGGTCACCCGGTGGCGCATTTCCGCCGCTGCCGCCTTGGTGTAGGTGAGGCACAAAATGGCCTCGGGCTGGGCTCCGTCGAGCAGCAGCCGCAGCACCCGGCGCGCCAGAACGTAGGTCTTACCGGACCCGGCATTGGCCGATACCCACGCATGGGCGCGCGGATCGGCGGCGCGGATCTGCTTGAGCGTGGTGTCAGTGGGGACGTGGAGCTGTTCTTTTGCCTGCGCCATCACTCGCCCTCGTCGCCGCCATCGAGCAGCGTCCATTCCTCGGTGCGCGCCAGATGGTCATAGTCGCCCTTGTGGCGCTGGCTGGCTCGGGGCAGCACCCGCGCCGCCATCGGCAGATCATCGCGCAGCAGCAGCGCTTCGACATGGCCGACAAACAGCCGCCACACGGTGTCGATGGCGGCGTCCAGATCCATGGAGCCGGGCACCGCATAGCCAACGCGGGCCAGCGCGTTGGGGCCGTGGGAGAGCTTGATATATTCCATCAGTTCGGCGCGCGCTGCGAGGCCATCCCCAAAGCCGCCCTGCCGGGCCATATAGGCCGCTAGCGGCAATTGCGGCGCAAAGAACTGGCGCATTTCGACGACCTGGGGCGCCTGGCCGGTTTTGAAGTCGACGATTTCCAGCCCGCCTGCAGTGGTCCGGTCGATCCGGTCGGCGCGACCATGCAGGACGACGCTGTGGCCGGCCACGGGGACGGTGATCTCACCGGAAATTTCGGCGTACCGCATGGCGATGGAGGGGCGGCTGCGCTCATGGTCGAGAAAGGTGCGGACGATGGTCTCAAGGCGGGCCAGCCAGATATCGCGACGAGCGGGAATCGCGTCGAGGCGGGCGTAGCGCTCCCGGGCCGCTGCCATGAGGATATCCAAAGCGGCGGGGGCGACCGGGTCGTTCCCGTCAGCGATGAAATCGCCAAAGATGTCGTGGATCAGCGTGCCGCGCTCGGCGTAATCGGGATCGGCACCCAGCGGATCGATCTTGCGTAACCCCAGAACGTGGCGGGCATAAAGGTCATAGGGCGAGCGCAGCAGGGTTTCAGCTTCGGTGATCGAAATCCGCTTCGGGCGCACTGTGGCGGGAGGACGGGGGGCAGGCCGGACGGCAGGGACGGGCGGGTGGCCGGTGGCGTCGAGACGCCGTGCCTTTTCTACCCATGGCGTGCCGCGCTCACTCATCTCTCGCGTAAGCTCCTCGCCGATGAACGCTTCGAGCCGTTGCAGCAACCGCGACGGGGTGGCGGGCGCAGTGCCGGAGCGTTCAGCGAGCGAGAACACCACATCGCCGTGCCCCGCGGCCATCACGAAGTCATGGGCGGCCAATCCGTGCAGTTTTTCCGGTGGCTCCAGCCCGACGGCCAGCCGCATCCCCCGGCTCATCCACGGTCCGGGATCGGCGATTTCGGGCCAGACCGATTCGATCATGCCGGCAATGATCATCCGATCCGCCTGCATCAGCCGGGCTTCGAGACGTCCGAACAGCACCACATCCTCGGTGGCAGGCTGGTGGGGGCGCACCGTCTGGCCGGCAAACAGCCCTTCCAGCGCCAGGGGAAGGGTGGCGGGCGTCAGGGACGGGCCGCGCGCGCTCTGCCGGGATGCCAGCTCGATCCAGCGGGCCAGTTCATCCTCGCCGCCCAGCGTCGGGGCGCTCTGGTCCTCGGGCACCGCGCGCAAGGCGCTGAGCACCGCGTCGAGCGCGATCGCGACCTCGCTGGCGGTGAAATTGTCGCGCCCGAACAACGCGGCGAGCGGGCCAAGGGCGGCCTCCAGCGCGTCGAGTATCGTCAGGACCGCGTCGGGTCTTTCGCCCTCAAGCCGCAGGGCGGGGCGAGCGGTGGTCCGATCACGATTGTCGGCGACGGCCCGGCGCAGCCCGTCAAACCCGGGCAGGGGCCGCTGGCCGCGAAAGACCCCCAGATCGAGCCATTGCGCCGCCAGCGCCACATCGGCGCGGCCCAGCCCCAGCGCGACGTGGCGGTTGCGCAACAGCGCCATCACATCGACCGCAGCAAGGCCATTGGCCAGCACGGAAATGGCCTGCTGCACCAGCCGCCCGGCGGGCGAGAGCAGCAAGGGCGTGCCCGCGGCGTCGTCAAGCGCGATGGAAAAGCGGGCAAGCTCAGCGCAGATGCGCCGGGCCAGCGTCTGGTCGGGGGCGAGAATGGCAACGCTCTGCCCGCTATCGAGGGCATCGTGGACGCATACGGCAATGGCCCGCGCCTCCTCCTCGGGTGTGCGCGCCCGGATCAGGGATAACCGGGACGTCCCTTCGTCCAGCGCCGGGCCCAGGTGTTCGACGATCAGCGGCCAACGCGCCGTTTCGTCGGGCAGGCCAAGGCTGGTGTTGAGGATCGCGGTGCGCGGGTGGGCCGAGGGTGCCAGTTCGATCACGGTATCGGGCGGGGTGCCCAACCGGCGCAGCAGACGTGCCAGCCCGTATTGCGGGTGGCCATGCGGATTGCGCTCCGGCGCATGCAGGCTGTCGAGGGCCGCATCCTTGAGGTTAGTATCGAGACCGGCAAGGACCACCGCCCCGTTGGGCAGATTGGCGATGGCGGCGATCAGGTCGGCGGTGGCGGGCATCGACCCGGTGGAACCGGCGACGATCACCGGCCTGTCTCCGTGGATTTCAGCCAGCGAGGACGCCTTGCGTTCCAGCAGGAAATTGGTGCGCGCCGCCGCTTCCATCTCGCCCTCGGCAGCGAGAATGGAGGGCCAGGCGTCGAGCACGAATTTCACGAAATCGAGATGTTCGTGCCATTGCGCGGGTAGCAAATCGCTCTCGATCTGCATCAGGGTGGCCGGATCGATACGGGCGATGGTGAAATCGTCGATCAGCGTGCCCAGCGAATCGGCGAGGGCGAGGATTTCAGCGCCATTGGGCGCACCGGTGACCCCGCCCAGGCCGGGGGAGGAAAACGGGTTGTCGCTGCGCACCGCCAGCCAGCGCTCGACCAGTTCCGCCAGCAGCAGGCGGCGCTTGAAGCGGTTGATCGGCGGGGGGAGATCAAGCGGCTCATAGGGCGGCAGGAAGGGCTCCTGCTCAGGGTCTTCACCGCCCAGAGGCCTTATATCGGGCAGCAACAGCGGCTGGTCGGCGAGCCGATCAGCCAACAGGCGCGAGAGCGCATTGGCGGCGCGGCGTGTCGGCAGATAGACGGTCATGTCCGACAGCCAGAACGGCCCGGTGCGGGCCCAGCCGGGCGCGATCCGTCCGTCAAGCAGCGCCGAAGCGAGGGTATGGAGAAACGGCGCATGCGGCGCGATGGAAAAGATCGATCCGTGGCGCGTCATCGGCGGGTTTCCTCGCGCCTTGGGGCGTGGCCCGGCGCGGCGTCAGGACGGGACAGGGGCAGACCATGCGGAAGGCGGGCGGGAAACGAATCGGCCATGGCCCCAGTTATGGCCCGGCCTCACGCCAGTTCGCAAGCGCCGCCTCAAGGTCTGCCATTGGCCGCCCCCGGCCTTCGATGGTGATCCGGCGCGCGTCCCCGCCGGGCAGGAGGGTGATGGTAATGCCCAGACCGGCATGACGCGACACGTCGGGCGCGCGCTCGGGCCATTCCACCAGCACGATTGCCGCCTCGTCCTCGAACAGCCCCAGCTCGTCAAGTTCGGAGTCATCGGCCAGCCGGTAGAGGTCTGCGTGGATGATGCCGGGATAGGGCTGAACGATGGCAAAGCTGGGCGAGGGCACGTCGAGATCGGGCTGGGCGAGGCGGGCGCGGATGATGGCGCGGGCCAGCGCCGTCTTGCCTGCGCCCAGATCGCCATCGAGGGTGACCACATCGCCTGGGTTCAGGTGCGCAGCGATGACCGTGCCGATGGCCAATGTTGCTGATTCGCTGGTCGCCAGAAGCGTGATCACGCCTATTCGCCCGCGTTGAGCGCCAGCGCCGCATTGGCGGGCAGCAGCACGGTCACCCGGGTGCCGCGCGGCTCCAGCCCTTCGATCAGCACCGTGCCCCCGTGCAGGTTGACGAAGGTCTTGACGATGGCAAGGCCCAGCCCGGCGCCGCGCTGGCGGCCATCCACCGACTGGCCTTCAAAGCGCTGGAACATGGAGCCGCGCATGTCTTCGGGGATGCCGACCCCGTCATCTTCGATCGCAAAGGCAATCCGGTCTTCACCGCGCGCAAAAACCCGCAGCCGCACTTGCGCGCCGGGATCGGAGAACCGCGCGGCGTTGGACAACAGATTGTAGAGCACCTGAACGATCCGCGTGCCATCGGCAACGAACACCGGCAGATCGTCGGCAATCGACACCCGCAGGTCGACCTTTTCAGCGCCGCCCGAGAAGGTGGCGTCGAGCCCGGCGCGGGCCTTCTCGATCAGGGCCGCGATATCGAGCGCTTCGGGGTGGAGTTCGGCAATGCCCGCATCCACGGTGGCCAGATCGAGGATATTGTCGATCAGCAGCCCCAGATTGGCGCTCGATGCGCGGATGTAGTCGGTATAGGCGCGCTGCTTTTCGGTGAGCGGGCCCACTTCGCCCGACGCCAGCAGATCGGCAAAGCCGATGATGTTGGTGAGCGGGGAGCGCAATTCGTAGGACACGTTCTGCACAAACGTGTCCTTGAGCCGATCGGCGGCGATCAGCGCTTCGTTGCGCTCCTTGAGCACCCGTTCGTAATTGGCGCTTTCCGAAACATCGACAAAGGTCATCATCGTCTGCCCGTCCGGCAGCCGCACCACGGCATAATCGAGCAACCGCCCATCGGTGCGCGAAATCCGGCCCTTGGTATCGGTGCGGTTGGGGTTGAGATCGATGATGCGGTGCTTGAGGCCGTCCCAGATGCGGCGGCCATCCTCGGGGAATGCGGCGGCGCAGCTGCGGGCGATATCGTCGATATGGGGATGGCTGCCCAATTCGTTCATCGGCAGCTTCCACAGATGCGACAGGCGCGGATTGTGCAGCCGCAAACGGCCATTGGTGCCGAACACCGCGACTCCCTCGGTCAGCGCGTTGAGGGTTTCGCGCTGCACGTGAATAAGGGCGTTGTGACGGGTTTCGAGCGCAAGGCGCTCGGTCATGTCTTCAAAGACATAGATGACGCCACCGGTGCCGGTGGCCGGGGCGGCAATGACGTTGGCGCAACGCCCGTCCGGCAGATACCAGGGGGTCTCGCGCGGCGCGGTCAGCGCATAGCTCATCAAATGTTTGCCGCGCCAGTCGCGATAATCGGTTTCGGCAGGCAGCATGCCCTGGGTGCGCAGCCGGTCGAGGATGGATTTTTCGTCCGGCGCAGTGTTGAGCCAGTTCGGGTCCAGCCCCCAGAACTCGGCATAGGCGGTGTTGTAATGCGACAGCATCTGGCGGCGGTCGAACACCGCGATCGGGGTGGCCAGCGCATCGATCACCGTGGTCAGGTGTCCCAGATCGGGCTCGGAGGCGGTAAATTCGCTCGGCTTGGGGCGGGCGACCGGCAGATAGCAATAGCCCGCACTGCCGCCCGAGAGCGGAAACAGCACCAGATCGAGTGCACCGGCGACCGGGTGCTCATCGGCGAGCGCGATGGTATCGGCGGCATCTTCAAGGGCCTTGAGATGGCGCTCGCGGGTGGGGGCATCGAAAATATCGGGGGCGGTGCCGCGGTCGCCCTTGAGGCCAAGTGTGCGGGTGAAATGCAGATAGGCGGCATTGGCGTAGATCAGCAGCCCATCCTTGTCGCGCAGCCAGGCGGGGATGGTGAGATTGGACAGCACGGCCTGGGTTTCGGCGGGCGAGGGCAGGCGGGTGAGGTCCGCGCCCTTCAGCGGCGGTTCGATGCTGGTGCCCGAGGGGCGCAATCGCACCACGGCGGCGCCGCCCACCAATCGTCCGGTGGCGCGGATGATGCGGCCATCGCGGGCGGTGACCGAGGTTTCAAACACCTTGCCCTCGATGCGCAGATCGGTGAGGCGGGTGGCCAGCGCCCGCGCCGCTTCATCCTCCAGCCAGGTGCGGAATTCAAGCACCGCATGGGCCCGGGTTTCGCCGGGCAGCAGGGCCGCGACCGGGCCGATCACCGAAGGTTCGATCCCCGTGTCGCGCCAGATCACCGTCACTTCCGGCATGCCGGCCAGAAGGCTCTCGAACTCGTCGAGGGCGGCGCGCATGGTCCCAAGCTTCTTGCCCGCATCGAAGCGGGCGGCATCGGCCTCGCGGCGCCACTTGACCGCAAACAGGGTGGCAACCAGGCCAAACCCTGCCGCGCCCAGCATCATGGCATAGGGCGTCGCGCCGGACATGGTGATGGTGGCGAGGGGAGCCGCCAGAGCCGGGGAGGCAGCAAACAGGGCACTGGTTGCAACCGAAACGGACACCAATCCCGCAAATTTCCGGAATCGAGCCGGCTGCATGCCTGATGCCCCTTTTCCAATGATTTGACCTAAAGCGTTTCCTGCAAGGGTGGGATTCACCTTTGCGGTTCGGAAGCGCGACCAAACAAGAACCCGGTGCATTTCAGCGCGTTTGCGATAAACTGCCCCGGACCGCCCTTTGGGATGGCCGGGAAGGCCCCCCGAATCAGTTAACCATACAAGCCCTGCGAATCGGGAAAAAGAGTCAAACTGTCCGGGCGTGGATAACTTCGCTCTTGCACAGGAATTCCGGGGCTGTCCGGTCCTGATTTGTTCTGCGTTTGCCACGAAAAAAGGGGCGCCGTAGCGCCCCTGAACATGGGAAAGGTTAACGCGGGGGCAGGCCCCGCGACCCGTCAATAGCGGTAATGATCGGCCTTGAACGGGCCCTGCTGCTCGACGCCGATATAGGCGGCCTGTTCCTGGCTGAGCGTGGTGAGTTTGACGCCCAGCTTGTCGAGATGCAGGCTCGCGACCTTCTCGTCGAGATGCTTGGGCAGCACATAGACCCGGTTCTCGTACTGGTCGCCCTTGGTCCACAACTCGATCTGGGCCAGCGTCTGGTTGGCGAACGAGGCGCTCATCACGAAAGAGGGGTGGCCGGTGGCGTTGCCCAGGTTCACGAGGCGGCCTTCCGAGAGCAGGATCATCTTCTTGTTGTCGGCGAATTCGATGATATCGACCTGCGGCTTGACGTTGGTCCACTTCAGGTTGCGCAGGGCCGAGACCTGAATTTCATTGTCGAAATGGCCAATATTGCACACGATGGCCATGTTCTTGACCCGGCGCATGTGATCGATGGTGAGCACGTCCTTGTTGCCGGTGGCGGTGACGATGATGTCGGCGCGTTCGACGTCGTCGTCCAGCGTCACCACTTCGTAACCGTCCATGGCCGCCTGCAAAGCGCAGATCGGGTCGATCTCGGTGACCAGCACTCGCGCGCCCGCGCCCCGCAGGGATTCTGCCGAGCCCTTGCCCACATCACCATAGCCGCAAACGATGGCGACCTTGCCGGCCATCATCACGTCGGTGCCCCGACGGATGGCATCGACCAGGCTTTCGCGGCAGCCATACTTGTTGTCGAACTTGGACTTGGTCACCGAGTCGTTGACGTTGATCGCCGGGAACGGCAATTCGCCCCGTTCCTGGAGCTGATAGAGGCGCATGACGCCGGTGGTGGTTTCTTCCGAAACGCCCTGAATGGCGGCGCGGCATTTGGAATAAAAGCCCGGTTCGCGGTCGAGGCGCCGACGAATGGTGGCAAAGAAGGCTTCTTCTTCCTCGTTTTTCGGATTGGCCAGCACCGAGGGGTCGGTTTCTGCCTTGGCGCCCAGCAGCACCAGCATGGTGGCGTCGCCGCCATCGTCGAGGATCATGTTGGCGACTTCGCCATTGCCCCAGTCGAGGATACGGTCGGCAAAATCCCAGTATTCTTCCAGCGTTTCGCCCTTATGGGCAAAGACCGGAATGCCGGCGGCAGCGATGGCGGCAGCGGCGTGGTCCTGGGTGGAAAAGATATTGCACGAAGCCCAGCGGACATCGGCGCCCAGCGCGACCAGGGTTTCGATCAGCACGGCGGTCTGGATGGTCATGTGCAGCGACCCGGCGATGCGCGCGCCCTTCAAGGGCTGGGCAGCGGCGAATTCACGCCTTATGGCCATGAGGCCGGGCATTTCAATTTCGGCCATCTCGATTTCCTGACGGCCAAAATTGGCCAGCGAAATGTCCTTGACGGCATAGTCGGGGGCTACGGCGCTCATGCCCGATCTCCAATTTTTCAAAGTACGCTTTTTGTGCCGCGTTTATACGCGAGGGTGGGCCGGTCCTGCAACCGGGACATAAAGAATAGTTTATATCCTTGCGCGCTACGGTTCGCAACCGGCCCTCAATGGGCGCGATGCGGGGTCCCCGATCAGGGCATGTCGTCGCCGCCTGCGTCCTGATCCTCGTCAAAGCCGTTGTTGACCAGATCGGTGAGGGCATCGATCGCCTCGCGCGCCTGATTGCCGGAGGCCTGAACGAGGATAGTCGAGCCCGGCCCTGCGGCGAGCATCATCAGGCCCATGATCGATGTCCCGCCCACGGTCACGCCATCGCGGGTAACGCTGACCTCGGCGTCGAAATGCTCGGCGGTGCGCACGAAGCGGGCGGAGGCCCGCGCGTGCAGGCCGCGCTTGTTGCAGATGGTGAGCTGCTGGCAGATCGCCCGGCCCGACTCGGTCACACAGGTACTCATTTGCCCAGAACGTCGTTGGCAACGTTGATGTATTTGCGCCCGGCATCCGCCGCAAGGCGAACCGCTTCGCGGATTTCGGTATCGGCGCGAATGCGGGCGAGTTTGACCAGCATCGGCAGGTTGAGCCCGGCGATCACCTCGATATCGCGATCCTGCATCACCGAGATGGCAAGATTGGAGGGGGTGCCGCCGAACATGTCGGTCAGGATCACCACGCCATCACCGCCATCAACCCGCTCGACCGCAGCCACGATGTCGTTGCGGCGGCCTTCCATGTCGTCTTCCGGTCCGATCGAGACCGCCGCAATGGCCTCCTGGGGGCCTACGATGTGTTCGAGCGCCGAACAAAATTCTTCGGCCAGCCTTCCATGGGTCACAAGGACCAAGCCCATCATCGGATTGAAAACCTTTTGTCTAGAGCGTTCCCGACACCACCGAACGGTGTTGGTGAGCGTCGAAAAGAAGCAGTACATGTTGGCCCGGCGCTAGGCCCAAAGGGCAGTCTTGAACGGCTGGGCGCAGGTTTCAAGTCTTTTCCACCAAGGCATTTCGCGCTTAACCAAGGTCGGTGCCGAGGGCGCGCAAGGCGGCATGGACCAGAAACCGCTGGTGCAGCCCGTCGATCTGCCCCCGGCGGGGAACCGGGCAGCGCGGCACCCAGATCCCGTGCAACTGCGTGGTCAACTCGTTTTCTTCGAGCAGGCGGTGTCCGTCCTCGATCAGATCGACCACCAGATGCACATGGGCCCTTTTGGTAAAGGGCAGCGTGATGATGCCGCGCCCGCGCAATTCGATCATGCCCTCAATGGCCGGGGGCGCTTCCATCACCAGCCCGTCCTCATCGGTGGACAACAGCACCCGGTCATCGGAAATCAGCAGCGCAGTTTCGCCGCGCAACCGCGCCTGTTCGATCAGGTCGAGCGCCAGCAACGATTTTCCGGCCCCCGAAACCCCGGTGAGCAGGAGGCCATGCTCGCCGATCAGAATGCCGGTGCCGTGGGTGTTGTGCTGTCGCGCCGTCACGCTTTCGCTCGCGGTAGAATGAGAGTGAAGATCGCCCCAGTTGCCCCGGTTCGGCTGCCCGCGTCAAGCGTACCCTGATGCGCCTCGGCGATCTGGCGCGAGATCGACAGCCCGAGCCCGGAATGGTCGCCAAAGCTCTCGGTTTCGGGCCGGTCGGTATAAAAGCGCTGGAACACCTTGGCGCTGTCGCTGCCCAGTCCCGGCCCCTCGTCCTCGACCGTGGCGGTCACGTGCTCGGCATCGGCCGCGATCCGCACCGTCACCGTGCCTCCGGCGGGCGAGAACGACACGGCGTTGTCGATGAGATTGGTGAACACCTGCGCCAGTCGCGTGTCATGGCCCTTGATCAGCGGAGCGTAGCGCCCCTTGTCGATCACCAGCGCCACGGCGACGTCGCGGCTGGCGGCCAGGTCGGACTGGATCGACACGATGGCCGCGGCGAGCTCGGCCATATCCACAGTTTCGGTGTTCTCGCGCGCCAATTCGGCATCGATCCGGCTGGCATTGGAAATGTCCGAGATCAGCCGGTCGAGCCGCCGCACGTCGTGCTGGATGATGTCGACCAGCCTCTGGCGATCTTTTGCCGTCTTGGCGAGCGGCAGGGTTTCGACGGCACTGCGCAGGGAGGTCAGCGGGTTCTTGAGCTCATGGGCGACATCGGCTGCAAACCGTTCGATCGCCTCGATCCGGTTGTAGAGCGCATTGGTCATGGCCCGCAGCGCGCCGGACAAGTGCCCGATTTCGTCGGACCGGTCGGTATAGTCCGGAATTTCGGCCCGCGCCTTCATCGAGCGCTGTACCCGTTCGGCGGCAGCCGACAGGCGGCGCATCGGGCCGGCAATGGTGCTCGCCATCAGGGCGGACAGGGTGCCGGTGACCAGCGCGGCGACCAGGGACAGTCGCAGGATCGACCAGCGCTCCTGGGTGACGATGGCGTCGATTTCGCCCGGGCTGGTGGAGAGCAGCAGCACGCCCACCACGGAGCGCTGGCGCTGAACGGGCACCGCGACCGACACCACCAATTGCCCGCGCGCATCGACCCGGACGATATCGGCGGGCGAACCGTTCAGGGCCGAGGCGACTTCCGGATAGCGCAGGCCCTCATGGGCCGGATAATCCTGATAGAGCGGGTAATCGCCCCCGCGCAGCAGCCGGGAAAACCAATTCCAGGCGGAAAAGAAAAATGGCGGAGCGGCGGGGTCGGCCTCTGCCGGTTCGGTCCGCAGGATCTGACCGCTGGCATAGATGTTGTTGCTATCGAGGATCATCAGCCCGTCGCGGTCATAGATGCGGGCGCGGGTGCGGG
>NZ_DATMGM010000067.1:0-7711 GCF_035555455.1 Pelagibacterium sp. | reverse complement strand
CGCCATGGCGGCAGCGGTCGCGATTGCAGGGGGCAATACGCAAACCGAGATCATCAACGCCGGGTATGGGGCGCTGGTCGAGGCCATCCTCAGCCATGCGCAGTCACAGATCGGCCTGCTGGCGGTGCAGCCGGGGCTGTTCGCCGATATCGATCTGGCCTGCCGGGCCATCGATCGGTTCCACCGGCTGATGCGGGCGCTCAGCTATACCCTTGAGATCGAACGCCGCTCCCATTGGGGCACGATGATTTCAGACCTCGTCGGCCAATTGTCCGAGCGGCTGGAACGGCCGATGAAGGACATTTCGATCAACGTGGCGCAGGCGCTGCGACGTCCGCGAGATAGCGATGACCGTGTCGATGCCGATCAGGTGCTGGCGGCGCTCAATGGATTGTATCTGCTGGCTACGGTGCGACGGTCCCGCGATTCGCTGGCGGTCAACGCGCTGCTCGATCAGGCGTGGACGGAAACCGGCCAGACCATCGAGGTGCTGGTGACCCGCGCCCTCGATCACTATCGCACCCACCCCGGCAATGCGCTGGCTCGCGAATGGCTCGATGCTGGGATTGCGATGGCCGAAATCCGCTTCAATTCCGAATATGCCGACATCCTGCGCCGGGCCCGGGATGGCGCGGAACGCCGGACCGTCCTGTCGTAAACACGATCACCCTTCGTAGCGCGCCGAGAGGCGGGCCGAAGTGGTGGTGAGCCCATCCCTGATATAGACCGTTTCGCCGACCCGGATGCCCGGGCGCTGCATGAGCGCGCGGGTGGAGCCCGGTGCGCCATGGACGATGACGCCGACCGCATCGAGCGGCGAGCGGTGGTCGGTATTGGCAAAGATGAGGCAGCCGGGCTCGAAACGTCGGGGCTCGGCAGGGCGCAGCGACCATTGCGCCTGTCCGGCACCGAACCGGCCGTCCAGCCAGGGGGGAAGCGCATCGTCGAGATGGCTGGGAATGTGTGGCGGGACAGGCGGGGCAACAAGAGCACGGGGCACGACGCAGCGCTCGGCGCAAAAGGCGCCGGCGAATGCTGGATCGAGCCGTCCGGCGATGATCTCTCCAACCACATCGCTGATGGTGAGCGCTGTCCAGCCGGGCCCGGATGTGCTGCGGCGGGCAAAGAAGTGTGCGAGACCTTGGCGCGGCGGGGGGGTGAGGGTTCGCAAGCCGGCGAGCGAAATGAAGGCCGGTGCGGCGTCGGCAACCGGTGGCGACAGCGTGAGCGGGCCGTCGGGCGTGTCAAAGATCGGGTCGATGCCGGTGTCGGGAACGGTGTGGATCGTTCCGTCGAGCGCCATTGCCAGCGCGGCGCGGCCATGCTCGGTGCAGCCCACAAGCGTATGATAACCCGCTACGCTGCCCGCGAGCACGACACCTGCGAGCGCGCCATCGGCAACCAGACGCTGTGCGGCAGGATGCCATGTGACGCGGCCTGAGGCACGGACCCATAGATCGAGAGCGGGCTGCCAGCCGCCCGAGACGATGAGGCGGTCGGCATCGATGGCCTCTTCGGCGAGTGTTCCGGAAACTGCATCGGCCAGCGCGATGGCGAGCGAGTCGCCGCGCCGGGCCTCGACGCGGGCAGGGGTGACGCCCCATCCCAGCCGGTAACCATAGGCCTTGCAGAATTCGATGAAGCGGGTCTGGGGATCAATGCGCGGATCGCTGGTGCGCATGATGGTCTTGCCGCTGGCCGCTCCCAGCAGGGCAAGACGGTAGCCCGCATTGGCGGCGGTGTGGATATGGGCGCTGGAACCCGACCAGACGTTGTAGCGCGCCGCCATCCGCCAGGCGAAACCGGCCTCGACCACGCCGGGCAGGCGGTTGCCGGGAAAGACCGGCAAACGGCCCGCCGTGCCGGTGGCGAGCACGATGGTATCGGCGGTGAGGGCGAGCCGCTCGGGCTGCGGCAGCGCGCCGGAGGTGATGACCCGGATCGCCTCGATGCGGTTTTCGCTCAGATCGAAAGCCAGCGTTCCGAGCAGCAGCTTGACCAGACCCGTCTCGCCGATCCTGCTGGCCAGTTCGGCGATCAACGCGTCGGGGGCTGGTTCGCCTTCCGCCTTGCCGAAGAACTCCGACATCCCGCCAAGAACCACGTCTTTTTCCACGAGGCACACGCGCAATCCGCGCTCGGCTGCTTCAATGGCGGCGGAAAGTCCGGCGACGCCGCCGCCGACAACGATCACATCAGCGGTGATCTGGCGGATGGGGGGCGCGTCAATCCAGCCGCCCGGCGCGATGGCGGTACCAAACTCAAGATCGAGGGAAGACCCGGCGCGCGAAAACAGCCGGGGGCGCGAGGGGCGGGCATCGGGAGTGACATAGGACACGCCATCCAGTGCAGGACACAACGCCATGGGCATGGCCAGATCGGCGCGGTGCTCATTGCCAGCGACGGCGATGGCCGGGGCACTGTGGTCGTCCAGCGCAACGGGGGGCTTCTCGAATAGACCGGTGCTGGCTACGCCGCTGGCCATAAGGGCCGACAGAACCGTGTCCCCGGCAAACCCATCGACCACGCGGCCATTGAGCCGGAAGCGGATCGGCTGGGCGGTATCGATCGCCGGGCGGGAAAATTCCGGCGGCAGGTCCCCGGAAAGGCGCGCCGGGCCGCTCATGCCGTGCCTCCGTAGAGGAGTGCAGCGGGGGAGAACTCGGCGACCGGGCGGCGCGGTTGGCGCAGGGCTGCGCCATGGGCGGTCGCCCATTCGGCCCCGGACGGGCTCGCTGTCCTGCACACAATGGCGGCGAGGGTGGGGGCGAGAACCAGATCGAGCGGGCCCAGCCCGGCAATGACGAACATCTGTCCGCGCCGGGTCGGTCCGATCACCGGCGCGCCATCATGGGAGACGAGACGCTTAAAGTGCGTACGCGCGGCGAGGCGGGGCGCCGGGTCTTGCGCGAGACAGGCGGCGATGCGCGCGATGCCCTTGCCGTCATCGTCAGGCGCTGCGCCGCTGAAGGTGCCTTGGGCGGACTGGGAAAACACGGTGCCGCTGTCGAGATCAAGCCCGGCGCGGAACGGCAGCGGGCGATGGGGCGGAGTTTCGATCCCCACCCAGGGCTCGACGCGGGCAAACGCTGCGATCTCATCAGCCGAGAGGTGGCCCAGAATGGCCCAATCATCGGCGAGAATGACGCGGGTGATCAAGGTATCAGCGAATGTTGCGGTGCCGTCGCGGTTCATAACGAGCGCTTCGGGGGTGTGAGTGACCGTGACGTTTGCTGAAGCGAGCCAGCGGGGAGCAGCCGCCATGAACAGGGCGGTATCGAACAGCCAGGTATCGCGCAGGCCGATGCCGGACTGTTCGGCGCGATCGATCGGCTCGACCGGATGCCCGAACCCTTCGGCCATGCGCCGGATGTGCCCCAATGCGATTCGGCTGGTGGGCGACCCGGCGAACAGCGCCAGATCGACCCGCTCGCCCATCCGTGGTGCGATGCGCGACAGGCGGCGGATCGCCTCGCGCGTCGCGTCATGCAGCAGGGCCCAGCTTTGCGGGCGGGTGAGGGGAGCGACGGAAAGGGACGGAAGCGGGCGAAGGGCAAACGGCTGCGGAGCCGGGCCCACCAGCACAACCGC
Source organism: Pelagibacterium sp. (assembly GCF_035555455.1). Taxonomy (GTDB): domain Bacteria; phylum Pseudomonadota; class Alphaproteobacteria; order Rhizobiales; family Devosiaceae; genus Pelagibacterium. The sequence continues at coordinate 4,120 of NZ_DATMGM010000067.1, read as the reverse complement.
TCGTGAATGGTCAGAAGCCAAAAGGCCTGCTAAGAGCCACGCGAAAGGCGAGGCGCCGACCACGGCAATGGTTTCAGACTGCTCGGACATATCGCTCGGGCCGGCCCTCATGACCTGTCGGAAAAAAGTCCGGGTGCGGCGAAAGCGCGCTCCATTCCCTGACTGCAATCCGCGCGGGTTTGGCTTATAGAAACAGTATCTCATTGGGATTCAAGGGTTAGCCTCGCACTTGTTCTGGATATTTGCGATATTGCTGGTGGCAGCCAGCCTGGGAGTGCTCGTCTTCGGACAGCGCCGGACCAAACCCACCGCCTCGGCGGACGATGCCGATACGACGCGGGCGTTCTTTCGCGATCAGCTCGAAGGCATCGACCGCGATCTGGCGGCGGGTCGGCTTTCGGAAGAGCAGGCGGCTTCGGCCCGTGCCGAACTGGCGCGCGAGGTCATGCGCCACGAACGCGAAAACCCGATCGCCGCCAAGGCTGGCAGCGGGCGGGTTGCAATGCTGGTCATGCTGCCGGTGATCGCGGTGGCCAGCCTTGGCGTTTATGGCTGGATCGGGCGGTCCGATCTGCCCGCCTTGCCGCTGGCCGGGCGCGAAGTGCCGGAAGGGCCGCTGGAACTCGATCTGGCGTCGGCCATCGAGTTGGTCGAAAGACAGATGGTGGCGACCCCCGACGATGTGCGCGGCTGGCTGGTGCTGGCACCCATTTACATGGATCAGGGCCGTTATGGCGAGGCGGCGAACGCCTGGCGGCGGGTGCTGGCTCTGGAGCCGCCGACTGCCGACCGCGAAACCGGACTGGCCGAAGCATTGATCCTTGCCAATGAGGGGCAGGCCAATGAAGAAGCCCTGGGGCTGTTGCGCAGCGCCATGGCCGCCGATCCAGTACATATCCGCTCGCGGTTCTACATGGCGGGCGAGTTGACCCGCATGGGCGAATTCGCCGAAGGGGCCGAGTTGTGGCGCGAGTTGCTCGACCTTTCGACCGGTGAGGAGCCCTGGGTCGACACCGCCAGGGCGGGGCTGATCGCGGCGGAGGCCGGACTGGCCGGTGGTGCGCTGGGCGACAGCGAACCCGACGCCACCATGGACGTTATGATCCGTGGCATGGTGGAAGGTCTGGCGGCCCGGATCGCCGATGAAGGCGGCAGCGCCGCCGAATGGATGCAACTGGTGCGCTCACGGTTCCAGCTCGATGGGGCCGAGGCAGCGCGGGAAGACCTTGAGCGCGGGCGCGCCGCGCTGGCCGGAGATGACCGGCTGGCGCTCGATGACCTGGCGAATGAACTTGGATTGACGGAGTAGCGGCACGATGGCCTGGACACGCAAGCAGAAGCGACTTGGCATTATCGCCGGGCTGGGGGTGATCCTCGCCCTGGCGGCAGGACTGATCCTGACCGCATTGCGCGATCAGATCGTGTTCTTCTATTCCCCGACTGAAATTGCCGAAGCAGCGCTGACGCCGGGCACGCCGATCCGGCTGGGCGGGCTGGTGCTCGAAGACAGCTGGCACCAGGAAGGCGAGAACAACACGTTCATCGTCCATGACGGTGCTGGCCAGATGACTGCCCATTACACTGGTATCCTTCCCGACCTGTTTCGTGAGGGGCAGGGGGTGGTCGCCGAAGGCAGCCTGCAGGCCGACGGATCCTTCCTTGCGACGAGCGTGCTGGCCAAGCATGATGAAACCTATATGCCCCGCGAAGTCGCCGACTCGCTGCGTGAGCAGGGTGTCTGGCAGGGCGACGGGGGATAGTGGTGATGTTGGCGCTCATGGCGGCCCCCCTCATCCGTCTCGCCCTTCGGGCGATCCACCTTCTCCCACCGGGGGAGAAGGGCAGGGCGCGGGGGAGCGCCAGAGACGATACAATCTCAGTTCCCCTTCTCCCCTCGTGGGAGAAGGTGGCCGCGAAGCGGCCGGATGAGGGGGGTGCTGAGCTTGCGATTATCCAAATAAGGTGGACGGCCTCATGACGATCGAACTTGGACATTTCGCACTCATTCTCGCGTTCATCCTGTCGATTGCGCAGGCGGGGATCGGGTTTACCTTCTGGCGTGGGAACGAAATGGCGCAGAGGTTCGTCACCCAGGCGGCGATCCTGCAATTTGCGCTGGTGGGGCTGGCGTTTGCAGCGCTGGTACAGGCCTTCATGGCCGATGATTTTTCGGTGCGGCTGGTGGTCGAGCACTCCCACTCGCTGCAGCCCATGCTCTACAAGATCACCAGCACCTGGGGGAACCACGAAGGCTCGATGTTGCTGTTCGTGTTGATCCTTGTGGTGTTCGGGGCAGCGGTGGCGGCGTTCGGGCGCAACCTGCCCCATGATCTCAAGACGCTGGTGCTCTCCAATCAGGGGCTGATGGTCGCCGCGTTTTCCGGGTTCGTGCTGTTCACGTCCAACCCGTTCTGGCGGCTCGATCCGGCACCGTTCAACGGCACCGAGCTCAACCCGGTGCTGCAGGATATCGGCCTCGCCATCCATCCGCCGCTGCTCTATCTGGGCTATGTCGGATTTTCCATCTGCTTTTCCTTTGCCGTCGCGGCGCTGATCTCGGGGCGGATCGATGCTGCCTGGGCGCGTTGGGTGCGGCCCTGGACGCTGGCCAGCTGGTCGTTCCTGACGCTCGGCATCGCCATGGGCTCCTACTGGGCCTATTACGAACTGGGCTGGGGCGGCTGGTGGTTCTGGGATCCCGTGGAAAATGCCAGCTTCATGCCCTGGTTGGCCGGGACGGCATTGCTTCACTCCGCCATCGTCATGGAAAAGCGCAACGCGCTGAAAATCTGGACGGTGTTCCTCGCGATCATCACCTTCTCGCTCAGCCTGCTGGGTACCTTCCTCGTGCGCTCGGGTATTCTCACCTCGGTGCACTCCTTTGCGTCCGACCCGACCCGCGGCATGGTGATCTTGACCGTGCTGGCACTGTTTATCGGCGGCGCATTCACGCTGTTTGCGTTGCGGGCTTCGGCCCTGCGCAGCGGCGGGCTGTTTGCTCCGATCAGCCGCGAGGGAGCGCTGATCCTCAACAATTTGTTCCTTTCGGCGGCCACGGCAGGCGTGTTGATCGGTACGCTCTATCCGCTGGTGCTCGAAGCGCTGACCGGTGCCCGGATTACCGTGGGCGCGCCGTTCTTTGACGTGACCTTCGGCGGGCTGATGGTGCCGCTGTTGCTGCTCATTCCGTTTGGACCGTTCCTTGCGTGGAAGCGCGGTGATCTGGCGGCGGTGACCCAAAGGCTGATGGCGGCGATCATCGTCACCGTGGTGCTGTCGCTGCTGGTGTTCGGTTTCCTCGGTTTCCCCATCACACTGGCCCCGATCGGGCTGGGGATCGGGATCTGGGTGATGGTGGGCGCCATCGCCGAACTGGTCGACCGGGCCGCAATCGGGCGCGTCGGCATGGCGCAAAGCTGGGCGCGGCTCAAGGGCCTGCCCCGCACCACATGGTCGACGGCCATCGCCCACTTCGGCGTCGGCGTTTCGGTGATCGGAATCGTCTGCGCCACGGCGTTCCAGACGGAAATCGTCACATCGATGCGTCCGGGCGAGGCGACTGAAATCGCCGGTTACACCGTGACATATGAAGGCGAGGAACTGGTTTCCGGGCCCAATTTCACCGCCGAACAGGGGAGCTTTATGATTGGCTCGCCCTGGGGCGGGGAGCGTGCGCTCACCTCCGAACGCCGGGTCTATGCGGTGAGCGGCATGCCCACAACCGAGGCGGGAATCCGCACCTATGGCTTTAGCCAGATGTATGTGCAGTTCGGGGAACGGTTCGGCGAAGGCGGGCGCGTGGTGCGGCTGTGGCACAAGCCCTTCGTGCTGCTGATCTGGCTCGGAACCGTCTTCATGGCCGGTGCCGGATTCCTCTCGCTCACCGACCGTCGCATGCGGATCGGCGCGCCGGCGCGCGCGAAGTCGCGGACTGCGCGAGCCGCGCAATGAGGCGGTTCTGGACGCTGATGATCACGCTGCTGGCGCTGATGATGCCGCTGGCAGCCGGTGCGGTGCAGCCCGACGAAGTGCTGGGCGACCCGCTTTTGGAAACGCGGGCGCGCTCGATCTCGGCAAATCTGCGCTGCCTTGTGTGCCAGAACCAGTCCATCGACGATTC
>NZ_DATMGM010000066.1:0-301569 GCF_035555455.1 Pelagibacterium sp. | reverse complement strand
ATATCGAGCTTGTCGGCCAGCGCCACGGCCACCGAGACCGGCTCCGACGGCACCCGGTCGGAGGGCCCAAGCGGCTTGTAGTGATCCTCGATCGCCGCGGCCACCTGCGGCTTTTCCCCTTGCGCCAGGGCATAATAGCGGCCCATCAACCCCTGCAATTCGGGGAACTCGCCGACCATGCCCGTGGGCAGATCGGCCTTGGCCAGACGCGCGGCGCGGCGCGCATCGTCAGCATCGGCCCCCACCAGCGGCGCGATCTCGGCAGCCAGCTTTTCAATCCGCGCGACGCGGTCGGCCTGGGTGCCCAGCTTTGCGTGGAACACTACGGATTCGAGCTTGGGCAGATTGTCTGCAAGCGGGGTTTCGAGGTCGGTTTCGTAAAAGAACTTTGCGTCCGAAAGCCGGGCACGGATGACGCGCTCATTGCCTTCGATGATCGCTTTGCCGCCGTCTTCAGCCACCAGATTGGCGGTGAGCACGAATTTATTGGCCAGCTTGCCGGTCGCGGCATCGCGCAGGCAGAAACATTTCTGGTTGGCCCTGATGGTGGCGATGATCGCTTCCTCAGGCACTGCCAGGAACGCCTCGTCGAACGTCCCCATCATCACCACCGGCCATTCGACCAGCCCGGCCACTTCTTCGAGCAGCCCTTCATCGGCAATCAGTTCCAGCCCCTGCGCAAATGCCAGTTGCTCGGCGTCGGAGCGGATAATCTGTTTGCGGCGGTCGATATCGAGCACCACTTTCGCCTTTTCGAGCGCCTGTGCGTAATCGTCAAAGCGGCGCACACGGATTGCCTTCGGTGCCATGAAGCGGTGGCCATAGGTGATATTGCCCGCCGTCACGTCTTCGAGGCTGAACGCGATAACCTCAGGCTCTTCGCCATCCGGTCCGAAGGTCGCGGTGATGGCGCGCAGCGGACGCACCCATTCGAGCTTGCCACTGCCCCAACGCATAGGCTTGCCCCACGGGAAGGATTTGATCACGTCCGGCAGGATCGTCTTGAGAATGTCGACCGCAGGCGCGCCCTTTTTCTCGATCACCGCGACATAGAAATCGCCCTTTTTGGAGTCACTGGCAATGGTCGCCTGCTCGATGCCCGAAAGACCCGCCCCGCGCAAAAAGCCATCGATCGCCTGTTGCGGCGCGCCGACCTTGGGCCCCTTGCGCTCTTCGCGCGTGTCGGGTGAGGCAGCGGGCAGCCCGGTGACGGTCAGAGCGAGACGGCGCGGCGTGGCAAACGCTCCGGCGCTTTCATACACCAGCCCATTATCGACCAGGGCGTCGGTCACCGCTTTTTTGAGATCTTCAGCCGCACGCCGCTGCAGGCGCGCGGGGATTTCCTCTGAGAAGAGCTCAAGCAGGAGTTCGGGCATGTTCGGAGCCTTGGATACGGGAGTTCAACGCAAGCGAAAAACGCCTAACAGGCGAGCACCAAAATGTCCATTCGCATGCGGCGGATGCCCCCTTCGCTGTCATCCCGGACGAAGACCCGGTATCCAGTAACCGGCAGAGCCTGCAGTTCCATCCCACCGCTGCCTCCAACAGCCAGCGCCCTCGGCAAGCGCTTACGCTCTCCCCTCACCACGGGCGCATACTGGATCCCCCTGAGTTCACAAACGAAGTGCAACACCTGTCACAGGTGTTGCCATGTCCAATTACCGTCAGTTATCGAGCGCCGAACGCTTCACGATTGCCCGGCTTCTCGCCGCCGGGCAGTCGTACCGGCAAATCGCTGCAGCTCTGGATCGCCAGCCGTCGACCATCGCCCGCGAGGTGAGGCGCAACAGCGGCGCGCAGGTCGGCTATCGGCCAGACTATGCCCAACAGCTCACCGCAGCCCGGCGCTGGAGCGGCGCCCGGCTTGAGCGCGACGCCGATTTGCGCGCCAGCGTGCTTGAGCGGCTGGCGGCGGGCTGGTCGCCTGAACAAATCGCCGGCCGCCTCGCCTATGAAGCGGGCGTGCCGGTCATCAGCCATGAGACCATCTACCGCTTCGTTTATGCCCAGCTCAAGCGCACCAATGATCGGCGCTGGCGCTTCTATCTGCCCCGCGCCAAATACAAGCGCGGCTGGCGCACCAAGGGCGGCTGGCCGCGTCCCGCCGGGCGCTGTTCGATCCACGAGCGCCCGCCAGCCATCGCCACCCGCAATCAGCCCGGCCATTGGGAAGCCGACACCATGCTGTTTTCTCAAACCGGACAGGCCATCCTCATCGTCCATGAGCGCCACACCCGGCTCACCATGGCGCTGCGCCACGATAGCCTGCAGGCCGAGCCCGTCGCCACCGCGCTCATCGCCCTGCTCGCGCCGGTGCCCAAACCCCTGCGCCGTTCCATCACCTTCGATAATGGCACCGAGTTCAATCGCCATTACCGCATCGCCAGCCAACTGGGACTGGACACTTTCTTTTGCGATCCTCATGCCCCTTGGCAGAAGGGGGGCGTGGAAAACGCCATCGGCCGGCTGCGCAAAAGCCTGCCGCGCAAGACAAACCTCGACAGCTTGCCCGGCGACAGCCTCAATGCCATCCTGGCACGCCATAATAACACGCCCCGAAAATGCCTCGGCTTTCGGACACCCGCAGAGGCATTCATCCCGTTGCACTTCAAATGTGAATCCACACCCGGCTCAAGGCCGGGATGACACGCTGGGAATATATGGCACCGCATTGTGCTGCCCCCACCTTCCTCCCTAGGGAGAGGGGGAATCTTCTGGTTGGCGTCAGCGTTCGCCCACCCACCCCCGTCATCCCGGGCGAAGACCCGGGATCGAGTAACCGGCAGAGCTGGCGATAAAGCTGTGGCGACAGGCGGATCAGTCCCCCGCCCATCAATACGCGCGGGACGTGCAGAATTCGGGGACGGTGAACAGGATGTCGCGTTCGGGGGAAGCGGGAATATCCGCCAGAGCCAACCGCGCTGCTTCGGCGTGGCGCTCGGCAAGGGCCATGGTCCGGCCCAGCGTATCGTAATGGGCGAGGATCGCCACCACATCGGCGAGCTGATCGTCACCCGAACCGGCATTACCCAGCGCCGCAGCGATCACCTCGCGTTCGACCTCGGTGGCCGTTTCCAGAGCCAGGATGATCGGCAGGGTCATCTTGCCCTCGCGCAGATCGTCGCCGACATTCTTGCCCAGGCTGCCCCGCGCGCCGCCATAATCGAGCACGTCGTCGACAAGCTGGAAGGCCATGCCCAACTCCCGGCCATAGGCGGCCAGCGCTTGTCGGGCAGCGGCGTCCGAGCCCCCGGCCATCGCGCCCACCTCGGTTGCGGCCTCGAACAGCGTCGCCGTCTTGGCCTTGATGATGCGCTCGTAGTCAGCGGGCGTGGTGGCGAGGTCACCCGCCTTGGCCAGTTGGAACACTTCACCTTCAGCAATCACGGCGGCGGCGCGTGAAAGTACGCCCAGCGCATCGAGATCGCCGGATTCGACCATCATCAGGAACGCCTGTCCGAGCAGGAAATCGCCGACCAGCACCGAGGCCTGATTGCCCCAGATGGTGCGGGCGGCAGGACGGCCCCGGCGCATGTCGCTTTCATCGACCACATCGTCATGCAAAAGCGTCGCGTTGTGCATGAATTCGACGGCGGCAGCGAACCGCACCTCATTGCCGTGAGCCCCGCCGAACAGCGAGGACGCCGCGATGGTGAGCATGGGGCGCAGGCGCTTGCCCCCGGCCTCGATCAGGTGATTGGCGACGGCGGGCACCATGTCGACCGGACTGTCGGACCTCGACAGGATCAGCTGGTTGACCGCTTCCATGCCTTGGGCCGTTGCGGCGGCCAGCCGGTCGATCACCGCCGAAATATCGTCAACAGGTCTTGCGTCAACAGGTCTTGGCGCCAGATTTTCAACCGCCATGGACATTCAATCTCCTGAAGGCTTCGCCGCTGGCCCGCCTTGCTGCGTTGTTCTATCGTGCGGCCCGCCTCAGCAGGACCCACGCGCTATGTCGGTAAACCAGCCGCCTCTATTTGTAAAACGCCAAGAACGCAGGCCAGATGCGTTTCTTGGCGACAAATTGTCAATATTGCAGCCAGAATCAGGCTTCAAGGCTGGTCTTGATTCGGTGCTTTTGGGCGCGAGCGTGCCCGAGGGCACCAAGGATTTGCTCGATCTGGGCGCGGGGGCCGGAGTCGCCGCCCTGTGCGCCCTCGCCCATGACAGCTGCCGCCACGCAACGCTTGTCGAAAACAATGCGCAAATGCTGGTTCTGGCCGCGCGCAATATCGAAACCAATGGTTTTGCCGCCCGCGCCAATCTCATCGACCTCAGCGCCGCCGCGTCTGGCACCGAGCGCAAGGCCAGAGGACTGGCGACCGACCGGTTCGATACGGTGATCGCCAATCCGCCCTTCTTTGCCTCGGGCACCCGCGCGCCCGACGCGGCACGGGCCGCCGCCCGCCATGCGGAAGGCGATATCGGCACATGGGTGCGCACGGCAGTATCGAGCGCCCATGCCAAGGGCACGGTGATCTTTGTACACCTTGCCGAAGCGCTGCCGCAGCTTCTGGATACATTTGGCGCGCGCATGGGGGCAATCACGGTGCTGCCGATCGTGCCGCGTCCGGGACGCCCCGCCAGCCGGGTGCTCGTGCGCGGCACGAAGGGCTCGAAGGCTCCGATGCGGCTGCTTTCGCCGATGGTGCTGCATGAAGAGACCGGCAATGGCTTTACGCCATTGGTCCAGTCGATCCTGCGCGGCGACTCACGGCTGGACTGGCACAACCGCGCCTGAATTGCGTAAAACAAAAGGATTAGATCGTTTCGCCGTTTCCGTGAAACTATGAAGCGATCAAAATGCGCGTGGAACCGCGCCGGAGACCTTGATGACCGTATTCGCCGACCCTCAACTCGATGCCCCCAAACGCCCCTGGTACACATCCATTTTCGGCAAAAGCGGGCCGGTCATCCCTGTGGTGCGCTTGCAGGGGGTGATTTCGCAGGAACTCAAGCCCGGACGGCTCAATATCGCCAGCGTCGCACCGCTGCTCAAAAAGGCGTTTGCCATCAAAAAAGCCCCGGTGGTGGCCATCGTGGTCAATTCCCCCGGCGGATCGCCAGTGCAGTCGCGGCTGATCGCTACTCATATCCGCCAACTGGCCGATGAAAACCGGAAAAAGGTTCTGGTGTTCGTCGAAGACGCGGCGGCGTCGGGGGGCTATTTCATCGCCACCGCCGGAGACGAAATCATCGCCGACCCTTCCTCGCTGGTCGGCTCCATCGGCGTTGTCTATGCCGGGTTCGGCTTCGTCGACGCGCTGGAAAAGCTCGGGATCACCCGAAGGCTCTATACGGCGGGGCGGAACAAATCGACGCTTGATCCCTTCCTGCCCGAGAGGGACGACGATGTCGAACGGATCAAGCAGATGGAACTCGATATCCACGAGGTGTTCATCGATTACGTAAAAATGCGGCGGGGAGCTAAGATAACGCTCCCCGACGATACGGTGTTCACCGGTGAATTCTGGACCGCCAAACGCGGTCTGGAGATGGGGCTGGTCGATACCCTGGGTGATCTGCACGGCACGCTGCGCGCCCGGTTCGGTCCCGATATGCGGATCAGATCCATCGCGCCGAAACGCGGATTGCTGCAGCTTCCGGGCTTGGGGATCGGGAGTTCAGTTTCAGGACCCGATCTCGTCGGCGATGCCGTGGCCAGGCTGGAAGACCGCGCCGTGTGGTCGCGGTTGGGGTTGTAACCATGGGTATCAGCACGCTTGTCGTCCTTCTCATCGCGGTCCTGATCGGGCTGGGCCTGCGCTCGATCCTGCGCGACTGGCGGCGGAAATTTGCCGAGGACGATGCCCGGACAAGAGAACGCCGCCGCGCCCAGATCGCGCGCAACAAGTCCGAGGTCGAATCGGGAAGTGTGGTCACGCTGGAAAAGGGCGAAGATGGCGTCTATCGCCCCGGCACCGGCAACAAACCGAACGGGCGCTGACCGCCCGGCAGATACGGAGAACACAGCCATGGACCGACCGTCTCTGTTGCTGATCGCCGTTTTGGTATTTGTCCCCGCTTCACCCGCATCGGCTCAGGAGGCCCTGCCCGATGGGCTGGCCGACGCCTGTATCGAGACCGAACTGGCCGATTGCCGTGTGACGAGCGCTGGTTTCATGTCGCTGGAGGATGGCCCGCAGGTGGCCTTTCAAATCCAGCGCGGACGCGATGAAATCAATGGCGATGGCGGTGGTGTCGCCCTGTTCGAACGCGCGGGTTCGGACGACACGTGGCGGTTTCTGACCAGCGCTTTCGATGCCTATGAGTACCGTGTCCCGACACTCGCGGGTGGCAGCCCGATCACGCTTCACGTTCCCGGCTACATGATGGGCACCGGCAATCACAACGCCGACATGCTGCTGGCCTATGACGGAACGGCATGGGCCCCTGTCGATATCGACAGCTGGAAAAGCACCATCGGCAAGTTCCTGCCCGAGGATCGCGAAATCTGGAAGGGCGTCGATTATGATTTCGGCGACTGGCTGTATGGCGATCTCACGGCGACGACGCCGCTTTGGGACAGTTCCGATCCCAATTGCTGCCCCAGCGGCGGCGATGCGATCATTCATTTCGACATCGTTGATGCCGTCCTGACCGTGCGCGACGTGGCGTTATATCTGCCCAAAAGCAAGCAATGACGCCCATCGGCCCGCTCCGTGCCGCTTGACCTGAGGGGGTGGCCAAACTACGGTCGCGCCGCCTTCTCCAGCTTTTCCCGGACCGACAATGCCTGAGCTGCCCCAGCCCCATATGGACCCGAAAAATTCGTTTCAGGGCCTGATCCTGACCTTGCAGCAATTCTGGGCCGATCAGGGGTGCGTGATCCTGCAACCTTATGACATGCAGATGGGCGCGGGCACCTTCCACACCGCTACCACCCTGCGCTCGCTCGGGCCAAAGCCGTGGAAAGCCGCCTATGTGCAGCCCTCGCGCCGCCCGACCGACGGGCGCTATGGCGAAAACCCCAACCGCTTGCAGCACTATTATCAGTTTCAGGTGATCCTCAAGCCGTCCCCGGCCAATATCCAGGACCTCTACCTGCAATCTCTGGCCGCCATCGGCCTCGATGCCAAACTGCACGATATCCGCTTTGTCGAGGACGACTGGGAAAGCCCGACGCTCGGCGCGTGGGGCCTGGGCTGGGAATGCTGGTGCGACGGCATGGAAGTGAGCCAGTTCACCTATTTCCAGCAGGTCGCAGGCTTTGAGTGCTCGCCGGTTCCCGGCGAAATCACCTATGGGCTGGAGCGGCTGGCCATGTATGTGCAGGGGGTCGAGAATGTGTACGACCTCAACTACAATGGCCGCGAAGGCGCCGACAAGGTGACCTATGGCGATGTGTTCCTGCAAAACGAGCAGGAATTCTCCCGCTACAATTTCGAAGCCGCCGACACCGCCATGCTGTTCCGCCATTTCGACGATGCGGAAACCGAGTGCAAGGCGCTTCTCGTCAAAGGCCTCACCGAGGATGGACGGCAATTGCTGGCTGTTCCCGCCTATGAGCAGGTGATCAAGGCCAGCCACACCTTCAACCTGCTCGACGCGCGCGGGGTGATCTCGGTGACCGAACGCCAAAGCTACATCCTGCGCATCCGCGACCTGGCCAAGCTGTGCGGCGAAGCCTGGCTGCGGACCGAGGGCGGCGGGGCCAATTAGAGCGGTTTCGGAAGCGCGACAAAACAAGAAACTGGAGCGCATGATCTAATTCAATCTGATTAAGAGCCGCTCTAGGCCTTTTTAACGTCGGGCCATTCTGCTTATATCGTTGCTCTGTTTTGTACATTGCCTAAACAGGGGAGCGCGCAGTCTCGCTCCATTCATGATTGATCCGGATATTGGGGGGGCCATGGATTCGGACAAGCTCACAGAGCAATTGAACCGTGTCGGGCGTACGGAAAAAGTCTTTCTGCTCATACGTCTTGCAGGCATGGCCGGGCTCGCGGCGGTTCTCGTCGCTGGACTGATTTATAACCGTTCGGTCATCAGCGCGCTCGTCTCGTACGATATGGTCGCGGGCCTGTTGGCCTATCTTGGCGATCTTTGGAATGCCGCCCCGCAAAATCCGGGGCTGTACGGCGTACAATTCTTCCAGCTTCTCGGGCTTCTGGTCACGCTGGGACTATTCGTCATCGCGGTCGCGACCATCCTGCTGCAAGGCTTGCGCATCATCGTCAGCACGGCATGGACCTCCATCGTCGATGTGCGCGACGACGTCCGGCCCAGAATTCCGGAAAAGTTCGCCGATCTGGACGAGGTCGCGCTGGCGCTCGTCGAACACACATTGGTTGTTCCCGACCAGAAGAGCGCCTTTCTCAAGGCGGCCTTCAAGTCATCGGCAAGCTATGTTCCCCCAACCACGCGTCCGGTCGTGTCCCGCGCTGGCGAGCGCCTCAATTCCCTGTCCGGCAAGCTGATCAGGCTGGCCATCGGAGCAATCATCGTCATCGGCGGCGGCTACTGGCTGCATCTGGACCAAACGCTGGCCATGCTTGAGCCGACCATTGCCGGTGCGCTTTCCTATAGCGATGCGCTGACCACGGCATGGCGCTTTGTCATTCCCTTTGTTGGGCTGGCCCTGCTCACCGCATTGATAGCGGCGCTCGATATGAAGCTGATTTCTAGTCTGGTGCCGCGTCAGGCCCCAGGCTGCGCAAGCGATAACCGGGTATCCGATTTCATCGCCGGCACGAAATACAACAATATCCTGAGCCAACTCCCCCTTCGCTTCAACGACCAACACGCGCTGCCCGGCCATCCCAACGCCGTGGTGATGCTGAGCGCCGAAACGGCCTCGGAGACCATTTCCGATTCAGGCCAGTTCGAAGCGAGGATGGTGATCGAGCAGCAGCCTGTACCAACCACCCGCCCGGCCCGCCAGGCCGCGCTTTGGCGGCTCGTCGCAGGATGGGCGCTGCTGATCGCGGGCGCCTTTGTCGGCCTGTTTCTCGTGTTGCAGACCGCCGCCGCCTATCTGGCGATGGGGCTTGAGGTGAAATCGCCGAGTTTCCTGCTCTCCCCCGTCGCCGCGCTATTGTTCCTGACCCTGTCGCGCAACATGCGTACTGCCGGCATCCGGTTCATCGCCGAAAGCGCCGCGCTGGCGCAGGTGCAGCGCTATATGTCCCTGCTCCTGCTGTTGCGGTTGAGCGGTACGCAAAGCCGGGCTGAGGTCAAGGTTGGCCGGGCACAGGATGATTCCATCGAGTCGAGTTCAGAGATCACCCGCCTCGAACTGCTGGCCGAAGTCTGGGCTGCGGAAGTTCACAGCGAGGCTGCTGATCTCCACGGCGAGAGGGAGGTTGTCGCAACAGCGGTTTCCCCAGGCAGCTCCGATTGGGCCAAGGACATGCTCTCCCATGTCCGCGACCTGTGCGAACGCAAGACGAGAACGATCGCCGTCGATGTGACCAGCGACAGCACGGGCGAAATCCTGCGCTCCAATCTGGGCATGGCCGCCGCCCGGGCACACAACAGCGCATGGGCAGGCCAGCAGGCATTGCCCTCGATGCCTGTCAGCGATCCGGCCATCCTGCCCGCACCTGACCATCCCCAGGCGCTCCTGACCGCGACAGGAACCCCGCCCGCGGGAGGTTTTGCAGCCGATGGTTCGGTACTGCCGGGTCACAAGCTTTGTCCCGATTGCGCTGAGGCCGTCAAGGAACTGGCGCGAAAATGCCGGTTCTGCGGCCACGCTTTCGACCAGCCTGCCGAAACGACTCTGGAGTGAACGCAGCCCTGGCACGTACGGCCAGTCAAGCCATTGATGTGATGATCCTATGATGGCACTGTGCGCCAAAGCGGCACACGGGGAGTCTTGCCATGGAATGGATCATTTTGGTGCTGGTGGTGGCGATCGCCGCCTATGCCGTCGTCATCTACAATGGGCTGGTCAAGAACCGGCAGCTGGTGTCCGAGGGCTGGTCGGGAATCGATGTGCAGCTCAAGCGCCGCGCCGATCTCATTCCCAACATGCTCGAAACCGTCAAAGGCTATATGAGCCATGAGCGCGAGACGCTGCAGGCGGTAACCGAAGCCCGCACCGCGGTTCAGGCTGCCCAGAATGGCTCCCCCGCCGAACGCGGACAGGCGGAAAATCTGCTCTCGGGCGCGCTGGGCCGGCTGTTCGCCGTCGCCGAGGCCTATCCCGATCTCAAGGCCAACACCAATTTCATCGAGTTCCAGACCGCGCTGCAAACGGTGGAAGACGAAATCCAGCTCTCGCGGCGCTATTACAATGGCGCGGTGCGCAATCTCAACATCGCGGTCGAATCGTTTCCCTCCAACCTCGTCGCCGGTGCCTTCAAGTTCGACAAGGCCGAATATTTCGAACTGGAGAACGAAGCCGACCGGGCCGTGCCTCAAGTCAAGTTCTCCTGACGCCGTGCTGATCCGGGTTCTTCTCAGCCTCTGCCTGCTTGCCCTTGCCAACCCGGTGCTGGCGCGGGAGGAAATCCGCGATTTCGACGTGGTGCTGGCGGTCGCGACCGACATGTCGGTGACGATCACCGAAACGCTCACCGTCAACGCCGAAGGCACTGCCATCAGCCGGGGCATTTTTCGCGACATCCCCACGACGCTGACCGCCCCCGATGGCCGCACCCAGCGTCTGCCGCTCGATGTCCTCTCGGTTGAGCGCAACGGGACGGACGAGCCCTTCGCGGTCGAGGACATTTCCGGCGGCAAGCGCATCCGGATCGGGTCCGCCGACCGGCGGCTGTCTCCCGGCGTCCATCGCTACACGATCGTCTATCGCATGGACCGCGCGGCGCGCAGTCTGGCCAATCACGACGAGCTCTATTGGAACGCTACCGGCAATTTCTGGGATTTCTCCATCCTCGCGGCGCGCGCGCTGGTCACTCTGCCCGATGGCGCGCGGATCACCGAACTCAACGTCTATACCGGCGCGCAAGGCGTCGCCGGCAGGGATGCCACCGCAACACGGCTCAACGACCATGAGGCGCGGTTCACCATGAACCGGGCGCTGGCGCCGCGTGAGGGAATGACCGTTTCGGTCGCGTTCGAAAAGGGCATCCTCGCCGGACCGACCGGCTCCGACGCGGCGCTGTACTGGCTATCGGATTATCGCGATATCATCCTGCCGATCATTCTGCTGCTGATCGTCATCGCCTATAACGGCCTGGCCTGGACCTCGGTGGGCCGCGATCCGGCCAAGGGCGTGATCTTTCCACGCTTTTACGCGCCCGAAGGATTTTCTCCCGCCCTCACCCATTATGTGCACACCATGGGCTGGGCCAGATCGGGCTGGACGGCGTTTTCCGCCGCGCTGATCTCGCTGGCGGTCAAAGGCCTGATCGAAATCGGCAAGACCGGCAAGAAGATCACCCTCACCGCCACGGGCAAAGCGCCCCAAAACCCTCTCACACCGGGCGAAGCGGTCATTTTCAGCGATCTGCAAACCATGAGCCCGGTCACCATCGACAAGACCTCCGGCCCACGCCTCGACAAGACGCGGCAGCGGTTCATCGCCGCGCTGGAAGAGGAAAATCGCAAGGTCTATTTCAACAATCACGTGTTTTACACGCTTCTGGGCGTCGTCATCGGGCTTGCCGCGTTGGGGCTGATGGTATGGCTTGAGGTGTTGGCGCCCACCTTCCTGTTCGTTGCCGCATTCGCCGCCGTGTTTCTGTCGGCGATAGGGCTGGTGGCACGGTCTCTCTGGCAGGGGCGTGGCATTGGCCGGTTCCTCGGGCTGGCGATCCTTGGTATTTTCGCGATCAATGCCAGCGCACTGATTGGAAGCGTCTTCGATCTGGTGCTGATCGATTTCCCCTTCGTCGCCGCCGTCACCATCATTGCCATCACGCTGGTGTTTGCCATGCTGATGCGCGCGCCCACGGTACATGGCCGAAAGGTGATGGACGAAATCGACGGCTTCAAGATGTATCTGGAGACCGCCGAAAAGGAGCGGCTCAATTTCCACAACGAGCCCGATATGAGCGTGAAGCGCTTTGAAGCCATCCTGCCCTTTGCCATGGCGCTGGGCGTCGAAAAGCCGTGGTCCGACCGCTTCGAGGCCGATCTGGCCCGCAACGCGGTGAAGGACGCCGGCACCGGCTACGCGCCCCATTGGTATCAGGGCGGCAATTTCTCCTCGGGCAGCTTTGCCCGCACCATGGCCGGGGTCGCCACCGGGCTGAGTTCGGCGATGATCGCCTCCCAGCCGCAGGCCTCGTCGTCCTCCGGCTCCGGCGGCGGCGGATTTTCCGGCGGCGGTGGCGGGGGCGGCGGCGGTGGGGGCTGGTAGGTGCCCGCTTTAGCGACGACTTTGCTCATCTATGCCGGGGCGGCGCTGGCGGAAATCGCCGGTTGCTTTGCCTTCTGGGCCTGGCTGCGGCTCGATCGCAGTATCTGGCTCATCGTTCCGGGCGTGGCGGCGCTGGCCCTGTTTGCCTGGCTGCTCACCCTCGCCCCTTCCGATTACGCCGGACGCGCCTTCGCTGCCTATGGCGGCATCTACATCGCCACGTCGCTGATGTGGCTGTGGCTTATCGAAGGGCGCGTGCCCGACCGCTGGGACATTTTGGGCGGCGTCCTGGCGATAGCCGCCGCCGCAATCATCGTCTTCGGCCCGCGCGGCGCAAGCTGAACGCGCGCGTTTCGTTTAATGCACGCTGGAGAGCGCGTCGCGGCAGGCAGCTTCGCAATCGCGGCACATGGCGGCGCAGATGCGGCAATGCTCGTGCATATGCGCGTGACGTTCGCACTCCTGGGCACAGGCCGCGCAAGCGCGGGCGCAAGCTTCAATGACCCCATGCAGCACAGCATCGTTCCTGCCCGTCCGCCTTATCGCCATCGCCCCGGTGGCGAGGCAGATATCGGCGCAGTCGAGATCGAGCCTTATACATTGGCGCAAGGCGTCCACCTCGTTTTCGGCAAGGCAGGCATCGGCGCAAGCGGTACAGGTCTGGGCGCAGTCATAGGCAGTTTCGATACACCGCAACAGCGCGTCGGGCATTTGCGCCGCGACCGGGTGCGAGGCAATCATTTCGCGGATTTGCATGATTTTCTCCTGGGCTGGGACCAGAAGGAACAATGCCGCACCCCACCGTTACGTTTCCTGTGTGCGGGCGGAGTGTTGCTACAGGTTAGGCCGAGGTGAGGATGGGCGTCGCCGCGATCCAGTAGGTGGGGAAGTGTTCGCGCAGGTCGTGGGCGGCCTGGTGGGCGGCACCGGCGCTGCCATAAAGGCCGAAACAGGTCGCCCCTGCCCCCGACATGCGGGCGACCACGCACCCAGAGGTGGCCCCGATGGCTGCAATCACCGGACCGATCGCCGGGACCAGGGCTTTCGCGGGCGTTTCGAGATCGTTGCGCGTGTCAGAGAGCCAAAGCGACACCAGCGCCGCCCGGTCGAACGGCTCAGGCACCGGCGGCATCGGATCGTTTTGCTTATGGAGCAGCGCCCGAAACACATTTGGGGTCGACACCTGTTCGAGCGGATTGACCAGCACCAGATACAGGCGCGGAAATGTTTGGAGCGGCAGAATCTGTTCACCCACCCCCGACACTTCACACGTTTGCGACAACAGGCACATGGGCACGTCCGAACCCAGCGTCGCCGCCAGCGCGAACAGATCACCATCGGCCACCGGTTGCGTGCTGATTCGGCCCAGCAGCCGCAGCACCGCCGCCGCATCCGCCGACCCGCCGCCAAGTCCCGAAGCCACCGGCAGGTGTTTTTCCAGATGGATGGCAAGTCCTGCGGGCAGATGATCGGGGAACCGGGCGCGGAATTTTTCCAGCGCCCGCCACACCAGATTGGAGCGCCCGATCGGCAGGTCGGGCCCGAACGGGCCCGATACGGTCAGCGCATCCGTCTCGGCGGGTTGTGCCGAGACCAGATCGGCCAGCTCGGTGAACACGCACAGCATGTGCAGCAGATGAAAACCATCCTCACGCTGTCCTACCACATGCAGCGCCAGATTGACCTTGGCAGGGGCCGGTTCGCTGGCGATGTCGCGCATCAGTCTCCGATCGGCGCGCCGGGCACCAGCCCGTTACGGAGTTTTGGCGTCGCGCGCTCGGTCACCGTGCCTTCCTTGTCCATGTCGATGGCGATACGCCACTGGAACATCGCTTCGCGCTGCCGTCCCGCCGTCCAATAGACGTCGCCCAGATGATCGTTGATTTCCGGATCGGCGGGCAGCAAGCCCACGGCATCCTCCAGAATCGTCACCGCCTCGTCGACCCGCCCCAGCTTGTAGAAAGCCCAGCCCAGGCTATCGACGATATAGCCGTTGCGCGGGGCCAGCCGAACGGCGCGCTCGATCATCCCCAGCGCCTCGTCGAGGTTTTCGCCCCGGTCGACCCAGCTATAGCCCAGATAATTGAGCACGTCGGGATGGTTGGGATTGAGCTCCAGCGCCTTGAGAAAATCGGGCTCGGCCTTATCCCATTCGCCAGCCCGCTCATAGGAAATGGCGCGCACATAGAAAAAACGCCAATCATTGCGGCGGGCCGGATCGAGACGGTCGATGATGCCCGAATAGGCTTCAGCCGCTTCCGCCCAGCGCTGGTCATAGCGCAGCGTGTCACCCAGAACGCCATAGGCCTGCTGGTTGCCCGGAAAGGCGGTGATGACGTTTTGCAGCCGCGAGATCGCCTTGTCGCGCTCGCCCTGCATGTCGAGGCTTTCGGCCATGCGCACCAGCGCACCGACGCGCAGGGGCGAATCGGCAGGCACCGAGGCAAACAGCCGGTCCGCTTCCGCGTATTGCCCCACCGAGGCCAGCAATTCGCCCAGCGACATGGCGATAATCGCCGCGTCCGGATCGAGATAGGCGGCAAGGCGCATGAAGCCGGTGCCCAATTGTGTGGAACCGTCGCGCGCCAGCGCCATGCCCAGCCCGTGGAGCATTTCCGCCGCCCCGGCCTGCACCGATCCGGCGAACAGCCCCGGCCTCTGGCCCGCCGCGATCGGGGCGCGCAGCGCATCGACCACCGGGTGTTCCACCCCTTCGGCGGCGTAGAAATCAAGCACGTCCTGCGCTTCGTCAAACTCGCCGGCATTGCCCAGAATGCGGATATAGGCCTCGGCGATACGCGGCACGAGCGGATCGAGTTCGTACGCTTCGCGCGCCAGTTCCAGCGCGGTGGCCCGGTCCCCGCCCACATCGGCGATGATGGCGCGGTGGAAGATGATGAATTCGTCAAAACCGCCCTGCCCCACACCATCGAGAATGGTGTTGGCAGTTGCGAGGTCCCCCTCGCCGACCTTGGCCCAGGCCCGTGCGATGCCGCCCACGATGCCGACCAGTGATGCCTCCGGCACCCGCGCCAGCATCTGATCGGCAGAGGCGTAGCGGCGCTGCTTGAGCGCCACGGTGCCCAGCACCAGCCGCGCCAGTTCATCGTTGGGATCGAGATCGAGCACATGCTGGGCCATGGAGGCCGCTTCGGTGATGTTGCCCGCCAGCAGATAGGCAAAGAACGCCTGGCCGGTGAAGATCGGATTGTCCCAGTCGCGCTCGGCGGCGTTCATGAAAAACGATGCCGCCCGGTTCGCATCCAGCGCTTCGAGCGCCGCCAGCCCCGCCAGATAGCTGCCGACCGCGCTGGTCGAGCGCATGGACACCATGGGCTGGGCGAACGGTGCGGAAAGAGGAACGCCGGCACACAGGGCGGCAACGATCAGCGTCTGGATCGGCCGTTTGAACAGGTTTAGCACGATGATTCCCGAACTCCTCGCTTGCGGACGCCGTTCCAGTTTCGACCGGCAAGCCTGAACGGGCAAGCGTGTCGAATGTTGGGCGTTTGCATCAACCAGACCTTTTCCCGCAATTGCAGCGCGGCTGCAAGCGCCCAGCGCGGTCCATCCGCTCACATTCCCGAATAGTTCGGGCCGCTACCGCCTTCCGGGGGCACCCAGGTGATGTTCTGGGCCGGGTCCTTGATATCGCAGGTCTTGCAGTGCACGCAGTTCTGAGCATGAATCCGGAACACCGGCGCCCCGCCCTCCTCGACCACCTCATACACCCCCGCCGGACAATAGAGCGGCGCAGGCTCGCCATATCGCGGCAGGTTATCGCGGATCGGCACGTCCGGATCGGTCAGCCGCAAATGCACCGGCTGATCTTCCTCATGGGCGATATTGGCGCGATAGACCGATTCCGAGCGCGAAAAGCTGATCTTGCCGTCCGGGCGCGGATAGGCGATCGGCGTCACCTCGGACAGCGGTTTGAGCCGCGCGAAATCGGGGCGATCGGAGACGATCCCGCCCAGCACGGACCTTCGGAACAGGCTCGCCCCCCACATATCCATTCCCGCCAGCCCGACGCCCAGCACGGTGCCCAGCCGCCCCCACAGAGGCTTTACCGAGCGCACCGGATAGAGATCGTCGCGAATGCCCGAGGCCAGCACCGCCTCATCGAGGGTGGCGATGGTGTCGTTGGCGCGCCCCTCCCCGATCGCCGCCGCCACTTCGCTGGCCGCCGCCATGGCCGAACGGATGGCGTTGTGGATCGCCTTGAGGCGCGGCACGTTCATGAACCCCGCCGCGCACCCGATCAGCGCGCCGCCCGGAAACGCCAGTTTTGGGATCGATTGCCAGCCGCCCGAGGTCAGCGCCCGCGCGCCATAGGACAGGCACGTGCCTCCTTCCAGCAGCGCGGCAATCCTGGGATGATGTTTGAAACGCTGGAATTCGTCATATGGCGAGAGGGTCGGGTTCTGGTAATCGAGATGGGCCACCAGTCCCAGATAGATGCGGTTATCCCCGGCGTGATAGCAAAAGCCGCCGCCGCTGGTCGCCGTTCCCAGCGGATAGCCCATGAAATGCTCGACCTTGCCGGGGCTGTGTCTTGCGGGATCGATCTCCCAGATTTCCTTGATGCCCAGCCCGTATTTCTGCGGGGCACGGCCTTCGTCCAGCCCGTATTGGGCGATCAGCCGCTTGGCCAGCGAGCCGCGCGCGCCCTCGGCGATCAGCGTATAGCGGGCCCGCAATTCGATGCCCGGAGCAAAGCCGGGCTTGTGCGATCCGTCGCGCGCCACGCCCATATCGCCGGTAACGATGCCAAGGATTTCGCCTTTCGGCCCGGTGACGAAATCGACCGCCGCCGTTGCGGGAAAGATATCCACCCCCAGCGCCTCGGCGCGCTCGGCCAGCCAGCGGCACAGATCGCCCAGCGAGACGATCACCGCGCCCCTGGTCTTCATGATCGGCGGAATCAGCGCATCGGGGAAAGCGATCCCCGCTGTTTCTGTGAGCCAGACAAAGCTGTCGCTGGTCACCTCCGGTCCGACCGGCGCACCCTCTTCGCGCCAGCCGGGCAGCAGCGCGTCGAGACCGGCGGGGTCCATCACCGCGCCCGAAAGGATATGGCCGCCAATATCAGCGGATTTTTCCACCACCACGACGTCGAGATCGGGCGCGCGCTGCTTGAGGGCGATGGCTGCGCTAAGCCCCGCAGGCCCTGCGCCCACGATCAGCACGCCCGTTTCCATGATTTCGCGCTCGACCGCCGCTTCGTTCATCACATCCCATTCCCGATCCACCACCGCGAAAGCCTCCAGCACAGTGGAAGCGCGGGGCCGGGTGTGACATAACAAGGATCACCATGACAAATCGACAGCTAAATCGCGAGGAGCTTCTGGCCACGCTCGACTGGTACGCAGCGGCAGGCGTGGATATTGCTGTGGGCGAAACCCCTGTCGACAGATTCGCGCAATCTGCTGTCGTCCCCGTCACCAACCCTGCCCGCCGGGCAGTTCCCGCCGCGCTGCAAGCGCAGACGCCAGCGGCCCCGCCGGTGCTCCAGGCCAACGGTCCCGCTGATGCCGATCCGGGAGAAGCCCGGACGCTGGCGGCCAGCGCACCAACCCTCGATGCGCTGCGCGCCATGCTCGAAGACTTCGACGGCTGCGGGCTGAAACTGCGCGCCACCAATCTGGTGTTTGCCGATGGCAACCCGGACGCCAAGGTGATGCTGGTGGGCGAAGCGCCGGGACGCGACGAGGATCTGGAGGGAAGGCCGTTCGTTGGCCGGTCGGGGCAGTTGCTCGATCGGATGCTCGCTGCCATCGGGCTCGATCGCGGCTCGGTCTATATCGCCAACACGGTTCCGTGGCGGCCACCGGGGAACCGTACGCCCTCTCCGTCGGAAGTGGCGGTGTGCCTGCCGTTCCTCTATCGGCAGATCGAACTGGTTGCCCCCAAGGTGCTGGTTGCCCTGGGCGGCGCTTCGGCCTCCACCCTGTTCGAAACCGATACCGGCATCACGCGGCTGCGCGGGCAATGGCGCGACCTGACCATTGGCAGCCACACCATGCGCGCCATAGCTACGCTGCACCCGGCCTATCTTTTGCGCCAGCCCGCTGCCAAGCGCCTCGCCTGGCAGGATTTGTTGTCGATTCGCGCGGCCCTCGATAGCTGAGCGCCCGGCTCTTAGCTCGGGCTCGATACCTTTCGCATCTTGCGCGTCCTTGGGCTGTCGAGCCCGAGCAGGTGTTCGCGATAGATGATGAAGATGCCCGCGGCGGTGACAATGGTGCCCCCGACCAGCATTTCGATTGTCGGCACTTCCGAAAACACCACAAGCCCCACCACGATCGACACGATCATCGATGAATATTCAAACGGGGCCACCGTGGTCAGGTCCGCATGGCGATAGCTTTCAGTCAGCAAGATCTGCCCGACTCCGCCCAGCACCCCGGCGCTGATCAGGATCAGCGTTTCCTCAAGGCTAAGCGCGATCCAGCCGAACGGCAGCGACGCCAGCCCGATCAGCGCGCTGACGAGGGAAAAATAGATGACGATGGTGGCGCTGGATTCGGTGCGCACCAGATTGCTCACGGTCATCATCGCCGTTGCCGACACCATGCAGGCGGCGAACGCAGCCAGCGCCCCCTGCGCCTGCGGGCCGACCGTTGCCATATCCCCCGACAGGAAAGTCAGCCGGGGCCACATGATGATGATCACCCCGACCAGCCCCACCACCACCGCCGTCCAGCGGAACAGCCTGATCTTCTGGCGCAGGAACACCGCTGAAAAGATCACCACAAACAGCGGCGTTGCATAATTGATGGTCGTCGCTTCCGGCAGGGGCAGCCGCAACAGGGCGAAAAAGATCAGCACCATGCCGGTGGTGCCCAGACACCCGCGGAAAATATGCGCGCCCAGCCGCTTTGTCCGGAACCCTGCAATCAACTGCTTGCGCCAGCCCAGCAGCACGAACACCGGCACCAGCGCAAAGGCCGAGCGGAAAAAGATCAACTGGCCAAGCGGCACGCCTTCGGCGGATTTGATGATGGCGCTCATCGACACGAACACCAGCACCGAGACGATTTTCAGGCCGATGCCCAGCATCACTCTGCGGCGCGGAGCGGCTTGCGGCTGGGCCTTCGTGGATGATGGCGACGGGACAGAGCTGGACACGGCTGAGCACTTTCACGAACCGAACGGTCCGCGCCAACATGCGGACTGTCAATCGCTAACCCGGTTGCATGAAAGTGACAAGCAAAGGGGGCATTTTGGCCGCAAACAGCAGGCAAATACGCCACACGCCCCAGCATGATCCTCACAGGTAGGCAGGCCCGAACGAACAGGCTAGTCTTTCCTGCAAGCAAGAGAACCTCATAAGGTCCCCATGTCCCAGATCGTCAAGATTTCCGCACTCCTTCTGTCCTCCGCGCTGCTGATGATCGCCGGTGGCATGCACGGGCTGATCATGCCGGTGCGCGGGTCCGAGGAAGGCTTTTCCCTTTTGGCCCTCGGCTTGATCGGAACCGGGTGGTCGGTGGGCTTTATTTCTGGCTCCATCCTCGTGCCGCATCTGGTGCGGCAGGTGGGCCATATCCGCGCCTATGCGGTCATGGCGTCCGTCGCCTGCGTCACCATCCTGCTCAACCTGCTGTTCATCCATGACTGGGCGTGGATCCTGCTGCGGGTGTTTTCCGGTTTCTGCTTTGCCGGGGCGGCCATGGTGGTGGAAAGCTGGCTCAACGAAGTGTCCGACAATGAAAGCCGGGGCACCACGTTTTCGATCTATGTCAGCGTCACTCTGTTTGCCTCCACCGCTGGCCAGTTGATCATTTCGGTCACCGGGGTCGCGGGCTATATCCCGTTCGTGCTCGCCGCCATCGCCTATATCGGCGCGGTCCTGCCCACCGCCGTCACCCGCACGCCACAGCCTGCGCCCCTGCAAGCGGTATCGCTCGATCTAAAGCTGCTATTCGTCACCTCCCCGGTGGGGGCCATCGCCGCGTTTTGTGTCGGCATGGCCAATGGCGCCTTTGGCACCATGGCGCCGGTCTATGGCATCGAGCGCGGCTTTGCGACCTCGACCATTGCCTATCTCATGGCAATGTCTGTGCTGGCCGGGGCTTTCGCGCAGGTCCCGCTGGGCCGGTTGTCAGACCGCATCGACCGCCGCAAGGTGTTGATCGGCGTTTCGCTGACCGCCGTTGTCGCGGGCATCCTCACCATGGCGTTCAACCCCGGTGAAAACGCGCTGCTCTATATCCTGTTTGCTGCCTATGGCATGGCGGCGTATTCGCTCTATGCGATCGCGGTCGCCCATGCCAACGACTTCGCCGATGAGGGCACGTTTGCCAAGATCGCCTCGGGCATGCTGGTGATGATGGGCGGCGGGCAGATGCTGGGGCCGATCGTCGCCTCCTACGCCATGCAGGCGCTGAGCCCGGTCGCCCTGTTCATCGTCCCCGTGGTGTTTCACGCCGTTTTGGCCGCCACCGCCTTTATCCGCATGCGGATGCGCCAGGCCACGCCCGCCGAGGATCGCGCCCCGTTCCAGCCCATTCCGTCCGAACAATTGGTGACCGGCGAAACCGTCGTGCTCGATCCGCGTTCGGAAGAAAACGGCATCACTCCCCCCGACACCGGCCCCGAGCCGGAGCAAGGCTGACCCATGTTTCCCTTCCAGATCGACGAGACCCGCCCCTTTGTTCCCGTCACCTTCGCCATTCTCGCGGTGTCCGATACGCGGACGCTCGAAACCGACACCTCCGGCGCGCTGCTCAAGGAGCTGATCGAGGGCGACGGCCATCGCGTCTATGACCGCGCGGTTGCGCCCGATGACCGCGAAGCGATCGCCGCGCAGGTCGCCGCCTGGGTCGCCGATGACAGCATCGATGTGGTCCTGACCACCGGCGGCACCGGGTTTTCCGGACGCGACGT
This sequence comes from Pelagibacterium sp., assembly GCF_035555455.1. Taxonomy (GTDB): domain Bacteria; phylum Pseudomonadota; class Alphaproteobacteria; order Rhizobiales; family Devosiaceae; genus Pelagibacterium. The sequence continues at coordinate 280,403 of NZ_DATMGM010000066.1, read as the reverse complement.
CACCCCTGACGCGATCGAGCCGATGTTTGACAAAAAAATGGATGGATTTTCCGTCCTTTTCCACCAATTTTCGGCTAAGACCATCGGAACTTCGTCCATACAATCGCGCGCAACCGCCGGTTTGGCCGGTTCCACCTTCATTTTCTGCCTCCCCGGCTCCCGTGGCGCCTGCCGGGATGCGTGGGAAGGAATCCTTAAATATCAATTCGATAGCCGTCACGTGCCGTGCAATTTCATCGAGATCATGCCGCGCCTGCACGAATAGGCGCACACTTTCGCTAACCCTTTGATTTAAAGCCGCATTTTCCTACAGCAACCGCCAACCCCTTTCGTCTGCACAAATTTGTTCTTGTTCTGTTCTGCCCGTTTCGCTAAGGTTAACGAAACAGGCGGGCCGGGATTCTCTCCGGCCCCGCAAGCGGGAACGGAGCGCCGCGATGGACCGGATTTCGGGCGAAAAAACTCATTTGGAATCAAGGCGTAAGCTGTTCGGCACCCGCGATGTGGACTTGCTCAGCCGCCCGGTCATCGAGTCCCCAAAGCTGCGCGGACGCGGCGCCTCCTCCAACCAAAGCGGCCGCTTCGAGGTCCACAAGCGCGAGATGTTCGCCGATGGCTGGGAGCCCGAACCCGACGAGGACTTTGAGACCCGCGAGCACATCGAACGCGCCAAGTCGATCATCACCCGCAACGTTTCCCCCGACATCGGATTCGATCGCTCGATCAATCCCTATCGCGGCTGCGAGCACGGCTGTTCCTATTGTTTCGCGCGGCCCAGCCACGCCTATCTCGGCCACTCGGCAGGCATCGATTTCGAGCGCGACATCTATATCAAGGTGAACGCGGCGGAGCTTTTGCGCGCCGAACTGGCCAATCCGCGCTACCGCCCAAAACCGATCGCCATAGGCACCAATACCGACCCCTATCAGCCGCTGGAGCGCAAATACAAGATCATGCGCTCGGTGCTCAAGGTCCTGCTTGAGGCCAAGCATCCGGTCACCATCGTCACCAAATCGGCCCTGATCGTGCGCGATCTCGACATCCTCACCAAGATGGCCCGGCAGGGGCTGGTTTCGGTCGGCATCTCGGTGACCTCGATGGACCATAAGCTGTCGCGTTTCATGGAGCCGCGTGCCTCCACCCCGGTGCGCCGTCTCGAAGCGCTCAGGCTGCTGTCGGAATCGGGCATCCCAACCCGCGTGATGGCCGCGCCGATGATTCCCGCCGTCAACGATCACGAATTGGAGCGCATCCTCGACGCCGGAAAGGCGCAAGGGGCCACCGCCGCCTCGATGATCCTGCTGCGCCTGCCCGGCGAAGTGCGGGACATTTTCCGCGAATGGTTGCTCAAAACCTATCCCGACAAGGTTCGGCACGTGATGGGCCTGGTCCGCGATTACCGCAATGGCCAGGATAACGACCCGCGGTTCGGATCGCGCTTTACCGGCGAAGGACCCTATGCCGTCCTCATGCAGCAGCGCTTCGAAAAGGCGGCGGCGCGGTTGGGCCTGAACGAAAAATCAGCCCCTCTGCGCACGGATCTGTTCGTCCACCCGCCAAAGGAAACGGCGCAGTTGAGCCTGTTCTGAGCAAGGAGAGGCCGATAACCGGAGCGGTGATGCTGGCTTAGGAAGTCTGGTGGCGGATGGGCACCAGTCAGCGGGCGCGCGCCATCGGCGATAGCGGGCACGCGATCACCGAAATCGCAATTTCGGACGGCGAGACCGAGGCCTAGGCGGTTTCGACCTTAGAATGCGATGGGGCGGCGCATCACCGAATATTGACCCCAGCCGTTCGAAGCGTCGGCTTGGCGGAGACATTCGGTGACGCTCAACGACGATTGAGGCTTTGTCCCGGAGCCGTCTTTGGGGCAATTTGGCGCAATGTCGCTTATTGATTCGCCCCTGCCGCTCCTTGATGGGCCGTCCTATGCGCTGGAAGCCGCCGCGCTGGCCGGTGGTCGTAGGCTGGTGGCCGGTATCGACGAAGCCGGGCGTGGCCCGCTGGCTGGGCCGGTGGTGGCTGCGGCGGTCGTGCTCGACCCCGATGCGATCCCCGAGGGGCTCGATGATTCCAAAAAGCTCACCGCCGAGCGGCGCGAGCAGTTATTTTCCAGGATCATGGCGACTGCGCAGGTCGCCTTCTGCGCCGCGCCCGTAGCCGTCATCGACAGGCTCAACATCAGGGGCGCGACGCTTTGGGCAATGTGCCAGGCGCTGGACGCCCTGCCGGTCCGACCCGACCTAGCCTTGATCGATGGACGCGACGTCCCCGAAGGCTTGTCCTGTCCCGGGCAGTTCGTCATCGGCGGCGATGGCCAGAGCGTGTCGATCGCTGCCGCATCGATCGTTGCCAAAGTGGTGCGCGACCGGATGTGTCAGGTGATGGACGGCGAGCATCCCCACTACAGCTTCGCCCGTCACAAGGGCTACGGTACCGCCCTGCACCTCGAAGCCCTCGCCACCCACGGTCCCTGTGCTTTCCACCGCACCAGCTTCGCCCCGGTCATGGCTGCCCGCCGCTAGGGCTGATCCTCCCGTCGCTTTCGCGTAACCCAAAGGGGTTTGCCCGCCGCCCCATCCCCACCGCTGCCGCGCGTGCTGAACTTCAGCGCACCTCACCTCCAGCCCTCTCCCCTACAGGGGCGAGAGGGGCTCCTTTTGCAGCGCTCGCAATCTTCCCGCACCTCCGAGCATACTGGATCCCGGGCCTTCGCCCGGGATGACACGCTGGGGTAAAATCCGCAGCGCTCCCACATCCCCCCCACGTCATCCCGGACCTGATCCGGGATCCAGTAACCGGCAGCGCCGCCGCCCCATCCCCACCGCTGCCCCCGAACCACCCTCCACTTATCCCCGCACCCAAAACCTCCCTCATACTCTCCTCACGACCCCGCACAGGTGGACGCAAGCGCAACGAACGTTTGGGCAGGGTCGGTTCGGGTTCCTCATGGGTCGCCATGGGGAAGGCCCAAAGCGGACAGATGGCCGGATGTGGATACTAGGTGGGCAAAAGCCCTCCCACGTCGCACCGGGGAAACCCGGAGGAGCAGGCGGAAGAGGCTGGCAGGACCAGCCGACCCAGAATAAACTGGGCGGCAGGCAGAAAGGCCGGTCTTTTCCCAACAACCCCCAGCCCGAGATCGCCGCCATAAGCCAAAAACCCCGGATGCGTGGGGCGATGATCGCTTCATACTAACTACAAAACGTGCGGAGCGTTCATCGCCCCATGCCGTCTCTGGATACTGAGAAGCTGTCGCCCCGTGGCGGACGGCCGCTCTGCCCTGCAGTAACGCTTGGTTAACCCTGACGCTTAGCCGGGGCTTAACCCTAACGCGCTACAAACTGCGTGTTAGTTTTGCGTTAGGGTTATCAGTATGTTGCGTACCGGTTCAGCGGCGCGGAAGCGCGCCCCGGAGGCTTTCGAGAGCCACCTTCCCATCGACACGATCCTGGTTGGCGACTGCGTCGAGCATATGAACGGGTTGCCCGAGGCGTCGGTGGACCTGATTTTCGCCGACCCGCCCTATAATCTTCAGCTCGAAGACGGTCTCACCCGCCCCGATCAGTCGCGCGTCGATGCGGTCGATGATGATTGGGACAAGTTCGACAGTTTTGCCCATTATGACGCGTTCACCCGGGCCTGGCTCAAGGCCGCGCGCCGCGTGCTCAAGCCCGATGGGGCCATCTGGGTGATCGGCTCGTATCACAACATTTTCCGCGTCGGCACCGCGCTGCAGGATCTGGGCTTCTGGATGCTCAACGACGTAGTGTGGCGCAAGGCCAATCCGATGCCGAACTTCCGCGGCACGCGGTTTACCAACGCCCACGAAACCTTGATCTGGGCCTCCCGCACCCAGAAAAGCCGACCGACGTTTAATTACGAAGCGCTGAAACTGTCGAACGACGATACCCAGATGCGGTCCGATTGGCTGTTTCCCATCTGCACCGGGCATGAGCGGCTCAAAGATGCCAACGACGCCAAGGTGCATCCGACCCAGAAGCCCGAAGCCCTGCTCTATCGGGTGTTGATGGCCACCACCAAGCCCGGCGACGTGGTGCTCGATCCGTTTTTCGGCACCGGCACCACCGGGGCCGTCGCCCGCAAGATGGGGCGGCATTTCATCGGCATCGAACGCGAAAACACCTATATTAATGCTGCTTTGAAACGTATTGCGGCCATCAAACCACACGATTCAGCTGCCATTGAAACCATATTGCCCAAACGCGCGGCGCCAAGGGTTCCGTTCGGCTCGCTCATCGAACAGGGTCTGATTGCGCCGGGCACGAAACTTTTTGGGGCCGGCGGGCGTTACTCTGCCACGGTTCGCGTCGATGGGTCCTTGATCAGCGACACCCATAGCGGCTCCATCCATCGGGTCGGCGCTCTGGTGCAGGGGTTCGATGCCTGTAATGGCTGGACGTTCTGGCACTATGAAGAGGATGGCCGCATGGTTCCGATTGACGCCCTGCGTGAGCAGGTTAGGGCCACCATCGACAAGCTTTCTGCCTGATCCGACCTCCAATCAGTCAGGCATTCTGGCCCCCGGCCCGTCCGGGGGCCCTTTTTTGTCTGCCTTAACCGATCCCGGCCTTGCCGAGCACCTTGCGGAACAGACTGGGCAACGCCTCATCACCCAGCCGCTGCTCGTCAGCCCACCAGCCCTCATCGAGCGGATGATCTTTCAAAATCGTCCAGACCGCCAGCGTCAGGTGGAAATGGGTAAAAGTGTGCCGCACGTCTCCTGCCCGCTGCCAGTTCCCGGAAAAGGGAAACACAGCGGGCGTTTCCGCATCACCCCAGTCGGTGCCCGGCACTTCGGTCATTTTGGCCAGCAGGCCTTTTGGACCGCGCTGTCGCACAAACACCCTGCCCTCGGGGTGGCGGATCACGAAGGCAGTCCCGAACCGTTCCGGCTTTTCCGGTTTGGCCGGCGGGACCGGGAAAGCGAGCGGATTGCCCGAGCGAGTTCCCGCGCAGCCTGACTGAAGCGGACAAACGAGACAGTTGGCCCGGCGCGGGGCGCAGACAGTGGCGCCCAGATCCATCATCGCCTGGGCAAAGTCGCCGGCCCGGATCGGCACCGCCTGCTGCACCGTTGCGCGAATCAGCGGTTTTTCCTCGCGCACCGGTTTGTCGAGCGCCAGATAACGGGCCACCACCCGATCGACATTGCCATCGACCACCGCGACCCGCTCGTCATGGCAGATGGCGGCTATGGCGGCGCTGGTATAATCCCCGATACCCGGCAGATCCCGCAGCGCCGCGGCGCTTTTGGGAAAAACCCCACCGTGACGCTCGACCACTGCGATGGCGCAGGCATGCAGATTGCGGGCCCGAGCGTAATACCCCAGCCCCGCCCATTGCACGAGCACATCGTCGAGCGGCGCCGCAGCGAGGTCCGCGACCGTAGGCCAAAGGGTTGTGAAGGCCGCAAAATACCGTCCCACCGCAGCAATCGTCGTCTGCTGGAGCATGACTTCGCTCAGCCAGATGCGATAGGGATCGGGGCGTTCGCCACGAGCGCGGCCCTCCGGCGAAACCCGCCACGGCAGAACGCGGGCGTACCGGCCGTACCACGCAAGCACGGCGTCAGCATCAAGCATAGGTGTTGGGGAGTGTTGCACGGGGGCGGAGTGGGCCATAATACACTCCTATAGTTTCCAAGGATTGCGGCGCAAGCCATGAGCAAGAAAACCGCGCCTCCGAAGCGCAAGAATCGCACTGTGCAACTGGGTGACATGATCGGCACCGCGCTCGATCCGGCGTTGCGTCGCCGGGGCTTTGCCAGCCGTGATCTCATTGCCCACTGGCAGACGATCGCGCCGACGCCGTGGGACAAGGTGGCCATGCCCGATAAGCTTGTCTGGCCGCGCCGTGACCGTCCGGCGCCCGAAGGCGCGGTTCTGCATCTGCGCTGCATCGAAGGGCACGGGTTGGCCCTGACCCATGAGGGCCCGGCCATCGCCGCGTCGGTAAATCGATATTTTGGATATCTGATCGTGGGGTCGGTGCGCCTGTCTCCCCTGCCGCTGGTGCCTGAAAAAGCATCCGCCAAACCGGCGCGGCATTTGCCTCAGGAGACAATCGCGAGCATAAAGGCCGCCACAGGCACAATTGAGGATGCGGGATTACGCTTGGCGCTCGAAAATCTGGGACGCGGATTGATGGGAAGGCGACGGAACTGACATTCTGTCCTGAAATGGGCGGGTAAAACGCCTTCTCACCGCCATGTGAACGCCCTGCCCTCTTGCCGCCGGACTCCTGCCGTGTAGTGTGCTCGAAATTTGTTAAGCCGTTGAGGAGATAAGCCGTTGTTGCTCAATCGCAGAAATCTGCTGGTTACCGGTTCCAGCGTCGGGCTCGCAACGCTCATCTACGGATGCAGCGATTCGGGCAAAAGCGGGCCTCAGGCCGGTATCGTCAGCCAGGCAAACGCCCAGGAAGTCGGCGAAGTCGTTTTGTATGACGGGTCACAGGCCGAGCCGATCAATGGCGATGCGATCAACAACCCGCCGCTCCCGGATCGCCCCATGGGCGGCGTCAATGCCACGGTGACGGTGATCGAATACGCTTCGCCCACCTGCCCGCACTGCGCTTATTTCCACATGACGGAACTGCCCAAACTCCAGGAAGAATATATCGATACGGGCCGTATCCGCTTCATTACCCGCCCGTTCCGTCGCAACGTTCTGGACCTGGCCGTGTTCATGGTCGCCGAATCCGCTGGCGAGCAGTACAATGAGGTCATGTCGGCCTATATGGAGACCCAGAACATCTGGGCCGCCAGTGAAAATCCACGCCAGGCGATCTTCGACGTCGCCCAGCAGTTCGGATTTACACAGGAAAGGTTCGAGGAAATCTTGACCGACGAGGATTTGTTGGCTGCATTGGAAGCGACCCGCGAGCAGGCCATCAACAGGTTCGGACTTCAGGGCACGCCGACTTTCTACATCAATGGGGCAAAGTTCGAAGGCAATCCCACATATGAAGGGCTTTCTGCCGAAATCGACAAGCGGCTCTAATCCGCGTCTCTCGCGAGGCGCGGAATGAAATTTTCGCGCCTCAAGCTTCTGGGGTTTAAATCCTTCTCCGATCCTGTCGAGTTGGTCCTCGAACCCGGTATCACCGGGGTCGTGGGCCCGAATGGTTGCGGTAAATCCAACCTAGTGGAAGCCCTGCGCTGGGTGATGGGCGAAAGCTCATACAAGGCTATGCGTGCCTCCGGCATGGACGACGTCATCTTTTCAGGCTCGGGCAATCGCCCGGCCCGCAATTCGGCGGAAGTCACGGTCGTCCTCGACAATTCCGACCGCACCGCGCCCCAGCCGTTCAATACGTCCGACACCATCGAGATTTCGCGTCGCATCGAGCGCGAGCAAGGCTCGGTCTATCGCATCAATGGCCGTGACGTGCGGGCCCGCGACGTTCAGCTCATGTTTGCCGATGCGTCCACCGGGGCGCAGTCGCCGGCCATGGTCCGACAGGGGCAGATCGGGGAACTGATCGCCGCCAAACCGACCCAGCGCCGTGCTTTGCTCGAAGAAGCAGCGGGAATCGCGGGCCTGCACTCACGGCGGCGCGAGGCTGAACTGCGCCTCCGGGCCGCCGAGCAGAATCTTGAGCGGGTGGACGATATCGTCGCCCAGGTCGAAGTGCAGCTCGAAACCCTCAAGCGACAGGCGCGCCAGGCAACGCGCTACCGTGCGCTGTCGGGAGACATCCGCCGGGCCGAGGCAACGCTGTATCACTTGCGCTGGATCAAGGCCCGGTTCGCCGAAAAGGAAGCAGAGGCCCAACAGGCCCGCCTCGTCAAGCAATTGGCCGATGCCTCGCATCTCGAACATCAGGCCAAGAAGCTGCTCGAAGCCATGGATGCCGAATTGCAGCCACTGCGCGATGCCGACGCGGCGGCGGGGGCGGTGTTGCAACGGCTGACGATCCTGCGCACCCAGCTTGAGGACGAGTTGCGCCGTGCCAATTCTCGCCGCGCCGAACTCGAAGATCGCATCCGGCAGATCGACACCGATATTGGCCGCGAAAGCGCCTTGATCACCGACAGCGAGGGGCTGATCGAAACCCTCGATGCGGAACGCACCGAGTTGGCTGAAGCCGCCGAGAGCGAGCGCGAAGAAAGCGAGATGGCCCGGGCGCAGGCCGACGAGGCGCGGGCGGTGCTTGATGAGGCTGAAACCGCAGCGCGCAAGGCGGCCGATGCCGTCGCCACCATTCGGGCCCAGCGAGCACAGGCCATGCGTGCCGTAGAAGAGGCAACGGGGCGCGTGAGCAGGATGCAGGCCCAACAGGCCGACATCGCCCGCGATGTCGCAGCGCTCGAAGCAAGCCTTGCCGCCGACCAGACAGTGGCCGAACGCCAGGCGGTATTGGAAGAGGTTCTGGAGGCAGCTGCCATTGCCGAGGCCGAAGTCGAGACGGCCGAGAGCGACGCCGCCGATGCTCTGGAAGCCCTCGAAGCCGCCCAGCCTGCCCTGGCCGATCTCGAAGGCCGGGTCAATCGCCTCGAAAGCGAGGCAGAAACGCTGGCCCGGATTCTCCATATGGACGGCGGATCGCTGTGGCCTTCCATCGTGGATGCGCTGACCGTCGCGCCGGGGATTGAAACCGCTCTGGGCGCGGCATTGGGCGACGACCTTGAAGCCTCATCCGACACTGCCGCTCCGCTTTACTGGACCGAAAGCGGCAATGGCGCGGGCGATCCAGCCTTACCTGGCGGCGCGACGCCCTTGTCGACGCTGGTTTCAGGCGCCCCCCTGCTCCGGCGCCGCCTCGACCAGATCGGCCTCGTGGAGACAGCCGAAGACGGCGCGCGCCTGTTGCCTAGTCTCAAACCCGGCCAACGGCTGGTCAGCCGCGATGGCGGGTTGTGGCGCTGGGACGGTTTTGTCGCCAAGCCTGATGCTCCGAGCGCGGCGGCCCAACGGCTCGCCCAGCGCAATCGGCTCGTTGAGCTCGACAGCGAGATCGCAGCCCTGCGCCTGGATCGGACCTCCGCGCAGGAACAATTGTCCGGCTTGCGCGCCCGGCTTGATGCCGCGCGCGATGCGGAAATCCGCTGCCGGAACGACTGGCGCGAGGCCCAGCGGGGCATATCAGCCGCCCAGGCAGGTCTTGATGCGGCACACAAGAATCTTTCAGAACTCACAGCGCGCAGCGCCGCTCTTGCGGAAGCCAGCCAGCGGGTCGACTCTGGTCTGGCCGAAGCGATTGCAGAGGCCGAGGACGCCAGCGGTGTTCTGGCCGAGTTGGGGGCAGAGGGCGACGCTGTTCGCGAGGCGGAAACCCGCCAGCGAGCTCTGGCCAATCTGCGCGAATCCGCTGAGCAGGCGCGCATGCGTCTCGCCGGTTTCGAAAGCGCCTCCAAGATGCGCGCGTCGCGGCTGTCGCGGATCGGCATGGAGATGGAAAGCTGGCAGCGCCGCCGTGCAGAGGCGCAAGGCCAGATCGAAACGCTTCAGCGCCGCCGTTCCGAGATTGTTGCACAGATCGCCGAACTCAACGCCACCCCCGACGCCTTTGACCTGCGCCGGGCGGATCTCGACGACCAGATCGAGGATGCCGAGCACGCCCGCAAACGCGCCGCCGACCGGCTGGAGGAAGCCCAGACCAGCTATCGGGAAGCCGACAAGGCTGCGCGTCTCGCCGCCGAAGGCCTCGCCGATGTTCGGGCGGAGACGGCACGGGTCGATGAGCGGCTGAAAGGCTTTATGGCAGCGCGCCAGCAAATTGAACGCCAGATCGTCGAAGCCTTGGGTATTGCGGCGGACCGCACCGCGGAAGCGGCCGGGCTCAAGCCCGAAGCGCCACTGCCTGAAGAGGCGGCGACCGAGGCGCGGGTCGACCGGCTGAAGGCCGAGCGCGAACGGCTGGGTGGCGTGAACCTGATGGCCGAGCAGGAGGCGCAGGAGGTCCAGGACAAGCTCGACAAGATGGTGAGCGACCGCGAAGACCTGATTGCGGCCATCGCCAAGTTGCGCACCGGAATTTCTAACCTCAACCGCGAAGGCCGGGCCCGCCTCAACGAGGCGTTCGAGAAGGTCAACACCCACTTCCGCGAGCTGTTCACCACGCTGTTCGGCGGCGGCACGGCGGAACTGACCTTTGTGGAAAGCGATGACCCCCTCCACGCCGGGCTGGAAATCATCGCCCGTCCGCCGGGCAAGAAGCCCCAGACGATGACGCTGTTGTCGGGGGGGGAACAGGCGCTCACCGCGATGAGCCTAATCTTTGCGGTATTTTTGACCAATCCGGCCCCGATCTGCGTTCTCGATGAAGTGGACGCGCCGCTGGACGATGCCAATGTCGAACGCTTTTGCAACCTGCTCGACTCGATGCGTCAGCGGACAGATACGCGGTTCGTGGTCATCACCCATAACCCCATCACCATGAGCCGCATGGACCGGCTGTTCGGGGTGACGATGCCGGAGCGTGGCGTGAGCCAGTTGGTGTCGGTCGATCTGCGGACCGCTGAAACCTTTCTGGAGGCAAGCTGATGACTGACGAGTTCTTTCCGGTCCTGATCGCAGCGCGTTTGCTGATGGGATCGTTATTCATCGTGGGCGGGCTGCGCCATTTCTGGGCGCTTGATCCCATCACCGGCGCGATGGCGACGCGCGGCGTTCCGCAACCCCGGGCGGTACTGATTGCCGGTTCGGTGTTTCAGGTGCTGCTGGGCACCACGCTGGCTCTTGGGGTGTTCGTGCAACTCTCGGCGATCGGGCTAATCGTGTTTACGGTCGTCGCCACCATCATGCTGATCAATTTTTGGGACAAAGCGGAACCGGAGCGCTCGGCGCTGTTCAACGCGTTCATGTCCAATGTCGGGATTGTGGGCGGACTTCTGGCCGTGATGGCGCTTCCGTAAGGAGGCGGGAATCCCTCTGCGCCACGCTCCTACCACAATCGGCGTACTGACGCGATGCCGCACCGGGTCTGCTCATGCGTAATCCATTGATTTCAAACCAGTTTCACTCCGCCTACTCAGCTTGACACCTCGGGGAGCCGCCACTATGGTGCGCGCGACTTTAAAGGCACCCTCTTATCGGGTGTCCGGCTGGACCGGGGCGGTAGTTTGATGACCAATCCTGATGACGATCCGGCTGAAAACAAGCCTTCGCCGAGCCAATCGGAAACGTCCGAACTGGCGGCCCGGATCCGGAAGGCACAACAAGCTCGCGCCTCGGCGACCGCCGGGGGGCAAACGTCTGGGCAAGGCGACATGTCGATGCTGGCGCGCGGATTGCGCATCGGCGCAGAGTTTGTCGCGGCAATCCTGGTTGGCTCGGGTATCGGTTACCTGATCGACCTGCTTGCGGGCACGTCGCCCTGGGCCTTGCTCATCATGTTCATGTTGGGCTTTGGCGCTGGAATTTTGAACGTCACTCGTGTAGTGGCGGAACTGAATGCAAACAAGACCGCACCTGACGATGCGGCTGATACCGACTGAAGGCGAGATAGGGGCTTTAGACCTTGGCGAACGATCCGATTCACCAGTTTGTCATCACCGACATCTTCACCTTCGGGACCATAGGCGGTGACGGCACGGAAGGCAGCGGCATTACCCTCGCCTTCACCAATTCAGCGCTATTCATGGTGCTCACCACCATCACCATCTGCGCCTATCTGATCCTGACGACGCGCCGGCGCGGTCTCGTTCCGAACCGCTGGCAGCTCACGTCCGAAATGACATATGAATTCGTGGCCAACATGGTGCGCAGCAATGCCGGCACCGAAGGCATGAAATTCTTCCCCTTCGTCTTCTCGCTGTTCATGTTCATCTTCATCGGCAACATGTACGGTATGGTGCCCTACTTCTATACCTTCACCAGCCAGATCATCGTCACCTTCGTGCTGGCCATGCTGGTGATGATCGTGGTGGTGGGCTACGGGTTCATCAAGAATGGCCCCAAATTCCTCAAGCTTTTCGTGCCTGCCGGCGTGCCGGGATACATCGTCCCCATCGTGACGCCGATCGAGGTGATTTCCTTCCTTTCGCGTCCGATTTCGCTGTCGGTCCGTCTGTTCGGCAACATGCTGGCTGGCCACATCACTCTCAAGGTGTTCACCGGCTTTGTCGTATCGCTCGCGTCTTTCGGGGCGCTGGGCATTCTCGGAGCCGCCCTGCCGCTCGTCATGGGCGTGGCAATCACCGCGCTCGAATTCATGGTGTCGACAGTTCAGGCATATGTCTTTGCCGTCCTGACGTCCCTGTACCTCAATGATGCGATCCATCCCTCGCATTAAAACCAACCAGACCCCATCCAAGTTTCAGGCTTTGAAAGGATCACAAAATGGAAGCTGAAGCCGCTAAGTACATTGGTGCCGGTATCGCATGCTTCGGTATGGCCGGTGCTGCCATCGGCGTGGCCAACATCTTCGGCAGTTTCCTGTCGGGCGCGCTGCGCAACCCCTCGGCTGCTCCCAGCCAGGCAGGTAACCTGATTTTCGGTTTCGCCGTGACCGAAGCCCTGGGCATCTTCTCGTTCCTGGTTGCCCTTCTGCTCCTGTTCGCGGTCTGATTTTTCCGACCCTAACAGCTTGAAAACAGTTTCGGCAGCCGGTTGATCAGAGCTGGCTGCCGACTCCTTATCCGGGCCCATCCGCCCGGCTCCAACCACACCGGCGAGTGAGGCAAATGGCACCCATTATTGTCGCCCAGGCCGAAGGGATCGAGACGGCACCAGGCTCCGTCGAGGAACCGATCGAATTTGAATCCGTTGGCGGCGACCACGCCCTTCCCGAAGGAGCGTTGCAGCAGGAGATTCAAGTGGCGAACGAATCGCATACCGAGATCTTTCCACCTTTCGATGCGTCGACCTTTCCCTCACAGATCCTGTGGCTGCTCATCACCTTTGCCGCTCTTTACTTTGTAATGAAGCGGATCGCCCTGCCCCGGATCAGCGATATTCTCGAAGAACGTCGCGACCGGATCGAGGGTGACCTGGCCGAAGCCGAAAGGCTGCGCCAGAAAACCGATCAGGCCATTGCGTCCTATGAGGCCGCTCTCGCCGAAGCGCGCTCCAACGCGCATGCCATTGCCGAAGCTTCCCGTTCGGAGAGCAAGGCAAAGCTCGATGCGGCCCGTGCCAAGGTTGAAGCCAACCTTGCTCGCAAGGTGACTTCCTCTGAAGAGCGGATCGCCGCGACCAAAGCCGAGGCCCTTGGCCATGTCGGCGAAATCGCCACGGAAACCGCCCAGGCCGTCGTTGCCCAATTGATTGGCAATGTATCGGACAAGGCAGCCCGCGACGCGGTCGCAAAAGTCAGCAAGGAGTAGGCAGACATGGAATTTGATGCCACTTTCTGGGCTTTCATTGCGCTGCTGATCTTTTTCGGCATCGTGGTCTACTTCAAGGTTCCGGGCATGATCGCCAAGATCCTTGATGACCGGATCGCCAAGATCGAAGCCGACCTTGAAGAGGCGCGCCGGCTGCGTGAAGACGCGCAGGCGCTGCTCGCCGAGTATGAGCGCAAACGCAAGGCCGCTGAAGGCGAAGCCGAAGAGATCGTCGCCGCCGCACGCGAAGAGGCAGAGCGGATGACCGCCGAGGCCGAAGCCGCCTTGGAAGACATGGTCGCCCGCCGCACCAAGGCTGTAGAAGACAAGATCGCCCAGGCCGAAGCCCAGGCGGTCGCCGAGGTCCAGGCCCGGTCCGCCGATGTCGCCATCGAAGCCGCCCGGCTGCTGCTGGCCGATCAGGTCAAGGAAAATGGCGCCGCGCTGGTCGATCAATCGATCAAGGACGTGGCGAGCCAGCTCAACTGATCGAAATGAACACGGGCCCTTTCGGGCCCGTTTCTTTGTCGATGACATTACAGGCGGCCACTGGCCGCCTTTTTCATGCCCAGTCGACCCAACGGCCGTGATAGTCGGAAAGACCTGCGGTTTCCTTTTCGCCGCCTGGCCAAACAGTCTGCTTGAGCACGGCGCCGCCGGGATGCCCTTCCGCCTCCATATACATCCACACCAGTGGCGTTTCGTCGGTGGCTTTGGCACCCGCTTCTGCGAATGCCGCGGTGATCCGCTCCTGCTTTTCTCGCGACAGATATTGCCAGACGATGGTGTGAAAGAAGACGCGGGTGATGCCGGGCTCCGGCTCTTCGGCGAGGCGCGTCTCCACCCATTCGGCGGCGTCAGCCTTTTCCACCACGTAGGGCCGCGTTGTGGCCGCTGAGAGCGCCGCGGAGACCCGTCCGATCCGTTGGTGCTGATCGGCCCAGATGTAGGCCAGCTGGCGCTCCACGCTGTCGGGATTGTGGGGATCGAGGGGGTTCCGATCACAACCGGCCCGGCTGGCGATGACCAGTTCGGCATCGAGCGGCGGCAGGTTGCCGCGCCACAGGCTTTCGATATCCACAAGCGCCTTGGGGTCGCCCCATTCAAGATCGTCGCCGAGACGATAGTGATAGCTGTCGAAGGCGAGGTTGAGCCCGGCGCTCGCACCAATTTCATGCAAAGCAAGTGGCTTGCCGAACCGCTCGGTCAGGCGCAGCGTCAGTCCGAGCAGGGCAGACGAGCGGGACACTTCATTGGTCTGCGGCGGGCTATCGAGAAAATCGTGCAGAAAATCGTCATGCTTTTCAATGGCCGCCTCGATGGCTGCCCACAGCTGATCGGGCTTTGCTTCCAGCGGCGGATAAAGCGCAGCGAGTTCGCGCGCCCGGCCCGAGCGCACCAGCGCATGCAGCGCACCAGCGGCGCGCAAGGCAATAGCATCGTCCTTGGCCGAATCGGGCCAGTTGAGAATGCGCGCTCCGAATCGCGAGGAATCGGTCAGGCGTTCTGCAAAAAGATCGCACAGGGTTGCGGTAAAAGGAGACCCCAGACTTCGGCAGGCCTCGGCCTGCGACCTGAAGGTCCCAAGCACGTGGGGGTTCATATTCGACATCAGTGCCCTCCGACTTGTACCACCGGAGTTTAAGGGCTTTGACGGGGCGTTCAAAGGTGTTTTTGCCGCCCCGGCCAAAACCGGGGCGGCTATTGGCTATTGCGCTGCGGCGCGACCGGCTTCCGGGGCGGTCCATTTCAGCCGTGGCTGGCGGGCTGCACGGGTTTCATCGAGCCGGCGGAGCGGCGCGTTGACCGGAGCTGCGGTGAACCGTTCGACGTTACCGTTTGTCGCATCTTCGGCAAGCTCTCGCATCGTCGCGACGAACGCATCGAGGGTTTGCAGCGATTCGCTTTCGGTCGGTTCGATCAACATGGCCCCGGAGACGACCAGCGGGAAATACATGGTCATGGGGTGGAGCCCTTCATCGATCATCGCCTTGGCGAAATCGAGGGTAGTGACCCCGGTGCCCTTGAGGAAAGTGTCATCGAACAGCACCTCGTGCATGACCGGCTGGCCGTTGTAGGGCGCAGAGAACAAGTCCTCCAGCCGCGCCTTGAGATAGTTGGCATTGAGCACAGCGTCCCGCGCTGCCTGGGCCAGTCCATCCACGCCGTGGCTCAGCATATAAGTGAGTGCGCGCACATACATGCCCATCTGGCCGTGGAACGCTGTCAGACGCCCAAAACTGCCACCCTCCGCATGCTCCACCAGTTCGATGGTCTGGCCATCACGTCGCAGGAAAGGCACCGGAGCAAAAGGCGCCAGCGCTTCGGAAAGCACAACCGGGCCTGCCCCCGGACCACCACCACCATGGGGCGTCGAAAAGGTCTTGTGCAGGTTGATGTGCATGGCATCGATCCCCAGATCGCCGGGACGCACCACCCCCATGATGGCGTTGAAATTGGCGCCGTCGCAGTAAAAATAGGCACCGGCCTCGTGGACCGCCTCGGCAATCTCGATGATCTGCGGTTCAAACAGCCCGCAGGTATTGGGATTGGTCAGCATGATGGCCGCCACATCGTCCGAGAGCGCAGCCTTGACCGCTTCCACATCCACCGTGCCATGCTCATTGGCATCGATCGAACGGACCGAATAGCCCAGAAAGGCAGCAGTCGCCGGATTGGTGCCGTGGGCGCTCTCGGGGACCAGAACGATCTTGCGATGTCCCTCGCCTCGCGCTTCATGGGCCGCCTTGATGGCCATCATGCCGCACAATTCACCGTGGGCGCCAGCTTTCGGCGACAACGAAACCGCTGCGGTGTTGGTCAGCTCCATCAGCCAATGGCCAAGCTGTTCCATCGCTTCGAGCGCGCCCTGCACGGTAGAGACGGGTTGCAGCGGGTGCACATCGGCAAAGCCTGGCAGACGCGCCATTTTTTCGTTGAGGCGCGGATTGTGCTTCATGGTACACGAGCCGAGCGGGTACATGCCCGCGTCGATCGAGTAATTGCGCCGTGAGAGGCGCACATAGTGGCGCATGGCTTCCGGTTCGGTAAGGCCGGGCAGGTCGAGCGGGCTCTTGCGCCGCAATCCGCCGAGCCGATCGTCGGGCACATCGATATCGGGGAGATCGACCCCGGAATGATCGCGGTCGCCAATCTCAAACAGCAATGGTTCGGCTGGCAGCAGCGCAGCTTTCCCGGAAACGGCCATCTGGGCATCGGAAGGGCTTGTCGGACGCCCCTGTCGGTTCATGGTCATGCCAGCTCTCCGTTAAGACCTTCGACCAGCGCGGCGATATCGGCGTCGGTGGTCAGTTCAGTGGCAGCGAGAACCAAAAGGTTTTCCACATCCCCCCTGCCCGGCTCCAATCGTGACACCGGCACGCCTGCAAGAATTCCTCGCGCGGCAAGCGCTTCCACCACTGGAGCTGCGGGTACCGGCAAACGGACGGTGAGCTCGTTGAAAAAGCTCCTGTTGAGCACCTCAACCTTACCGGTCCCAGCAAGGGCATCGGCAAGGGCGATGGCGCGCGCGTGGTTGAGGCGGGCGAGCCGAGACAGGCCCTTTTCGCCCAGGAGCGACAGGTGAATCGAAAACGCCAGCGCACACAGGCCTGAATTGGTGCAGATGTTGGAGGTCGCCTTTTCGCGGCGGATATGCTGTTCGCGGGTCGACAGTGTCAGAACGAACCCCCGTTCCCCTTCCGTGTCGACGGTTTCGCCACAGAGCCGACCCGGCATTTGGCGGACGAATTTTTCGCGACACGCCAACAGCCCGACATAGGGACCGCCAAAGGTCAGCGGATTGCCCAGCGATTGGCCTTCGGCCACGACGATATCGGCTCCCAATGCTCCGGGCGCTTCAAGGAGACCGAGCGAGATGATTTCCGTGACCACGACGATCAGCAGCGCGCCCTTAGCGTGTGCGGCCTCGGCAAGAGCCGAAACATCGCGGATATGGCCGTAGAAATCGGGGGTCTGGATAACGATGGCCGCCGTATCGGTATCGATGCGGTCCATGATATCGCCCTGCCCTTCAGGCGATGGCGAGAGACATTCAAGCCCTTCTTCGCCGGACAGATAGGTGACGACCGTATCGCGATATTGGGGATGGAGACCGCCGGACACGAACACCTTGTTGCGCCTTGTGATGCGGCGGGCCATCAGCACCGCTTCGGCGGTTGCGGTCGAGCCGTCATACATCGAGGCGTTGGCCACATCCATCCCGGTCAGATTGGCGACTTGGGTCTGGAACTCGAACAGCATCTGTAGCGTGCCCTGGGAAATTTCCGGCTGATAGGGCGTATAGGCCGTCAGCCATTCCGAGCGCTGGATCAGGTGGTCAACCGTGGCAGGCACATGGTGGCGATAAGCGCCCGCTCCAATAAAGAACGGCCCGTCGCCAGCGGCGTGATTGCGACGGGCAAGCGCGCGCATATGCGCTTCGACGGCGAATTCCGGCTGATAGTCAGGCAGGTCGGGCACAAAGGTGCCGAGCACCGATTTGGGGACCGCGGCAAACAGGTCATCAACAGAGGCGGTGCCGATTGCATCCAGCATATGGGCGCGATCAGCGGCGGAATGAGGAAGGTAGCGCATTGCGGCTCCCGACAAAAAATCAGAAAAATCAGGCGATCGATTCAGCGTAGGCCGCTTCGTTCAGGAGGCCATCCAGCTCACCGTCGTCGGAGAGCTCAAGCTTGAACAGCCAGCCGGAACCAGCAGGGTCGGAATTGACCAGGCCCGGGTCATCGTTCAGCGCCTCATTGATTTCAGTCACGGTTCCGGACACAGGCGCATAAATCTCGGACGCGGCTTTGACCGATTCCACAACGGCGACCTCGTCGCCCTTTTTGAAGGCCGTTCCAACCGAAGGCAGTTCGACAAAGACGATATCGCCGAGTTGCTCTTGTGCGTAATTGGATATGCCAACCGTGCCGATACGGCCTTCGGTGCGGATATATTCATGGTCTGGTGTGTAACGGGTGGTCATGGTGAGGCCTTTCCGGTTCAGGCGGTTTTTCTGATGTAACGATGGGCGACAAAGGGCATGCGGACAATCGTTCCGGCCACGGGTTTCCCGCGCACCAGAGCCGTCACGTCCGCACCTTGCTGCGCGAGATTCTTGGGCAGATAGCCGATGGCAATCGAGGCCTGTGCCGTTGGGGTGAACGAGCCGGACGTGATCCGCCCAATCGCTGTGCCTGATGCATCGACAAGCTGGGCCCCCTCGCGTACCGGCTGGCGGCCCTCGAAGCGAATGCCGACCCGCGTTTCATCGATGCCTTCAGCAATCCGTTGCAGCACGGTCTCTGCCCCGATGAATCCACCTTCGGCGCGGCGGCACTTGCCGATGGCAAAGATCAACCCTGCTGACACCGGGTCGATGGTGTCATCCATGTCATGACCGTAAAGGCACAACCCCGCTTCCAGCCGGAGGCTATCGCGGGCGCCGAGGCCTGCCGGAGCGACCAGAGGGTCAGCCATCAGAAGATCGAAGAGCGCAGGAGCATCCCCATTCGCGGCCGAGAGTTCGAACCCGTCCTCTCCGGTATACCCGGCGCGGGACACCTGCACGGGAATTCCATTAATGGCTGAGCGCCCGGTCTGCATGAAGGTGAGCCGACCAGCCAGGTCCGTATGTTTGGCGAGCACTTCTGCAGCTTTCGGGCCTTGCAAAGCCAGAAGCGAAAGCTCGTCGCGCAAATCGAAGGTGATCCCCTCCGGTGCATTGGCGCGCAGCAGCGCCAGATCGTGGTGCTTGCGGCCCGCATTGACCACCAGCCACAGCTCGCCCTCGGGTGCCTCGCCCGCAGCGGGACGGGTGATCATCAGATCATCTTCGATGCCGCCCCGCTCATTGAGCAGCACAGTATAGCGCATTTCGCCCGCTGCCAGCGCCGAGAGATCAGCTGGGGTCAAATATTCGAGCGCAGCTACAGTTGCCTCGTGATCCGGCCCTTTCGCCACGATCTGCCCCATATGGGAGACGTCAAAGAGGCTCGCAGCTTCGCGCGTGTGCTGATGTTCGGCGACGATACCGGCATACTGAATGGGTAGCGAATAGCCCGCGAATTCCACCATGCGGGCACCTGCCGCCACATGACGATCGAACAACGCGGTTTTTCTGATATTGGCATCAGACCCCTGGGCCATGGCATCCCTCTCCGGCACAAAAACACAAGCGGCACCAAACGATGCTGAAACAGCATCCTTGTTCAGTGCCCCCTCTGTCCTTGACCTGAGAGATTTCCCAAGGCGCTTATCGCTTGCCTTGGCTACGCCCGTCGGTGGGGAATGCACACATTCCCGCTTTCCAGAGTTCTAGCTTCCCAGCGGTCCCTTATGCCTGAGAGTTTCCGGGGCGGTTGCTCCTTCGGCGTTTCGGCTCATGGGCCGAAATCTCTCCCGCTGAGGGCTGGGACCATGGAAGAAAGCCCCGGCCCCGTCAATGCGTTAATTGTCGAAGCCAACCCAAATGGTGATCGACTCGCCGCCCACATAGGGAATAGCGACGTTCTCAACAGTATGGGCAAATTCATTGGCGCTGCCGCTGGTGGCAGACACCGACAAGTCATAGCGCTGGGAGAAAACAGCAAGGCCATCACGCTGCACAGCGAAACGGACGGGGATGGAAACATTGCCCTCGGAGCCCGAGGGCCCCATGATCACGCGTCCCGCCGCGCCCATGCGCACCGTGATCAGGCCATTGGACACGACGCAATTGCGCGAGACCCGATCGAGTACACCTTGATAGCGCAATGCCCTCGGGTCCGAAGCCCGGTTGCCGGCATAGGAGCGATAGAATTCCGCGCCTTCGCGGATACGGATCGGCGGACACTCGGTGGCGATTGCCGGCATCGCTCCGCTGGCAGCTTGGGCCACTTCGCTCTGGCTGGCTGAAATGTTGGCGAAACTGGCATCATCATTGCCGCCGAACATCGAGCCCATGGAGCACCCGGCCAGCAGCACGGCCAATGCCGTGACGGCGGTTAGACTTCTCGCGGTCCGAGCCATTGTCCCCTTCCCTCCCATGCTAGGCTGCCAGCGCTTCAAGCATGGCCGATGCACCCGAACTCGTGACTTCCCCCGGCACATCCTCAGCGTTCACAATCTGCACTATCCCATCACGAATAAGCAGCGACGAGCGATTGAACCGCACGCCAAGACCGCCGCCGGTCAGATCCCGCTCCAGCCCCAGCGCCGCAGCGAGCCTTCCCAGCCCATCGGCAATAAACTCCATCCGGCCCAATGCGCCGGTGGATTTGGCCCAGGCCTTGACCACGTGGTGATCATTGACCGTCGCGCAGATGATCTTGTCGACACCGGCGGCCTTTAGCGCGTCGGTAGCAGCGAGATAGCCAGGCAGGTGGTTGAGGTGACAGGTGGGCGTAAACGCCCCCGGAACGGCGAAGAAGACGACGGTTCCGGTTCCCATGATATCCTTGCTCGACGCGTCGGAGATGCCGCTTTCGGTCACGTGCTTGACGGGAACCGAAGGAATCGGCTGGCCGGGCTGGATGGTCATGGATACCCTCGCGTTATGGTCAAATTGCCAGACACAGCACGAATACGGCGAGACTTGGGTCACATCGAACTGCGATCGGTATTGTCATAAGAGAATTTACGGGCTGCGTCGAGGCCGGGAGTGCTGCAGTCCGGTGTTATCTCACGGCGAGATCACGCGGGAGATTTCATAAGGGCCATCGGTTGAATCATAGGTGAACCGGGCACTGGCCGTGTCAAAGGCGCCGGGATTGCTGCGTCCCAGCAGCGGGAACACCAGCGTGTCGGCATCCGCGGACTTTTCCGGCGGCCCGAATACATGCAGCGAGCCTGCGATTTCTGCAATCATCGACGCGGCATTGAAGGCCTTGTCGTGAAGCGCGACCACCAGCGCCCCGCTTTCGGAATCGAACGCCGCATCCCCCAGAATATCATCGCCCGCATGGGGCAAAGGCACCTCGGCCAGAGCCTGCCTTATACGGAGACCGTTAGCCCTGTCGGGAGTTGTGAGATCGGGGGCGAGTTCGAGCCGGGCCGCTGCCGGCACGCAGATATCCGAGCAGACCCCAAGCGTCAGATCGGTGACGATACGCGGTGCGTCGCCTTCGACAGCCACCTGCAATGGCAACAGCACCCGACCATAAAAGGCGTGATCCACATAGCCAGCGGTCGTCTCGCGGACCGGATAGGGCCAGACGATGTCGAGTTTTGTAATTCCTTGTGCGTCGGCAATATCAACCGACAGGGGAATTCCGGTTTCTCCTGGCACCCGCCAATAGGTCTTGGTGGTTGGAGGCATGTCGAATTCGAGCCCCATCCACAGGATTCCGTCTGCATCCAGACTGTCGGACGACACCAGCCTCACAGATGTGTCGGGCGCAATTTCAACCCAATCTGTCTCGCCAGCAATGAGCGGCGAGAAAGTGCACAACGCAATCAGGATGGCGAAGAGACGAGTCATGATGTCAGCCTTAGAGCAGGCAAGCAGCCCGTGAAAGAGCGTTCATGGTTTCGTGAACGGCTAGCATTTGAATATCTCCCAGAAGTCACTACCCTTGGTAGAATGGGGGCAGAAAGTGAGCGTCGCGTATGGATACGCTTAAAGGACAGTTTCTTGTCGCAACTCCGGACATGAGCGATGAACGGTTCGCCGAAGCGGTCATCTATCTCGTCGCCCATGGCGACGATGGCGCGATGGGGCTGGTCGTCAATCAGCCGCTGCCAGACATGAATTTGGCGGATATTTTCGCCGAAATCGAGCTTGCCGAAGATGCCGAACCGATCCGGGTCCCCGATCGCCTGCTACACCAGCACGTGTTCAAGGGCGGGCCGGTGGAATCGAGCCGTGGCTTTGTGCTGCACAGTTCGGATTATTTTCGCGATGGCAATTCGTTTGCCGTCGATGACGACATTACCCTTACCGCGACACTCGATGTGTTGCGCGCGATGATCGAGGGCAAGGGGCCAGAGCGCAGTCTGCTGGCCCTGGGCTATTGCGGCTGGGAAGCTGGTCAACTCGAAAACGAATTGCGCCATAATGGCTGGCTGACTGCGGAGCGCTCGGACGAATTGTTATTCTCGCTGCCTGCCGGTCGGAAATACGATGCCGCCCTCGCCGCAGTCGGGGTCAATCGCGCCACTCTGAGCCCGGTTTCCGGCAACGCATAGCGCCATCGACACTCTCAAGACGTCAGTTGGCAGCGCGGCCGTTGAGTTGCGCTTGCAGGCGGCGTTGGAATTCCGGGCCGGGCATCGGTGCGCCAAAGGCAAATCCTTGCGCATAGCGGCAATTGAGGCTTTTGAGGCGCTCAACTTCATCTTCAGTTTCCACGCCCTCGGCAATCAGGGCGAGATCGAGCTCCCGGGCCAGCGCGACTACCGAACCGATAATCGGAATTTGGGTATGGGAAATACCGCTGTCGTCGCGAATCTGCACGAAAGGCGCTGGCAGCTTGATCGTGTCGAACGGGAAACGATGCAGGTATGAGAGCGAGGAATAGCCTGTTCCGAAATCGTCGAGCGCCAGCCCCAGTCCCAGCGCCCGGAACGCTTCGAGCATATAGACCGCATGTTCCGGGTTGCTCATCACCTGACTTTCGGTGATTTCGAGCTTCATGTGCCGGGCGACCGGCTTGTTCTGCCCAACCAGGGCGCGCATGTCGTTGAGCAGGGTTTCGCTGGTTAATTGCGCCGCCGACAGGTTCACCGAGACGTAGAAATCGTCCGGCAGTTTCAGGGCCGCAATCCATTGCCGAGTCTGCTCAGCTGCTTCCTCAAAGGCAAGACGGCCCAGCTTTTCGATCTGTCCTGTGCGCTCCGCCAATGGCACGAAGGCGTCTGGGCTGACCTGCCCGCGTTCGGGATGGTGCCAGCGCATCAAGGCCTCGGCGCCAATGATCCGGTTGTCGTTCTGGATATCGACGATGGGCTGATAGAGCAGTTCAAGATCGCGGCGCTCCAGCGCCTCTCTCAGGTCCTCTTCCATCGCCTGCGCGTAAACGGCAATCGATCGGGTTGCGGCGCGGAACGCTTCGATGCGATCCCCGCCGTGGCGCTTGGCGTAGTGCATGGCCAATTCTGCGTCCCTCAGGACATCTTCTGCGCTCACGGGCTTGTTGTCGTAAATGGTGATGCCGATCGAGGCCGTCAGCGTCATGTCCCGTTCGCCGAAATTGAACGGATTGCGCAAAGCCTTGCGCATCTGCTCGGCAATTTCCGCAATGCGGCTGGCGGAATCTTCGGACAAGAGCACAACGGCAAACTGATCGCCGCTGATTCGCGCCAGCGTATCGAGGGGGCGCAACAGCCGCGACAGGCGGCGCGAAACAGCCAGCAACAGCGAATCTGCTGCCATATGGCCGATCCGCTCATCGATGTCGGTGAATTTATCGAGATCGATCAGGAATACGGCAGGCTTGACCTCGCCGCCCTCGCGCGAGCGCATCAGGGCACGTTCGAGACGGTCCAGAAACAGCTGCCGATTGGGCAGCCCTGTCAGGCTGTCATGCACTGCATCGTGCAACAGGCGATCACGGGCAGCGCGCTCGTCGGTCACGTCCTGCAACGTTCCCACAATGCGGTTGACCTGATTGTCTCCGCCCAGAACCGGTTTCACGCGCATGCGGAACGCACGATAACCCCCGTCGAAACCGGCGATACGAATATCCGAATTGACCTTTCCGCGCTTGAGTTCGATCAGAGTATCGAGAGCGGTACGGAAACGGTCACGATCTTCCGGGTGGACGCGGTCCAGCCAGCGCTTGATGGCTCCGCGCAACGCTCCCCGGCGCTCACCGAGTCGAACCGCGAGTTCATCCGAAACATTGACCCGGTCGCGGTCGATGTTCCAGTCGAAGACGAAATCGCCCGATCCGGTCATCGCCAACGCACGCCGCTCAACCTCTGAGAGGGTTCCGATCGACACCTGGCCGTCTGAAAACGCGTGTTGCACGGCGGTGAAGCCCAGCAACATGACAATGAGCACCAGCCCGCCCGCGACCGCCGACTGCGCGATATCGTTGGAGACCTGCCCCGAAACCACCATCCACGCATAGGCCAGCCAGGCCAGATAGATCACCCAGGTCGGCACCAGCAAGACCGCCCGGTCATATCCCCGTATCGACAACAGCAGGATAAGGAACAGGCCCATCAGCCCGATCAACGCCAGAGATGTTCGTGCGATGCCCGCAGCGAGAGCCGGGTTGAAGAACGCATACACAAACAGCGCCAAAAATACCGCAGACAGGCCCAGCGCCAGATGGGTGAAGCGGAAATGCCATCGGTGCAGGTTGAGATAGATGAACACGAACCCGAACAAGGTGGTGGCGAGCGCCGCCTCCGCAGCGGCGCGATAGGGCTGAATCTTAGCGTTGGAAATGCCAATCAAGGGGCCAAATATGCCGAAGTCGATGAGCAGATACGCCAGCACCGCCCACGCCAGCAACGCGGTTGCCGGAAACACCCCCCTGCCCTTCACCACGAACATGATGGTGAGAAAGACCGCAGCAAGGCTGGAAATACCCAGCACCGTGCCCCGGAACAGGGTGAACGAGTTGATATAATCGCGATAAGCGTCCGGTTCCCAAAGATAGAGTTCCGGCAGCTGGCCCGATGTCAGTTCAGCGACCAGAGTGACCGTCGCGCCAGGGTCGATGACGATTTCGAACACATCAGCTTCTGCGTCCGGCACCCGCTCCGGCCGCAGACCATGACTGGGGGTCAGGGCGGTGATCCGACCGGCCCCGAGATCAGGATGGAAAACTCCTGAACCCGGCAGGCGGAAATAGGGCGCGACCAGCAGCCGGTCGATCTGCACATCGCTTTCGTTCCGGAGCGCCACCACAGCCCAATTGGGATTGGCCCCCTGGGTGATGGAAATCACTTCAATACGGCGGATAATGCCGTCCTCACCCGGTGCGGTGCTGATCTGCACCTTGCCGTCCTCGCCCGGCAGCACGTCAACCGCGGCGCCGAGATTGAGCGCGTTGATCCCTTCGGGAATCGTCACGATCTCAAAGGCTGTCGCCCGTCCCGCCATCCCGACCAGCGCCGTAACCAGCATGATCAGAACGAGGCAATATCGGGCGGGGTGAAATGTCATAAAACAGCGGTCCAAAAAATGAATGTTCCAGTGGTAGCGGGATTGTGCGCGGCTTGGCAATCAAGCGAAGCAATGTTTCAAGAGCATTTTGCCCCTCGCGCGGCGCGCCTCCATTGCTTTCTACCGGATGCTATCTAGCCTGCCCGTCATAGCGCTCACGCGTGAGAGCAAACAGCGTGTGGTCTCTCCACTCGCCATTGATCTGCAAATACTTCTCCGCAATACCGATTTCGCGGAAACCATTGGACAGAAGCACGCGACGCGAAGCCATGTTGTCCGGGAGACAGGCCGCCTCGATGCGATGAAGGGACAGCGTGTCGAACACAAAAGGCAGGATCAGGGCAACGGCGCGCTTCATGATGCCATTCCCCGCATATTGCGCGCCCATCCAATATCCCAACGTTACGTTCTGAAACGAGCGTCGCCGGATGTGGGAAAGAGTCACGCCGCCGGTGAGGGTGGAACGACCGCCACTCTGCTGGAAGATCAGAAGGGAATATTCACAGCCATACAGCGCATCCTTGCGGTTGCGGCGTACGCGGGCAGCGAAGTTGCGCTGCGAAAGCTCGGCGTCCGACCAGCGGGGCTCAAATGGCGTGAGAAAGGCGCGACTGGCCTCGCGCAGATCGCTCCAGGCCTGATAGTCGCTTTGCTGTGGCGACCGGATCAGCAGACCATCGCCGCTGATTTCGGGTGTTGTCTGGCGTATGCCCGCTAAGGTGAACATCGGGGCGCGCCGGCTCCTATTTCAAGCTGTCCACGATGCGGGAATAATCAGGCATGCGCTGCACGGGCCCGATCCCGGCAACAGCCGGCCTCGTATCGGAGAAAATCTTGTGAGCGATATGGCGAACCCGTTCGGCATCGATGCGATTGATGCGCTCGACCGTTTCCTGCAAAGGAATGGGGCGGCCCCAGAGAATGTGTTGGCGCGCCAGTTGCCCGGCCCGCGACGACGGGCTTTCCAGCGACATGAGCAACCCGGCCCGGATCTGCGCCCGCACGCGGCTGACTTCCGCATCGGTGATATCGTCGGCTGACTTTCTCAGCTCTTCGAGCATCACCGGCAGCAGTTCCTCGACATCTTCAGCACCGGTGGCAGCGGCAATCCCGAATATGCCGCTATCGGCGAACGCCCAGTGAAAGGCATAAACCGAATAGCACAGCCCCCGCTTTTCCCGCACTTCCTGAAACAGGCGCGAACTCATGCCGCCGCCAAGAATCGAGGACAGAATCTGGGCGGCGTAAAATCCGTCGCTATTGTAGGCGCGGCCTTCGAGGCCAACGACAATATGGGCCTGCTCGTGGTCGGAGATTTCCTTGAACTCTCCGCCGACATAATGGGCCTGCTCGGGCTGAGGCGCGCCGGTCGGCTTAAGATCGTGAAAGCGGTTGGTAGCGATATCAACCAGTTCGTCGTGGTTCACGTTCCCCGCCGCGGAGAGCACCATCTGATCGCCGACATAGTGCTGATCCATATAGGACCGGACGGCGTCCGCATCGAAGGTTCGCACTGAATCTTCTGTTCCCAGAATCGTGCGCCCGATCGGCTGATTAGGGTAAGCGGCTTCCTGAAACTTATCGAACACGTGATCATCAGGATTGTCGAGGGTCGCCCCGATTTCCTGAAAGATGACCCTTTGCTCGCGCACCAGTTCAGTTTCATCGAATACTGAGTTTTGCAGGATATCCGCCAGCAAGTCGGCAGCCAGCGCCACGTCATCCTTGAGAACACGGGCAAAATATCCAGTGTGCTCGATCGATGTGGCGGCATTGATATCGCCACCCACCGATTCGATGGCTTCAGCGATCTCGCGGGATGAGCGCGTGGTGGTTCCCTTGAAGGCCATATGTTCGAGCAGATGCGAAATGCCGTGCTGCTCGGCGGTTTCGCTGCGCGACCCCGATTTGACCCACACCCCCAACGCCGCGCTTTCGAGATGCGGCATGGTATCGGTGATGACGGTCATCCCGTTGTCGAGCGTCGTCGTGCGGACGGTCAAAATTAATCCTCCCAGGCGCGCGTTTTGGCGCGTATGAAATCCTTCACTGCGGCCTCGTCATTGGCCAGCACTGTCAGCCGCTCCTCGCGGCTCCCCAGATCGGCCAGATGCTCGGGCAAATGCGGATGATGGCCCGTGGCCGCCTCCACCGTCTCGGGGAACTTCGCCGGATGTGCGGTCGACAGCGTGACGACAGGCGCGGCGCCCCCGGTGAATTCCCGCGCGACAGCAACTCCTACGGCTGTGTGAGGATCGATCAGATAATGCGAAGTGTCCAGTGCATCGGAAATGGTTGCACGGGTTGTATCCTCGTCGGCCATGCCAGACGCAAACTCGGCCTGAATAGCTGCCAGGGCAGTGGCCGGAATGGCAAAGCCATCCGATTGGGCCAGAGAGCCAAACAGCGCAGCAGCACGGTCCCCGTCCCTGTCCAGCGCCTCAAAAACCAGGCGCTCAAAATTGGACGACACTTCGATGTCCATCGACGGACTGGACGTCTGGGCCACGCCGCGCTTGTCGTAGCGACCATCGTTCAGCGCACGGTGCAAGATGTCGTTGGAATTGGTGGCAATCACCAGTTTCTCAACCGGCAGTCCCATCTTCTTGGCGACAAAGCCTGCAAAAATATCGCCGAAATTGCCTGTCGGCACGACGAACGTCACCTTGCGATGCGGCGCTCCCAAGGCCACGGCGGCGGTGAAGTAATACACCACCTGTGCGGCGATGCGGCCCCAGTTGATCGAGTTCACCCCGCTCAACCTTGCGCCATCACGGAACGAAAAATCGTTGAACATTGCTTTGACGATGGCCTGACAATCGTCAAACGTTCCATCAAGGGCGATGTTGAACACATTGTCGTCCAGCACCGTGGTCATCTGCCGGCGCTGGATTTCCGACGTCCGGCCTTTGGGATGCAGGATGAAGATGTCGGTATTTTCGCGCCCGCGAAACGCTTCGATGGCCGCCGATCCGGTATCACCCGAAGTGGCGCCAACAATGGTGGCCCGTTGACCGCGCTGGCCGAGAATATGGTCCATCAACCGCGCCAGCAGCTGCAGGGCCACGTCCTTGAAGGCGAGCGTCGGCCCGTGCCAGAGTTCGAGCACGAAATGGCCCGGCTCCAGTTCCACGAGCGGAGCGACGCTCGGATGCTGGAAGGTGGCATAGGCCGTCTCAATCATTTCCCTTAGGTCTTCAGAGGCGATTTCATCGCCAGTGAAGCGGGAAATGATTGTGTAAGCGACATCCTGATAACGCTGGTTGGCGAAACCGGCGATTTCCGCATCGGTCAGCTGCGGCCAGCTTGCCGGCACGTACAGCCCGCCATCGCGCGCCAAACCGGCCAGGATGACATCACAGAATCCCAGCGTCGGCGCCTGGCCGCGCGTACTGACATAATGCATTAGCGAAGAACCCTTCTGGACACCGGGCGCACCCTAATTGCCCTTTTCCTCAGGAGCAAGGTGGGATGGACGGCGTTGGCGCCACAACCAGAAGCCGAGCATTATCGGCGTGATGGCGGCGAATGAATACCATGTCCCGGCATATTCGAGGTGCCGATTGGAAAACGTTACCTGCGTCTCGCCGCCTTGCGGCAGTTCCCCCGCGGGGCCGGCAACGCGATCGAGCGTCACGGGCGCAACGACGGTATCGAGATCTGGAAGAAACGCTGTCAGGCGCACCGGATCGCGAACCCATTCGCGACGGTCTGCGATATCGGAAGCGGGTGTGAACGCATTGGACCGTTCGGGACGCCGGGCAACCGCCTCAAGGGTGACCTCGCCCAATGGCCCGTCGCCACCATTCACATAATCATCGGCCAGAGCTTCGGGCACAAAACCGCGGTTAACCCACACCACCCCGCCCTGATGGATATGGAACGGGGCCATCACCCAATAGCCGACGCCGCCATAACGGCCGATGGCGTCCGGCAGATTATCAAACACCAGTACGGTTTCGGCGTGATCGTAGGTGCCGGTCAGCTCGTAGGGCCGATAGTCAAGGTCAAGAGGATCGATGTCGGCCCAGAGGTCTGCAGCGGGAAATGCGTCGGGCGCATCGTGGATGCGCGCTTCCACTGTCGCGATCAGGGCTTCCTTTTCCGCCAGCCGACCAGCCTGCCAGTTGCCCAGCACCACGAACAAACCCGTCAGCGCGATCATCAGGATCACAAAACTGATTTGCGCGAAGCTCCAGCGCCGCGTTTTGACCAACTCAGCCATTGGAATGCGTCTCATTTGTCGGCGTTGGCCTTGGCGTCAAGGAAACGGAAAACATAACGTTCCCGCTCAGGCCGATGCCCCAGAAAATATGGCTTCCGCCACATCGCGGAGCGGCGAATCTCGCCGTTAGCGCGTGGAGAAAGCCCCTCGGTATTTCCAGTCGTAACACGTCGGGGCCACCTCGTTGGCGGCCCCGACCTTTATTTGTGGGATCAGTGTTGCGCGATCGTGGCGCCCCAGGAACCCCATACATAGATTGCGGCGAACAGGAACAGCCACACCACGTCCACGAAGTGCCAGTACCAGGCGGCGAATTCGAAGCCCAGGTGCTGCTTTGGCGTAAATTGACCGCGATATGCACGAAGCAGGCATACGATCAAAAAGACCGTTCCGATGAAGATGTGGAACCCGTGGAACCCGGTCGCCATGAAGAAGGTGGCGCCATAGATGTTGCCCGAGAACGAGAAGTGCGCCTGGCTGTATTCGAGCACCTGCACACAGGTGAACAGGATGCCTAGCAGCACGGTCAGGAGCAGACCCCACTTGAGGCCCTGACGATCGTTTTGCAACAGCGCGTGGTGAGCCCAGGTCACCGTGGTGCCCGAGAGCAGCAGGATCAGGGTATTGAACAGCGGCA
Organism: Pelagibacterium sp.; assembly: GCF_035555455.1. GTDB lineage: Bacteria > Pseudomonadota > Alphaproteobacteria > Rhizobiales > Devosiaceae > Pelagibacterium. Next base: position 250,144 of record NZ_DATMGM010000066.1, on the reverse strand, counting down.
GATGCCACGGATCGAACACTTCGACGCCCTGCGGGGGCCAGACACCACCGGTAAAGGCAACACGACCAACCTGGGCAATCTCGTCGGGGAAGAAAGCCGCATCGAAATAGGCCCAGAACCACGCCACGAAGAACATCACTTCGGACGCGATAAATAGGATCATGCCGTAGCGATGGTGAATCTGGACGACGGGGGTGTGGTAGCCCGTCTCGGCCTCACGGATCACGTCCGACCACCACACATACATGGTGTACAGCACAGCGACCACGCCGGCCCAGAATAGCCATTGGCCGCCACCGTGCATAAGCACGACGCCTCCGACAGCGAGGATGAAAGCCGCAATAGCGCCGACAACCGGCCAAGGGCTCAAATCTACCAGGTGGTAGTCATGGTTCTTTTCATGGGCTGCCATGTTCGGTCTATCCCCCGTTAGGAATCGTGAAATGTATAAGACAGCGTAATCTGACGGATTGTACGCAGTTCGGAGTTTTCGTCGAGGTCAGGGTCGACAAAGTAGGTGACGGGCATTTCGACCGTCGAATTCGCTGGAATGACCTGCTCGGTGAAGCAGAAGCACTCAATCTTGTTGAAGTAAACCCCGGTCTGCGCCGGTGTCACATTAAAGCTGGCCGTGGTGCGCAGCGGCTCATCGGTCAGGTTAGTGGCCAGATAGGTCACCGTGCTGATCGTGCCGATCGGATTGGTTTCCAGCCGGGCCGGGACCACCTTGAGCGGCATGCCCGGCTCGACACTGGCGTCGAATCGCACGCCCATTTCACGAGCGATGATGCCCTTGCCATTGGCTTCGGCAACCTGAGTGGTCCCACCATAGCCCGTCACCCGGCAAAACATATCGTAAAGCGGCACGGCAGCAAAGGACATGCCCAGCATTGCCAGCCCACCTCCAACCAGCCAAAGCATGGTCTTCTTGTTGGTGCTTGCGCTACGAGAATTGTGCTCAATCGTCGTCATGGTTCAAATATCCCTAACCAAGACGTCCGGACCCAGCTTTGCGACCGTTATGGCGTAAAAGATCACGACCAGAAGAGCGAGCACGGCGCCGATAGCTATCGAGCGCGCACGGCGGCGCTTGAGATAAACTGCCTTCTGCTCCTCGGTCATTTCACGTTCGTCGGCCATTTAGAGAACTCCGAACCATCTGTTAAGGCCGACATCGGCCAGGAGCACTACGAACAGCACAAACAGGTACCCTAGGGAATAGGTGAAAAGGCCGCGGGCCCGGCGTTTCATCTCGACTCCCTCGGATCTCCAGACGCGAAGGGCCAGGACGGTAAACCCAAGACCGAGCAACGCTGCCGGAACACCGTAAACCCAACCGACAAGACCCGTCAGAACCGGACCGATGGAAGAGGCGACCAGAAGAAGAGTATAGATGACGATCTGATTGAGTGTCGCCCGCTCACCCGCCACATTGGGGAGCATGGGGACCCCAGCCGCCTCGTAATCTCCCTTTTTGTACAACGCGAGCGCCCAGAAATGCGGCGGCGTCCACAAAAAGATTATGAGAAACAGGAGAACCGAATCGATGGAGATCGTACCGGTAACGGCTGCCCAACCAATCATTGGGGGGAACGAGCCGGATGCACCACCGATAACGATATTCTGAGGCGTCGAGCGCTTCAGCCACATCGTATAGATGACGCTGTAAAAGAAAATCGTGAATGCCAGCAGACCTGCCGCCACCCAGTTTGTGGCCAGACCAAGAATGGCGACGGAGAAACCGGACAGGGTGATCCCCATGGCCAGCGCATGGCTTCCGGGAACGCGTCCGGCGGGTATGGGACGATTGATCGTACGGCTCATCACCGCATCGATATCGGCATCATACCACATGTTGAGAGCGCCCGAGGCTCCCCCACCCACTGCGATACACAGGATCGCCACAATGCCCAGAATCGGATGGATGCTACCCGGAGCGACGAGCATGCCTACGATGGCGGTGAACACCACAAGCTGCATCACACGGGGCTTGAGGAGCTCCACATAGTCTTCCACGCTGCCACCAAGGGCAAGCTGGGAGTTACCGGTTCTGTCGTCTGCATAAGCCAAGGCGAGGATCGAGGCTCCTATTCAATTTACGGTGCAACCCGGTCTCCCGGGTTGCACATGGTTTTGCTTCTGCTCTCTGGCCGCTTTTACTTGAAGCGCGGCAGAGTGCTGAACTGGTGGTACGGCGGGGGCGACGGGAGGGTCCACTCAAGAGTGGTCGCACCTTCGCCCCACGGATTGTCGGCTGCCTTACGCTTGCGAGAAGCCGCTTCAAAGATCGAGTAGAAGAACACCAGCATCCCCACCAGCGTCACCACGTAGCCCCAGGAGGAAACCTGGTTCCACAGGGTATAGCTGTCCGGATAGTCGATGTAACGACGCGGCATGCCGGCCAGGCCCAGGAAGTGCTGCGGGAAGAAGATCAGGTTCACACCAACGAACATGATCCAGAAATGCAGCTTGCCAAGGAACTCGCTGTACATGATGCCGAACATCTTGGGGAACCAGTAGTACCAGCCCGCAAAGATCGAATACACGGCGCCCAGCGACAGCACATAGTGGAAGTGAGCCACCACGTAATAGGTATCGTGCATGGCACGGTCAGCACCGGCGTTGGCCAGAACCACACCCGTCACACCGCCAACGGTAAACAGGAAGATAAAGCCGATGGCCCAGAGCATGGGCGTCGTGAACCTGATCGACCCGCCCCACATCGTGGCGATCCAGGAGAACACCTTGATGCCCGTGGGCACGGCGATCACCATGGTTGCTGCAACGAAGTAGCGCTGCGTGTTGAGCGAGATACCGGTGGTGTACATGTGGTGAGCCCACACGATGAACCCGACAGCACCGATTGCGACCATCGCAAGGACCATGCCCAGATAGCCGAAGATCGGCTTGCGCGAGATGGTCGAGACGATGTGGCTGACGATACCGAAGCCCGGCAGGATCATGATGTACACTTCAGGGTGCCCGAAGAACCAGAACAGATGCTGGTAAAGGACAGGGTCACCACCGCCGGCCGGATCAAAGAACGCAGTGCCGAAGTTACGGTCGGTCAGCAGCATGGTGATGGCGCCAGCCAGAACGGGCAGCGAGATCAGCAGCAGGAACGCCGTTACCAGAACCGCCCACGCAAACAGCGGCATCTTGAACATGGTCATGCCAGGGGCACGCATGTTGAGGATGGTGGTGATGAAGTTGATGGCACCGAGAATCGAGGACGCACCGGCAAGGTGAACTGCCAGGATCAGGAAATCCATGGCCGGGCCAGGCTGACCGGAGGTCGCGAAAGGCGGATACATCGTCCAGCCGCCACCCGAGCCCATCGCGCCCGGAGGGCCTTCGACGAACAGCGAGATCACCACCAGCAGGAAAGCCGGCGTCAGCAACCAGAACGAGATGTTGTTCATCCGCGGGAACGCCATGTCGGGCGCACCGATCATGAGCGGAACGAAATAGTTTCCGAAGCCGCCGATCACCGCGGGCATAACCATGAAGAAGATCATGATCAGGCCGTGCATCGTAGTGAACACGTTGAACATGTGCTTACCGGCGTCGATCGAGGCGTCAGCACTCACACCGTAAACCATTTGCGCCAGACCGGGGAAAATCTGAATGCCCGGCTCGGCAAGCTCCCAGCGCATGAAGCCGGAAAGAATACCACCCACGACACCCGCAAAGATGGCGGAGTAGAGGTACAGCATACCGATGTCTTTATGGTTGGTCGAATAGACCCACCGCTTCCAACCTCTCGGCGCGCCGTTATCGGCGTCTGTGTGAGCTGCTTGAGCTTGTGCCATTTTCTAAACCCTCTAAGTCTTTACCGCTACTCGAGCGAGGCGAGCAGTGTGGCATTGGCGCCGGAGAGATCACCTCCGCTCGCGGCAGCAAGCCAGGCATCGTATTGATCCTGCTCGACGACACGGACGGCAATCGGCATGAAGGCGTGGTCCTTGCCGCAAAGCTCGGAACATTGCCCATAATAGATGCCGGTTTCACGTGCGTAGAACCAGGTCTCGTTATTACGGTCGGGAACCGCGTCCACCTTGATGCCGAAAGACGGCACAGCAAAAGCGTGCAGCACGTCGGCGGCGCTCACGAGCACACGCACTGTCGTGTTGACGGGAACGACCATCTCATTGTCCACGGCCAAGAGGCGCGGCTCGGTCGGCTTGCGCTCGGCACGCTGGTCATCATTGAGCATGATGGAGACGAAATCGAAGTCGTCATCCATATACTCATAGCCCCAGTACCACTGGTAACCGACGGCCTTGACGGTGAGACCCGGCTCGGGAACCTCGACCGCACCGCCAAAGATCTGCGACCCGAGATAGGTGCGCTCCCCATCGGGGATGGTTTCCTGATCGGCCAGAACGCCGAAGGACGGAATGGCGATCACGAACAGGATGAGCACCGGCACCACGGTCCAGACTACTTCGACCATGGTATTGTGAGTCACCCGCGAGGGCACCGGATTGGCGCGCTGATTAAAGCGCAGGACAATCACCACGAGCAAAACCAGAACCAGCAGCACAATCGCTGAAATGGCCCACATCAGCACGTGGTCGTGAAAGGCAACCATCGCATCCATGACCGGGGTCACCGACCGCTGAAGACCTATCTGGCCCGGATGCGCATACCCAAGCTCTTGAGCCGAAGCGAGCGCAGGAAGCAGCGCCAAGATCAGCGCGGGGAGTGAGGCTCTGGCCAGACGGAAAGAAAATCCTGTCACCTGGACTTCTCCTGAACGTAATTTGTTATTGCGCTCCCCTAGCATGTCCGGCGCGCATGGCAAATGCCACTGGCGTCGACTCATGGTTGGGTGCAGATTTTATCCTCGGCAGCTAAACCACATCCGCCCAACCAAAGCAATTGATCTGTGGGTCACATTTTGTGCGTCAAATTGCGACATTCCCGCCATATCAAGGCCCCACTTGTCGGATTTTTGCGCAGTTTTGCCAGCTTATGTTGACAAGGAGCGTTTTCCTGCCCGACACATCAAACCTTTACCGCTCGCCCAGCGATTGCCAGGAGTCCATAACTTTCATGCGCCAGATCGCCCCTTTCGCCGTCGCCCTGCTCGCCTCACTCTGCCTTACGGGACCATTGGCCGCACAAGGCACCGTCCGATCCCAGCATGGCGATTGGCAGATGAGCTGCGATCTTGTGCCCGGCGCTCTCGAAGAACAATGCGCGCTGATACAGAATGTGACCGCTGAAGATCAGCCCAATGTCGCCCTGTCGGTGATCGCGCTCAAGACAGCGGATCAGGAAGCGCGCCTGCTGCGCATCCTCGCGCCGCTCGGCGTGCTGCTGCCCAACGGCCTTGGCCTCAATATCGATGGCGACGACCTGGGGCGCGTGGCATTCGTGCGCTGCCTGCCCAATGGCTGCGTGGCAGAAGTGGTGATGGATGACGATCTGCTCGGCCAGCTGTCAAATGGCGAGACTGCGATCTTTATCGTCTTCAAGACGCCCGAAGAAGGCATCGGCATCCCGGTGTCGCTCAACGGCTTTGCCGAGGGTTTTGCCGCCCTCCCTTGATGGGCTCTGCTCGCATCATGCACTGCGCAACAAAAAGCCGGACCGCGAGCGGTCCGGCTGGGCTGGGAAACAAGGCCAAGGCAATCTGACCCCGCTTCACGTCGGACGCCTCTCTCAAACTCCAGACATATCGGCAAAATACGTCAGGACGAGCGTCCGATCAGGGCTTTGATAAGGGGGTTATCGAAGCCATTCCGATGCGCGGGCATTGCGCCGCGCTTCAAGAAGCTGGCCGGCGGCAACACCGTCCTGGCGCATGGCTTCCGCGATATCGTAGCGCGTGAGACCCATATCGCTCAACAAGGCGGCATCCATCTTCATCATGGAGCGAAGGGTCGAGCGGCGCATACCGGCGCCGAAGCGGGACTTGAAAGAGAACAGGGACATCGGTGAACTCCATCATCCCACTTGCTCTATCGTTTTGGTAGAGTTTATGGGCGGCTAGCTGTTACATTGGCTACATAGGTGCTTGCCTTGCATAATTCAAGCAAATAGATTTGATCATGTGGATCAATATCCGTGATGGGTTGAACACTTGGCAAACCCCCTCGATCTCGACCAGTTACAGACCTTCTGTGCCGTTGCCGATTGCAGCAGTTTCACCGAGGCCGCGCGGCAGGTAAACAAGACCCAATCGGCCGTCTCCATGCAGATCAAACGGCTGGAAGACCGGCTCGGTCAGTCGCTGCTTCTGCGCGAGGGGCGGCGCGTTTCCCTGACAGCCGAAGGCGAGGCGCTCTACTCACGGGCCCGGCGCATGCTCAAGATCAATGCCGAGATCGTCGACATGTTCTCCCGCGAAGACCTCGTGGGGAACATCCGATTCGGTGTGCCGGACGACTATGCGGTAAAGCTGCTGCCGGTGATCCTGTCGAGTTTCCAACGCACCCATCCGCGCATCACCGTCGACGTCCGCTGCCAGCCGTCCGAAGAACTGTTGTCGGGCATGCGCGCCGGGCGCTACGACATCATCGTTTTCACCCAGGGCACCATGCACGAATTCGGGGAATTATTTCGCACCGAAAAGATGTATTGGGTCGCCAGCCATGGTGGCCGCGCGCTCAATTCCGACCCCCTGCCGCTGGCGTGCGGGCCGGCATTGTGCACGTGGCGCGCCAATGCGAGCGAGGCACTGCACCGGGTCAATCGCGATTTCCGCGTTGCTTACACTTCCTCCAACGCGACGGCCATCGCCTCGGCGGTGTTGTCCGATCTTGCAGTTGGCTTCCTGCCGGAAAGCGCGTTGCAGCCCGGCATGCGCGTCATCTCCCATGACAAAGATCTACCGCGCCTCAATGATGCGCAGATTGCCCTTCTCCGCGCTTCGCACGCCTATGGCGGCATTTACGACGCGCTCGCCAGTCATATTCTGGAAAGCATGGGCAATCTTCCCGGCGTTCAATACGCATCCAGCCAGGAGCCCACCGCGGCTGAATGAGCCCGCCGCGCGCTTTCAATCAAGTAACGCGCCTCAGTCTCCGAGCGCTTCCGGATCGGAAATTTTTCCAGCGCTTTGCGTCGCCTGAAGCTCCGTGATCAGCCCTCGGACGTCACGTTCAAAGGCGCTGGCTCCGGACATGCGTCCCTCCCGCCCCATCCCAGCTTCTGGCACATGTTTTTCGAGCAGTTTTGCCCGCGCCGTATTAAGCTTCGCACTCATCAACAGATAGCGCGCGACCGCTTCCAGCTCATCGGGCGAGAATTCGGATGACAACACGTCGCCGATATCCTCGAACTGGCCATAAATACTCTTTCCGATCGCAAGTGCATGCCCGGTCAGTTCCACCCAAACCTTGCGCCGATCGCCGGTATCGCGATGACGGGCGACATAGCCCGCCTGCTCCAATCGGTCGATCATCACCGTCACCGCGCCACTGGTCAGCCCAGAACGGTCCGCAAGCTGGCCTGCGGTGAGCCGTCCATGTTGGGCGATCAGATCAATGCAACGCGAATCGGTACGGTTTATGCCCAGAAACCGGGCGAGCACGTCCTCGAACCGCGAATTGGCCACTTGATCCTGACGGACCGCGTGCTTCAGTTCGTCTGCTATCGACATATCGTCGGCTCTCATTTATCTTGATTTCCAAGATACACACAAATCAAAATATTAGACAGGATCGGCCGGAATGGCAAAAGAGTTTCCTGAAACCATGATTGCGGTCAAAGGCCTGCGCCGAATCTACAAGACCCGCAAAAGCGAGGTGAACGCGGTGCGCGGCGTCGATTTTACCGTCAAGCGCGGGGAAATCGTCGGCTTTCTTGGCCCCAATGGCGCGGGCAAGACCACCACGCTCAAGATGCTGTGCACGCTGCTGGCGCCAACCGATGGCTCGGGCGAGGTGGCTGGTTGCGACCTCCTGACCGATGCTGAAGGTGTTCGCCGCCGGATCGGGTACGTTTCCCAATCGGGCAGCACCTTCGGCCCGGCTCTGGCGGGCGACGAGATCGTCGATCACGCCAGGCTGTACGGGATCGATAAAAAGACTGCCATCGAACGCGGGAAGTCGCTGCTTAAAGCCCTCGATCTCGACGGTGTCTGGGAGCGCAAATGCAATGAGCTTTCGGGCGGACAACGGCGGCGACTCGATATCGTCATGGGGCTGATCAACGAGCCCCTGCTGGTCTTTCTCGACGAGCCTTCGACAGGCCTCGATCCGCAAAGCCGCGCAAATCTCTGGAATCACATCCGGCGCCTGCGCGACGAAATGGGCACCACGGTTTTCATCACCACCCACTACATGGATGAAGCCGACCAGCTGTGCGATCGGATACTGGTCCTCGATCATGGCGAGATCGTCGCCGAGGGCACGCAGGCCGAACTCAAGAAGCGCGTGTCGGGCGACATGGTGAGCGTGACCGTGGCCGATGAAGCGCTGGCTTCCGATGCCGCGACCCTCGCCGCGCAACTGGAAGGCGCCGATGCTCCGATCATCGATGGCAGCCGGGTGATCGTGCATCTGCCCGATGGGGGGCCAGCCCTCCCCCGCCTTTTGCGCGACCTCGACAGGCAGGATATCGAAATCGTCGGCGTTGAATTGAAAAAACCTACGCTCGATGACGTGTTCCTCACGCTCACCGGACGCTCTCTACGTGAAGCTGCCTAATCGAACCCGTCTTTAGCTTTATTGCGCTCCAGAACGCCAGCGGATGCACGGAGCGCCTCAGGATCGATCTCCATGCGTATTCTTAATGAAACCTTCGTCGTCTTTTCGCGCCAGCTGCGCCTGTCGCTGGCCAATCCGACATGGGTTGCCGTGTCCATACTCCAACCGGTTCTCTATCTGACGTTATTCGGACCCTTGCTGCAGAAGGTCGCCCTGGCCCCCGGCTTTCCCTCCGGGGATTCCTGGACCGTCTTTGTTCCTGGCCTGCTTGTACAGCTTGGCATCTTCGGCGCGTCCTTTGTCGGCTTTTCGATTATTGCCGAGTGGCGCTCGGGTGTGATCGATCGCATGCTGGTCACACCTGCCAGCCGTTGGGCCCTCATCGGAGGACGGGTGGTTCACGATACGCTGATGGTCATGTTCCAGGGCGCAGTGCTGGTCATCGCCGCCTCACTGATGGGCTTGCGCGTACCCGCAGAAATTATCGTGATCGGAATGGTGCTCGTCGGCCTGCTTGGCGCAGCGTTTTCCGCAATTTCCTACGGCGTGGCCCTATCGCTCAAGAGCGAGAACGCCTTTGCTCCGTTGGTCAACATGTTCACCCTGCCGGTCCTTTTGCTTTCCGGCATCCTGTTGCCCATGAGCCTTGCGCCCGAGTGGCTGCAAATTGTTTCGGACTTCAATCCGATCAAGCACGTGGTTGAAGGCTTGCGCGCCGTCTATCGCGGCGACATCTTCACGCTCGAAACCCTAACCGGCTATATCATCGCCCTGGGATTCGTACTCCTGGGCACCTGGTTTGGTACCCGCGTATTTTCTAATCAAACCAAATAGGCATGGACCGGGCTATGCAGCCCGGTCCATTGCACAATCGGTGAAGATGCGGTTGATGTCCTCGTTCCACTCGCCATAGTAGAGGTCGAGCAGGCGCTCAGCCGGCGTCTTGCCGACGTCGAGTGTATGATCAAGGGGCCGCAGGAACACCGCTTCGTCGGCACCTTCCCAATTGAGGTTGCCGCGCGCCTTGAGACCGGCGCGGGAAATGGCCACCGCCTGCTTAGCGATGTCATAGACAGTCCCATTCCGAAACGGGGTCTTGAGTGCGGTTGTAGGAACCGAGCGCCGTAGCGTCTCGCGCTCCTCATCCGTCCAATCCTTGACCAGATCCCAGGCTGCATCGAGCGCGGCATCGTCATAGAGCAGCCCCACCCAGAACGCGGGCAAGGCGCAAATTCCCTGCCATGGTGCCCCGTCGGCCCCGCGCATTTCGAGGAACTGCTTCATGCGCACTTCAGGGAAGAGGGTGGAAATGTGATCTTCCCAATCCTGAACCGTGGGCTTTTCGCCGGGCAACTGTGGCAGCTTGCCATCGAGAAAGGCGCGGAAGCTCTCGCCCGCGCAATTGATGTATTGGCCGTTCCGGATGACAAAATACATCGGCACATCGAGCGCATAGTCCACGTACCGCTCAAAGCCCATGCCATCCTCGAAGGCAAAGGGCAGCATGCCGGTTCGGTCGGGATCGGTGTTGAGCCAGATATGCGAGCGGAACGACAAAAAGCCGTTGGGCTTGCCATCAAGGAAGGGGGAATTGGCGAAAAGTGCTGTAGCGATCGGCTGCAATGCGAGGCTGACCCGCAGTTTTTTCACCATGTCGGCTTCGGAGGCGAAATCGAGGTTCACCTGCACGGTGGCCGATCGGAACATCATCGATGTGCCGAGGGTGCCGACCTTTTCCATATAGGGTTTCATGATGCCGTAGCGCGATTTGGGCATCGCGGGAATTTCATCAAGATGCCAGGTGGGAGCAGCGCCAATCCCGAGGAAATCGATCTCCATCGGGTCGGTGAACTTGCGTAGCAGGGCCAGATGCTCATTGGCTTCCGAGCAGGTCTGATGAATGGTTTTCAGCGGCGCGCCGGACAGTTCGAACTGCCCGCCTGGCTCCAGTGAAATCGCGCCGCCGCCCTTGGGATCGCTGAGGCCGATCACGTTTGGCCCATCGTAATTGGGCACCCAGCCGGTTTCGATGCGGAGTTTATCCAGCAACGCTCCGATGCCGTTTTCCCCCTCATAGGGAACGGGTCGGAAGCCGTCGCGATAGAAAGTGAACTTTTCGTGCTCGGTCCCAATGCGCCATTGATCCCGTGGCTTGGAACCGCGCGAGAGCGCCTCAACAAGCTGGCTACGCGATTCGATCAGTGGCGACGACTTCTCGGCCATAGGGTACCTCGGCTGTACATTTGGGACAGCACATCGCTGCCAGTGGGCGAACATACTCGTCGCGAAGGCGAGATCAATACTCTTTATCGTAACCTTACGATAAATTAGCTTGCGCTTACCAGTCCCCCGCCACCGCCTGAATAAGGGCCAGCGCCGCCACCGCTGCCGTATCGGCCCGCAGGACACGCGGTCCCAGACTGATCGGAACGACGAAATCGCTCGACAGCAGCCGTTCGCGTTCCTCGTCGGCAAACCCGCCCTCTGGGCCAATCAGCAACCCAAGCCGCTGGCCTCTCAGCTTGGAGAGGGTATCGACAGGGGATGCCGATGCCGCCGCTTCGTCGCAAAAGATCAGCACCCGATCGCCATGCTGCTCGCGCCATGTGGTGAGCAATTTCTCGAAAGCGATCTCAGGAGCGATCTGGGGAACGCTCAACACTTCGCATTGCTGCGCGGCTTCGATGGCATGGGCCTTGAGCTTGACCGGATTGAGACGCGGGTTCTGGACATAGCGGGTGATCACCGGCTGGATCACCCCCGCTCCCATTTCCGTAGCCTTCTGGATTTCATAATCGAGGCGTTTGATGGGGGCGAAGCCAAACCACAGATCATTGGCCTTTGTCTGCGCGGAAGATTGCTCGATCAGACTGAGCGAAACGAGCTTTTTACCAACCGCCACGATATCGGCGAGGAACGCGCCGTCCCGGCCATTGAAGACCACGCATTGATCGCCCGGCCCCCTGCGCAGCACATTGACCAGATGGTTGGTCTGATCCTTGTCGAGCGCCAATTCAACACCAGTGCGTAGCGCTGTCTCGACATAAAGGCGGGGCAAGGTCTTGTGGGTACGCGGCATGGTGGACGGTTGACTCGCTCGGATCAGAAGTTAGAGCCTTTGTGGCAGACATTGTTCCGGCAAAAAAGGCCATTCATGAAAGACACGATATCGGGGACCGTCGCCGATGCGCCCCGCGGCAACTGGGTAGATCGTTATGCTCCCGCCCGGGCGCGGCCTTACCTGCGCATGTCGCGCCTCGACAGGCCCATCGGCTATTGGTTGCTGTTCTGGCCCTGTGGATTTTCGCTGGGGCTGGTGAGCATCACTCACGGAACGCCTTTCAACTGGCTGCATCTGGCGCTGTTTCTGGTCGGGGCCATCGCCATGCGGGGCGCAGGCTGCACCTTCAATGACATCGTTGATCGCGATATCGACGACAAGGTTGCCAGAACGCGCTCGCGCCCCATCCCCTCCGGGCAAGTCACTGTGAAGCAGGCTCTCGTCTGGCTGGTGGTGCAATCGCTGGTCGGGCTGGCGGTGCTCCTGCAGTTCAACGGCTATTCCATCTGGTTGGGCATCGCGTCGCTCCTGCTTGTCGCCATCTACCCCTTCATGAAGCGCGTAACCTTCTGGCCACAGCTGTTTTTGGGGTTCGCTTTTTCCTGGGGCGCACTGATGGGCTGGGCGAGCGAGGCAGCCGCTCTCGCCTTGCCTGCCGTGCTTCTCTATGTGGGCTGCATTGCCTGGACCATCGGCTACGACACGATCTACGCCCTTCAGGACGTCGAAGACGACGTGCTGATCGGGGTCAAATCCACGGCGCTGCTGGCTGGTGAAAACGTCCGCCCATTCGTCGCCCTGTTTTACGGCATCGCCGCGCTATTCTGGGGCGTTGCGGCATGGCTTGTGTCGGCAGATTGGGTGTTTTTCGGCCTGTTCCTGATACCGCTCGCCATGCTCGCCTGGCAGGTCGCGACGCTGGATCGCAAAAACGGCGAGCGCTGCCTGATGCTGTTCAAGTCCAACCATTGGCTGGGGATGGCGCTCACGGCAGCGCTGGTGATCGGAGGGCTGGTCTGATCGGGCAGAGTCAAGCCAGTTTTTCACCCGGCTTGCGGCGGCGGGCAAAACGCGTGCGCCGCTGGGCATCGGTTGCCAGCATCCGCCGCTCATTGGCATTGCCGACCATCACGCCATCGATGTGCTGGGTATAGGCGACCAGCGAACCATCCCCGGCCCGAATGTAAAGCGGCAGGCGCAGCTTGCGCCCCCAATTCTGCCATTCGGCGACAACGTTGCCGTTCCCTTGCTCCTCATACACCTGATAGGTGAGTTCAGGATCGGGGTGGATGAGTTCGATGGCACTGGTCAGCCCGCCATCCTCGGCGATGCGCGTGGCGACTGCAACGCCGGTATATTCAGCGACCAACACCTTGATTTTCACGGTGACACCGCTTTTGTCGAGCTTGCGGCGCACGGTAACGGTCATGTCATCGCTGCGGCGCCTGTTGTCATTGACCGGGCTGAAAGCCAAGTGACGCGGATAGACCGGACCATTCAAAAGGGTCGATGGAAAACCATCGACGATCACGCCGAAAACCATAATCTGCCTTCCTGTCAACTTTCGAGAGCTTTGTTTTTTGAGTGCCCTCTGTTGTTGATCCCAATCTAGCGCGCCCGCCTCTTCATCGGCTTAAAAAACGGGGTTAAGTTTCCCTTGTGTCAAAATGGGTTAGCGGAATCTCACCCGCTGTAAGGACCGATTAACCGCGTGGCTTGCGCCTTTGAAATGAAACGCATAACAAGGGCGCCTAAATCGCCGCCCACGGGCGGCTGGTTCCGAACTCCGGATCGGGAGTGGGCATGCCCGCCGCTGTTCCCCAAGGCATAGAGGACGATATCAGGCTGCTCAGGTCGGCAGCCGTTCACGCCGGGATCATTGCGCTCGGGTTTTTCCGCACCGATTTGCGCACCTGGACCAAGAACGCGTCCTCCCCCGTTTCCGAAGCCGATATCGCCGTTGACAACTTTCTGGCCAACGCCCTGCGGGGCGCACGCCCAGAGTATGGCTGGCTCAGCGAGGAGATGGCCGACACGCCCGAGCGCCTCAGCCGCCAGCGTATTTTCGTGGTCGACCCCATCGATGGAACGCGCGGGTTCATCAGGGGTGAGGACAGTTGGACGATCTCTCTGGCAGTGGTCGAGGCTGGACGACCGATCGCCGGGGTGGTCTATGCCCCCGCTCGCGATGAAATGTATGTTGCCGGTCTGGGCACAGGTGCCAGCTGCAATGGCGTCGCCATCAGGGCCATGTCCAGCACCGGACCCAGCCCGCTTATTCCCGCGCCCGCTGCCGTCCATAATGAATTGTCGGCGCATGGTGTCACCCACACCAAAGGCCCCGCTTATCCATCGCTGGCCTACCGGCTGGTTCAGGTGGCAGCGGGAGAACTCGACGCTGCTGTGGCAAGGCGCGGGGCGCAAGACTGGGATATCGCCGGAGCCGATATCATCCTTGCAGAGGCGGGTGCCCGGCTCGAAGATGCCTGTATCGGCACCCCGCGCTACAACCGGCCCGATACACGCCACGCAGCGCTTGCAGCTACCGCCGATGCAGACCTGCTGCTCCCCTTGTGCAAAGCGCTCCGCGTCGTCTATGGCTGCCCCGAAACCAATTCCGACAGTCACGAACCGGCAGGGTCAATCACATGAATAAAATCCCGGAAAACCAGCTCCTCCACCTCGTTATCGGCGGGGAACTGTCCGAGTTGGAAGGGGTGGAATTCCGCAATCTCGATGACGTCGATATTGTCGGGGTCTATCCCAACTATGCGTCAGCCTATGAAGTGTGGAAGCAGAAGGCGCAAATGACCGTCGATAACGCGGAAATGCGCTATTTCATCGTGCATCTGCACAAGCTTCTTGATCCGTCGCTGACGGCCTAGCCTCAATCAATCTCGCCAATGGCCCGACGATACGCCGTAAAGGCTGCTTCGGCATTGGCGTAAGGCTCCTGCCGGTCGACGCTCCAATAGCTCAGGTCCTCAATTGCGATCGGTGCGCCGGTAATGGCGCATCGCACGAAGGTTCCGGGCTGGATCACCACGTAATCGGCATCGAGATACCGGATTTTTGCTTCCGACGGCGCAAAGCCGGAATCGAGAATGTTCATTGGCATCGCTCCTTTGCCCGATCATTACTGGCGAACGCAGGGCCGGTCAAAAAAGACTTTCCTGACTGCCCGGGTCCTCATCGGTGCGGGATCGACGCTTTGAAGCCGGCGGCGCGCCGGCAACGGTCGCAGCGATCGATCCGTTGGCAAGGTCAACGGTAAGAGCGTCACCCGGTTTCACATCGGTTGCTGATCGCACCAGATTGCCTTGAGCATCGGTGACTAGCGCGAAGCCTCGCGCCAGAATCTCATGATAGCTCACCGAGTTCAAAAGCTTGGATAGTCCATCAAACCGCGTCCGCCTAGTTTCGACCACTCGGATAAACGCTGGCTCCATGCGGTTGACCGTCGCGTCGAGGTGCCGCCTGCCCTGCCCGATCGGCATGGTCAGCAGGCCCGGGCGAAGACGTCCCGCAAGCGGAGAATACGCGACGCGGGCTCGACCGGCGCGGGTTTGCAGCGCATGGCGGGCGCGGGTAGCGGCAGCTTCAAGCCGATTGGCTGCACCATCGAGCCGCTGGCGCAGCAGGGATACGGTGAGGGGGCCCGCAATCCGCTCGAAGTCGCGGGCCTTGATGTGATTAGCCTCCCGCAGGCCGGATCCGAGATGCGCCGTGGCCATATCGAGGCGCTGGCGCTGTATGGATACCAGATCGGTGCCGCGCGGAAGCCCGGCCGCAGCAGCGCGCAAACGATCCTTGAGGTTTGCCGCCAGACGCCGGGCGCCCTGGCGCTGGCGAGAGCCCAGATCATCCACATAGGCGATCAGTTCACCGCGCACCGGCACCGCCATTTCCGCCGCTCCGGTGGGTGTCGGGGCGCGCCGGTCGGCGACATAGTCGATCAGCGTCGTATCGGTCTCGTGCCCCACGGCGGAAATCACCGGAATTTCCGAGCGGGCCACCGCCCGCACGACGCTTTCCTCGTTGAATCCCCAAAGGTCTTCAATCGAGCCCCCACCCCGTGCAACAATCAAAAGATCGGGCCGAGGGATCGGGCCACCGCGGGCAAAGCCATTGAACCCGTCGATGGCAGCGGTCACTTCAGCGCCCGACGTTTCGCCCTGCACGCGCACCGGCCAGACGATAACGTGAGTAGGGAAGCGGTCCTCAAGCCTATGGATGATATCGCGGATCACGGCTCCCGTCGGCGAGGTGACAACCCCGATCACTCGCGGCAGATACGGCAATGGGCGCTTGCGTTCGGCGGCAAACAGCCCCTCCGCCAACAGTTTCTTGCGGCGCTCTTCAAGCAGCGCCATCAGCGCGCCCACACCCGCCGGTTCGATCTGCTCGATGACCAGCTGGTACTTTGACGAGCGGGGATAGGTGGTCAGCCGCCCGGTGGCCACGATTTCAAGCCCTTCCTGGGGCTTGAAAGCGAGACGCGAATATGAGCCCTTCCAGACCACCGCATCAATGGAGGCAGCGTCATCCTTAAGGGTAAAATAGCAGTGGCCCGACGAATGCTGGCCACGAAAGCCTGAGATTTCGCCACGAACTTTCACATAGCCGAACTGGTCCTCGACGGTCCGTTTGACGGCCTGGGAGATTTCGGAAACCGTGAATTCAAAGGCGTTGGTTTGCTGCTGGGTCATGGGTGTCGTTGGTGACGGACACACGCGTCG
The DNA here is from genome assembly GCF_035555455.1 of Pelagibacterium sp. Taxonomy (GTDB): domain Bacteria; phylum Pseudomonadota; class Alphaproteobacteria; order Rhizobiales; family Devosiaceae; genus Pelagibacterium. The sequence goes on along the minus strand of NZ_DATMGM010000066.1, from coordinate 233,684 downwards.
CCGTCAAGGGTGGCCCGACGCGTTTGCGCATGATAGACGGGCGCACATCATGAAATCATCAGGGCGACGAGGACTTGCATGCGAGTATTGCTGATCGGATCAGGCGGACGCGAACATGCGCTGGCATGGAAGATCACGCAATCACCACGGCTTGAAAAACTGTTCGTCGCGCCCGGAAACGCGGGTACGCAAGCACTGGCCGAAAATGTCACCCTCGACGTTGCCGATCACCAGGCAGTCATCGAATTCTGCCGCGCCGAGCGCATCGATCTTGTCGTCGTCGGCCCGGAAATTCCGCTGGTCGCCGGCATCGCCGATGATCTGCGTGCCGCAGGGATCGCCGTATTCGGCCCCTCGCGCGAAGCGGCGCAACTTGAAGGCTCAAAAGCCTTCACCAAGGCGCTGTGTGACGAAATGAATATCCCGACGGCGGCCTATGGAAAATTCGATGCCCTTGAACCGGCGCTCGAATACGTCCGTACGACCGGTGCCCCGATCGTCATCAAGGCTGATGGTCTAGCGGCGGGAAAAGGGGTCACTGTGGCCGAAACCCTCGACGAGGCCGAAACCGCCCTGCGCGACTGTTTTGACGGGGCGTTCGGGGACGCGGGCGCGGAAGTGGTGATCGAGGAATGCCTCGTGGGCGAAGAGGCAAGCCTGTTTGCGATCTGTGATGGCACCCACACCATCCTTTTGCCCGCTGCACAGGATCACAAGCGTGTCTTTGATGGCGACAAAGGCCCCAATACTGGCGGCATGGGAGCCTATGCCCCTGCTCCGGTCATGACCCCCGACCTGATCGCCCGCGCCCATCGTGAAATCATCGTTCCGGCGATCGAAGGCATGGCGAGGCGCGGCACGCCGTTTTCCGGCGTGCTGTTCACCGGTTTGATGGTGACGGCGGATGGCCCGAAACTCATCGAATTCAACACGCGCTTCGGCGATCCCGAGTGTCAGGTCCTGATGATGCTTCTGGACAGCGATCTTCTTGATATTCTCGACGCCACAGCCCGAGGCACGCTCCGAAACGTGACACCGAAATGGAAAGTCGCGATGGCGCTGACTGTTGTTGTGGCCGCCAACGGATATCCAGGGGCGTATGAGAAAAACACGGTCATCGCCAATGCGGAGAACCTCGATAGCGATACGGTGCGGGTCTTTCATGCCGGAACGGTTCGCCGCGACGGGCAACTGCTTGCCAATGGCGGGCGTGTGCTCAATGTGACCGCCATCGGCGACACCGTCGAGGAAGCGCGACAGCGCGCCTACGCGGCGGTGGATGCCATCGATTGGCCGGAAGGCTTTTGCCGTCGCGACATCGGCTGGCGGGCACTTTAACCCAGCCAGCGCTCAATGCCTTCTCAACCACCACCGGCTAGACTACCTTTGCAGGTCGAACCGGAGGACGAGATATCGTGGGGACGGTCAGTGATCCACGCATTGGCGTAGCTTTGGGTGGCGGCGCGGCGCGCGGGCTGGCCCATATTCCGTTCATCGAGGCGATGGATGAGCTTGGGCTCACGCCGCATCGCATTGCCGGCACCTCGATCGGCGCCTTGATCGGCTCGGGTTGGGCCGCCGGGCTCAAGGGCGCGGAAATCCGTGAATTGGCCTACGAGATGCTGGGCACCATGAACGGGCTGTTCGGGCGACTGTTCTCCACCCAGATGCGCTCGATGTCCAAGATTTTTCGCGAAGGCATTTCCATCCAGCTCGACCCGGTGCAAGTGGTCGATACCTTCACGCCGAGCGGCATGCCGGACATGTTTGAAGGGCTGCGCATTCCCTTTACCTGCGTCGCCACCGATTTCCGGTCCTGGCATCAGGTGGCGTTCCATCAAGGCCCCCTCAAGATCGCCGTCGCCGGGTCACTCGCGGTGCCGAGCCTTTATCGCCCGGTGCGCCACCATCGGACCGTTCTTGTGGATGGCGGTGTGGTCAACCCTCTGCCCCTCGATCACGCTTCAGTCGATTGCGATTTGCTCGTTGGCATCGACGTCAATGGCGATCCGCATGCCTGGCCGGACGGCTATATCCCGACCATGCTCGATATCGGGTTCGGTTCAGCCCAGATCATGATGCATCAGTTGATCGCTTATATGATCACCGCCTATCCGCCCGACCTCTACTTCCGTCCCCACAATCTCAATGTCGGCTCGCATGAGTATTGGCGGGTGCGGGAAATCATCGAGGCTGGAGAAGCGGAAAAGGACAGGTTCAAGCGCGAACTAACCGCCCGGATAGAAGGCTTCATCGCCGGCCAGCGAAAAAGTTCCTGAGCATCTTCGTAGCCCGCCCGGCTGAAACGCCGCCGATCACCTCGGGTGCGTGGTGGCACGTCGGCTGGTCGAAAAACCGCACGCCATTGTCGACTGCGCCGCCCTTGGGGTCTTCCGCCGCGTAATAAACGCGGCGCAGGCGGGCATGGGCAATCGCCCCCGCGCACATGGTACAAGGCTCCAGCGTCACATAAAGATCGCAGTCCGAGAGCCGCCCGCTGCCATCGGCCTCCAGCGCCGCCCGGATAGCGTTCATCTCGGCGTGGGACGTGGGATCGCCGGTTTCGCGCATTCGGTTGCGCCCGGAGGCCAGCACAGTGCCATTGCGCACGATCACCGCCCCCACCGGAACTTCTCCGCTAAGGGCGGCCTCCTCGGCCAGTCGGAAGGCGATTTCCATGGGGGTATCGAGCGTCGTCATCGTGTGCGGCTCATATCAGCTTTGGCGGTCCGTGTCCGCCTCGTTAGAATGGGGACAAAGGAGAATCACTTTATGGCCATCCGCCAACTTCCCGATGACCTCGTCAACAAGATCGCCGCCGGTGAAGTGGTCGAACGCCCGGCGAGCGTGGTCAAGGAACTTGTCGAAAATGCCCTCGACGCTGGTGCCACCCGCATCGCGGTGACCACAGCGGCGGGCGGCAAAAGCCTGATCCGCATTGAAGATGATGGGCACGGCATGAATGCCGAAGATCTGGCGCTTTCGGTCGAGCGGCATGCCACGTCCAAGCTTGCCGACGATGGGCTCGACGATATCCGTACCCTTGGATTTCGCGGCGAGGCATTGGCGTCCATCGGATCGGTCTCCGACCTCTCCATCGTTTCCCGGCCCGCCGGAGCGGAAACCGGTCTGAAAATATCCCTCAAGCGCGGCGTGAGGACCGGACCGGAGTTCTACCCCACCAATAAGGGGACGATCGTCGAAGTCCGCAACCTGTTTGCCGACATCCCGGCGCGGCTGAAGTTTCTCAAATCCGATCGCGCGGAAACCGGGGCTATCACCGACGTGATCCGACGGCTGGCCATGGCCCATCGCGGGGTTCACTTCGTGCTATCGGGAAGCGATCGCCAGCCGATCAACTGGCCGGCGCAGAGTGGGGAGAATGCCGTCAACGCGCGCCTCGCGCAAATTATCGGCCCCGATTTTCCCGAAAATGCGCAGCAAATGGCCTTTTCACGTGGCGGGATCGTCGTTAGCGGTCTGGCCGGGCTTCCCACCTATTCGCGGGCCAATTCGCTCAACCAGTTCTATTTCGTCAACGGACGCTCCGTGCGCGACAAGGTGCTGATGGGCGCGGTCCGGGCCGCCTATGCAGACTTCCTGCATCGTGACCGTTTCCCCGTCCTCGCGCTGTTCATCGCCATCGATCCGGGCGAAGTGGATGTGAACGTGCACCCCACAAAGGCCGAGTTGCGGTTTCGCGATCCCGGCGCGGTACGCGGCACAGTCATCCGCGCCATCGGCGAAGCGCTGGCGGCGGCCGGGTTCAAGGCCTCGTCCAGCGTTGCCGACGCGGCGCTATCGAGCTTCCGCGCCCCACACATGGCGCCCGAAACACCCCATTATGGGATGGCCGATGCAGCACCTGCCACTTACACCCCCGCTGCTGCGCCGTCCTTTGGCCAGCAACCCGGCTTTCCCGCCGGTTTGGCGGCAGAGATCCGCCGGTTCGATGCGCCCAGCGCGCGTTTCGAGGAGACGAGCCAACCCTTTGGCCAGACGGAGGATTTCCCGCTCGGCGTGGCGCGGGCGCAGGTGTTTGAAAACTATATCGTTGCGCAGAATGGCGATTCTCTGGTGCTGATCGACCAGCACGCCGCCCATGAACGCCTTGTGTATGAGAAGTTTCGCACCCAGCTCAAATCCGGCCCCGTGCCGGGGCAGAGGCACCTCATCCCAGTGGTGATCGACCTGCCGGAGGAGGATTGCAGTCGGCTGGAAGACTCCGCCCCGGTGCTTGAAAAACTTGGCCTCTATCTTGAACGGTTCGGGCCGGGTGCCGTGTCGGTCAACGAGACCCCGGCGCTGTTGGGACAGGTCGAGGTCGACACCCTGATCCGTGATCTGGCGGACGGGCTGGCCGAATGGGACAGCGTTGCCGTGCTCGAAGAACGGCTCGATGCCATCATCGCGCGGATGGCGTGCCACGGCTCGGTCCGGTCGGGGCGAAGGCTAAGGGGAGATGAGATGAATGCCCTTTTGCGCGACATGGAAGCGACGCCCCATTCCGGGCAATGCATTCATGGCCGCCCGACCTATATCGAGCTCAAGAAAGGTGATCTCGAACGGCTGTTCGGGCGGCGCTGAGGTCTATTCGGGAGCAACCATAAAGGTGATGGCGCTGTCGGCATATTCGCGCCGGTCAACCACTTCCACCCCTTCGGGTGGCGTAATTTCCGCGCTCTTGCGTTCTTCGAGCACGATGAGGGCACCGGGTGCAATCCACCCGCCCTGCAAGCCACTGGCAATCGCCCGCTCCCCCAGTCCCTGATCATAGGGCGGATCAACGAACACCAGATCGGCTGGCCGCACCCGCTCGATGGGGCCGAGATCGGTCGCATCCCGCTTCATCAGTTTGGTCTGGCCGCCGACGCCAAAACTCTCGATATGGCCGCGGATCAGTCCGCGCGCCTCCACATCCGTTTCAACAAAGATGCAATGCGCCGCACCCCGTGAAAGCGCCTCAAGGCCTAGCGCTCCCGTGCCCGCGAAAAGATCGAGCACGTAGAGGCCGGAAAAATCGGTGCCAATGCGGCTGCCGATGCTGGAAAACACCGCTTCCCTGATCCTATCGGCGGTTGGTCGGATATGGTCGGACCTGGGCGCTTCCAATTGCTTGCCGCGGAATTTTCCCGCCACAATGCGCATGCCTATTCGTCCCTGGGCCGGCGCGGAGGACGGGGCCGATCAGGACGCGGACCATTGCGAGGACCATCATCGCGGCGCGGCCGGTTGGCAAAAGGCTTGTCGCCATCCCGGCGGGGACCCTTGAACGCAGGTTTATCACCATCGCGACGCGGGCCTTTAAACGCGGGCCTGTCGCCATCGCGACGAGGCGGACGATCGCCAAACGGCCGGTCGCCGTCCCGGCGGGGACCCTTGAAGGCGGGCTTATCACCATCGCGGCGCGGCTGACGATCACCGAACGGCCTGTCCCCATCCCGGCGGGGGCCCTTGAAGGCGGGCTTATCACCATCGCGGCGCGGACCCTTGAACGCAGGCCGATCGTCGTCCCGACGTTGCGGACGGTCGCCGAACGGCCGGTCGCCACGGGGCGGGCCACTGCGTCGTGCCATCGGGCGGTCATCATCGCGGCGTGGGCCACGGCCCTCACCCTCTGAGCGATTAAAGCGCGGGCGTCCGCCCTCGCCTTCGGGCCGGTTGAACCGCTGGGGCCGTCCTCCATCCCCATCGGGACGGTTGAACCTTTGGGGACGCCCACCGTCGCCGTCGCGCGGACGCGGGGCGCGGAACGGCCGATCACCATCCTCAGGACGAGTGAAACGAGCGGGACGATCGCCGCGGTCATCCCGGCGGGGACCACTGCCAAATGGCCTGTCAGAGGGCTTGCGCGGACGGTCCGAGAACGGCCGGTCGTCCTTGTCGAAACGCCCCCTGCCCTCGCCACCACGCTGGGGCCGATCATCGAACCGGCGCGGTTCAGCACGGTCAGAGCGTTCCCTGAACGGGCGATCACCCTCGGGCCGTTTGCCCTTGAACCCATCGCGACCGGGTCTGTCGCCAAATCGTGGTTCATCGCGCCTACCCGGTTTTCCGGACGGCACAAATGTCTGCGCAGGGCGTCCATCGTCAAAATGCACAGTGCGCGGCTCGGCTTCGCGCCGTTCGGGGCGCTTGAATTCCGGGCGCTTGCGCAGGCCGCCAAAGCGGTCGCGCTCCGTGGGCCGACTTTCGGGCTGCTCTGGGCTGCGGCGACGCGGTTGGCCGGGCTGGCCGACATCATCGGTTGCGGGATCAAAATCGGCGCCAGCCGCTTCAGCAAGCCGCTTGCCAAGCTGGTCCTGGAGGATTCGGGTCTTGACCTTTTCCACCGATCCGGTCGGCAGATCGCCAAGCTGGAAGGGACCATAGGACAATCGGATCAGGCGGTTAACGTCCAGGCCAAGAGCACCCAGAACGTTTCTCACCTCGCGGTTCTTGCCCTCGCGCAGGCCGACGGTGAGCCAGACATTGGACCCGGTGGCACTGTCGAGCACCGCTTCGATCGGACCATATTCGATGCCGGCCACGGTGATGCCGTTGCTCAACTCATCGAGTTGTTCCTGAGTCACCGAACCGAATGCACGGACACGATAACGCCGCACCCAGCCGGTGGCGGGCAGTTCCAGAGTGCGCTTCAGCCCGCCATCATTGGTGAGCAGCAGCAACCCTTCGGTGTTGAAATCGAGCCGTCCAATGGACAGCATACGCGGCAGGCCAAGCTTTTCGAACTCGGAGAACACCGTGGGCCGGCCTTCGGGATCGCGCTCGGTGACCATCAGCCCGGCGGGCTTATGGTAGAGCCAGAGCTGCGTCGGCTGGCGACGCGCGATGGACTTGCCGTCGACAGCGATCGCATCGCTTTCGATGACGTTGAAGGCCGGTGTCATGACAGGGCTGCCATTGACGGAAATGCGGCCTGCGGTGATCCATGCTTCGGCTTCTCGGCGCGAACAGACGCCCGCGCGGGCGATGACCTTGGCGAGGCGTTCGCCGCTCGGGGATTGGGGCTTATCGCTCATCTGGAGCGGACTTTCTTTTCTAGAGACTTGAAAATACGTATGAAACCAAGACGAGGCCAATCGGCCTCGCCTTTATCATCCGACCTGTCGGACAGTCTGAATTAACGGGCGGCAAGCGCCGCGCGGACGTCGGCCGGGCATTTTGGATCGGTCGGCGCGACCAGTTCACCGTTTGCTGCAAGGCAGATCAATTGCTGGCCGCCGACCGTCTGGAAATACTCTTCCGGCGGCAAATAGATATTGCGCTGGCCAATACCCTGCGCGTTGCGATAGGCGCCCATGCGCGCCGCAAGCTGCCGGGCTTCGGCGTCGGTCAATGGACGGCCCGTGACCGATCCGGACCCGATGACCCGCCCGGAACGCAGGGCTTCGAGGTCAGCGGTTGTGAGACCGGCGGTGTCGATGACTACGGAATCGGAGTCTTCGGGGATCACTGCCGACGACTGGCCCGGCGGCGGTGGGGTGGTGCCGGAGGCGGGGACGACCAGTGGGCTGCGTTCACCGGCGACCATCGCCTTTTCCTCGCGCGGCACAAGACCGACGCCCTGAAGCGTGCTGCGCATCACTTCACGCTCAAAAGTCAACGGATCGACAAGGGCGTTGGTGCCTTCCACAGTCGTGCACGCCGCCAGCACCACAGACGCTGCTGCGGCCATAAAGGTCAGGCGCAACAGATGCTTAGCACTGTCGTAACTCGTTAGAACCTTACGCATCGGCGCCTCAAAACCCTGATCGTTCCATTCTATTGTGGCGGGTTATATCCTATCGCAGGGCCTAAGGCCAGAATTTGACCGATTTAGGATTTGGGATTTGTCGCGGGTCGGGGACGCAGGACATCGGCGACCAGAAGCAGCACGCCGGCGCTGATGGCGATGTCGGCGATGTTGAAGACGTAAAACGACCAAGTGCCTGAATAGAAATGGAAAAAATCGGCGACAGCGCCATAGACCACCCGATCTATGGCGTTGGAGATGGCGCCGCCCATGGCCAGCGCGATGCCGATGCGGGTGAGAAGCGAGGTCTCCTTCACCCACCACCAGCCCAGCGCCACCATGGCTAAGCCCATGATAAGCAACAACATTTCCGGCGTCACCCCGGACATCAGGCCGTAGGAAATGCCGGTGTTCCAGACCAGCACATAATCAAAGAACGGCGTCACCGGAATGTGCTCACCGCCCATCCATCCGGCCACATCGACCTGAAGATATTTGTGCAACCGATCGAGAATCAGGACGTCCGCCCCGAGAATAAGGCTCCAAAGGACGGACGGATCTTTGAGCCATTTCATGCACTTAACCCGGCAGCTGCCCGTTCGCGCATGGCTTGCGCATCGCGGGGGGAGAGGTCGGGATACTCGGGGTCCGAGCCCACATCCTGGGACACGATCCATGAGCGAGCGCAGCGTTTTCCCTCGGCCCGGGCGAAGGCGACAGCGACGCCCGGCACGTCATCCAGGGTGAAATGTTCGGAAGAAAATGCATGGACTTGCGTGATAATCGAAGACGTAATGCACAGTTCTGCGAGATCGTGGTTGGCTACCGCTTCGGCCAGTGCCGGATCGGTGATCGCAACGATTGGCGCGGCCTCCAGAGACGAGCCGATGACCTTGTTCTTGCGCTCGATTTCGAGCGCCCCGGTCACCACCCGACGCACGGCGCGGATCTTCGCCCAACGGTCGGCCAGAGCATCGTCGCGCCACTGTGCGGGAAGCTCCGGGAAGGTCCGGGCATGGACGCTCGACGTCGCGCCCGGGTGCCGCTCCAGCCAGACCTCTTCCATGGTGAACACCAGAACCGGGGCGAGCCAGGCGGTGAGGCACGAATAGAGCTGGTCGAGAACCGTGAGAGCGGCCTTGCGCCGTGTCGAGGAGATCGGGTCGCAATAGAGCGCATCCTTGCGGATGTCGAAATAGAACGCCGACAGCTCCAGGTTCATGAAATTGGCGATCAGATTGACCACGCGCTTGTAGTCATAGGCGCGATAGCCGGCCCGGACCTCGCCATCGAGCACGGCGAGGCGGTGCAGGATGAACTTTTCCAGATCGGGCATATCGGCATAGGCGACTTCATCCTCGTCGCGGTAATGGGCAAGGTTGCCCAGAAGCCAGCGGAAGGAGTTGCGCATCTTGCGATACATCTCGACAGTATTGGCAAGGATTTCATCGCCGATGCGGTGATCCTCGGCATAGTCGATGGTCGCGGCCCACAGGCGCAGGATATCAGCGCCGAACTTCTTGATGATGTCCTGCGGGGCGATGGTGTTGCCCAGCGACTTGCTCATCTTGAAACCGTTCTTGTCCATGGTGAACCCATGGGTGAGAACCGACTCATAGGGCGCAAAGCCGTTGGTGGCGCAGCTTTCGAGCAGCGAGGAGTGGAACCAGCCGCGATGTTGATCCGAGCCTTCGAGATACATCGAGGCCGGGAACTTCAGATCGGGCCACTTTTCCTTGTTGCGCAGAACGAAGGCGTGGGTTGAGCCGGAATCGAACCACACGTCGAGAATGTCGGTAACCTGGGTCCAGGCATCGGGATCGGCCACATCGGTTCCGAGGAACCGAGCCTTGGCCCCCTCGGCGAACCACGCATCAGCCCCCTCGGTTGCGAACGCTTCGACAATGCGGGCATTGACGGCGTCGTTCTTGAGGATGTCGCCGGTGTCGGCATTGATGAACACGGTGATCGGCACACCCCAGGCGCGCTGGCGCGACAGCACCCAATCGGGGCGATCGGCGATCATCGCGCGCAGGCGGTTCTGCCCGGCGGGGGGCACGAATTTGGTCACGTCGATGGCGGCAAGGGCACGGGTGCGCAGGGTGTCTGCGCCCCCCTCATCCGCCCTTCGGGCACCTTCTCCCACCAGGGGAGAAGGGGTTTCCGTGGCAGGCGTTGCGTTCAGAGTTTTGCCCTCAAGGTCCTTGTCCATATAGACGAACCATTGGGGGGTGTTGCGGAAGATGATCGGCTTTTTCGAGCGCCAGGAGTGGGGATACTGGTGCTTGAGCCGACCGCGAGCGAACAGCTTGTCGGCGGCGATCAGTTCCTTGATGACGCGATTGTTGGCGTCGCCCTTCTTGCCCTTGTCGTCGATGACGCGGGCGGGTCCACCTTCGGCATCGGGACCAAAGCCGGGAGCGGCTGCGGTGTAAAACCCGGCATCGTCGACGATGAAGGGGATGGACGGATCAATACCGCGCGCTTCAAGCGCACGGGCGTTGTCCTGCCATGCCTCAAAGTCGTCAGCACCATGGCCGGGGGCGGTGTGTACGAACCCGGTGCCTGCATCGTCGGTGACGTGATCGCCATCGATGAGCGGCACCAGAAACTCGTAGCCACCACCAAGCCCGCGCAAGGGATGGTGGAGGGTCATGGAGCGCAAATCATCGGCTGTCACATCAACGAGACGCTTCAAGGTCAACTTGGCTTTCTGCGCACTGTCCTCGGCCAGCGTATCGGCAAAGATCAGCTTTTCGCCCGGCTGGGGGCCGAAATCGTTCTCGACGGTTTCGACTTCATAAAGGCCGTAATCGACGCGCGAGGACCAGGCGACGGCGCGGTTGCCGGGGATTGTCCACGGTGTGGTGGTCCAGATGACGACAAAGGCATCGGAATGGCTGCCTTCGGCCACCGGGAACTTCACCCAGATCGCGTCGGACTCGTAATCCTGATATTCGATCTCAGCCTCGGCCAACGCGGTGCGTTCGACCACCGACCACATGACGGGCTTTGACCCGCGATACAGCTGACCGGACCCGGCCACCTTCATCAGTTCCGAAGCGATGGTGGCTTCGGCGTCGTAGCTCATGGTCAGATAGGGGTTGGCCCAATCGCCCATCACGCCCAGGCGCTTGAATTCCTCGCGCTGCACATCGACCCAATGCTCGGCAAAGGTGCGGCATTCGGCGCGGAATTCGTTGATCGGCACCTCGTCCTTATTGCGGCCCTTGGCGCGATACTGCTCCTCGATCTTCCACTCAATGGGCAGGCCATGACAGTCCCAACCCGGCACATAGGCCGAATTGTAGCCCAGCATCTGCATGGAGCGCGAAACCAGGTCTTTGAGGGTCTTGTTGAGCGCGTGACCGATATGAATATTGCCGTTGGCGTAGGGAGGGCCATCGTGAAGCGTGAACTTCTCCCGATCCTTGCTCTGTTCGCGCAGGACCTTGTAGAGGTCCATGTCTTCCCAGCGCTTGAGCCATTCCGGCTCGCGCTGGGGAAGGCCCGCGCGCATGGGAAAATCGGTCTGCGGCAGGAAAAGGGTGGCGGAATAGTCGCGCCCGGCCTTGTCGTCTTTAGGCGTCGCGCCCGCTTGCGTGTCGGTCATAAGAACTCGCGATAAATCTTCAGTCGGACTGATGTTCAGCCGCTTTTAGCAGCGGCGGGGAAGGATTGCCAATGGGTTTGGGGACGGTGCCGTGTTTCGACCCGGACAATGCCCGAGTTAGCCTTCTCCCCTCGTGGGAGAAGGGAGCTTTTGGCAACGTTGCTCAGCCTTGCGGCTGCGCATCGGCAAAGCCGATGCGGCACCCCTCATCCGACCGCTTCGCGGCCACCTTCTCCCTCAAGGGGAGAAGGGGAGCGGCAGCGCTTCGGCAGACATCCCCCTTGAGGAAGAGGGGGTGTGCACTCGTAGCTGCCAGTCACCAACGTTGTCATCCCGGGTCTTGAGCCGGGATGACAACGGGGGATGGGCGCGGATTTCCCTATTGGCTAGGAAACAAAGCCCAGGGCAGCATCAAGCTCGGAGAGCGGGGCCGCCTGGGCGGTGATAATTCGCGCGGTTTCGGCGTCGCGTGTCATCTGCGCGATCAAGGGATCGAGGCCGTCAAAGGTCATCTGGCCACGGATGAAATCGAGCAGCGCGATCTCGATGGTCTGGCCGTACAGATCGCGGGAGAGATCGAAGATGAAGGTTTCAAACGGCGGGTGGGTGTTGTCGAACATCGGCTTTCCATAGGCCGAAACGCCGGAAAACACCTCATCGCCGATCTTCACTTTTGCGGCATAGACGCCCTGGGCGAGGCCAAAGGTTTCGGGCACGGCCATGTTGGCGGTGGGGAAACCCAGAAGGCGGCCACGCTTGTCGCCCTCAATCACCGTGCCGGAGAAAAAGTGCCGGTAGCCCAGCAACTGGTTGGCGACGAGGACATCGCCAGCGGCCAGCGCGTCGCGCACCCGGGACGACGAAACCGGGATTTCGCCATCATCGAGCATGGTGCAAACTTCGACCGCGAAACCCAGCTCGGCGCCTTGCGCCACAAGGAAATCGGGGGTGCCTGCCCTGCCCTTGCCGAAATGGAAATCGGCACCGACCACCACGCCCGAGACGTCCAGCGCCTCGACCAGATAGCGCCGAACGAACTCGCCCGCTTCAACGGACGCCAGATCGCGGGAAAATTCGATGATGGCAATGGCATCGAAGCCGAAGGCCTTGGCGAGGCGCGCCTTGGCATCGGCATAGGTGAGCCGGTGCAGAAACGGCTTTGGCGCAAACACGTCGCGCGGGTGCGGCTCGAAGGTCAGCATCAGTGCCGGGACGCCCTTTTGGGCGGCGAGCGCCTGAGCGGCAGCGAAAACCTGCTGATGCCCCCGATGGCAGCCATCGAAATTGCCGATGGCGATCACAGCGCCTCGCAATGCGGAGGGAACGGTGGATAGACCGTCGAGACGGGCAAAGGAAGAACCGGCGGTCATGGGCACCAGGGTGAGGCCGTTGGAGAATTGGGCGAAAACTGCCTTTTTGTTGCGCCAAATGCAAGCGTTCAGACAGGCAATTTGTATTGGCACACGCTGGCGGGGTGCAAGGCGCCAGTGGCAGGCTCGCCGAAATCGGCAAGAGGATAGCGCGCGAGGGGCGTCAGGCGGTTGTGCGGCAGGTGGGCGCGACCGATATCGCCAACATACACCGTGCGGCCCGCGCCAACGCAGCGATCGAGATAGGCCGTGACGCGGCGGGCAAGATCGGCGGCGTAGAACAGGTCGCCGACCAGGATGATTTCTGCTTCCTGCGGCGGGCCATCAAGGGGATCGCCAGCCTGGGCGACGATGGGGACGTCGTTGAGGGAGGCGTTGAGCGTCACGGCGGCGATGGCAACGGGATCGGGGTCGCAGGCGGTGACCGGTTTGGCCCCGGCCAGAGCAGCCGCGATGGCGACCAGCCCCGAACCGGTGCCAAGGTCGAGGACGGTTTTTCCGGAGACGAGTTCGGGGTGGGCATGGAGATGGTGGGCCAGCGCCAGCCCGCCGGGCCAGGGCCACGCCCAATAAGGCGGCGTGCCCCCCTCGGCCAAGCGCCAGACGCCGCTTTCCGGCACGGCGGTGTGCAGCCGGATGTGCGGGAGGCCCAGAACGGCGCGCACCGGCAGATTGGCAGCGATGAACGTGGCGAGGTCGGGCATTGTGGGGGTTCCCGGTACCGGGACGCCGACTTTACCAGACCAGCCTTGGCATGAAGCCCACCATGTTGGCGCGGGAGACCGAGACCAGATCGGACACGCGTTTGGCGGGCGGATTGTTGAAGGCATCGAGTTCGGCGGCGTGGATCGAGCCGGTGATGAACAGCAGGTCCACCCCGAACTGGGCGGCGCCCACAGCATCGGTGCGGACCGAATCACCGATGGCGAGGATTTCGCTGTGGTCAAAGCGGCGGCCACCGGCTTCATGGAGCACCGATTTGCTCAACGCGTAAATCGGGTTGTAGGGCTTGCCCGCCATCATCACGCGGCCCCCGATGTCTTCATAGGCATCGGCCAGCGCGCCGCCGCAATAGACGATGCGGTCGCCTTCCTCCACAACCTTGTCGGGGTTGGCGCAGATCAGCGGCAGGTCGCGGGAGCGCCAGATGGCCATGCGGTCGGTATAATCGGCGGGGGTGTCGTTGTCGGTATCGAGATCGGAAACCACCACTGCCGTCGCCTCGGCGTCGGAGCCGAAGGTGAGGTCGAGCCCGTCAAACAGCACATCGTCAACAAGGGGACCCACGCGGGCCACGGTGCGACCGCGCCAGTTTTCCAGCAATTCGCGCGTGGCATCGCCCGAGGTGACCAGGCCGTCATAGGCCTCGCGCGGCACGCCCATGGCGTCGAGTTGCTCGAAGATCGGCGGCGCGGGACGCGGAGCGTTGGTGATCAGCACCACCCGCCCGCCCGCCTCGCGATAGCGCACCAGAGCTTCGACGGCGCTCCAATGGGGCTCGATGCCGTTATGGACGACGCCCCACACATCCGAGAGGATCGCGGGGTAGGATTGGGCAAGGGCAGCAAGGCCCGGGGTCGGGCCGGTGGGGACGGGCATAACGCCTCCTTATGTCAGCGCGTGGCGGCGCGGCGCAGATCATCGTCGCCATCGTCACGCAAATCGGCGCGCAGGGGAGCGGTGGCGCCAAGAACGGGGCCCTGCGCGATCCGCACGCCATCATCGAGCAGCGCCAGAATCTCGCTTTCGGCTTCGAGCCCGGTGACAACGAGATTGACGCCGAAGCGCTTGATATAGTCGTTGATGTCGGAGGAATGAAAGTCGGTCAGCGCTTCGGGGGTGCGCAGGAAGGTGCGGGCACTGGTGGTGATGGTGCGCACACCCTTGTCGGCCAGCGCGGCAAAATCGAGGCGCAGGGTGGTGGCATTGCGCAGCGCCAGAGTGATTCCGTGCTGCACCAGACTGGCCAGCGCATCGGTCTCCGGGCGCGAGAGCGCGGCCCAGTCGCGATACTCAAGCGCAAAGGCGATATCGGTGTTGACGGCACGATTGGCGGCCAGAAGGGTCAAAAGCTGGTCGAGCGAAGGCCGGTCGTCGAGCGTTGCGACCGAAAGGCCGAGGAACAGCCGCACGGGTTCGCCCGCCAGCCGGGCCCGGCGCGCGATGCGGATGGCCTCATGGGCACCCAGCAGATCGATGCGGCGCAGGATCACGCGCCCTTCGGCGGTTGCGACCGGCATGAATTCGGGCGGATCGGCGAGCCGCCCGTCCAGTTCGAGGCGGGCAATCAGCTCATAAGCATGGACCTTGCGCTGGGGCAGGGTCAGCACCGGGCGGGCGTGGTGCACCAGCCGGCCCTCATCGAGGGCCCGGCGCACATGCTCCAGCGCGATGGCGGGCGGCTGCGGCACGGTTGGCTCGTCGCCGGTGTCTGGGATCGGTGGCGCAAGGGCGGCCTGAGCCGTTTCCAAATCCGAGACGGCCTGGGCCACCTGACGCACCACAGTGCCCAGAACGCTCATATCGGCCTCGACCACATCAAGGCGCGGCCCGGCTTCGAGATCGGCGAGCGCATTGACCCTTTTGGAGAGCACCTGCCCGGCCCGCGCATCGGTGGCGAGGAGGCGCCCCATCTCCTCAACCCCGGTTTCGAGCCGGCGGAAGGCGCGGCGGCGGGCGGCGCGTTCCTCGATCAATACCCCGCCCAGCACAACGACAAGCGCCAGCAGCCCGGCTTCGATGGGGGTGAAGCCGAGCGCAAAATAGGCGGCAGCGCCCAGAGCGGCCCCGCACACACCGATAAAAATCAAGATCAGTCCCTGCACCCGGCTCTCGCCCCCAAGGAGGGAATCAAATTTTAGCGTCTCAGCAGGTGTACCATTTGCTGCTGTTGCAAAAAAGCTTCGTGCCAACCGTTTGTTTACCCTAACGGATTGATACTGCTCCTCAAGCCAACGCCCGCAATCTGGCAAGGAGAAACGGCCCGATGCGTGATGGACCTCCATCGGACGCAGATGTGAAACTGTTGCTGATCGACAGCGCGCCGGATCGGGCGCGCACGACGATGGCCACCATTTTCGGCCACTGGGGCAAGGCAATCTCGCTTGTCCATTGCACCAGCTTCCGGCAGGCGCTCGACAGCCTGCGGAACACCAGTTTCGATGTGATCCTTGCGGAAACCGGCAGCATCGACGGCCCGACCAGCGATGGCGAGGCGGCCTTTGCCAGCCTTGCCGCATCGGCCGATGGAGCGCTGATCGTCGCCCTTGCCGATGGGGGCTCGGTGTCGCTGGCGGTTGCTGCCATGCGGGCCGGAGCGCACGATTATCTGGCCCTGCCGATTTCCGGCCCGGTGCTGGCGGCACGACTGGGCGAACTCGGGCAGCGCCACGGCAAGGCCCGCGCCATCGTCTGCGAAACGCCAAAAACCCTCCCTGATTTCGAGGGTTTTGTGGGCACAACCCCACAGATGCAGGCGATCTACGACCAGATTCTGCGCATTGCGCCGTCGGCGGCCCCGGTGTTCATCACCGGCGAAAGCGGCACCGGCAAGGAAGTGTCCGCGGCGGCGCTGCACAAGCGCTCGCCCCGCGCCGACAAGCCGTTCATCGCCATCAATGCCGGGGCGATCCCGCGCGAATTGATGGAAGCCGAAGTGTTCGGCGCGATCCGGGGCGCCTACACGGGCGCGCATGAGGACCGCAAGGGCGCCATCGAGATGGCGGACAAAGGCACGCTGTTTCTCGATGAAATCGGCGAGATGGACCTGGCGCTGCAAGCCAAACTGCTCCGCTTTTTGCAAACCGGCACCATCACGCGGGTGGGCGAGTCCGTGGCGCGTGCGGTGGATGTGCGGGTGATCTGCGCCACCAACCGCAACCCCATGCAGCTGGTGAGCGAGCGCAAATTCCGTGAAGACCTGTTCTATCGCCTGCATGTGCTACCGATTCACCTGCCGCCGCTGCGGCAGCGGCCCGGCGATATCATGCCGCTGGCGCAAAGCTTCCTGACCGAGTTTGCGCGCGAGGAAAGCAAGAGATTTTCCGGCTTTGCCCCCGATGTCGCCGACCTGTTCGTGGCGCGCGAATGGCCGGGCAATGTCCGCCAGCTCCAGAATCTCGTTCGCCGCATCGTCGTGATGTTCGATGGCGGGCTGGTCTCGGCGCAGATGGCCTTTGCCGCCGATTATGAATCGCGCAACGCCTATGTCGCGGCGCGCCCGGCAGCAGGCATCCCGACCTCGATAGAGCCGATGTGGCGGCAGGAACAGCGCATCATCGAAGACGCCCTCGACGCCTTCGGCGGCAACATCGCCCGGGCAGCAGCAGCGCTGGAAATCAGCCCCTCGACCATCTATCGCAAGAAACTGGGCTGGGAGCGGGCCGGGGCGGCGTAGCCCCTGCCCTTTTTGCCTTGCGTCCTAATTTACAGGAGGTTGTCCGAAGTCGAGATTGGTGGGGCGCGGAAGAACCGGCCCCTTGTTACGGTTAGTCGGTACGCTGCCATCGACTTCGTTCAGACTGAACTGACGAGACCAGCATTTGCCCGTTCCTTTCAGAAAGAACCCATAGTGCAGGCTCAGGGCGTCTTCGGGTATATCAAAAACCACTGACCGCTCACTCCAGCCTTGCGTTCCGACAAGTGGTCCATCGGGTCTCTGCAATTCGAGGTTATCGAACAAGAGCGTTCCCTTGGCACCATCTACACGGAACCAGATTGTGGCTCCGGTTCCGGCGTCTTGCGTGCGCAGCTCACCGGCAAGGCGCATGCGCTTGTTCCTGAACGGCTCGGCATCCACACTCTGCATTACAGTGCAGAAATCATCCCCATGAATCTCGCGTTGAAGGTCCTGCCTGGCTGCGATGAGGACGCCAGCACCATCATGATCCATTCGGGTGTCGTATAGTTGCGGGCTTTTTCCAGCTTTGAACCAGCCATCCGGGAGCAATCCATCGCCGGACTTTGCCCGTTCGATTCTGACACTGAGCATGTTCCAATTGGCAAAACCGAACTGCCGGGAGACAAGTTCGAGGCTATCGCTGTGCGTAAGTGTGACGCTTCGGTCGGCGAGAGCCTGCCGCAGCAGCTTCGCCATAAGTTTTGCATCCATAAAGCTATGCATCGGTTCGATCCTTCTCACGGGCAGAAGAAAACGATCAGTGCTCGCATTGCTGACGGCCTGCCCAGGAGTTGCGGGTCAAACCACCGAATTGGTGCATTCACCCCTCCCTTGACGGGTGCGAGCGGCTGGCTGCACAGGCCAAAAGCAACGCTACGGCTTCAGAGACGATTGTCAATCGTTTGCTGGACAGTTTCCGGGGCTTCGGCGCAGCAGAGCGGGGGCCGATGACTGGCTCTGCCGGTTACTGGATCCCGGATCAAGTCCGGGATGACGGTGGGGGCAACATCGCCCGGGCAGCAGCGGCGCTGGAAATCAGCCCTTCGACGATCTACCGCAAGAAACTGGGCTGGGAGCGGGCCGGGGCGGCGTAGGGTCGCCTGCAGACGACTCCAGCCCCGCCCCCACAAAACGGCTCACTCCTGGTGAGGCGGAGCAATCTTGAACGCGATCTTGAAGGCAATCGGGTTGATGACGCGAGTACAGATGAAGGCAATGGGCCAGACTATGATGAAGGTTTGCAGCCAGCGCGACCAGAATTCCAAGCCAAAATTGAGGAATCCGAGCGTACCGGACATGGCCAGAGCCATCATGAAGGTCATGATAATCTGAAAAACGAAGGTGGTCTTTTTAGGCAAAGCGGTCTCCGTGGCACGCAGGCTGACGGACACCACGTCCACGCCAGCACCATCCAAGCAAAAATGCGATTGGTGCCGATGGGACGCAGAGCGACGAGTACCACAGCAAAAGCTATGGCGCCGGGATACCAACCGGCCACCTCTTATCGGCTCGGAATACATAGCCGCGCTACGCCTGAGGTTCAACAGGCTGACTGGAATGTCTGCCATGCGAAGACTTGACTTCTCATAGAACGCCATTGCCATCATGCTATGTTTCGCGGTCACTTCCACGGGAAAGAGCGGCGCAAGGGGCCGTGGATTGTGAGCTGCCAATCTACTTATAAAACCCGTCGCGCAGATTGATGCCGTGCTCGATCCACACGCGCAGGGCGCAGAGCATGCCGGTCCAGCCTTCGCAGTTGCCGTAGGATGCCTTGAGGCCAGCTTCGGTCTCGTGGAAGCCAGCCTCGTGGATGCGCACCAGGGTGCGGCCATCGTTGAGCGCCTCGAACGTGATGGTCACCGTGGTCTGATAGGGTTCGGCTCCATCCGCGTCCGGCGCAGCGTCCCAACGCAGCACGATCTTTGTGTCGGGCGCGCTTTCAACCACATGCACAGGGAATGCGCCGGGAAAATCGTGGAAATCCCAGGTCACCGTGGCCCCGGTTTCAAGCCGCCCTTTGGCGCCACCGGTGGTGAAATATTTTGATAGCATGGCCGGATCGGCCACCGCTTCGAACACATCGTGCACGGACCGGGCGATGCGGCCACTGACCGTGAATTCATAGGGCATGGGGTTATCCTTCCATCAGCCCGTTCACCTCACGCCGCAAAATACCATAACGACAGGACCCGCAGCAATGAACGGGCGGAGCTCCTCTCCTCTTCGTCGCAGCGCGCGAGACGATTGCTCGCTCTGCCGGTTACTGGATCCCGGATCACGTCCGGGATGACTGTTGGGGAAAGGGGTGAGCGTGGCGCTCCGCTAACAGCGCCGACAATCATTTGGGGCAGCCTCGGCTTTTCATAGCCACCGCCGTCATCCCGGGCCCAGACCCGGAATCCAGTATGCTCGGGTTGCGGTTGGGCGGGCTGAGGGATGCGCGTTGCAGGTATCAGTTTATGATTTCGCCGCGCTCATCCGAGAGCAGCGCGGTCAAGCGCTCGCGCCACGATTGCAGTGCCTCCGGCGTCAATCTGGTCCAATCGGTGATTTCGCCGATGATCCTGAGCGGTGCGCTGCTGCGGTATGAGCGCGTGGGATTGCCGGGAAATTTCTTGTCGGTCACGTTCGGATCGTTCTCGAATGTGCCGGTCGGCTCTACGACATAAACCCGCGGGGTCGCGCTGCCTTTGGTGAGTTCCGCCGCGATTTCGGCGGCAAGTCCGGCACCGTCCACAAGGGCGGTGAAGTAGATGTGGTTCATGAGCACTTCGGGGCGATAGTTCGATTGATATCCGGCGGTGAGGAGATCACCCACCTGCAAATCGGCGACCGTGCCGTGGAAGAAGGGTCCCGCGTCCAGTGCATCGGTCATAGTCGTGGTCCTCGTTTTATTGGCCTGCGAACCCCTGTGCATAAAACACCTGAATGCCGTCCAGTTCCACGTGGCCCGCGCGTGAGATGGTCAGGGTTTCCAGATGCTCGATGCTCTCGAAGCTGTCGGCATAGGCGCTCAGGATGCGATCGGGGTTGGCGGTCTGGGCCACCAGATAAGCGTTCCAGCCCCGATGCGTTTCAGGATCGAAATTGTAGTGCAGGTTGCGCGGATCGGACCCAAAGCAGGCAAACGGCAAACGGCCTGCGACCTGGGTGTCGATATAGCCGCAGTCGATCCAGTTGGTGCCGGCGATGAAGAGGTTGTTTTCAGCAAAGGCATTGCGGGCGGCAAGGTCGTCGCCGAGTTCAGTCCAGGGCAGTTGCAGGGCGGTGGGGTCTTCCCACTCGCCGGGGAACACGGCGCGCGCCCAGCCGGTGGCGGCGTGGGAGACCAGCAGCGTGAGGATGGCCAGCGTTGCAATCGCCGAGCCATAGAGCCAGATGCGAATGGCCTTGCCATCGCGGTTGGCGGCCCAGGCCCCCATCAGCATGAACAGCATCAGGTATCCCGGCGCCTGCCAGTGGAAGTGGAACTGTGTATCGCTCCAGAGCGCAACGAGGGTGAAAAAGATCACCGGCGGCCAACCGATATAGGCGAACAGCGCAGCGGCGCCCGGCGTGGCCCCAGAGGGAAACTGACCGCGCGGACCGGCGGCGAGCGCCCTGCCCCCGATATAGAGCGCCGGAATGGCCAGCCAGGGCACCATATAGAGCAGCTGGCCCCAGATCATGCGGATGAACCCTTCCCAGCGCAGGCCGGATTCCGCAAGCGCCCGGCCACCCTGGAAGCCGAAGGAGGCCCAATCGTTCTGGGCGTTCCAGATGATTACGGGGGAGAAGATCACCAGCGCGATCAGCAGCGCCAGCCAGGGCGCGCGATGGGTGAGCCAGCGGCGCTGGGTGGAGTTGGCGACGATGAACAGACCCGTTCCGGCGACGAGGAAAACCGCGTGGTACTTGGAGAGGAAGGTGAGGCCCAGAAACACACCGGCCAGCGCCCACCAGCGATAGGGGTGGCGCGCGCCGTCGCCGAAGAAGATTTCAAGCAGCACTCGGACGGTGGCCAGCCAGAACAGCAGCATGGGCGCATCGGGCTGGGTCCACGAGCCGACCGAGAGCGAAAGCAGCACGCAGGCATTGACGATCAACGCCGCGTAAAAGCCACCCAGCGGGGTGTGGATGCGGCGGGTGATATCGAACACCAGCCAGGTCGAGACGGAAAACATCACGACGAAGGGCAGGCGGATGACCAGAAGGCTGTCCGACCCGGTGAGTTTGAGCGTGGCCCAGATGGTCCACAGCGACAGCGGCGGCTGGTCGAAATAGGAAAGATGGAACTGACGCGCCGAGGCCAGATAATAGGCCTCCCCGGTGCCCCAGCCGACCACCGCCGCACCAATGAGGCGCAGGACGAAGGTGGCGGCGATGAGGATGAGAGTCGCCTGCAGGGGGGTGAAGGGGCCGATGCGGGATCGGTCAGAAGACATCGCAGACTCCGTTTGGTATGGCGCGCGCTGCGCACCCCTCATCCGACCTTTCGCTTTGCGAAAGCCCACCTTCTCCCTCACGGGGAGAAGGGAAGCCCCTGGCAAGCGTTGGGAACCGCGTCACCGCCATGTGAACATGCGGGTGACCGCGTAGTTGAAGACGACGCTCATCACCACGCCGGCGATACCGGCGATAAGGAAATTGGCGAGGTGAGCTTCGAACAGCACGCTGGCGACCGAGATATTGGCGATCGCGCCGAAGCTGCACACGACGTAAAAGCTTAAAAGGCCGGTCCAGAATTTGACCCCGCGCAGCTTCTTGTCGGCGTAGGTCAACTCGTTGTTGAGAATGTAGTTGGTGGTCATGGCCACCAGCGTCGCGACGATCTGGCTGTTGGCGAAGTTGAAATCGAGGGCCTCGAAAGCGAAGGTGAGGACCACGAGATGGACGAGCACCCCAGACGCGCCGACAAGCGCGAACAGCAGGAAGCTGGTGGGCAGCAGGCCGCGTGAAATCTGGGACACGATCAGGCCAAGGAACTGGGCGACGACCAGTGCGCTCATCTTGCTTTCGCCCGCGTGGCGGGGGCGGAAATCATAGGGCACTTCGGCGATGGCCAGCTTGCGGCCCAACTGGCGGTTGCCGGTGGCGATGATGTCGAGCAGAATCTTGAAGCCTTCGCGCGATAGCGAGGGCACGATCTCATTGAACAGCGAACGCCGCATGAGGAAAAAGCCGCTCATGGGATCGGACAGCGCCTTGCCGGTGAGAATGCCCGAGAGCTGGGTGGCGAGGGTCGAGCCCATCTGACGGCTGGCGGTGAAGCCGGATTGGGAACTGCCCTCCCCGGAATAGCGCGTCCCGACCACCACATCGGCGCCTGCTTGTGCCTTTTCGAGCATTTTGGGCAGGATGGCTTCGTCGTGCTGGTGATCGGCATCGATGACAGCGACAAATTCGGCGGAAGACGACGCCATGCCCTCGATGCAGGCCGAGGACAGCCCGCGCCGCCCGATGCGATGGATGCAGCGGACGTGGGGCTTGTGAACGGCGAGGGTCTTGGCGAGTTCGGCGGTGCCATCGGGGCTGTTGTCATCGACGATGATGACTTCGAACGCGATCCCGGCCAGCGCGGCTTCGAGCTTGTCGACAAGCGGCGCGATGTTGTCGCGCTCGTTGAAGGTCGGAACGATGACGGACAGGACCGGTGCGGTCCAGGTCGCGGTGTCGATCTCGGAGGCAGGGGCGGTATTCATGGCAGTGTTATCAGTCTCCGAAGCTCTGGCACGTCCGGCTGGTGCCGCCTCGCATAGCAAGCCCGGCGGGGGGATGCAAAATTATTTGCCGAGCGCGCGCTTGACTCACATTGCCGCTGTTCCTATCTCGTCAGGCGTGCTGCTGGCACTCTCACCTAGTGAGTGCTAACAGCGGAGAAAATTGCATCTCAACATTACGTTCCAAAGGAGCGACCATGAGCTTCCGTCCCCTGCATGACCGTGTTGTGGTCCGGCGCGTCGACAGCGAGGAAAAGACTGCTGGCGGCATCATCATCCCCGACACTGCCAAGGAAAAGCCCTCTGAAGGCGTGATCGTCTCGGTTGGCCCCGGCGCCCGCGATGACAGCGGCAAGATCACTGCTCTGGACGTCAAGGCTGGCGACCGCGTGCTGTTTGGCAAGTGGAGCGGCACCGAAGTCAAGATCGACGGCGAAGACGTCCTGATCATGAAAGAGTCCGACATCATGGGCGTGATCGAGGGTTAATCCCTCTCCGCCTCCTTTCCCAATTTTTCGGAGTAAACTTACATGTCCGCTAAGGAAGTAAAGTTTTCGACTGACGCCCGCGACAAGATGCTGCGCGGCGTCAACATCCTGGCCAACGCCGTCAAGGTAACCCTCGGCCCCAAGGGTCGCAACGTGGTCATCGACAAGAGCTTTGGCGCTCCGCGCATCACCAAGGACGGTGTGTCGGTTGCCAAGGAAATCGAACTTGAAGACAAGTTCGAAAACATGGGCGCCCAGATGGTGCGCGCCGTGGCCTCCAAGACCAACGACATCGCCGGTGACGGCACCACCACTGCGACCGTGCTCGCTCAGTCCATCGTTGTCGAAGGCGTCAAGGCTGTCGCCGCCGGCATGAACCCGATGGACCTCAAGCGCGGTATCGATCTCGCCGTGACCGAGATCGTCTCCAACCTCGCCTCCAAGGCCGTCAAGATCACCTCTTCGGGTGAAGTCGCCCAGGTCGGCACCATTTCCGCAAACGGCGAAAAAGAAATCGGTGAAATGATTTCCGACGCCATGCAGAAGGTCGGCAATGAAGGCGTGATTACCGTCGAGGAAGCCAAGACCGCTGAAACCGAACTCGATGTCGTCGAAGGCATGCAGTTCGACCGCGGCTACCTCTCGCCGTACTTCGTGACCAACACCGAAAAGATGGTCGCAGCGCTCGACGATCCGTTCATCCTGCTGCACGAAAAGAAGCTCTCGAACCTGCAGGCTCTCCTGCCGGTCCTCGAAGCCGTTGTGCAGAGCCAGCGTCCGCTGCTGATCATTGCTGAAGACGTGGAAGGCGAAGCCCTCGCAACCCTCGTCGTCAACCGTCTGCGCGGTGGCCTCAAGGTCGCTGCCGTCAAGGCACCGGGCTTCGGCGATCGCCGCAAGGCCATGCTCGAAGACATCGCCATCCTCACCGGTGGCCAGGTGATCTCGGAAGACCTTGGCATCAAGCTTGAGAACGTGTCGCTCGACATGCTGGGCACTGCCAAGCGCGTCGAAATCTCCAAGGAAAACACCACCATCGTCGATGGTGCCGGCTCCAAGGACGACATCGAAGGCCGCGTGAACCAGATCAAGGCGCAGATCGAAGAAACCACTTCGGACTACGACCGCGAGAAGCTCCAGGAGCGCCTGGCCAAGCTCGCTGGCGGTGTTGCCGTGATCAAGGTCGGCGGTTCGACCGAAATCGAAGTCAAGGAGCGCAAGGATCGCGTCGATGACGCGCTCAACGCAACCCGCGCTGCCGTCGAAGAAGGCATCGTTCCGGGTGGTGGCGTCGCGCTGCTGCGCGCTTCGGCCGCCCTCAGCGTCACCGGTGCAAACCGTGACCAGGACGCCGGTATCGCCATCGTCAAGCGCGCTCTGCAGGAGCCGGTCCGTCAGATCGCCAACAATGCGGGCGACGAAGGCTCGATCGTTGTGGGCAAGATCCTCGACGAAGCTTCCGACACTTTTGGCTATGACGCCCAGACCGGCGAATATGGCGACATGATCAAGATGGGCATTATCGACCCGGTCAAGGTCGTGCGCACCGCCCTTCAGGACGCTGCCTCGGTTGCCGGCCTTCTGGTCACCACCGAAGCCATGATCGCAGAACTGCCCAAGGACGAAGCACCGGCAATGCCCGGCGGCGGCGGAATGGGCGGCATGGGTGATATGGGCTTCTAAGGTCCCAAAAAGCTCAGACCTCTCCAGGTCTCGAACGGAAGGGCGGTTCTTCGGAGCCGCCCTTTTCGTTTTTGGGGCTTGCTGTAAACGCAGGCGTTTCAGCGGCGCTTTATGGGAAGAACAGCAGCTTGATGGCGAGGGTGACGGAGACCACGATCACCAGCGGACGGATGATGCGAGCACCAAAGCGGATGCCAGTGACGGCGCCCAGATAGCCGCCGAAAATCTGGCCCACTGCCATCACGGCTGCCACCATCCACACCACCTCGCCCGAAAAGATGAAAAAGATCAGCGCGGCAAGGTTGGATACCAGATTGAGAATCTTGGTATTGGCTGAGGCACGGGCGGCGGACAGACCGAACAGCGCCACGAACACCAGCAGCAGGAACGAGCCTGTGCCGGGCCCGAAGACCCCATCGTAAAACCCCAGCAGAAAGCCGAACACCGGCAACCATTGTTTCCAACCAAGGCGCGGGCTGCCGTCGATATCGCGGATCGAGGGCGAAAAGCTGAAATACAGCGCGACCGCGATAACCGCCACCGGCACGGCGATATCGAGCGCCGAGGTATCGATGCGGGTGAGCAGCACGGCGCCCAGCAGCGACCCGATGGCGGCGGCGATGATCGCGGGCACCAGCGAGCGCAGCGAAACATAGCCTTTGCGCCAATAGGTCCACGCGGCCATGGTGGTGCCGACAACCGACTGGGCCTTGTTTGTGGCCAGAGCGCCGACCGGCGGCAGGCCAGCGGCCAGCAGTGCAGGGATGGTGATCAGCCCGCCTCCCCCGGCCACGGCATCGACGAAACCGGCAACGACACCGACGCCTCCCAGAAGAACCAGAACCCACAGATCAAGCACGCGCTGCTCCCCGCCCGTTTCCAGAGCCCGGAACCATCCGGGCCCGCGCAGGGCGTGTAGCCTCAAGACATCGGGCAATGCAACCGGATTTTAAAACCGGGCCAGAGCGATCGTTCTGGTTTGGTGAACAATGCGTCGGTTTCGGGCCGGGTTCCGCCTGGGCGCGGATTGGGGCATCGTCTGCCCATCAACGCCAACGCTAAACCGGACGTATCGCTATGAACACTCTTGAGACCAATCTTCCCGTTGTCGGCCGTATCTTTCTGGCCGTGATCTTCGTTCTCGCCGGGCTGGGCAAGGTGCCCGCCGTCGAATTCAACGTCGGCTATATGGAAGCCTTCGGCGTTCCGGGCTTTCTGATCTGGCCGACCATTGTGCTTGAAGTGGTTGCCGGCATCATGCTCGCCGTCGGCTACAAGACCCGCTGGGCCGCCGCCGCGCTGGCTGCATTCACGCTGCTTTCCGGGCTGATCTTCCACACCAACTTTGCCGATCAGATGGAAATGACCAGCTTCCTCAAGAACATCGCCATCACCGGCGGCCTGCTCTATGTCATCGCCTTTGGTGCAGGCGCATGGTCGGTGGATGGTCGCAAAGCCGCCTGACCCTCACGCAGATGCGCTTGCGAAGGGCTCCGCTGGACACTGTCCGGCGTGAGCCCTTCGGCCTTTTCAGGGGGTGAACGCTTCGGCGTCGAGCGCGGACAGCAGGCGGTTGAGGATCGCCAGCCGATCCTGGGACCAATCTGCATTGCGCGAGACCAATAGCAGCGCCTCGCTCCTGAGCATCACCCCATCATCGAGAATGCGCAGGCCGTTGGCCTTGAGGGTCGAGCCGGTGGAGGTGATGTCGACGATGAGATCGGCAGCGCCCGAGGCCGGGGCGGCCTCGGTGGCCCCGAGGCTTTCCACGATCCGATATTCGGCAATGCCGTGGCGGGCGAAATGCCGGCGGGTCAGGTTGACGAACTTGGTCGCAACCTTGAGCCAGCGCCCATGGCGGGCCCGGAAATCGGCGGCGACGTCGGACAAATCGTCCATGGCCGTCACATCGATCCACGCATCGGGGACCGCAACCACCGCGTCCGCGCGCCCGAACCCCAGACGCCGCGCCACGGACACCTGCTCAGGACCGGTTTCGGCGGTTTCGTGGATGAGGTCTTCGCCGGTGATGCCGATATCGATTGTGCCCCGGATCAGCTCACGGGCAATCTCGGACGCCGACAGGAACCGCACGGTGACTTCCGGCCAGCCATCGATCTCGCCGAGATAGGACCGTGCGCCGCCCGGACGGTCGATAGCGAGGCCCGCCCGCTCGAAGATCGCAATCGATTCTTCCTGGATGCGCCCTTTAGACGGCACGGCAAGCATGATGGTGCTCATGGAGCCACCTTCCGGGTCTGTTGCTCGGCCTCAAGCCGCTCCACCCACACGGCGCAGCCGACGGCGGGGATGTCTTCGCGCGCGCCCAGCCGCGCCAGCAGCCGGTCATACTGACCGCCCGAGACCAGCACGGCACCGGTGCCGCCGGTAATCGCAAAGGTGATGCCGGTGTAATAGTCGAGGCGTGGACTGAAGCCAGCGTCAAAGACGAGGCTGTCGCCCCCGAGGCCCTCGCGCAGCTGTGCAAGGCGGCGGCGGGTTATGGCCAGCGTATCGGCAAGATCGATGCCGCATTCAGTGGCCAGCGCGGCGACGGCGGCGACCGCGTCATCGGCGGGCCCGGCAATGGCGAGATAGCGGCGCAGCAGGTCGATGGAGGCGGGCGGCACATGCGCGGCTTCGAGCGCCTGCTTTTCCAGATAGCGCCCGGCGATTTCCTCGGGCGAACGGCTCTGGGTGAGGCTCAACCCGTTGGTCAGCATCAATTCGCTTACCCAATCGGCGATATCACCCGCCGGAAGCCCGACTGGGCCAGCAGACGGAGTTTGGGGGGAAGCCAGCCGGTCGAGCAGCGCCGCCATGGCCTCGGGGTGGCCATAGCGGGCGCGGATACGCGGACGCCAAACGTCCGGCATATCGCAGGCGGCCAGCACCGTTTCGAACAGGTCGATATCGCCCATGCGGATGGAGGGGCGCGTCACCCCGTAGAGGTCGATGACGGAGCGAGCGAAGCCGATCACCCGTTCGAGGGCGCGATCGGCGTCGGGCAGCGCCAACAATTCGATGCCCGCCTGATCGAACTCGGCAGGGCCATCAATACGCTGGCGGAAAATCGGTCCCAGATAGCCGTAGGCAGCGGGGGTCGCGGCCCCGGTCGCGATATGCTGCATGGCGATGGGCAGGGTGAAATCGGGGCGCAGGCAGAATTCATTGCCGTTGCTGCCCTGAGTGAGGATCATTCGCGCGCCCAGTTCCTCGCCCGCCAGATCGAAATACGGCGCGGGCGGGATAAGGATCGGCGGGGCCGCGAGGGTCACGCCGGGACCCGAAACGAGCGCGGCAAGCGCTGTACGGCGGCTGGCGGCGGCCATCACCCGTTGGCCTTCAGCCAGGCGGCAACGGCGGGGATGTGTTTGACGAACTCCACCATTTCGTTGCGCGGCACCGAATACTGGCCGGGGCGTTCCATTTTCCAGGCAGCGTTGTCGGTGATCGACTTGGCGGCTTCGGCGCCCTCGGCGAGGTCCTTGATCTGGACGATCCCTTCCTCGCGCTCGTTCGAGCCCTGAATGATCACCGCCGGGGCATTGCGCCGGTCGGCATATTTCATCTGGCGGCCCATATTGCGCGCATTGCCGAGGAACAGTTCGGCCCGAACGCCTGCGGCGCGCAACTCGGCAACCATCTTCTGGTAGTCGGCGATGCGGTCCTTTTCCATCACCGTGACCACAACCGGGCCGGTGACCTCGGCGCTCTTGAGGTTGCCGGTGAGGCGCAGGGCCGACGCGAGCCGCGACACGCCGATGGAAAAGCCGGTGGCCGGGGTGTGTTCGTTGCGGAAGCGCGAGACCAGTCCGTCGTAACGGCCACCGCCGCCGACCGAGCCGAACACCACGTCCTGCCCTTTTTCGTTCTGCACGCTGAAGGTCAATTCGATCTCGAATACCGGGCCGGTGTAATATTCGAGGCCACGCACCACGGAGGGATCGATCTTGATACGATCTGCGCCATAGCCCGCCGAGGCGAACAGGGCGGCCATCGCTTGCAGTTCGGCAAACCCTTCGGCAAAAGCGGTCGTGATCGGGAATTTCGCCAGGGATGGCGTCTTGAATTCCGCATCAAGGAAGCCATCGGGCCCGGCATCGGCTTCGAGATCGACCAGATCGTCGAGGCGCGCCGCGCTCATCATCTCGATGATCGCTTCGGCCTGATCGGCCCCCAGCTTCGCCCCTTCGGTGTAATCGCCGCTCTCATCCTTGCGGCCTTCGCCCAGCAGAAGGCGAACGCCTTCGGGACCGAACTTGTCGAGCTTGTCGATGGCGCGCAGCACGGTGAGTTTCTGGTCTTCTTCGACGACACCGATGGTCTGCATCACGCCGTCGAGAATCTTTCGGTTGTTGACGCGGACGATATATTTTCCGGCCAGCCCCAGCGCATCCATAGTGTCGGCCATCATCATGCAGATTTCGGCGTCGGCCTCCGGGCCCGCCGCGCCGACCGTATCGGCGTCGAACTGCATGAACTGGCGGAACCGGCCCGGACCGGGCTTTTCGTTGCGGAACACCCAGCCCTGCCGGTAGGAGCGGAACGGCTTGGGCAGGTCCTGATAGTTCTGGGCAAAATAACGGGCCAGCGGCGCGGTCAGGTCATAGCGCAGGCTCAGCCATTGCTCGTCATCATCCTGCACGGAAAACACCCCGGCATTGGGCCGGTCGGTGTCGGGCAGGAACTTGCCCAGCGCTTCGGTGTATTCGAAAAACGGCGTCTGGAGCGGGTCGAACCCATAGCGCTCATACACATGTCGAATCTTGGCAACCATCTCCTCGATGGCGGCAAGTTCAGCCGGTTCGGAATCGACGAAACCGCGCGGCAGGCGCGGTTCGATAAGCGCATTGGTTTTAGCCATGGTCCAAGATGTCCCTGTCGCCCGTGGTGGAAGGGCTGGAATTACGGGCCGTTCCTAAACGATATGGCATTTCCAGACAAGGCAAGGTGCGCTGTTGCTGATGCGCCACACTGTCCAGCCATATGCGACAACCGGTCACACCGGGGCTTGGCGATCACGATTTCGTCAGCTAGAAACGCCTCCTCTTTCAACACGAGCCCTGGAGGCGTTTCATGACCGATTTCGCTCACGTCTTCACCACTGGTGTTGAAGGATGCGTCGCATTTAACGGCGCATTTGCCCCGTCCCCAGTCTGCATTGTGTTGCGAACACGCTGACGCGGCAATTTCGGGTCGTCCTTTGTGACCCTTTTCTTCAAACATCTCTCATGATCCGAACGTCCTGACGACACACGCGTTTTGCGTTTCGCCGTCGGGTCTTCGTCTCACTTCAAACCATACCCGCGTCGCGTCACCGGAGGTCCGGTTGTCGTTCGCGGGCTACACGAGGACCCGGCACGCGACAAGCGGCTGGGCACAAATCGATGTCGCATGTTCACATGAACCCAGACGCCACCATGCTGCGTGTCTCAGTGGAAACCCTGATCGCCCAGCATGGCAAATGGCGGGTCATTCTTACCGCTATCCGGCCAGTTGGCCGCCGCCGCCGCAAGGTGCAAGCGATCCGCCCGATGGATCTGCCCCCTGCCCTGCGTCGCGATCTGGGCCTGCCGATAACGGCGGACCCGCCCCCTGTCCCGACCGCATTATCGGTCTATTTCCGGCTGTAACCAGCAGCGCCCTCTCGTCCGGGAGGGCGCTGGAACCGGCCGCGGCGCACCTCCGCCTCGGCGCGGCAGTGGCACCCTTCCATATGGTCATTGACCATGCCCATGGCCTGCATGAAGGCGTAACACGTTGTGGGGCCGACAAAGGAAAAGCCGCGCTTTTTGAGGTCGCGCGCCAGCGCCACCGACGCCGGTGTGGTGGCGATGGCGCGCAGAGTTTCCCATGAATAGGCGTCGGGCCGCATGTCCGGCGTCGGCTCGAACCGCCAGAAATAGGCGGCGAGCGATCCGAATTCTGCTTGCACCTCAAGCGCCCGTTGCGCGTTGTTGATCGCCGAGACGATCTTGCCCCGGTGGCGGACAATGCCCGCATCCCCGAGCAGCCGCGTGATGTCGGCATCATCGAAGGCCGCGACCCTATTGAGGTCGAACCCGGCAAATGCGGCGCGGAAATTCTCGCGCTTTTTCAAAATGGTCAGCCAAGACAGGCCGGACTGGAAGCCTTCAAGGCACAGCTTTTCAAACAGCCGCGTATCATCAACAACCGGAAAGCCCCATTCGGTATCGTGGTAGGCCTGATAGAGCGGATCGCTGCCGGCCCAGGGGCAGCGCATGGGGGCGAAGATAGCGTCAGTCAACGAATCGGCTCCGGCTGCAATTGGATAACCATACGCATAGGCTCCCGGTTAACCATGGCGTTTGACTCAATCTTTGTGGCTTTGGCGCAGGATCGGGCACGTCAACTTGCCGGATATTGACGATGACCCGGATCATTGTGTGCCTTTTCGCCGTGCTGCTGCTCGCCGTCCCTGCCCAGGCCGGATCGGGCTATCGCGGCTATCTCGATGCCATGTTCGGGCCCCCGCCCGGCATGACGCTGACGCCCGACACACCGCGCACCATGCTCGAATACCAGACCGATTATGTGAGCTATCCGGCCTATCTGCGGCAGGTGGTCACTTACCGGACCAGCGAGGCGCCGGGCACGGTGATCGTCGATACGCGGCAATATTTTCTGTATCTGGTGATGCCGGGCGGCAAGGCCATGCGGTATGGCATCGGCGTGGCGCGCACCGGGTTTGAGTGGCGCGGCAGCGAGAAGATCAGCGCCAAGCGCGAATGGCCAAGCTGGACACCGCCCGCCGAAATGCATGCGCGCCAGCCGGGCCTGCCCAGCTTCATGCCCGGCGGGCCGAATAACCCGATGGGGGCGCGGGCGCTCTATCTGGGC
The DNA here is from genome assembly GCF_035555455.1 of Pelagibacterium sp. GTDB lineage: Bacteria > Pseudomonadota > Alphaproteobacteria > Rhizobiales > Devosiaceae > Pelagibacterium. The sequence continues at coordinate 201,830 of NZ_DATMGM010000066.1, read as the reverse complement.
TCGACGCTTTATCGCATCCACGGCACCAACGAACCCTGGACCATCGGGCGCTCGGTGTCGTCGGGCTGCATCCGCATGACCAATGAGGATGTGATCGATCTTTATCGCCGCGTTGCGGTGGGCGCGCGGGTGGTAGTGATTTAGGCCGGCGACAAAGGTGCCGCCGGGCCAGAGCTGGATGTCGTTTTCCCGGGATCAACAGGTGTCCCGGTTTGGGCACACGGAGGGGATATCAAAGCCCCGCTCCGCGTAATCCTTGAGCTTGTTGCGGATGGTCCGGACCGAAAGGCCCAGAAGTTCCGCCGCGTGGGTCCGGTTCCCTCTGGTTCGCCGCAAGGTGGCGAGAATCAGGTCGCGTTCCACATCTGCCACCGGCAGGCCCACAAGGGCTTCCGCCAGTCTTGGGTTTGGAGCAAAATCGTACACTACTCATCCTTCCTGAGCCCCCAAACGCTCAGATAGAGTGCGTAAGCGTTGACGCTTATGGTTAACGCCCCGTTAACGCCGCGCCGATTTTGTGCAGCGTACAGTCAGCGCAAATGGCGTTCGAGCAGGTCGCGCGCCATGTCGAAGATGGGGTTATCGCCCTCGATACCGGCCTGTTGCTCCTCGATCAGGTGCAGCGCGCCCTCATACATCTCGCGCACGTCTTCGCCCGACAGCAGCCCCTTGGCGAGCAGCATGCGCACAAGCGAGGCCATGACAGCGGAATTGACCAGATCGGAAGCAGCAGTTGCTTCAGGCAATTCGGGGATATCGTCCATTCTGGCTCCGTGCGGTCTGGAAACGCTCTAACAGGTTGGCGAAGGCTAGCATTTCGCAAAGCGCTCCGCATCCGTGCCGGTTGGCAACCAACCGGTAACGGCAAGCCCATACACTGAGGCCAAGTAAATGGCACAATACGAGAAAAAACCAATATGGGAGAAATGGTACCGCCTCCCCGGATTGAACGGGGGACCTCTAGATCCACAATCTAGCGCTCTAACCAACTGAGCTAAGGCGGCACGGGTCAACGGGCATCTGGACGCTCACAGCGTCAGCCCGGAACGGGGCGGACCATAGGTCGAGATCAAAACAAAGACAAGGGCGGTTCTGCGCTGCGTGACAGGTTTTTTGCTGCCGGCATTTACCCCGGCCTTAACCATGCGGAGCCTTTGCCGCGACACGGGGGCAAGCGGACGTGGACCGGCCATAAAAGTCCCTATATTTAAGGTTTCATCAACCATTCCGGCAGCGGACCGGTTGAGCAACTTGGACAGGAAATGACACCCGACTGGCAGAGCCCGGAGCAGGCCAACAGCATAGAGCGGTACGAAAACGACCCGCGGCCGGTGTGGCTGTGGGCGGAGGATGGCGACCGCCCGGTGTGGACGAACCGCGCCGCGCCGCTGTTCGGCGCGCGGCTCAAGGCGTCCGGCCTCAAGCGGGTGGACAAGGCCGCCCCCATCAAGGGCCAGATCGCCCGCATCCTGCGCATGGGATTGTTAGGCCGCACCATGCCATCGCGGATGCAGTTCCTCGCCGGACGCAAGCCGCTGTCGGCGACATGCCTGTGCACCCCGATCCATCTGGCCGATGGCAAGCTGCATCTTCTGGTGGTCGGTATCGACCCGATTGCGCCGGAGATTCTGGCGGCGGCGGGGATCGAGACTGAGACTGCCGATGCCCCGCAGGAGACAGCGCCCGAGCCGCCCGTCGAGGAGGATGAGGCCATCGCGGAGGCACCTGAGCCTGAATCCGAACCGGAGATCGCGCCCCAAACAGACGCGGAAGACGATGGTGTGCCAACCCTTGAAGGACTGGCGGCGCTGGTGGACAAGCTGGCCGGGCACAGCCAGCTTTTCGATCCGCTCGATGCCGGGGACGACGCGCCCCTTTCCGCTCCCGTGCCCGGACGCGATTATGCTGCCATCGCCTTTGACGATGACGTGGAAGCGGGCAATAGCGACGGGCAATCGGACTGGGGCGACGAGGACCCCTCTATCCAGGATGAAGCCGCCTTTGCCGCCGATAGCAGCAGCGACGACGCCCCGGCGCGGGCCGGGCTTTGGCAGATTTCCGGACGCGGATTGACCATTCAGCGCGCCAGCTATGAAGAGGCGGAGGATGAGACCGGGCAGCCCGAAAAGGATACGCCGGACGCTGCGGAGAAAGCCGCTGACGATGCGATGGATCGCGCCTCGCGTTATAATTTCGAGGAACTCTCCCGCATCCTCACTGACCGGGTGACCCAGGAGACCCCCGCCGAACCCGCCCGCCCCGAATCGGGCGCGTCCCAGGGCGGTGAACTGGTGGCGCTGAGTGAAGAGGCGCTGGTGCTCAACCGGCTGCCGCTCGGAATCTTGATTTTCCGCGATCAGGACATCGTGTTCGCCAACCGGGCGCTGGTCGATCTCACCGGATATGAGAACGCCACCGCGCTGCGCGCTCTCGGTCTCGCAGCGATCTTTCCGACCATCGATTCGGGCGATCCGGCCGGGCCGGTGACGCAACTGGTGCGCAGCGATGGCGAAAAAGTCGCCGTCAACGCGCGGCTCAATGCCATCACCTGGCAGGGGCGGCCCGGCTTCATGCTGTCGGCCCGGGCCAGCGATATCGAACCGCTGCGCGAGGCCGAGGTCGGTCAGTTCGCCGCGCTCTGGGCGCGACTGGCGGGTTTTGATTTCGTGACCGCGGACCGGGCGGGCCTGATCACCGCCTTTACGCCCGGCAGTCCGGAGCGCGAGGCCCCGGCGGACGGCGCGCCGATCAATCTGCTGGTGGCTCAAAGCGATCACGCATCCTTGCGGCAGTTCCTGTCGCTGCCCGCCCGCTATGCCGGTGGTGTTCGTCCAGCGGTGACTCTTAAAGCCGCGCAAACCGGCCAGACGCTCACGCTGTTTGCCGAAGGGCGCGCGGGGATCGTCGCGGGCTATTTCGGGCTGATCGGGCCGCTGGACGCCCAAAAGGTCGCACCGGCGCGGCGCGGCAGCGTACCCGCGGCAACGCTGAGTCGGATCACACGCGGCCTGCGCCGCCCGCTCAACACCATTGCCGGGTTTTCCGAACTGATCGCTTCGGAATCCTTTGGCCCGCTGGCCAATGCCCGCTATCTCGAATACGCCCGCGATATCCGCTCCGCCGGCAGCTCCATCGCCGATCTGGCCGATGAGCTCGACGATTATGTCCGGCTGGCCGAGGGCGAGACGACACTTGCCCCCGCCGATGTGGATATCGCGACGCTGCTGGCCGAGTGCCTCGTGCGGGTACGCGGCGAAGCCGGACGCGAACGGGTGCTGTTGCGCAGCGCCATCAGCGAACGCCTGCCACTGGCCCGCGTCGATGCGGCAACGCTCAAGCAGGCGGTGCTCAACATGCTGGCCAGCGCCATCAGCGAAGCCGGTGAAGGCAGCAAGGTGGTGCTGTCAGGGCAGGTCGAGGACGACGGCTCGGTCTCGATCCACGTCCGCGACGCCGCCCGCGCGCCTACCCTGCTGGCCGAGCGGTTCGTGGTGTTCCGCGATGGTCTTGCCGCTGATGGCACCGAGCGCCGCCCCAGCCAATCGAGCATCGGCCTGACGCTGACCCGTTCGCTGGTCGCCGTCAACGCCTGCTCGTTGAGCCTCAATCCGGCCAGCGAGACCGGTACGCTGATGACACTGACGATCCCGGCGAGCCTCGTGGTAGGGCGCTGAGGCGCAATTCACGCATGGGGTGGCAAGGCAAACTCAGCGCACCCCTCATCCGTCCGCTTCGCGGCCACCTTCTCCCTCAAGGGGAGAAGGGAAAAAGGGGTGAGCTCGTGAAAGAAAATGGGCGCTGCCTAGTGCGTCAGGCCTCCGAAGTCACCGGCGTTTTTGCAGGCGTGGTCACCGGTTTTCCGGATGCGTCGAAGCGGTGGTAGAGGTCGGCCCGGGGTTCGAAACTGATCACCGCGCCGGTATGATAGGGCGTTTTGCCCTCCTGGCGGATGATCACCGGGTCGGTCTCGCCGATATCGACATAGATGTAGCTGTCCGAGCCCAGATCCTCGGAATAGATGACCTTGCCCGACCAGGCCCCCTGCCCGTCTGGAACGATATCCATGTGCTCGGGGCGCACCCCGACGGTCGCCGCGCCATAGGGTTCAGCGTTGCGGCCGGTGAGGAAATTCATCTTGGGGCTGCCGATGAACCCGGCAACGAACAGCGATTGGGGATGGTCGTAAAGCTCCATGGGGGTGCCCACCTGCATCACAACACCATCCTTGAGCACCACGATCCGGTCAGCCAGGGTCATTGCCTCGACCTGATCGTGGGTGACGTAGATCATGGTGGTTTCGGGCAGGGAATCCTTGAGCCGGGCGATTTCCATCCGGGTCGCGACCCGCAGGGCTGCGTCGAGGTTGGAGAGCGGTTCGTCGAACAGGAACACCTGCGGATTGCGCACGATGGCACGCCCGATGGCGACGCGCTGGCGCTGCCCACCCGAAAGCGCCTTGGGCAGGCGTTCGAGATAGGGGCTCAGCTGCAACATCTCGGCGGCTTCTTCCACCTTCTTGCGGATTTCATCGCGCGGCGTGCGGGTGAGTTTGAGCGAATAGGCCATGTTGTCGAACACGGTCATGTGCGGATAAAGCGCATAGGACTGGAACACCATGGCGATGCCGCGCTTGGAGGGAGCCACATCGTTGACGACCCTCCCGCCGATTTCCAGCTGACCCGCGGAAATGGTCTCCAGCCCCGAAATGGTGCGCAGCAATGTGGACTTGCCGCACCCGGAGGGCCCGACAAAGACGATGAACTCGCCCGATTTGATATCGAGATTGATATCCTTGAGCACCTCTACATTGCCGTAGCGCTTGTAGAGTCCGGTGATCTTGAGGTCAGACATCGTCCCTCCCCTGGGCGTTGTACCAACTCAGTATTCTATCGCGTTTTCGAGCTGGAAAACGCTCTAGTGCGACTATTCCTGGCGTCCAATATACGAGCCGAAGGGCCCGAAATTCAATCGATTGCCGTCCGGTTTGACGTCCGCCCCCGGCGCGCCGGCATCGGTCAGTTTCATAGTTGCGGGCAGGTCGTAACCCACCGGCTCTGTGGACATGTTGAACGCGCAAAACAGCGTCTCGCCACCGAGGGTGCGGGTGAAGGCCAACACGCCCGGTGGCGCATCGGCCACAAGGTCGAGCCGGCCCTTGATCAGGGCGGGCTGGAGTTTGCGAAAGTGCAGCGCGGCGCGGTAAAATGTCAGGGTCGAATCCGCTTCGTCATCCTGCTGATCCACCGCAAAGGCCAGATGCTGGGCCGGGACCGGCAGCCAGGTGCGATCCGCCGCCGAAAAGCCGCCATTGCGCACATGGGCCTGCCAGACCATGGGAGTTCGGCAGCCGTCGCGGCCCTTGAACTCGGGCCAGAACTCGATGCCATAAGGGTCGGCCAGATCGTCATAGGCGATTTCCGCCTCCGACAGGCCCAGTTCCTCGCCCTGATACAGGCACACCGAACCGCGCAGGCTGAGCAGCAACAGCGCCGCCTGCCGGGTCAGCGCGGCTTCATGACCATGGGGCGCCCAGCGGCTGACATGGCGCATCACGTCATGGTTGGAAAAAGCGAGGCACACCCAGCCATCGGGCGCCTTTTGCTGCACCTGGGTGATCGACTCGATGAAATGCCGGGCAGTGTAATCGCCGCCCAGAAAATCGAATGTGTAGCACATATGGAGCATGTCATTGCCCGAGGTATATTGGGCCATGATATCGATCTGGTGCTGGGCGTCGCCGATTTCCCCCACCGTGGTCGTGCCGGGATATTCATCGAGCAAAGCCCGCATACGCTTGAGAAAGCCGATATTTTCCGGCCGGCTCTTGTCGTAGATATGCTCTTGCAGATTGTAGGGATTGACGGCGGGCGCAGTGGAGGCGTTGAACTCTTCAGGGCGCACCGGAGGATTGTTTTCCAGCCCTTGCGAATGGAAATAGAAATTGACCGTATCGAGCCGGAACCCGTCCACCCCGCGTTCGAGCCAGAAGCGCATTTCCCCCAGCACCGCATCCTGAACCTCGGGGTTGTGGAAATTGAGGTCGGGCTGGGCGGTGAGGAAATTGTGCAGATAATACTGCATGCGCCGCCCGTCCCAGTGCCAGGCCGAACCGCCGAAGATCGACAGCCAGTTGTTGGGCGGATTGCCATCGGGCCGGGGGGCGGCCCACACGTACCAGTCCGCCTTGTCATTGGTGCGCGACAGGCGGCTTTCGGCAAACCAGGGATGACGATCGGACGAGTGGGAGATCACCTGATCGATGATGACTTTCAGGCCCAGCGCATGGGCCTTTTCCACAAGGCGATCGAAATCCTCAAGGGTGCCGAAAATGGGATCGATGTCGCGATAGTTGGAGACGTCGTAGCCGAAATCCTTCATCGGCGAGGTGAAGACCGGCGACAGCCAGATGGCGTCCACGCCCAGATCGGCCACATATTCGAGCCGTGAGGTGATCCCGACGAGATCGCCGACGCCGTCATTGTTGTGGTCCTGAAACGAGCGCGGATAAATCTGATAGATCACCGCGCCGCGCCACCAGTCGCGTTCTGCCGGTGAAATATCTTCCGGGTGGCCATATTGCCGGGACTCTGGCGCAAAATAGCTCATTGGACGGGCACCTCCCCCAATCCAGGCGCTGCGGGGCTAAAGCCGTTGCGCCTGACAAACCCTGATCGGACAGGGACCGACAATCGGCCCTCACCCCTGCCCCTTGCGCCGCACGGCTTGCTTCCAAAACGTTTTGGCTTAGAATCCTTACGCTGGCCGCCCGAGTTGCGTCAACCGGGACTTGCATTGGAGCGCGCAATATTGTGCAAGGGCCGCACCCAACCTGGACATGCCGCCACAGATGAACAAGCCAATCCAGAGATCACGCAAGCGCAGCACGGCATCGGGCCGGAACGTCACCATCAAGGACCTGGCGGCGGAGCTGAACGTTTCGATCACCACAATTTCGCGCGCGCTGAACGGCTATACCGATGTGGGGGAGAAAACCCGCGAGAAGGTGGTGGAGACCGCCCGCCGCCTCGGCTACACACCCAACCGCAACGCCCAGCGGCTGGTGACCCAGCGCAGCCATTCGATCGGCTGGGTACAGTCCGACGATGACAATAAATTCGTCGACCCGCATTTCGTCGAGGTGATGGCCGGCGTTCTGCGCGAGGCGCGCAAGGATCACTACGATATCGTGATGACCAGCGAAAACCCCCAGCGGCAGTTGGCCACCTATGAGCGCTATGTGCATGACGGCAGCGTCGACGGGTTCATCGTCGACCTGCCCCGGCCTGACGATCCGCGCATCACGTTCCTGCTCGAAGCGGGTGTGCCGTTCGTCGTGCATGGGCGCGAGGCCCGCAGCGAGCGCTATGGCTGGGTCGATGTGGACAATTACGGCAATTTCTACAATTTGACCAAGCTGATCCTCGCCAACGGACACAAGCGCTTTGCGTTCATCAATGGCGATGAGCAATTTCTCTATGCCACCACGCGGCGGCAGGCGGTCTATGATGCGCTGCGCGATCTGGGCCATTCGCCCGATGCGGTGATGTATCTGGAGGGCACCCACCCCATGGTGGAAGCGGGCTATCAGCTCACCGAGCTGGCGCTGGCCGAACCGTCGATCACGGCGTTCCTTTATTCCTCCATCCTGTTGGCCACCGAAGGGCTGGCGGCCATCTCGCGCGCGGGCCGCGTTCCGGGGCGCGATGTGATGGTCGCCTCGATGAATGACGAGTTGCAATATCTCAATCTCGGCCCGCTCGAAGGCCAGATCACCTATGTGCGCTCTTCCCTGCGCACCGCCGGCAGCGCGCTGGTCGCCGAAGTGATCCGCCAATGCGAGCGCAAGCAGATCTCAGGAACGCTGGTGCCGTCGGTGTTCGATCTGGGCGATGGAGTTGATGGAGAGTCGATCGCCGGGGATGTGGAGCTGGTTGGCGCTTGAGGATCGGCGCCTGATTGCTGCTCGGTTCTCTCTCCCCTGATGGAGAGGGGCTGGGGGTGCGCCGGGGTGACTGGTTCTCCAGCGTGGTCATCCCGGCCTTGAGCCGGGATCCAGTATGCGGCAGCGGTAGAGATAGAACCGCAGCTCTGCCGGTTACTGGATCCCGGGTCTTCGCCCGGGATGACGGTGGGTGAATGCGGGAACTCAGCGGCCCGTCCTCCGCCTCTCGGGGAGAGCCCTGCCCGAATGGCACGGGATGAGGGGTGCGCTGAGGTTTCGCGTGCTGCCCTTCCTCAACGCTTCATCCAGGCGAAGACTCGGGATGACGGCGGGGGAACGGGCGAACTCAGCGGTCCCTCACCCCCCTTTCACCGACCCGGCCAGCAGTCCGCGGACGAAGTAGCGTTGCAGTGAGAAGAAGACGATCAGCGGCACCACCATTGAGATGAACGCGCCTGCGGTCAGCAGTTCCCAGTTGTTGCCGCGGGTACCGATCAGGTTGATCAGACGCCCGGTCAAAACCAGTTGGGTATCCTGCGATCCGAGGAAAATCAGCGCGACGAGCAGGTCGTTCCAGACCCACAGAAACTGGAAAATCGCGAAAGACGCCAGCGCCGGAAAACTCAAGGGCAGCACCATGGTGGTGAAAATCTGGAAGTGACTGGCCCCATCCATGCGGGCGCTTTCCATGATTTCGCGCGGCAGACCGGCCATGTAATTGCGTAACAGGAAAATGGCCAGCGGCAGGCCAAACCCGGTATGGGCCAGCCATACCCCCAGATAGCCCTGCGCCTCGCCGCCGAAATTGAGCGCAATGCCGTTATAGAGCCGCAGGATCGGGATCAGCGACATTTGCAGCGGGACGACGAGCAGCCCGACGATGATGGCAACCAGCACCCCGCGTCCGGGGAAACTCATCCACGCCAGAGCATAGGCGGCAAAGGCCGCAATCAGGATGGGCACGATGGTTGCGGGAATGACCACGGTCAGCGAGTTGATGAAGGATTGTCCGACGCCATCGGAGGTCAGGACCCGGTAGTAGTTGTCGAAGGTGAAGCGCGGCGCTTCGCTGGCGACATAATAGATGCGCGGCCCGGACTCGTGTTCGAACGCGGTGGTCGAACTCCAGCGATACTGCCCGTTCTCCTCAACGACCAGCTCGCCCCCCTGCCGCATCGGGATGATATCACCCGGCGCAAAGGCTCCCGGCTCCCGGCTCGTGATACCGACAGCATCGATGATCTTTTCCGTTCCAGGCTCAAGGATCGAGCCGGAAATCACATAGGGTCCGTCGTCAAGGATTTGGGCATCGGCGTCACCGAGCCGCGCGTTACTGGCGCGAACCGAAGTGGTGAGCGAGGTCCACCAGCCCGAAACCGCCAGTTGATCCGCGTCGCGCACCGAGGACACCAGCAGCCCCACTGAGGGGAAGGTCCACAGGGCCACAATCAGCAGCAGCGCGATATTGGCCACCAGCCGCCCGATATTGAGCGCCGGAAGAGCGGGCCGCTCGGCCTTGATGGGTGCAGTGGCGGAAACGATGGGTGTGGCGGTCGAACTCATCAGCGCGTCCCCTGCTCACGGTTGGCGTTGCGGACGTTCCAGATCATGATCGGCAGAACGGCGATCAGGATGACCACGGCGATGGTGGAGCCCCGCCCGAAATCACCGTTCCTGAACATCCAGGCGTACATCAGATTGGCCAGAACTTCGGTCTGGAACTCGCCATTGGTCATGGCGAACACGATGTCGAACACCTTCAGGACCGTGATGGTGATGGTGGTCCAGACGACGACCAGGGTGCCGGTGATCTGCGGGATCATGATCGAAAAGAAAATCTGCACCTCATTGGCGCCGTCGATGCGGGCCGCTTCCATGGTTTCCTCGGGAATGCCGCGCAGGGCGGCCGAGAGGATGACCATGGCAAAGCCGGTCTGGATCCAGATCAGGATGACCATGAGGAAAAACGAATTCCACGGCACCATGGTGATCCAGTTCTGCGGCGGCAGGCCAATGCCGGTCACCAGTGCGTTGAGCACGCCGATCTGCGGCTGGTCGGGGCCGCGATAGGCATAGACAAACCGCCAGATGACCGACGCCCCGACAAACGAGATCGCCATGGGCATGAAGATCAGCGATTTGGCGATATTGCCCCACCAGACCCGGTCGGCGAGGACGGCAATGACCAGCCCGAAGCCGGTGGACAGCGCCGGCACGATCAACAGCCAGAGGAAGTTGTTGAGCAGCGACTGGCGAAACGTCGGGTCGCCAAACGCCCAGACATAGTTCGACAGCCCGACAAAACGGCTGCCATTGGCGTTGTAAAGGCTCAGCCGCGCGGTTTCGAATACCGGATAGACAAGATAGACGGACAGAAACAGCAGTGCGGGAAACAGAAATAGCCAGGGGCGGATCGCCGTGCGCAGCCGGTCATAGCCGACCTCTTGGCCGCTACCGGCTGCCCCGCTGCGGACCAGCACCTTGTCGAGCAGCCAGTTCGATCCCCAGAAATAGGCCGCGGCACCGGCCAGGGCGACCGCAACCGCCAGCACCGCGTTGAAAATCTGTACAATCATCCCCTGCCCCACGCTCCCGGATGGTCTTAATTTCAAGCTCCGGACGGTGGCCGGAGTGCTGCCCATGGCGGCGGACCGCCATGGGCACATGCAGACTATTGGGCAGACTAGTCCTCGATATTGTCCCAGGCGGCCTGGATCTGGTCCGCGACCTGCTGGGCGGATGCGCCGTTCACGAAATCGACCATGCCGGACCAGAAGGCACCGGTGCCGATGGCCGCCGGCATCATGTCGGAGCCGTCAAAGCGGAACGTGGTCGCTTCGAGCAGGATTTCCCCCTGCTGGCGCAGCGCGTCGGAGGAATAGACATCCACATTGACGTCATGGTGGGCCGACAGGAACGCCGAATTGTCCTGCGCCATCCAGATTTCGTGCGCGATCGGGGTCTTGAGATACTCGATGAAAGCGCGCGCCGCGTCCGAATCATTGGTGATCGAAACGAGGGTTCCCGCGCCGAGCACCGGGCGTCCAAGATCTTCCGACTCATAGGGCGGCATGTAGAAGAAATCATAGTCGGTGCCGGCTTGGGTTCCGGACGGGAACGACGCCGCGATGAAGGACGCCTGCTTGTGCAGGTAGCACTGGGGCGGGATGGTGAACAACCCGGCCGGGCTGTCGCCAAACGCCGTGGTGGCAATCGCTGCGGTGCCACCGGCCACGTTGGCATCGTCCTTGACGATCGAGCCAAAAATATCGATGGCGTTGACGACTTCCGGCGAATTGAACTTCAGCTCGTTGGTCACCCACGCGTCATAGGTTTCGGGCGACTGGGTGCGCAGCATCAGGTCTTCGATCCAGTCGGTCGCCACCCAGCCGGTCGCGCCGCCCGATTCAATGCCGATGCACCACGGGGTGCCGCCATCCGCCTTGATCTGATCCTGGAGAGCAAACAGCGCCTCCATGGTCTCGGGCACCTCGTATCCCATTTCCTCAAAATTGTCCGGCGAGTACCAGATCAGCGATTTGATTTCCTGCTTGAAGGGGAAGGCATACTGATGCACGGCCCCGTCCGCGCCTGCAAACTGGCCGAGCGCGGCCCAGGATTCGCCGGCGGCGTAGTTTTCACCCAGCCAGGCGGTTGCGTCATCGCCCAGATCGGCCAGGGCCCCTTGGGCAGCAAATGTCGCCAGAAGTCCCGGCTGCGGCAGGATGGTGATATCGGCGGGTGAACCGGCAGCGATATCGATGCGAGCCTGCTCTTCATAATTGGGCGAGGATCCCAATTGGGTGCTGACCCCGGTGGCGTCTTCAAAGAACGACACAACCGCCCGCCATTGCGCCGATTCCTCGGGGCTGTTCCACGGCGTCCAGAAGGTGAGCCTCCCGCTCGTGTCGCCATATTCGGCCTCGAAGGCATCGAGCGAATCCCAGCTGAACGCCCCCTCCCCGCGGACGATGTCCTGTGCAAAGCCAGTCGTCGCAACAAGGGAAAGCGCCAGAGCGGACACTCCGGCCAAAAGGGTTTTGTGCATATAGTCCTCCCATCGCACATTGTGACGCCAATAAGGCGCCAACTGCCGCATTACGATATTCCAAAACGTTTTGGAACCAAAACGTTTTCGGTGGCCCTTTTGCATGTTCGGGCCCGGTATTGCAGCACGGGAAGCGTCGCACAAAGTCCGTGGCTTGCCAAGCAGGGCGACGAGAGGGCCAAAGGCGGCCGGGGATGCGGCTGGCCGGAAAGCTGCCTTATTCGGCGGCCTCGTCATAGCTGGCCCGGGCCGCGTCGATGGCAGAAAGGTTTTCGGTGGCCCATTGGCCGAGAACCGTGACCGGTTCCTGCAGCGAGCGCCCCAACTCGGTCAGCTCGTATTCGACATGCGGCGGCAATGCGGGGATCACCCTGCGCTTGACCAAACCGTCGCGCTCAAGACCGCGCAAGGTGCGGGTCAGCATGCGCTGGGAAATATCATCGATCGAGCGCATCAGTTCGCCAAAACGGCGGGACCGCTCTCCCAGCCGCGCGACGATCAAAAGGCTCCATTTGTCGCCGATCCGACCCAGCACCTCGCTGATCTTGAGGCATTGCTCGGTGGGGTGGAGATCGGTTTTCTTCATTACACTCATGTGCGCATCCGAACGGAAAAGCAGCCTTGCAGGAACCACAATATACGACAGGAACCAAAAGTAACAAGGATGCCCGGGTCGGCTGGCAGAGATCAGCGGGGCTTTGACACCACGCCGAGCCTCTCGGCGAGCCGGTCGGCAATGGCGATGAAGGCGGCAGCTTCGGGACCATCGCCCGACACCGCCACGGCGGGCCGTCCGGCATCGCCGCTTTCGCGGATCGACATGACCAGCGGGACTTCGCCGAGGAACGGAATATCGAGCGCTTCGGCAGCGGTTCTGGCACCGCCATGGCCAAAGATGTCGTAGCGCGTGCCGGTATCGGGGGCGATAAAATAGCTCATGTTCTCGACAATGCCCAAGACCGGAACATTGGTGCGCCGGAACATATCGATGGCCTTTCGCGCATCGATCAGCGACATGTCCTGTGGCGTCGAGACCACCACCGCGCCGGCCAGGTCCACCTGCTGGACCAGCGAAATCTGGATATCGCCGGTGCCGGGCGGCAGGTCGACCACCAGAACGTCCAGTTCGCCCCAATCGGTTTCCCGCAGCAATTGCCTCAAGGCCGAGGTGGCCATCGGCCCGCGCCACACCACTGCCTGGCTTTCGGTCAGCATCGGCCCGATCGACATCGCCTTGATGCCATAGACCTCGAAGGGCTTGAAAATCTTGTCGTCGCGGATGGCGGGCTGGCCTTCGATGCCGAGCATCTTGGGCAGGGAGGGCCCATAAAGATCGGCGTCGAGAAGGCCGACATTCAAACCACGCCTCGCCAGTCCCAACGCGATATTGACCGCGCAGGTCGATTTGCCGACCCCGCCCTTGCCCGCGCCAACGGCGACGATGTGACGGATGCCCGGAACAGGCGTTTTGGGCGGGGGGCCGGGGCGGCGCCCGGCGGATTGCGGCGCCGACTGGACCGGCGGCTTGTCGCCGGTCAGCGACACCATCACCTTGCGGCCTTCGGCAATCGCCGTGACAGCCGCTTCCGCAGCGGTCCGCGCCGGTGCGAACGCTTTTTCCATTCCCGGAGAAACCGAGATGGCAAAAGCGATGGCGCTTTTGGTAACGATGATATCGGACAGGCCGGCAAAATCGGCGAGCATCAGGCCACCGGGCACCTCGATGGTGCCCAGCGCCTGTCTTACCTTGTTTGCAACATCATCGCTCAAGGACAAATCAGACGATCGACTGGCCGGTCGCTTCCCAATCCTTGACGAAGGCAGCGAGGCCCTTGTCGGTCAGCGGGTGGTCGGCCAGCTTCTTGAGAACGGCAGGCGGAATGGTCGCCACGTCGGCACCGGCCAGCGCCGCGTCGGAAACGTGATTGGCGGAGCGGATCGAGGCAGCCAGGATTTCCGTCTGGAAATCGTAGTTGTCATAGATGATCCGGATGTCCTGAATCAGCTGCATGCCGTCGAGATTGATGTCATCGAGACGACCGAGGAACGGCGAGATGTACGTTGCGCCGACCTTGGCGGCCAGCAGCGCCTGATTGGCCGAAAAGCACAGGGTCACGTTGGTCTTGATGCCACGATCCGAAAGCGCCTTGCAGGCCTTGAGACCGGCAAGGGTCAGCGGCACCTTGATGACCACGTTGTCGGCGATTTTCGCCAGCACGTCGGCCTCGGCCATCATGCCATCGAAATCGGTGGCGGCGACTTCGGCGGAAACCGGCAGGCCGGGCAGCAGGTCGCAGATTTCCTTGACCACTTCCTTGAAATCACGGCCCGACTTGGCAATGAGCGAGGGGTTGGTCGTGACGCCGTCGAGCAGACCGGCATCGTGCAATTCGCGGATTTCGTTGACGTCAGCAGTATCGACGAAGAACTTCATTATCTTCCCCTTGGGATCATGCGTGGAGCCGGTCACCGAAATGTATCGGACAACTCAGCGGCCCAGCAACCAGTCTTGAATTCAGCCCGATTAACGGGTGGCACTTACAATGGCATCGGCCAGGCGCTCGATACGCTCATCGGCGAGACCGGCGATATTCACGCGGCTGTCATCTAACATATAGACCGCATTTTCGGCTTTTAAATGGTCGACGGTCGCTTCATCGAGGCCCAGCAGCGAGAACATCCCGCGATGGTCGGCGACAAAGTCGAAATCGGTGCTGTTGGAGCGCTTGCGGATCGCTTCGGACAGCGCCGTGCGGTTGTGGACCATGCGCTTGCGCATCGCTTCGAGCTCGTCCATCCACTCCTGGCGCAGCGCGTCGTCCTCAAGGATCATGCGCACGATTTCCGCGCCATGATCGGGCGGCTGCGAATAGGCGCCACGGATCACGTTGAGCATCTGGGAATTGGCGGTGTCGGCCTCGGTGGCGTTCTTGCCGATCAGCATGGCGCAGCCAACCCGCTCGCGATACAGGCCAAAATTCTTCGAGCAGCTCGTCGCGCAGACGAATTCCTCGATCTCGCGGGCAATGGCGCGCAGGCCGTAGGCGTCTTCTTCCAGCCCGTCGCCAAAGCCCTGATAGGCCATGTCGACCAGCGGGAACGCTCCGGTGCGCTTGAGCGAGGCGACCACCTGGTCCCACTGCTCATGGGTGAGGTTCGCCCCGGTCGGGTTATGGCAGCAGCCATGGAGCAGAACGATATCGTTCTTGCCCAGACCATCGAGGGTGCGCAGCAGATCGTCAAAGCGCACACCGCGCGTGGTGGGGTCGAAATAGGGATATTCGGCGACCTTGAAGCCTGCCGCAATCGCCATCGGCTTGTGGTTCGGCCAGGACGGATCGGAAATCCACACTGTCGCGTCCGGATTGGCGCGCTTGAGCAGCGTGAGCAGCACCCACAGCGCTCCGGTTCCGCCCGGCGCCTGTGCAGCGCGTACGCGATCCGCCGCAACGCTGTCGCCCAGCGACAGTTTCACCATGGCATTGGCAAAACCCTTGTTCCCGGCCACGCCGATATAGGTCTTGGTTTTCCCGGTCGAAACGATCCGCTCCTCGGCTTTTTTCACCGCGGTCATGATCGGGGTGTTGCCGTCGTCGTCCTTATAGACACCGATGCCGAGGTCGATCTTGCCGGGCCTGTTATCGGCGGCAATTTCAGCCATCAGCGCAAAAATCTTGTCCTGGGGAGCCTTGGAAAGAGTCTCGAACATTCTCGCTCTCGAACTGGATAGGGAAAGGCGCGTCGTCTTTATAGTGGCCATGCTCCGGTTTGCAATGGCAATTGCGGGAACCTATTTTACGTAGTAACATTTATTATGCGCATTACGTTCGACCAAGGCAAACGTGAAATGACGTTGGCAAATCGAGGCCTGGACATGGCGCGGGCCGGAGACGTTTTCCGTGGCACGACCCTGACGGTGGAAGACGATCGGCAGGATTACGGCGAGCCGCGTTTCATCACAATCGGTACACTCGATGGCCGTATGGTGGTTCTGGTGTGGACGCCGCGCGCAAACGCCTACCGCATCATTTCTATGAGGAAAGCCAATGACCGGGAAAAAGCACTCTATGGACCGCGATTGGATTGACCCGGATGACGCCCCCGATCTGTCGCAGGAAGACTGGCAGAAAAAGCTTGCGGCGACGAGGCCCCGCCGGGGGCGGCCGCGGGTGGAGACCCCGAAGGTGTCAACCACCATCCGACTCGATGCGGATATCATTGCGCATTTCCGGGAGGGTGGAAGCGGGTGGCAAAGCCGCCTCAATGCCGCCTTACGCAAGATCGTCGAAGACGTGAAAGACTAGGTCCTGCCCCCTACCCCACCACAAACACATCATAGCGCGTGGTTTTGCCCACGATCTGGTGGCTGGGAGCGCGCAGGCCGGGAATTGCAGCAGCGCGCAGGGGCCATTTGAGCACCACCCGGCGCGTCGCGCTGGCCAGCGCCACCTCCAGCAACTGATGGGCATCGGTGTCAGCGCCGACCACATCACGCAGGTCACGCATCTGCTTTTTGACCAGCGCCGATTTGCTCCGCTCCGGATGCATGGGATCGACCAGCACGATTTCGGGCGCAAGGTCTGGCAGAAATTTTCGCGAATCGCCGTGCAGCAGCGTCATGCGCGCGACGATGGCCGCCAGGTCCTCGCTATGGTTCCGCGCCCGCTCCAATGCCGCCGCAAGCGCCGCATGCACCTGCGGGCTGCGCTCGATCAGCGTCACGTCTGCCCCCAGCGACGCTAGGAAAAACGCATCGCGTCCCATACCGGCGGTAGCATCGACGATAGCGGGAAACGGTCGGGTTTTGAGGCCCACCGCGCGCGCCAGCGGCTGCCCCCTGCCCTCGCCGGACCGCAGGCGATAGCCCACCGCTCCGCCAATAAAATCGATGCTCAGATCTTCGCTCAGGTCGGGCCCCACCGCTTGCAACACGCTTAAGGTGCCAGATAGCGCCGCCGCCACGCGGCGTTCAAGGCCCCATTGACGAATATCGCCGCTATCGAGAGACTGGCGCGCTCTTTTCAAGACTTCAGGTTCATCCATGCCCGTCATCAATCGCGTCGCCGAATTCCATTCCGATATCGCCGCCTGGCGCCAGCAGCTCCACGCCAATCCGGAGTTGCTCTACGACGTGGATGAAACCGCCGCCTTCGTCGCCGACAAGCTGCGCAGTTTCGGTGTCGATGAGGTGGTGACCGGGATCGGGCGCACCGGCGTGGTCGGCCTGATCCGCGGCACCGGCACCTCGGACAAGGTCGTCGGCCTGCGCGCCGATATGGACGCCCTGCCGATCACCGAGCGCACCGGCAAGCCCTACGCCTCGACGCGCGACGGCAAGATGCACGCCTGCGGCCATGACGGGCACACCGCCATGCTGCTGGGCGCGGCGCGCTATCTCGCCGAGACCCGCAGTTTTGATGGCACCGTTGCCGTCATCTTTCAGCCCGCCGAAGAAGGCGGGGCCGGGGCGCGCGCCATGGTCGAAGACGGGCTGATGGAGCGGTTCGGGATTTCCGAAGTGTTCGGCATGCACAACATGCCCGGCATTGCGCTCGGGCATTTCGCCATGCGGACGGGCGGGATCATGGCGGGCACCGATGAGTTCATCATCGATGTCACTGGCCATGGCGGTCACGCGGCCATGCCGCATCTGGCCATCGATCCGGTGGTGGTTTCGGCCCATATCGTCACCGGCCTGCAAACGCTGGTGTCGCGCAATCTCGACCCGATCCGGCAGGCGGTTGTTTCGGTCACCACCATCAATGCCGGCACCGCCCATAACGTCATTGCCCGCACCGCAAAGCTGACGGGTACGGTGCGCACGCTGGATGAAGCGGTGCGCACACAGATGGAAGAAGGCATGCAGCGGCTGGTGCCCCAGCTTGCCAAGGCCTTCGGGGCCGAAGCGCACGTAACCTATCGCCGGGGCTATCCGGTGACGGTCAACGCTCCCGCGCAAACCGAGTTCTCCGCCGAAGTGGCACGCGAGGTGGCGGGCGAGGATCGGGTCAATGCCGATGTCGAACCCACCATGGGCGGCGAAGATTTCGCCTATATGCTCAATGCCCGGCCCGGTGCCTATATCTTCATCGGCAATGGCGACAGCGCCGACCTGCATACCGACACCTATGATTTCAACGACGAGGCGATTCCCTTTGGCGTGAGCTATTGGGTGCGCATCGCCGAACGGGCACTGGCGGCTCAGTAGGAAATCCGGTCTTGCCTAAAATTGGTTTCCGAACCGCGCTGACGCTGCTGGTTGCGGCCATCGGCGCTTTGGCGCTGGATGCCTTCGGCATTCCCGGCGGTGTGCTGATGGGCGGGGCGCTGGCCGTGTCGGTCGCCGCCATCGCTGGAATGCCCGTGGCCATGCCCGATCCGGTACGCAACGTGCTGTTTGTCTGTGTCGGCCTGTCGATGGGGGCGAGCGTCGCGCCCGATACGCTGGAGCTGATCGGCCAGTGGCCGATCACCCTGGCCGCGCTGGCGCTCGAACTGGTGGTGATCGTGTGGCTATGCGGGCTGGTGCTGCGCCGGTTCTTCGGGTTCGATCCCGGCACCGCCTATCTCAGCTCCTTTCCCGGACACCTCTCGTTCGTCATGGCTCTGGCCACCGCCGGCACCGGCGATCCGCGCCAGATCGTCGTCATTCAGGTGCAGCGGGTAATGGTGCTGACCCTGTTTGCCCCCATTGGCGCGCTGTTTCTGCCTTTGGGACAGTTCGATAGCGCACCGGTGGAGATGATGGCGCTCGACACGCTGGCCATAGGGGCCGCCTGCTGTGCGCTGGCCGGGTGGGTGTTTACCCGGCTCAAAATCCCGGCGGGCTATGTGCTGGGCTCGATGGCGGTCGCCACCATCATGAAGCTCACCGGAAATTTCTCGGGCGCATTGCCACCGCTTCTGGTCACCCCCACCTTTATCGGCATGGGCGCGCTGATCGGCTCGCGTTTTGCCGGCATCACCCGCGCCGAGATGGTTCAGGCGTTGTGGGGCGGCAGCGTCGCCACCGCGATCACCGTTGCGGCCACCACCCTGTTTGCCATCGCTGTCAGCTTCCTGGTGTCGATGCCCGTCGGCCAGTTGTGGCTGGGCCTGTCACCGGGCGGGCTCGAATCAATGGGCGCGCTGGCGATTGCACTGGGTTATGACACCGCGTTCATCGCCGCCCATCACGTGGCGCGGCTATTGCTGTTGTCCTTTGCCATTCCGCTGGTGGTTGTCATGGTCAATGGTCGCAAACAGCCCAGCGTGGCTCCGGGACAATGAGGCTGAGCGGGCCCGGACGCTGTGCCGGGCCCTCAGGCATAGCCGGAACGGATGCGTTCAGGCTGCGCTCTGATCGTCCAGCCCGGCATCGGGCACATTCCTGCGAATCGATTCGATGGAACTCATGGCCGAGGCCTTGGCCTTGTAGCCTTCCGAGACAAACATGATCTCGCCATTGGATGCGCGAAAGCGGAAGCGGAACTCGCCCGCCTTGTCCTTATAAACTTCAAACTTGTACATCGTGTCTCCCTCGATAGATCGGCAGGAGCCGCTGGCCCCCAATATGCCGGATGTGAACGCCCCGACTGTTACGCAATTTATAATCGTCGTCCAGAACCAGATCGATTTACGCCCCCAACAGCAGCAGCCATCCGGTGATGGTGATCAGCGACAACACCGTCGAGAGCAGGATGGTATTGGCGGCCACATCGACCGCGCGGTTGTAGAAGGTCGCGAAAATATAGGTATTGATACCTGCTGGCATCGCTGCAAGCAGCACGCCGTAGCGGGCGACCTGCGGATCGACCCCCAGCACCGGCACCATCAGCACATAGGCGATGGCCGGATGGATGATCAGTTGCAATCCACTGGTCATCAGCGCCTGTGTCCAGGTTTCGCCGAGCTTGTATTGGTTGAGCGCCCCGCCCAGCCCGAACAGGGCAACGGGCATCACCGTTCCGGCGAGCAGCAGGGTCACGTCATCGACAACGCCCGTCAGCTCAAGTCCGGCCACATTACCGGCCAGTCCCAGCGCAATGCCGATCAGGATGGGATTGACCGCCGCCTTGCGCACGCCCTGCACCAGCGCCGTGCTCACCCGCCCGCCATCGCGCCGCGCCAGTTCCATCACGAACATGCCCAGCGTCATCAGCAGTGGCGCGTGCAGGCCGATTATCGAATAGATGATCGGCATCGCCTCATCGCCATAGGCCCGCTGCACCACGGGAATGCCGACCAGCACCGTATTGGTGAAGGTCGCGGAAAACCCTACGGACACCGCCTCGCCGGGCGTCCGTCTGAAGATTCTGCCTGCCCCCAGAGCCCCGATGACGAACACCGCGAACGCCCCTGCATAATAGGGCGCGATGATCGCCGGATTGAACGCCGAGGCGAAATCCACGTCGATCATGGCGCGGAACAACAGGCACGGGGTTGCAAAATTATTCACATAGGCGAGCAGCCCGCCAACGCCCGTCTCCGGATAGAGCTTCAGCCGCACGGCCAGATAACCCAGCCCGATCAGCACAAAGACCGGGGCGATGACGTTGAGCACAGACAGCATGCAGCGGCTTTACAGGGAGACAAAAGGCGGGACCCCGGCCACCAGACACTGGTTGGCCCGGCGCGTCAATCTTTACGCAGCTGCGCGATTGAGGCAGGCTTTTGGCTCAACAGCCGCAGGGAGAACGGGTGATGCGCAGCCATATTCTGGCCATCGATCAGGGGACGACCTCAAGCCGCGCGCTGGTGTTCGACAAGAACATGCAGGTGGTCGGGCAAGGCCAGAAGGAATTCCGCCAGCATTTCCCCAAAAGCGGCTGGGTCGAACACGACCCCGAAGACATCTGGAAATCGGTCCTGTGGTCGATCCGCACCGCGCTTGCCAAGGCGGGCCTTGAGGCGGGCGATATTGCCGCTCTGGGCATCACCAACCAGCGGGAAACCACCATCGTGTGGGACAAGACCACCGGCAAGCCGATCCATCGGGCCATCGTCTGGCAGGATCGCCGCACCGCCGATATCTGCACGCAACTGCGCGCCGAAGGTCATGAGGAGATGGTCAGCCGCAAGACCGGCCTTTTACTCGATCCCTATTTTTCCGGCACCAAGGTCAAATGGCTGCTCGACACCATCGAGGGCGCGCGCCAGCGGGCCGAAGCGGGGGAATTGGCGTTTGGCACCATCGACGCCTATCTGATCTGGCGGTTGACCGGCGGCAAGGTTCACGCGACCGACGCCACCAATGCCAGCCGCACCCTGATGTTCGATATCGGCACCGGCGCGTGGGATGCCGAGTTGCTGGCATTGCTCGATGTTCCCCAAGCCATGCTTCCCGAAGTGCGCGACAGCGACGGGGCTTATGGCGAAACCGAGGTATCGCTGTTCGGTGCCGCCATCCCGATTAGGGGCGTCGCTGGCGATCAGCATGCGGCGGTGATCGGTCAGGCCTGCTTTGCGCCGGGCATGCTCAAATCCACCTATGGCACCGGGTGCTTTGCCGTGCTCAACACCGGCGACACTCTGGTGCGCTCGCAAAACCGCCTGCTCTCGACCATCGCCTATCGGCTTGGCGGCAAGACCACCTATGCGCTGGAAGGTTCGATTTTCGTCGCCGGGGCGGCGGTGCAATGGCTGCGGGACGGGCTCAAGATCATCGGCAAGGCGTCCGATTCCGGACGGCTGGCGCTGGAGGCAGATCCGGCGCAAAATATCTATCTCGTCCCTGCCTTTGTCGGGCTGGGCGCGCCCTACTGGGATGCAGAGGCGCGCGGCGCGATCTTTGGCCTGACGCGCAACACCGGCCCGGAAGATTTCGCCCGCGCGGCGCTGGAAGCGGTCTGCTACCAGACCGCCGACCTGCTCGACGCCATGCACAAGGATTGGGACGGGCACGGCGCGCGCACCGTGTTGCGGGTCGATGGCGGCATGGTCGCCTCGGACTACACCATGCAGTTCCTCGCCGACATCCTCAACGCCCCGGTCGATCGCCCCCACATGCTCGAAACCACCGTTCTGGGCGCGGCCTGGCTCGCCGGACAGGCAATCGGCCTCTGGCCCGGCATGGACGAGTTTTCCCGCCTGTGGGCGCTGGAAAAACAGTTCCTGCCCGACATGGACCCCACCACCCGCGCCGCCCGACTCGCCGGCTGGCACGACGCCGTGCGCCGTACGCTCACGGCGTAGCCCCGGCTGGCTTCAGCGCAAGCGCTACAAAAAGCGCCCTCTCTCCCCTTGAGGGAAGCGGGCGGCGGTGGTGAAGAAAAGGCCGCTAACTACGGGGTCCTGGTCCCGGATGACACGCGAGGGACGGGTGAGGGCATGATTATCAAAATCGCCGCCTCACCCACCCCTTGTCACCCCGGACTTGATCCGGGGGCCAGTACCCTCAGCGCCACGGCTCTATCACAAGCCCTACCGGTTACTGGATCCCGGGTCTTCGCCCGGGATGACGGATTGGGGAGGCGTTGAAAAAGAGTCCTAAGCGCCGCCAAAAGCGCCCCACTCTCCCCTTGAGGGAGAGGGGTCGGGGGTGAGGGGTGCACTGCGGGGGCAAAAGCATCCGCGCTGGTGGACAGCAAGGACTCACAACACCCCTCATCCGACCGCTTCGCGGCCATCTTCTCCCTCAAGGGGAGAAGGGAAGCGGGCGGCGGTGGTGAAGAAAAGGCCGCTAACTCTGCCAGCTGCGGGGTCCTGGTCCCGGATGACACGCGAGGGACGGGTGGCGGCATGATTATCAAAATCGCCGCCTCACCCACCCCTTGTCACCCCGGACTTGATCCGGGGGCCAGTACCCTCAGCGCCACGGCTCTATCACAAGCCCTGCCGGTTGCTGGATCCCGGGTTTTCGCCCGGGATGACGGGTTGGGGCAGCGTTGAGAAGAGAGTCGTAAGCGCAGCAAAAAGCGCCCCCCTCTCCCCTTGAGGGAGAGGGGCCGGGGGTGAGGGTGCACTGCCGGGAGAAAAAGCATCCGCGCTGGTGGACAGCAGAAACTCACAGCACCCCTCATCCGTCTCACCCTACGGGCGATCCACCTTCTCCCTCAAGGGGAGAAGGGAAGCGGGCGGCGGTGGTGAAGAAAAGGCCGCTAAATCTGCCAGCTGCGGGGTCCTGGTCCCGGATGACACGCGAGGGACGGGTGAAGGCATGATTATCAAAATCGCCGCCTCACCCACCCCTTGTCACCCCGGACTTGGTCCGGGGGCCAGTACACTCAGCGCCACGGCTCTATCACAAGCCCTGCCGGTTACTGGTTCCCGGGTCTTCGCCCGGGATGACGCTGAGGACTTGCTCTCCGCCCGACCGGAGATACCCATCTCCCTTGCGGATACGCGGTGAGCACCCCCCCTGCCTCCAGTTCCCCCCTGCACCTCAGGCTTGATCGTAGGCCGAGAGCAGGTTGGGCAGGATGGCGAGTTGCCAGTTGATCGAACCGCCAACCGCCAAAGCCTGGCAGGCGGAGTTGGCCGCGTAGATGGCGGCGTAGGCGAGGATACGTTTGCGCCGGTGTCCCAATTTGGCGGAAAACACGTCCGCCATGGCGTTGATGCGGACGGGATCGGCGGCGAGGTTTACATTGCCCCACGGGTGCACGAAGCAGGCCGCCAGTTCATAGGCCGGATCGCCGACCAGTCCGATCGGGGTGCGGGCAATCCATCCGCGCTCGGTCAAAACGATGCGATCGTGATGCACATTGCCATGCAGGGGAATATCGGCGGCGGGCTTGTCGAGCGCGGCGTAGGCGATGCCCACCGAGCGCGCATACAGGTCGCGCGCCGTATCGGGCCACAGCCGCACGTCGGCGGCAAAGAAATCCGAAAGATATTCGCGCAGCGGCATCAGGTTGTCGGGCACGTTGGGGCGGCTGACATGCAGCATTCCCACCAGATTGGCGATCGCCCCGATGGCCTGATCGTCCCGACCCTCAAGCGCGGGCTCGGACAGCAGCTTGCCATCGGCCCATTCGGTCAGGATTGCGTTTTCGGCGGTGGCGTAGTGCCTGATGGCCCCGTCGCCGCGATACCAGTCCAACAGGGCGCCGGACCGTCCGGCATCCCCTGCCCCGGGCTTATAGACCCGCAGCGCCGCCGGCGTGTTGTCGTCGCGCAGCACCTTGTAGGTCCATGCGGTGACGGTTTCGGCCACGGGGGTGAGCTTGGAAAGGCTCCAGCGTATCGCGGCCTTGTTGAGGATCGTGTCGTGCGGACCGGTACCGATCGGAAACCCCCTATGGAAAGCTTGCCGGCGCGAGCCGAACAGAATCAGTTCTCTTCGCTACGCTCACTTTCTAGCAAATTTCGGGCACGGCGTCCGGTTCCCACAATTTTGCGCATTTGCAGCAAAATCAGCATGTTTTTCAACCGGAAACGCCCCTCTCAGCGGTCGAGCCACGGCATCAGGCGCACCCGCGCGGGCATGGCGGGGCGAAGCGTTTCGGGCCTTTTGCCGGCATCGTCGAACACCCCGGCATCCAGTTCGTCAAGCCGCGCCAGCGCGACCTCGAACAGGTGATCGGTAACCGCGTCGAACCAGATATCATTGGCCAGCATGGCGCGGGCCTGCTGGATGCGGTCCTTTGCCAGGATGTAGGCGGAAGGCATAGGGCGTCTCCGTTTTTGTTTCGGTGTGCCCCCACGGTTAGGAAGCGCTGGTGAGTCGAACCAGCGCCACTCAACCGTTGCTCACAACCCTACGCCTGCATGGTAAAATAGAGTCCAACCTATTTGTTTGCATTTGATGCAAATCCGCCCGACCAAGAGCAAGATATCACCGGCACGGAGCATCCGGCCGCTCTTAACGCCCTCGAAACCCGGAGCTTCCATACTGGGCGCAGTGTCTCCAAGCCCGAAAGGGAGGTCCACAGTGCCCGACAGGATACTGGCAGGCAAGACGGTACTGCTCGTCGAAGACGAAATGCTGGTCGCCCTCGATATCGCCGATACGCTAACGGCGGCGGGCGCGCAAGTCGTCGGCCCCTGCACCTCGCTTGAGGACGCAAGCGCGGCGGCCCTTAATGCCAGTATCGATCTGGCATTGCTCGATATCGACCTGCATGGCAAGGAAGTGTTCCCGGCGGCAAAGCTGTTGCGGACCCGCGGCATTCCCTTCGCCTTCCACACCGGCCAGCCCGAGCGCGAAGCCTTGCGCACCGAATTCGCCAGCGCCCCGGTCTGCGTCAAGCCGCTGACCGCCGAACGGCTGGTCTCGACCCTGGCAAACATCGCGCCAAAAGCTGCCTAACGCACGTATCGTCTAGCGCTTCCGAAACGCAAAAGTGGAGCCACTTTTGCTGGAAGCGCAGCCCTTGTCTGGTCGCGCTTCCGAACCGCAAAAGTGCGAGCCACTTTTGCTGGAAGCGCTCCGTTAGTGCTTTTTCTCAGGCAGGTTCTTGCGCTTGGTCGAGGCGATGTCTTCGAGCTGTTTTTCGCTCATCGATTTGGCCATTTCGCGCGAGGCGCCCTTGAGGTCCTTCTTGGGGATATCGCCACGCTTGGCGGCCAGAGCCGCTCCGGCGGCCTGTTGCTGCGCCTTGGATTTTGCAGGCATGATCGTCTCCTTGTCTGGACAGGAAGAACGATGCAGGCGTGCGGCGGTTCCGGCGGGAGTCGCCAGGGTCAAGACCCTAGAACGACCAGGTGAGCGGAATCATCACCATCGCCGCCGCAAACACCGCGACGTTGACCACAAGGCCGATGCGTACGAAATCGAAGAATTTGTAGCCCCCGGCGCTATAGACCAGCGTGTTGGTCTGGTAGCCGATGGGGGTGAGAAAGCTCGCGCTGGCTGCAAACATCACTGCAACCACGAAGGGTCGGGGATCGACGCCCAGGCTCGCGGCCAGCCCGATGGCAACCGGCGTGACGATTACCGCCACCGCATTGTTGGTCACCACTTCGGTCAGAAACGAGGAAAGCAGATAGACGACACCGAGTGCAAACAGCGGCGAGAGCTGCGCCAGATGCGGCGCGATTGCGCCTACGATATGGCCGACCAGCCCCACATTCTCCATCCCCACGCCAATAGCGAGCATGGCCATGATCAGCCCCAGAACGCGCCAGTCCACGGCCTGTACTGCCTCGTCGGGTTCAACGCAGCGCGTGACCAGCACCGTTGCCGCGCCGATCAGCGCCAGGCCGGCGATCGGCATCAGCCCAAACGCCGCCCCGACCACCACTGCCAGCAGCACGAACACCGCCAGCGGTGCCTTGCCCCGGCGGAAACCGCGTTCGGCGGGCACCGAGACGTTGACCAGATCATAATCCTCGACCATGCGCTGAAGGTCTTCGGGCGCCCCTTCCATCATCAGGGTATCGCCCACTTCGAGCGGTGTCGTTTCGAATCGTTCCGAAATACTCGCCCCGCGCCGGTGCAGCGCCAGCGGATAGACGCCGTAGCGGCGGCGCAGGCGCAAATGCTTGAGGGTCTTGCCCAGCACCCCCGCACCCGGCCCGATCAATATCTCGATCATTGACGATGAGCGGGTCCCCAGCGATTGCATGTGCTCGGCCTCAGGCAGTTGCAAATCGCCCTCTTCCTTCATTGACAGCAATTCGGCTACCGAAGTGCGCAGCACCACAACGTCCCCGGCCTGAAGCACCACGTCATGCATATGGCGACGCAAGGAAAAACTGGCGCGCAGCACGTCGATCAGTTGTCGGTCAGAGCGGTTGAACGCTGGCACGTCCCGCGCCTTGCGGCCCACATGGGGGGAATTGTCCTCGATCACCGCTTCGAGCACATATTGCTTGCCCTCCTGGGAGGTGAGCACCGCCACCGACGTGCGGTCCGGCAAAAGGAACCGGAACGCCAGCATGGTGATGATACCGACGATGGCCACCACAATCCCAACAGGCGCAATCTCGAAAATATGGAACGGTTCCAGCCCCTGCGCCTGCGCTACGCTATCGACCAGAATGTTGGTGGAGGTGCCAATCAGCGTGCCGGTTCCGCCCAGAATGGCCGCAAACGACACCGGAATCAGCAATTTGGTCGGTGCGGCTTGCATTTCCCGCGACAGCGCCACAGCAACCGGGATCATCATCATCACCAGCGGCGTGTTGTTCATGAAAGCCGACATGATGGCGATGGACACCAGAAACAGCAGCATCGAGCGGTAGGGATGGCGTTTGGCGCCTGAGGTTACCAGCACCATGAAGCGTTCCAGCGCGCCGGTGCGCATCAAGGCCGCCGAAATCACGAACATGCCGGCGATGGTGGCCGGGGCGCTGTTGGACAGCACGCCCAGCAGATCGTCCACGGAAATGATCTGGAGCACGACAAGAGCGGATGCCGCGACACCGGCACTGACTTCAGGCGCGCGCCATTCCCGGGCAAAGGCAACAAAAAGGATGGCAATGACCGCAGCGACGATCAACGCGCCATACGGTTCGAGAACGCTAGCGATCAAGAATGCCCTCCGCTCAGCCGGCCAGCCATCTTACGCGATCAACGCCCGCAAATGAAAGTCACGACGCCGACTGCCGTAACTTATGCACCGACAAGACTGTTCGATACAGAGCATTTCCATGACAGAAACTGATGCGGAGAAAAACAGATAAATGGTGCCCGGGGACGGAGCACGCCAATTTAGGAGTTTCAAATACTTAGCGAATTCCTAGATTCCTATCCGTCCCGAAAGCCATTAGGATTTTCGATAGGGGTATCTAATGGGTTTGATCCCGCCTGTCGAGGGTGGGTTACCCAGAAACAGGTTTATCTGCAAAGCTACGTGGATACTGTATCGAATCTCGGATCGAATCTACCCCCGCCCGCCCCGCACAATCCTCAGATGCGACTGATGGATGATCCTGTTCTGGAAGGTCATTTCCAGGCGCGCCGCGGGCATGATTGCTTCGGCCACTGAAAATCCCCCATGGGCCACCCGCCGGTCGCTGGCACGCAGCACGTCGGAGATGACGCGATTGGTCTCGCGGTCATACGCCGTTACAAGGAAGTTCATCCGGCTATTTGAGATAGGGTGCGGCTTCTGCGGTTGCTCTACCCACAAGAACATTCCCCGGTGACCACACTCCGGGCAGCGCATACGCTCCGAGAAGTGCGACTGGTCTCGCACCGGTAGCACGCTGGCAAGCTCGCCCACCGCTTTCATCAGCTTGTGCAAGTCGACTGGCCGCGTATGCCGACAGCCGACCGCATGGCAAACGGCCAGCATCGTTGCGCCGCTATCGGCTACGTGGCGCAGGGTTCGGATCTTGCTCATTCTACTGCACAGTTGCTCGCGTTCTCATTTTGTTCTAATTTACCGCCAGACGAGAACGGAGTCCAGATATGAGCGGCACAGCACCTGTTCACAAAATGCCGAAGCTCATCGTCGTGATGGCTTTCGAGGACGATGGCGAAGGCGGAATGCGGCCTGCCTTTGAGCCGCGCGAGTTCCAAAGCGAGGCTCGGGCGCGAACGGAGGCAGCAGCACTGGCGGGCCGATACGCAGGCGTCATCGCTTGGTCCCGCGAGGCACACCCCGACATCGGGGAGTACGGCGAGCCGAATGTGTTGTACGCTTTCGGGCAGGTTCCAGATATGGAGTGAGGCCCGCCGCATGTGCAATCTCTACAGCCACACGACCAACCGCCAAGCGATCATTGATTTCGTTAAGGCGACGCGCGTTGCGGACAGCATCGGCAACATGCCACCTCAGCCGGGCATCTTTCCAGACTATGCCGCGCCGATCGTTCGAAACCACGAGGGCGAGCGCGAGCTGGCAATGGCGCGCTGGGGGATGCCTAGCCCGAAGTTCGTACTAGAAGGCAAGAACCGGGATCCTGGCGTCACGAACGTGAGGAATACGAAGTCGCCCCACTGGCGGCGCTGGCTGGGCGTGGAAAGCCGATGCGTCGTCCCGTTCACCAGTTTCTCGGAGTTCAACAAGGCAGCGGGCGGCGACATCTGGTTCGCACTCGATGAGAGCCGCCCGCTTGCCTTCTTCGCCGGCATATGGGTGGCCCAATGGACAAGCGTGCGGAAGGTCAAAGTCGGCGAGGAAACTACCGATCTGTTCGCCTTCCTTACCAGCGAGCCGAATGGGGAAGTGCGCCCGATTCACCCAAAGGCAATGCCCGTGATTTTGACCGAGTTGGAGGAAGTGGAGACGTGGCTGACCGCGCCTTGGGATGAGGCGGCGGAGCTGCAGCGCCCGCTGCCGGATGGTTCATTGGAGGTCGTGGCGCGAGGCGTGAAAGAAGACGGTGCGGATGCTGAACCTGCACTTTGACCCAGTGGCGATTCAATAGGACGGTGGAAACATGCGGACGGCCACCTCTATTAAGCTAGGTAGGGACTGCGTGTGCATGAACTTTATAGGCGCTGACGGAGAGACCATCAAAATTCACTGGCTGCACGGGAAGCGCTGCGACGCCGCATAAATTGGGAGAGTTTGACTATTCGCATACGGGGCCGCGTGACATAAATTAGGTGGACTAGCTATATTGGAGGCCAAAGTGAGCCGAGTACACGTCACCGAACAGCCTGAGGATTTTGATCCCCGAGACTGGCTCCTGGCTTTGATCGAAGGTTCGAACGACGCCATTATCAGCAAGGATCTCTCCGGACGCATCAAAAGCTGGAACGGTGGAGCCTCTAGAATTTTCGGTTATGCCCCTGAGGAGGTAATCGGAAAACCAATAGCAATTCTCATCCCAGAAGACCGGCTAGAGGAAGAGCCCAGAATCCTTGCTCGCATTAGCGCCGGGCAAAGGGTCGACCATTTCGAAACTGTTCGTCGGCGCAAGGATGGCTCCGAAGTCCCTCTGTCGTTGACCATTTCTCCGATACGAAACTCCTCCGGAGCAATCGTCGGCGCTTCCAAGATTGGCCGCGATATTTCTGAGAAGCGAATTGCGGAAAAACGTCTGCATCTGCTCGTCGGCGAGATGCAGCACCGAATCAAAAATCTGTTCTCTCTTGCCCATGCCATCGTTTCGTTGAGTGCTCGTTCATGCGCTACTCCTGAGGACGTTGTGAGCACAATTCGCGCTAGGATGTCAGCTTTGGCGCGAGCGCACGAATTGACATTCGCAAACTGGAAGGGCGAGACCGCTAAGGATGTGCCGGTCGATCTTCTTCCCCTCATCCAAACTATCCTCGAACCCTATCGCGACGGCGATTGCATAACCGTAACGGGCAGCGCAGCGCAGATCGGCAGCAGTCGAGCGTCGAGCTTGGCTTTGCTTGTCCATGAACTCGCAACTAATGCGGCGAAATATGGCGCACTGTCAGTTGCGAAAGGGCGGTTGTCCGTCCGCGTTGAATACCAATCCGGAATGGTCGTGATTAAGTGGGAAGAAACGGGCGGCCCCGAGCCTCAAGAGCCCATAACGTTTGGGTTCGGCAGTCAATTAGAAGTCGCATTGATTGGCGCCCTAGAGGGCGACATCGCCCGAGAGTGGAATGCAGCTGGATTGCAGGCCACAATCACTTTTCCCGATAGCAATACGACTCTTCCACCAACTGAAAGTGAGCGGAACCTTTCCCGCCTCTAACGCTTGACGCCCTCGGTAAGTTAGAGCGGTCTATGGCAAATATTTCCAGAATCATCCAAAAAATCTCGCAGTCGGAGAAGGGCTTAGACCTGCTGAATCGCTGGCCCCTGTCAAAGCCGATCGAAAGAAACAATCAAATCGAAGCATTGATGGAAAGGTTGTCCGAGACGGACGCTGAACGCCACCATCGAGATACGCCATTGTCGACTACGGTGCCCCAGCGACCCCCTGGGTCTTCGATAACATAAGGTCATCCAGCCACTGCTGTTTGGAACGCCTCTGGCCCGGACTCGTTTGCGCTCGGAATCACAGTGGAGACCGACCGCCATGTTCATGCGTGTTGATAGACTGATTACTGAACTTCCTCCCCCAGCGAAACAGGACCCTAACGCGGCAGCTGCGCTACAAGAGTTGCTGGGAGGCAAATACGGGGAAATGTCCACCCTAGGCAATTACATGTTCCAGAGCTTCAATTTCCGCAGCAAGGACAAACTGCGACCGTTCTATAGCCTTGTAGCATCGATTACAGCCGAGGAGCTGGCCCACGTCGAACTGGTGAGCAACGGCGTTGCAATGTTGAACAATGGCCCAGAAAAGCCAAGACAAGACGACAAGCCCGGCGGAGACATTTCCAAGGCTCCGTTCGAAGCGATGAACGATATCCGGCTCGCCTCAGCCTTTCTCTCCAACGGCGGTGGCGCCACTCCCGTCAATGCCAATGGCATTTCCTGGAACACCGATTTCGTGACGACCACCGGCAACGTCCTCTTTGATCTCCTGCACAACTTCCATCTTGAATGCGGTGCCCGACTTCACAAGCTGAGGGTGTACGAAACGCTCAGCGATCCAACCGGCCGAGAGGTATGCGGCTATCTTCTGGTCCGGGGCTCGGTCCACGCCCATTCCTACGCGCTCGCCATAAAGAAGCTGACGGGCGTGGAGATCGAGAAGATGCTTCCTACCCCCAACATCCCGCTCGACAAAATCCCCGAGTGCCAGAAGTACTTGGATGAAGGTTCGCACCGGCGCCTCTACACGTGGAGCGAAGACGATTACCGCGAAATTTCGGGTATATGGTCGAATGACGAGGTTGCGCTCCCGGATGACCCACCGGGTCAGCTAGAAGTAGTCGAGGGCATGCCTGAGGGTGGAAAAATTCACCAATTGGCAGGCGTGCCGTCTGCTTTTTCCCCGGAATACGCACCCGAAGAATTCTACGAAATCGCATCTAAACTGTACAAGGCTTCCCGGTGACCGGTCCGTACAGTTCAGGCGTGCAAGTGTTATAGAACAGCGAAACCGCCTCCTGCGTGAGCAAGAGGCGGTGTGTGGGTTAGAACGAAAAGAAGTGCTGCGCGATCGCCACAGGTGGCAGCACGTCACAGCCAATAGTCGCCGTGCATAACAGTGCGCCCGGCCAAGTCAGGCCGACATACGCTTGCCCCAACAAATTAAGCGCAGGCATAGACTTCGCAAAGGCCATGCCGGAAAGCACGGCGGAAAACAGATAGAAACTTACCGCACCAAACGTGTAGCTTTTCCAGTCCATCACCCCGCCATCTCCATGGCCGTCAGCACCTTGCTTTCCAAGTCGGCAAGCGAGCCGGTGTTTTCGATGATGTCGTCTGCATCAAAGTCCATAGCCTCGCTGCTATGCGACCCGGCAATGCCGCCACGACCAACGACCCGCAGAACCACGCCGCCCAAGCTGCGAACGGTTTCCGCCTCGTTCTGGAAGCGGCAATCGTCAGTGACGATGCGGCCACCGTGCTCAACACAGTCGCGGGCAGCGTTCCACCACAGCCCGGTCCAAAGCTGCTCTCCGATACACCGCCTGCCCCATTCTGTCCCAAGCGTCTGCATCGCGTGGCGCGGCGTCTGCCCCTGCAACCATGGGTGCGGGATTTCCTTTAGGTCGCCCTCGATGTGGGCGTCGGTCAGCCCAATTGCCCGCATCATCGCTTTCAGCGGCCCCGCGAACTTCACGCGGCTGTAACCGCGCCGAACGAGGATGTCGGCCGCCGTGGACTTGCCGGCACCAGCGAGGCCGGTGAATGCCACGACTTTCGGCCAAGTGGCGACCTGAGCGTGGTTGTCGTTGGCGGGGCGAAGGTGCGGCCAGTCGAGTGGTCCTAGCCCCCAGTCTTCGCGCTTATGGTGGCTCCACTTGAGATTGATGGGCGCCATTGGCAGATAAGCAGTTCCAGGAAACACCATCACAACACCCCCATTCCACGCAATTCGCGCACACTCGAAAGCGCGTCGGTGTGCAGCACATACTGGCCGCCCTTCTTCTCCCACGCCGCCATGTTGACTGCCCGGTCGTCGACAAGAACGTCACCCGGTTGGCAATAGTCCGGCTTCTCGTGCGTCAAGCAGGTCACGACCTCCAAATCACCAACGTGACGTGCAATCCATTCCCGCTTCTGCACCGCGACCGCGTCGGCCCCGGCCTTAGGTAATGCGGTAAGCACCTTCGGATTGAGGTGCCTCACGCTTTCGAGTAGGAACCAAGCGTCCCGCATCGGCGGCAGGTCGAGGAAGAAATTCGGGTTGGCATTCAGCCCGGCCCAGAACGCTTTCGTGCCGTGGACCCACTCCCATTTGTACGTGTTGTCGGTTCCGAGCGCGGCACAGGCGGCCGAGTCGAAGTCGGCCAACACGCCGTCCATGTCGAGCCAGAGTTGGCCGGTGAACGGCGCGTTGCCGTATGCTTCGATCGCGCGCAATAATTCTGCCTCAGTCGGCACCCGCTCCACCGACTTGCGGGCGGCGATGTCGACAAGCTGGGCGGTCATGTGCGCACCTCAGCTGCCGCCCCAATCACTCCAAGCACAATTGCCGAGAATGCCGAGAAGGCGCCCGCCGGGCTGTCGATACTAGTGGAAGCCAACGCAACGCACGCGCCGAATCCCGCCCAAATCATGGGTTTCAATCTTTCCATCTGTATTTCTCCTCTTGGTAGCGCGGGCTTGGTGGGCCCGACTTGGTGTTAGGCGGCGGCTCCCCAGAACCATCGCCCGGAGCGTTTGGGCGCGGAGTATCGCGGCCAGCCGTTATCGCGCAGCCGCAGAACCTTACCGATGGCTGTGCGCGAAAGGCGCTTCCAGCGGCGGGATTCTCTGTGGGAGGTCATGCTGCAACCCTCCTAAACAGCAATGTCTGGAAGTTCGATTTGATGAGGTCGCGCCACACTACTTCACGTAGACGCTGACCAAAAACCCTCGCTGCTTCATAAGCCGATTCAGCCAGCACAAGCGGGACAACCAACACAATCAGTGCCAACGGCAGCGCCGCCCACATCACTATCCCGCGCAGAAAGCGATTCTTGATGTTGTGAATGTTCAATTTTCGGACTTTGCTCACGCAGCCACCCTCCCCTCGCTCGCCGGTTCATTATCGTTCGCGGCCCGATAAGCCCCAGCGACCATTTCTGGTCGCAGGGTCGAGCGCCCTACCTCCCCGTATTTCTTCGAGTACGTAATGACCTTGGCCGACCGGCCAGACAGCCACCCGCCGCCACTCGCGTAGGCGTCCGGGGCGGCAAGCGTTTCGTGGCGCTCGATGTGCATCAGGGCTGTCTCGACCACCGCGTCGGAATGCAGATGCCCGCCATGGCCGTAATTGTACTGGCACCGCCCGAACATTTCGCGGAACTTCCCGGCGAATGTGCGGTCGAGGTCTTTCACGCCGCGCTTGTGCATGTGGTGGTAGTAAAGTCCGGTCTGCCCCCACTCGAACGCATAATAGAGGTCCGGGCTGCGATCGACGGTAATGCGCGGTTCGTTCTCGTAGAGCGTGGCCAGTAGCTCGCGGATCCATACCGACGAAGCCGGGTCGTGATTACCAGACGCCATAACGACGTGAACGCGCTCATGCTTGGCGAGCATCATATCGATGACGCGACGCAAGGCCCGGACCACGGCTCGCACGACTTTGTGCAAGCGGCTGTCGGCGTCGAGAACGTGCCTGTGCGCTGGCGTGACGGATTCCAGGCTGTCGTGGTGCATCAGGTCGCCGAGCTGCGCCAATAGGCCGGTGTGCGCGTCTGGGCTGGTGCGGATTGCCGCCGAGAACCAATCCAAGAAAAGCTGCTCGGCGATTTTCAGGTCGTAGTCCGAGCCGGTCTCCTCGCGGTGCGCCAGCATGCCGAAGTGGTTGTCGGTGACAGTGTACTGGTTAAGCAGGTCGTCGTTCCAGATCGTGTCGGCTGTGTGCGACGGCACGGGAGCGACGCGCGGCAGCGTTTCCTTTAGCGCCTCGACCGCTGCCTCAAGCGCTACGCGCTGGCTTTCCGCCCCTGCCCGCTCCATCACGTGCTGGGTAATAATGCGCCCTTCGGCGTCGATCAGGCTTGTCTTGCCTTTGATGGTCAGACCGTCAGTCGGCGCCCATTCTGGGCCAGCTTCTTTCCGCTGCTGGACGTACTGCCCGTTTGGTGTGTCGGTGATCTGGCGGATGCTGTAACCCGGCAACGTCTCCATGTTGCCCAACAACCCCCGCTCCGCCGCGCGGTTCAGGCGGTTCGTGAACGTCTGTCTCGGCAGGCCAAGCGTGCGGGCCGCTTCGGTTTTGTTCTCGCCGCAGGCGCGGTAGGCGATTGCGGCTTCGATGGCGTCTTCGTCGGAAAGGCGGGGGTTAGCCATGGGCGGCACCGGTGCGGATGGCGCGAGCGGCTGCCGAAAGGACAGGAATGTGATGTGGCCCAAATTCGCGGGCCTGCTCAATCTCCTCGTCTACAATATTAGCGCAACGCTCACGCTCGGCAAGGATGGCGCGGGCCGCAATGGAAAGCATGGGCGCGTCATCAAACTCGCCCGACGCCACCCGAAGCAAATCAGCCGCGTCTTCGATTCCGCTTATCGCAACAAACACGGCTCGCGCCTGCTGCAACACGTCCTGCGGGATATCCCCGGGCCGGCTCATGCCACCACCCCGCCCGCATTGCGGATTAGATAATCAACACCAGCCTGCCACATGTCGCGATAGCCATACTCGCCGTGCCCGTTACGCTTGCGCGCCTGCGCTGCGTGCTCAGCCATGGCGCTCGTGACGCCTGCGGCTGGCTCGCGGATCATTTCCAGCACGCGCCGTACTGTCTGCGCGTCGGGCTTGCCCTCTGCCGTCATCCTCTACTCCTCTTGGTACGTCCGCGCCTTTGGTGTCAGCGCGGCATGCAAAACAAAAAATCCCCCGCCGGCGGGAGCCAACGGGGGACGTGCATTCAGATGTGCAAAATCATCCCACAGCTTGCGCTGCGACCGTGGCTGGCTATGGGAATCATTTGGAATTTATGGGAGGCTTATATAGGATTGCGCGGCGGATGTCAAGCGAAAACACAACATGTAGTGGGCGCCGCACTACTGGCCACCACTTCTGCGCGCCGCCGGCTTATAGAGCGCATCGATCCGACCCGTCAGGTGGTCTAGCTTCCCGCTCACCCCGTTGATGGCCGCCATGATCTGTGCGGTCTGCTCGGTCATGCCAGCCTTCGTGACATATACCTCGGCAATATGAAGGCGGTGCGCCGCCAAATCATCCGTGTTGCGGCGGATCATGCCTTCCACGCGCCACCAAACGCCCGACACTGCACCCAGCAATACCAGCACCGCCGATACGACTTCCCAGGTTATGGTCATGCGCGCCTCCCGCGCAACACCAGCGCCCCGGCGTCGGCAATAACGATCGCCGGTACCAGAACCAGCGCCATGTCGTGGATTGCGGGCGGCACAGCGACAACCACCAGCGACAGTCCGAACCATGGGTTGATAATCTGCACCAGGTAGATGGCGGCCCACCAAATCCCGAACGGCACGACGATAAGCCAGCGGCCTACCGACGTGGCGCTCAGCGCTCGTTGGGTCTCGGCCAACGCTATGTCGCGCGCCGCTTCAATGCGGCGAGCCGTCTGCTCGGCTTCCAGCCGCTCGGTGTCGTTCTGGGCGGCCAGCTGGGCCTCATAGGCCCGGAGCAGCGGCCCGGTGAACTTGTCGATCACCGGGCCCGCGAGCAGCTTCAGCAGCCACTGCATCACGTCGCCCAGCCCAGCCGCTTGGCCAGCCAGTACCAGCCTTCCGCCACCAGCGCGGCGGCAACACCAGCAAGGACTTGCAGCGCGGACAGAAGGTCGGGGTCATTAGCCAGCATGTCGCCCATGCCGGGATCGAGCAGGCCGCGCGCGACCAGCAGGGCTGCGACGTAGCGCAGCCCGATACGAATAAATACGGTCATTTGGATTTCCTTATTGGTCGGCTGGCGTGTCATCGGCAGGCAGTACAACCGGCTCATTGCTGCGCTGGCCGCGTATGCGGCGCAGCAGCCATGCGCCAGCTGCCGCCACAGCCAAGGCCACCAGCACAAGCACACCGGGCTTCACCGCCGACGGCGTGAGCGTCGGCGCTTGTGCCACGCTGTCAGGCAGGGCTGGTTGATCGACAGTCACCGGCGGGTTGCCCGCGAACGCGGCACGCAGTTCCTTGTCGACGGATATCCGGCGAGCAGAAGACCAGTCCGGCGTCATGTTTGCACGCACGCGGGTGTATTCGGTCATCGTGCCGTCGCCGGTCCACTTCCCGTCAAAGAACAGGTCACGCTCTTTTTGGCGGCGGACGGTGATTTCCTTGGGCGTCACCCAGTTCATGAACGCCTGCCGGGCTTGCGCAACTCGGCCGGCCTTCCAATGTTCCACCCACGCGGCCTGCTTGATCTTCCCGGTGTTCCAATGGAACGACAGGGCGGCAACATACTGGTGTTCGTTCAGCCGGTGGCCAGCGAACGCCTCGTCCACCTGCTTAGCATACGCCCGCAGCGCCCACACGAACACGTTCATGCAGTGTTGGAGCGGCGCGGGGTTGCCAACATAGCGCTCAACGCGGTGCCCGGTGGCGTTGGTCATACCCACGCACCAGGTCGGCACCCCGACGCTATCCTTATAGGTTTGGCGCACAAGCGCTTCGTGCGCGGCCACCTCAAGGGCGGCGCGGTAAGTGAGGGTCATTGGAGGGAATCCTATTAGGGCCGGTCTAGACTTTGCCGGGCATTTTGCGTTTCATGCCCAGAAAGAGGGGGAGATCATGAAAGCAATTGTGATTGCGGCACTGCTTGCCGCTTTGCCGACCGTTGCTGGGGCGCAGGAGGGCGACTTCTATGCCGGTGTGCTTCTGGGCGCGGGCCACGGCGAGCGGGAGGCCATCGGATCGGGCTGGACGGCCGAGACAAACGGCACGCTCATCGGCGGTATGGTTGGCTATACGGTAATGACCAGCCCGATCCTTTTGGGGATCGAGGCCGACTACCAACTGTCAAATATTGGCTCAGACAGGACATGGGGCCGCATCGACGGCCTCGACCACTTTGGCACCGTGCGCGCCCTAGCAGGCTTCCAGATCGAAGACTTCTCGATTTACGGCACGGCTGGCGTTGCCTTCGGAAGCGGCTATTTCCACCCGCGCGGCGCACCGCGAAAAGACGAGTTTATAGTCGGCACCGCGATCGGCATTGGGGCGAAATATCAAGTAACGGAAGCGCTCGGCCTCACGGCCGACGTCCTGCAACTGAATTTCGGGGAGCCGAAATATTTCTCGATGCTGCTGGGGAACGCCGCTGTTCGCACAGAGGATCGCGTAGCAAGGGTCGGAGTGGTGTTTAGTTTTTAGGACCACCTTCGCCGCAAGCCGGGGCTAGCTGCCTTCTTTGCCGCTCCCCCATCAGGCCCTGGCTGACATCATGACCTCTACTAGTCAGATCGCTAATTCTCCCTGACGTCTTTCAGCCTCTGCATCGCATAAGCCATCAAGAACGTTCGAAGCACAGACGTTGCATTCGACTGGTCAGAACCGGCGAGCATCAGAACCTTGAAGACTAGGGCGTTGCGCGACATACCGATATCGGCAGCGGCGACTTCCAGTGCGCTCCAGAAAATGGCCTCTAAACGCACGCCCTTGCGCGAGCCTTTATGGCTAAGTGCCCTAAATTCGGGGGCGGCTAGCGCTAACATGCGCTCACTGTCCAGCAGGCTTTCGGGCGCATCTCTCTCGTATGCTAAGCCGCCCGCCTCAGTTGTGTCCACGATTGCCACCCAGCTCACCCGTGGCCGACGCGCCTATCGCGCAATCAAGCCACCCCCTGCGGGACCCGTATACTGCAATATGATACAGTATTTCCGAAGAAACCGCCAGATGGATAGTTGATACAGAGGAAACCTTGACCCATCATAAGATGTTATACCTATTTCGAGGGCATGGCATAGCGCAT
Organism: Pelagibacterium sp.; assembly: GCF_035555455.1. Taxonomy (GTDB): domain Bacteria; phylum Pseudomonadota; class Alphaproteobacteria; order Rhizobiales; family Devosiaceae; genus Pelagibacterium. The sequence goes on along the minus strand of NZ_DATMGM010000066.1, from coordinate 163,098 downwards.
TATGAGTAAGATTGACTGATCCCCGAAGACGTTCCCTCCCAATGATCGAGACCATTACGCAGAAAAGGCTACAATGACTGTGTACTGGCTCCATACGACCATTGCTGTTGATCAGGCGCCAAATTCCGTCCAGCATGGGCGGGCCGCGCTTCGCCCCTTCCATAGCTGGAGGCGCAGCAGGCGCCGTTCCGGGGCGGACCTCCAACTCGGAGCGGCGCTCTTACGAAAAGCTCTCATGTTAGCGCCATCAGTACAATTGGACCGATTTCCAGCAGAACCTGTTCACGCTTCCCAGATACGTCGGGCGCAGACAGGAACGGAGCGCTTTGCCAATGGTTAAATCGCTAAGTCGTGGTAAGGAGATGCGTGATGACTTCGGTATACATGATGGCAGAAGACAAGGTTGAGCAGGCTCGCGGCATGGTGAGTGGGGAGATTTGGCACGACAAAAAGTTGGCATACCTCTTGGACATAGCTCTCGAACGGCTGGAAGAACTCGCTATTGCAGATATTCATCGAAGGCGGGACAGGTTTGTAGCGCGGACGGAAACCGTGACGCCGTTTCGGCGGCGAAAAGAAAAAGCCCCGCTGAGCAGGTAGGCAGCGGGGCAGTTGGGCGTCATAAGGAAGGCCAAGGGGCATATGGCCCTACCCCAGCAGCGCCGCAAGACGCGTGGCGCTGCCCGCTCATAATGCCCGAAACTAGAAATGTGGCAAGAAGCCAAATCTGCCGGAGGCTCGCTGCAACCATTTCGAGATGGCCACGTTCACAAGAGCGGACATTCTTCGCCCCTCAATTGGCACCGCTCGCAGGCTCAAGCATCCCATGTGCGGGCGGCTCCACATGAGCGCGAATCCAACAGCCGCAACAGCTTGCCCCTCTCCTTTGTCCCCTTGATGTGGCAGGCAACACGATGCCGTCGACTTCTCCCGAGGTCGGCGGCATTTTGGTGCGGAGTTCAGAGAGACAGCAGAAGCAAGCGAGGCTCGGACCCATGCTAGGGGGCTTAGGGTCCAAGCCTCCGCAGCGTCGACTGGACGCATGACGCTGCCTCTCGATAATCGTCGGAAATGGCTTCGCTTCAAGTTGCTCAAAAGTAGTATTGATCAGTGAAGTAGCGCGAGCCCGGCAGGCCGGGCCCTTGAGATAGCAACTTAGCTCGTGAATACGTGAAGCGTGGAGCCAGAACGTACGATCGATACCACTTGGTTCGGCCGCTTGCCCGCCTTGTTGAGTGCTGACGTAATCAGGCTGTTGCTAGCTGCTGCTTGGTGTAGCAGGCCATTCGAATGCTGCTGTATTAGCTGCGGACAACCCACAAGAGTGAGCACTTGGACGTCCGTGACAGCATTCCACCCAGAAACAGCGCTATTAGAATAGTCAGCAGCGGCCAACACCGCCAGAACCTGCTGCTGCTCACCTACGGTGCAGGAGACCCGGCCAGTCGTAAGAGATTGCCCGCCGGGCAACACGCCGCCAGGCCGAGCGGTAGAGGGGCGGTCTGATCCGCCGCCTGGATTTCCGCCATTTCCCGGCCCACCGGGGCTGCCAGGTCCGCCGGGATTTCCGGGAGTAGCTGTCCCTCCGCCGCCAATTCCCACGTCGACACCGACGTCGACAAGCGAGCCCCTGCCTACGCCAACATCAACGTTTGCATTGAGACCTCTATCACCACCGACGTTTGCATCCACATTGGCATCGACTAAGCCGCGCCGTCCGCCGACATCAGCCCCAACATCGGCGTTTATACCATTGCTCCCGCCTATGGATGCCCCCACGTCCGCTCCGACAAGTTTATCGCCGCCGAGGCCGACATCGGCACCGACATTGACACCTCGGCTGCCCCCGACATTGGCATCGACTTTTACGCCGTTTCTGAGATCAACCCCCACCTTTGCGATGCCCAAATTGAGCTCCAGGGCCATGGCTGGACCAATAAGGCAGCACGATGCCAGCAACGTGACCACTGACGTGCGAAGAAATTTTCTCATTTTGCCGCTCCAGTATAAAACGCAACAGTTCTTCCCTATCCGGTAGCGAAGCATGTGGCGACCATACTTTAGAGTCAATAACGAAGAGCATTTAAAGGGCGGAGAGGCGATCCATAACGTTTAAGCTTAGTCACTCTTGGGAAAACTTTCAGAAAATTAGGCTTTGATAATTTATACTATAATAATATGTATATTATCGCTCACCAGCTCAGCTAGCGCCATACTTCCAAAGATCGTCTAGCTCAAGCTCGGGGATATCGAGCGCCAGTCGCGCCTCCTCGATCAGCGGATGATCGCGCTCGAAGTGCTTGGCGAACTCAAGCTTGGCTGAAACGAACCCACGCTGCACCGGGTCCTCGATCGCGTCGATCCAAGCCCGTAGCGGCTGCTCATAGCCTGTAGCCCGCAACACACCCCAGAACTGATCGGGCTCAAGGTTGGGGAACTCGGCCTGTCGAGCTTGGGCAGCTGCTTCGACGGCCTTTTCCTCAGCACTTATCATCTGCGACCAATCAATCATCATCATTATCCACCATCAGCGTGGGCAAAACGATCAGGCCATCGGGAGGACTCTCGATGGGATCTGGCGCATCAATGCGTCCGGCCTTCTGGTACGGCCAACGCAAGGTGATGTGGAGGACACCGTCGAGGCGAGCGACAGCTCCAACTATCCAATTGCTGGTGATCGCCGTAGCCGGCAACGTCGCGCCATCTGGCAGCGTGGAAAAGTCGAAGGCATCGCCATTGATGGTAAGAGTGCCGCCTTGGCGGGCTACCGTTATCGTGTCGTCGCGGCGCTGAGGAATGAAAGATACATGCATTAGAACCACCTTCCCATGGCCATTATTCCGACGCCTGTTTGCGTGGAATTTGTTCGGATGATGTTTACGTCTGTCTGAGTTTCGGTCATAGACGCGGCCATAGCTGGTCGCACGACCACAGCAGATGCCGCATAGGTGGTCACTTGGCATCCGGGAGTGCCAACGAACACTGCTGGATAAATCCAAGTCACAGACGACACCTCATTGGGCGTCGGGTCTATTCTAGCCTCCCCCCAACAAAACTGCGTTCCGTCTGCCCACCGGACATACGTGCCATTAGCATTTTCACCCCGCTCGATGATGCCCCCGGTTGGCACACCCCCGTTCTGAGAGACCGGCCCGAGGATATTGGCCCGCCGATAGACGTCAGCCGGAACCGCTGGAGCCAGGGCAGCGATGGCCTGGGCAATCCGCTCGGGGCTCCAGGAACGGATCTCGGCGATTACCCCAGCCTCCGCATCGGATTGACTCACAGGCTGTTGCGCCAGCTCATAGTCCCCGGCAATCTGAGCATTTAGCCCAAGCCGCGCCGCCTCCGCATCGCCGTCCGCCCCCAGCCGCGATACCCAGAACGGCGTCACCCCGTCGATATCGCCCGTCGGGCCGCGCGGGATCGCGAGATCAAGCCGGAACCCGCCCTCCACCGGGACAAAATTGGCCTGCGCCGGCTGGTCGGGCGGCAACGTGGTGGTGGCCCCGGGAAACAGGCGCATGCCTTCCGGAATGATGAAGCTCATATCGTATCCGCCCGGACGCGGCGACAGCGTCACGTCAGGTTCGCTGCCAAACGGCGCGTCAACAACCGAAGCGACGTCCAGTTCAATCGCCGGGCCGGAGAACATTGCTGGCTCTGACCAGTCCCCATCCGCCGAACTGTTCTTGGAATAGATCGCCGCGCGGCCATCGCCGATATCTGAGACCAGCACCCGGAACCGCGCCGGGCGCGCGTTGAAGGCATCCCGGTCCGCAAGCGTACCGACCTGTATGTCGAAATAGGCTTTCACATCGCCCAGTTGTTCCAGCACCCGCCGCGTCTGCGCCGTCGAACGCTCGATGATACCGACATAGCGGATTTCGTAAGGCGCATCGGCAATGGTCGTGCCCGGCCACGGAGCCCAAAGCTCCAGCTCGTTGTCCGACGTTACTTGCCGCACCCGCTGGGGCGGCACAAGCGGCTGGGCGGGATCGCAGAACAGATCCCCGGGCATGATGGCCTCATCGCCCCAGAACAGGTTTGCGCCGGTTACGGTCGTGCTGCCGCCCTCCACCGACACGGTGCCGGTGGAGTACCAAGTTGTTAAAGCCATGGCTGTCTATGTCCTGATGTAGCCAGGCCGGATCACGATCTGGCCGGTATAGGTTGAAGAAAAGTCGTGGGCGCTGTTGTTGATCGAGCAGGCGTTGAAGCGGCGCGGGTGCTTGCCGCCATATTGCGGCGTGTCCCCGCCCAGCCCGCCATTGGCGCTGGGCGGCTTGTGCTGGATCAGCGCCGCCGGGTGCCCCTTGCGGTAGGAGCCGGCAAAGTTGTTGCCCGAGATCCAGCCCCAACCCTGATAGCTGCTCAGCCCCCATGGATCGCCACCCGCCCCCGACAAAGGCAAACGGCCATTGTCCTGGGGGCTCCCCGTTTCGTAGTTGGAACGTGGCCCCGGGTCGATCACTGACTGTCGCCGGATCAACTGCACTTCGTTTCCCGACAAAACGATATCGAATGACCGCCGCCAGACCTCGGTGGCCTCAACGAGGCACGAGCCGCCCGGCAGGCTCACCCACTCGTTGGGGATCAGCGGCGGCACGCCCTGGTCGCGGAAGTTATACGGGGCTTTGGTGCGGCTGAGCCGCACCCGCACGTCGATGTAATTGGCTCCTGCCGGAATGGTGCCGATCACCGTCGGTCCCAGAACCCGGTTCTCCGGCTCGATCATCGTGAGGGTGACGCAGGTGTCCTGCGACGTGCTCGGATACCACGGACCGGTCCCCGGCCAAGGCTGGGATGGGGGGTTATACCACCGGTTGTGACTGTAATTGACGAACTTGGAGAAATCCGGGAACGCCACGCTCAGGCTAGTGTCGATCCAATCGGCCTCCGGCAGCAAATTGACCGGCGGGAACTCGGACGACCAGCGTATCTCACCGCCGTCTCCCTCGACCGTAATGACGCCGGGCGTCTCATTGTGAACCCTACCCATTACACCCCCACCGGCACAAAGGGCGGTGCCGTGAATGCGCCGCCATACCCCGCTTCTGTTGTGACAGTGCCGCCTGTGGCAATCCGCACCCGACCATTGTTGAGATCGACAGTGCGGCCTCGGTCAATATTGAACGGCGTTGCGCCGCCGCCTGCATGGCGGGCATAAGTACGACTGGTGCGGACTTTGCCGCGCCCGACGACCGCCTCGCCGCCGCCCCCGCCGAACAGTGGCAGCAGAGCGTCCTCGACCGGAACCCGAAACACCATCACCTGATATGTCCGGCTGACTGCGCCAAGCCCGGACGACGAGGAATTATAGACCTCCCGTAGCCCCACGACCCCGGAAGTGATGTAGGGGGAGACGAACCGGCTACGGCCGTCGCTGGCCGTCTGCACCGCCACCCCAGGCATCAACATGCGACCGCCATAGGCAACGAACGCCAGCGGCACATAGCCCAACCCGTGGCTGACCAGGGTATGCGAGGCCGTCGCCACCTGTCCGGGCACGAGATACCCGATCGTTGAGACCGGATTGTTGCCGTCATAAACGAGGTTATAGCCCCAATAGATCGAGCGCCCCGCCAGAGCCGCATGACTAACCGTCACCGTCTGGATCGGCATGGCCAGTTCGTACTGGAAAAACTCCGAATGCCAGTGCACCGCCGATAAATGGGCACCGGGGTTCTTGGCCGGTGCGTTGCGGGGCGCATTAATGTCCCGCCAGTCACCGCCGCCGGGGGCCTCGTCGAAACACGCAACGATGCCCTCAGCTGGAAAACCACGAAGAACTGCCATCATCTACCCAAAGCTGAAAGCGCCGCCACCGTCTTGCAGCATCGAGATTCTGACGGTGCCGGTCGGATTACGGAAATCGCCATTGGCATCAAACAGCGCCACCGGTGTGCCATCGGCCAGAAAGAACGCCACATTGTCGGCCATGAAACCGATGCGGGTCGCCTCATTGGGGTCCTCGGGCACGTCGAGGAACATTGTCGCGGCTCGGAAGACTCCATCGTCGACCGCTGCTTGAATGGCATACCGAGCCCGGTATCCAGACGGAGCGGCCGCAGCCTCCCACCGGACATTGACCTCAGCCGTGTTGCCGCCCATGGCCGCATAGAGGCTTTCGAGCGCCGTCGCGATTGCGCCGCCCGGGCCTAGCGCGACCTCGATCACTTCGGTGAAGCTGGCTTCCAGCCCTTCCAGTTCAACGCTGATCTCGCGGAACAGGGCTTCACGCTTGGTGTAGTTTTCCCGGTCCACCTCTTCAAGCAACGTTCCGAATTGCTTGAACCGTTCGATCAGTTCGCGCGGCTTCAAACCAAGCTGGTCGAGCACGTCGCGGGCGATGTTGGTGAGGTCGAGCGTTAGATCATCTGGCCCAAACTTGATGTTCGGCGTCGTAACAGCAAGCCACCCGGACCACTCTGCCGACTCCGGGCCGATGAAGATTCCGCGCACGACATAGGGCGTGTTCGGCGTGAACTGGCCATATAGCACCCACCGCCACGGGTCGCCGTAGGGCACTTCGGCTTCGAACATCAGCGGCCCGCTCTCGTCGCCTACGCGAACCTGCACGCGAACCCGCTCGACGCCTGGCACGCCGCTATCGGCCCGCACCTCAATGCTCGGCCTGCGGCTGACGCCCTTCTCGTCCTTGATCTCAGCCGGAAAGACCTGCCAGCCCTGCATCGGCATGGGCTGTGGCCCGACCAACTGCAAAGGCCCGTCGAACACCGGGGTATAGTCGGCGGCCTGGTTCCAGTCATAATCGGACGGATCGACCTCAGTCAGGTCGACGATGATGTCCAGATTGGACTTGTACACCGCCCCATCGACGCGAAAGAGCTTGTCGACATACCCGTTTCGGGCTGACGACCACCGTACGATATCGCCGGGCTCAAGCACCCGGAATTCCGGGCCGAGCACAAACGTGTGCCTGCGCGCACGCAGCGCCTCGGATAGCGCCCACTTCATGAGCCGCTGCACCTGCCCGTGGTACGGTACCAGATCCAGCGACACGGACGCCATCAAACGGCGGTTGCCGTCCAACACTTCCAGATCGGGCCGCAGCAGTGGCGGCGCCTTCTTGGTGTTCCAGCCCTCGGCAGGGTTGGGATATGTCGCGTCCACACCGTTCACGGTGTCGGCCAATGAGAAGAACGGCGTGAACGACTGCTCTTCGGTCGATAAAATATCGGCGTCGGTGAACGCCATGACCGGCGCGCCCGGCGGGCCGACATATACCTTGTAGGTGCCGCCGACCTCGACCAACCGCGCGTTGGCGGCGGTCAGCAGAGCTTCGACCGTTGTTGCCACCTGCGCGCCGACCTGCACCTCGCCACCGGCGCGGTAGGTCGGCTCATTGCCAGACGGGCCAGCAATGGAGGCTTGAGCAGCATTGATGGCCGCGATCCAGTTGGCGGCGGGTAAACGCACCGGCGCAATGGCCTGCGCCCCGTAGAGCCACTGGCCGTTGTAACGGATTCCGCGCAGCACATTATACAGCTGCACGATTGGGTTGAAGTCATAGGCGTTGCCGCCCCACGTCGCAGGATTATCCCAGCGCTGCGTTCCGGACCCGCCGTTGGTGCTGTCCTGCGCCGGATTGTACCAGCGGACGCCATTGGTCGCGAACTTCAGATTTGGAATGCCGGAGAAAAGCGGCTTTTCGCCCTCGTCATTGCGCTCCGGCGCGAGCGCCGTCACAACGACATAGGGCACGCCGTACCCCACTCGGTCTGGCCCATAGGGGCGCTCGGCGCTGGAAACGTGGTTGGTCAGCAGCGGGTCGGCAACTGTCTGTGTGCCGTCGTAAAAGCGCACCCAGAGGTGGTCTCGACCGCCCTTGCGGTATTCGAGCACTGGCCGACCAATCAGCTGCGGGCCGCTGAACCCCGGGTAAAGCAGGTCAAAAATGCTCGTGACCGCACCGGTCTCCGAAGGCCCAAGCGTGCATGGCGCGCCATCGACAATCACTTGCTGGAGCGAGCGGATAGGCAGGTCGCCCAGCGCGATAACCCGGGTCGACATGATGTCGCCCTTGCCCCAGCTGTTGTGGTAGACGAGAGACCCGGCAGTGCAGTTCCAGCCCAAGTTGATGGACCGCGGCACGTCTTCGCCGCCCTGCAGCTGGCCCTGCACTCCGAACTTGGGCTTTTCCGGCTCGCCCTGCATGGCCTTGCCGATAAGGCTGACCGCAATACCGGTGGCAACTTGTAGGGCGGCGGTCGTCAGCCCGGCCAGAAACGTACCGGCACCGAATATGGCGGCGCCGATTGAGCTGAAAAAGGCCATGAAAGAACCCCCGCGCGCCCGAAAGCGCGCACAAAAAAGCCCGCTAGACGCGGGCTAAAAACGACGACGAGAGAGTTGAGCTAAGCCGAGCTAGAGCGGCTTCATGAAGTGGGTTTCGACAGGACTGTAGCCGCGCCGCTCATAAAGACGAGCCGCCTGCGGGAAGCTCACCAACGCCGCCATCTGGCAGAAAGCACAGCCCCGATCGCGCGCCCACTCTTCATAAGCGGCGAGCATGGCCATTGCCGACCGGCCCCGAGCGTCTGGGGCAATCCACCATGCAGTTTCCATGGCGTATTTTGCGCCGCCAAACGGATGGTCTTGGGCACTGGCCAGCAACACCCCCTTGGCTGGATTGCCAAGCACAAGCGCCAAAAGGTCGCCGCCTGCAATATGTCGATCGGTCAAAGCCATGGCATGTGGCGCGCTGAACGGGACCGGCGAGGACGCGGCTGCTGAATGCGCATCGCGCAGCAGCCGCACTATTTGGAAGCGGTCGGCGGGCTCGGCAAATCGAACGGTCATAGGAATCCCAGGAAATTATTCCACCCGAACAGGCCCTTGCGGGTCTCGACCTTTGCGTTCTTGCCTGTAGCGCCCCAGTTGTGCCGCCACTCGCCGCACACCGCCGCATCCTTGAAGAACGCGTCACCCGCAGCGCGAACCTGTTGGTCCTCGTGGCTACGGGTAGCCGGGTTGGACCGAAGCAATTCTTGCGTGCCGCTCGTGCAAGTCAATATCGCCGCGCCTTCTTCGTTCTCGCGCGGCGTGCGTATCTCAACCGTGTCGACAAAGCCAACAAAGATTGGTTCCGCAGGGTCAACAAGCTTCTTGCTATCCGGGTCCAGCAGCCCGGAATGAACTTCAACCCGAGCCTGCTTGATGTCATAGAACCGGATCGCGTCCTGCACCTGGTCATGCAACTGGCTCATCGTAATGGTGACGCTCTGGACCGATACGCCGACCACCGCCGGGATATCGCTGATCGATATCAGCGAGCCAGCGCCATAGAAGTCCCGCAGCATCGACGCGCCAGTGTCCGGGTCCACGACCAGCGCCGAGACGCTCGCAAGGTCCGACCAAAACCCCACAGTGACGGGAGCACCAGTTGCGCGGTCCCGCGCCGTCATCGTCAGGAAGTCGCGCGGGGCCAGTCGGCGAGCCGCAAGAGCGGCCGCCGTGTTTGGTGAAACGATTTTCATACTACCTCGATGGCGCGTTACCGCGCCTCTGTAGCCGTGAATGAGATCGTGCCGCGCCCGGTGCGTGGGTCAGCGCTGGCAGACAGCGAGCCCGGATCAACAGTCATTGCGACCCACGGCTTGGCGATCACCACGTCCTGCCCAGCGACCGTTCCAGGCCACAGGTGGGGCGTGACCGTGAAGAACCCTGTCGGGTTGCCGCTGACCGCTTCGAGAACGCGATACAGCCCGCCGCCAATGCGCAGCATGTCGCCTATCGACAGCGAAATGCCCGGCAGATCGCTGACGCGCACCGTCTTGTCATCGGCGCCAATGCTGTGAAGCTTCCCGGTTGGCAGCGCCGTGCCGCCGGGGTGCTTGATTGGCCGGCACCGGCTCGACTGCCACGCCTGAAACGTCATCTGGCTGACCATGGCTTGCTCGATACGGGCTCGCCAGTGGTCAAGCTGGTTGGGGCGCATGGCGCGGGATACCCACGCCCCGCGCCATAGCGGCTGGCCGAAGTCCTTGGTGCGGGTGCGCCCCGACGCGTGGCGGGATTGCTCCTGCCGTGCGTAGAGGTCGAACGACGTGCACCAGCCGGGGAAGGCCGTCAGTAGGTCGAGCGGTTCGGTTAGCGCCATTTATGCCCCCTGCCTTTGACAATCTGCTTCACCCGGCCCTCGAACTCCGCCTGCTGCCGCTGCACGACCTGCTCTAGCCGGGCCACCGCCGCGACGTCCGCGCCACGAGCGTCGATGACGGGGGCGAAGGTGAAGCCGCTACCCGCTCCGGCTCCGCCCAGCGCCGCTAGCGAGCGAGCGCTCGGAACCACCTGCGATCCACGTGGTATATTCACGATTTCCGGGCCGCGTTCGCCCACGAGCGCTAGCCCTCCGGGAGCATTGCGCGTTCCATTTGCGAATGCTGGGAGGTTGAAGAGGCCGGCAAACCCGCTCGACAGTCCCGAAACACCCATGCTTATGAGCTGTCGCCCAATGTCGCGCAGGACACTGCCGAACACCTCTCCCGCATCCTTGCCATCAAGAAACCCGTCAATGATGGTGTTGAGCGCCTTGTTCGCCGCATCGTCCAGCAGCTTCATTGCTTCGGCGTTGGCCTCGATTTCCTTACGCTTGGCCTGCAACTCAGATACGGCCGCCGCAATAGCCTGGCCATACTCGCCTTCAAGCTCGACCCCGGCCGACTTGAGCTGATTGTAAAGCTCTTGCTCCTCGGCGGTGCGTCCAAGCTGCTCGCGCTCGTGGATCAGGCTGTCTATGACGCGCTGGACCGCCTCCGCCTGCTTGATAGCAGCCGAGGCGGCTTTGTTCTTGGAGCCGCCGATGTCCATGTCATCCAGCAGCCCGGACATGTCGGGAGTGCCGGGGGTGCTGAGCGTCGGCCGGTTAGCGAGAATATTGTTGATGCGCTGTTCTTCTGCAGCGATTTCAGCCAATCGCTGTGCTCGTGTCGCAATATCGGTATCAATACCGCGCGCGCCCCAGCCCATCGGGTCAAAGCCATTTTCGCTCAATTGGCGCTTCCGGCTTTCCAGTTGAAGGATCTCACCTTCAATTCGAACTCGTTCGGCACCGAGATTGCGGTGCAGATGATCTAGATTGGTATTGCTGACATTTCCGAGGTTGCCTGACCAATATTGGAGTGCGTCGCCGATATCGCGCACGGCGTGTGCGACGTTGGACGCAAGCTGAGCGGTCTGGACCAAGAAGGGGGCTAGCGCGATCAAAGCCTGTTGAAATTGGCGGTTCAATACCGTTGTCGCAGTGTCAAACTCAGCCTTCATTTCCTGCGCCCGGACGATCAGGTGTTCGTCGATGACGAGGCCAAGTGCGCGTGCCTTGGCTCCAAAGTCATCAAGTCCCGCTGAGCCATCAGCCAATACGCGCACCATACCCGCGCCGTCCGTGTCGAACATCTGGAAGGCTAAACGGAGCTTGTCTGCGTGGTCAGGCACTCTCTGAAGTCTGTCGGCCACCTCCCGCAGAAGGTCGTCATTTGCCTTCAGCCGCCCTTCGTTGTCGGTAAGCTCGATACCGAGTTCCTTGAATGCTCCCTTTGCTGCACCTGTACCCTGGGCCGCTTCAGCCGCCCGACGTGTCATTCTCCGCAAGGCCATGTCGAAGTTGTCGGCTGCCATGCCGCTCTGTTCGGCGGCGTAGTGGAATTCCTGCAGCACCTCAACATTGGTTCCGAGCATAACTGCCCGATTTCCGAGCTTGTCGAAGTCATTCAACGCCGATTGAGCCGTCCGCAGGGCAGCACCGATGGACAGTATAGGCGCCAAGGCAGCCGCAGCCCCAACGATGAGCCCTCGGAAAGCATTGGAGCCGACTCGGGAAAGGCTGATATCAACTCGCTTACGCATCCGCTCAGCGTAGCTTTCGACATTGCGCATGTTCGTGCGCATAGTTCGGTCCGCCCTGTTCATTCGCCTCTCGAACTCGGTGATCCGAGCTTCGAGCATGACGATAAGGCGATCTTGGGCAGATTCAGTCATTACCTAGCCTTCCTGATGGCTCGGCCGATAGCTGCGTTTATGGACCGCCGAGCTCTGCCTCGATTGCTTCGCCATGCGGGGAGAAAATACGGCTGGGCTTCGGCCCTGCTCGTTCCGAACTCGACCAGATGCGCGTACCGAGCCCCTGAGTTTCCGGCCGTTACTGCCACCGCATTTTCCGGTATCGCCCCAGCGCCACCTTGACTGTAGGAGGGTGGTTTCTTCCCGCCTTCGGTGACGGTAATGCTGTCCCGTAGCGTCCCCGGTGGCTTACCGTGCGACCCGTCTTTGCTCACTGGTGCCAGCGCGCGCATGTCCTGCGCAATTCGCTCCCCGGCCCGAAGTGCGGCGTCGTAGCTTGCCTTGCGTACCTCTTCCGGAATAGCTTTCAGACGCTTGCTGAGTTCAGCAGCGCCCATGACTTTCGACTTGCGGGCCAATTGGAGCTCCCGGGGGACCGAGTGAAATATTTGATGATGCTATTCGCGATCGCCTGCTGGGCCTTCGCCTTCTGGGTTAGCGGGCGTTTAGTATCTGATATTCAATTCATACTCATGGCGATCGGGATCGTAGGTGGCGGGATTTTCGTAGGGTTTGCTGCCGTTCTGATCGAGATAGAGGTGTCGCGGCGCAGCCGCTGACACCCTACCCCACAACCCGCGCCACCATCTCCAGGTGCTCGTCATAACTGGGCGCGTCAGGCTCCTGCTCGCCGCCCTTGCTGGCGACAAACCCATCAACCGCCGCGGTTAACTCCCAGAGCGTCATGCGGTCCACGTCCTGCGGAGTGTATCGCAGCGCACCGCCGAGGCCGTAAAAGGCCGAGAACTTCAACTTGCCGTTGCTGTCGCTTCCGCTGTCGGCGTCGTCTCCGTCACGGCCACCGACTTTCCCACCGGGTCATCAGGCTCCGGCATAATGGCGTGCATCAGGATTTCCACCGCGAGCGGCCTATATTCCACGAGCGGGTATTTGTGAATCTGGTCGACATAGCGCGCCAGAACCACCGAAACTTCGCTGGGGGTCATGCCGCCGCCGATCAGACCAAGCCGGATCGGCTCGCGAATATCGTTGATGCGCCAGTCCCCGCCAATTGAGCGGAGAATGGAATAGATAGTGAGTTCGGCCCGAAACTCGTCACTTTCGGGACCTCCGAAGTCATCAGGGTTGGGCTCGCCGCGCCCGGCGACCTGCGGCTGAAAACTGACAAGTCGGGCGAGAATTGTGGCCGGGCCGGCATCGCATTTTTCCTGCAACTCACGAAGTTCGCCAATTGCCAGCCTAAAGCGGCGGTTTTCCCCGCCCAGCTCAGCCTCATAGAATGCGCCCATTACTCTGCCGCCACCCAAGCGATCTCGCCATCGGACTGGAGCGCCACCGTGGCCGACACATAACCCTTACCCTCCTTGGCGACGCCAAGTGAGGTCATGACGTACCGACCTTCAAAATACCCACCGCCGGCCTGCGATGTTAGGTCGAGCATAACACGCACGTTAAACGGTTCGCCGGAAAGCATGTGATCGCGGAGCACTCCGAAACTCAATGGATCCATAGTGCCGGCGCCGTTAATGCCGGCCGAAAGCGTATCGATGGAGCGCAGTACCCAAGCCGGAGCATCAGGATTTTCACAGTTGGGCTCGGTCGCATCTACGGTCGTGCCTTCAATCGTAAAGTCCTGGGACGTATTGATCGTGCAATTGTAGGCGAAAACTTCGGGATCATCCCCATCGCCGAACTGGATAAGAAGCTTCTTCGTGGTCGCCAATGCGGCCTCCATAAAAGAAAAGGCCACCCGAAGGCGGCCACATGTTTCTGTCTGTGTGTGGGGGTGCGGTTAAGCGGGCTGCGCTTCTACCGTCACCATGATGCGGGCCCGATGCAGTTCGGTGTTGTCTTCCCGGCTGTAGAAAATACCATCGACTCGCGCACGATCGACGACGAAACCAGCCACCGAAATGTCAGTTTCGTGCAGCAGATCGCGTACCTTCGGGGCAATGGATTTTACCTCGTTCGAGGACGGCGTGTTCGACCACACGTCGAGTTGAAGCATGACCTCCGAACGGTCCCAGCACGCCTCATCAATCGGCACCGACGAGGGCACCGAAACCGATATGTATGGGAACGCGGAAGTCTGTGGCACGTAATCGTGCACTCGCTGGCCAATTTCGGTGATACTGGTTCGTATCAGCCCCATGATGGCGAACTGCACGGCGAATGTAGGATCAGCCATTCGGTGTTTCAGCCTCCACCACGAATTCTAGCCAAGCGCGCTTGCCGTCAGGATCGTGCACCGGTGAGCGCAGCTCCAGCACTTCATTGGTCCGAGCGTCGACCAGCCGCCAGTCGTGCCTGATGGCCCGTGTGGTGGCTGCATTGCGCACCCGCACGACATAGGGCTGCTTGCCGGTTAGGCGCGCAGCAATGACGGCCTCCCCGCCTCGCATGGGGCGGAACTCGGCCGCTACAGTGAACTGGGTTTCAAACTCGCCAGCGCCGGGCGTTACGCCGCCCCAGCCATCCGAAAGGTCACCCCTCTTCTGAGCGTGCACCCGCCGGTTCAGCTTGCCTGCTGCCATCGGCCACCCCCTTCGCCTTGACCACACGCACAGCCTTGCCAGCCGCCACAGCGGCTTCGGCGCATGGCGTCACCACCATGCCGGACCAGCCCTTGCGGTAAGCGATTGTCACGCCCTGCTTGGGGCTCCAATCCATGTCTGCGGTGAAACGAACGCGGGGCATGTCAGCAATCCTCCGGCATGGTCCGCCACACCCGATACGGTGCCAACAGCCGTCGCACGACTGGCGACAGCATCGCTTCACCGGCGTTGCTTTCCGGCGGCTCGCGGCGCTCGTACAACTCACCGGTCAGCAGCAAGATCGCTGCAGCGATAGGCGGCGTGATCACCATGGCGTGCGGGTCATCTTCGGGTAGGCTTTCGCCTTCCGCCAGAACTGCGCGGTCGAGATATTCGATCACCGTGGTTTCGGCGGCGGCGAGATAAACGGCGATTTCGCCATTCTCATCGTCCCAGTCGACCCGCAGATGCTTCTTGGCGAGCGCAAGGTCGACGAGCGCCATCAGTCGCCCCCGCCGTCAGGCACAATGGTCAGCACGAATGCTTCCATATCCGCCGTGTCCTCGGCCCCATCGGTTACGCGAACCGATAAGTCGGTGAACTCACCAGCGTCGGTCGGCGTGCCGGAAACAGCGCCGGTCTCAGCGTCGACCGCGATTCCAGCAGGCCACGTTCCTACCAGCGAATAGACATAAGGCTCGACACCGCCCGTGGCGGTTACCGCGAACCCGTCATATGCTTCGTTTTCGACGCCCGCCGTTACCGGCGTCCCGCTTATTCCGAGCGGGTCCGGCGTCGGCGGTGCACCGCCACCGATAATCCCCGCGCCGATATAGCTGGCCGTCTTGCGCTTTCGACCTCTGTCTCGCGGTGTCGGCATTATTTCACCTTCCGCGTGCGCTTCGGCTTGGCCGGAGAGCCCGCGGCTTCCACGACGGTCTCGGTCTCGGTCTCGGTCTCGGTCTCGGTCTCGGAGGCGTCCGTTTCCGAAGCGACCTTGTCAACCGCAACCACATAGCCGGCTGCAATCAGCTTCTTGGCCACCGCGTCGTCGATATCGTCTTCGGCATTGCGAACCAGCAGGCCGTAATCGCCCCTGATCGTTTTGAGTGCTCTAACTCGCATGCAATCTCTCCTGAAGGGAGAGCGAGCGGCCGAAGCCGCCCGCTCTTGGATTACGGGCCGGTTGCAGGAAGAATGTCGCCGGTGACGAACGATTCAGGGCGCGGCACGATCAGTGCAAGACGCTCCTCAACGCGGATAGTCGCCATGTTCTTGACGAAATCATCCTCGTTCTCGGTGGAGAGAAGGACTTCAACGTCCATGCGGTCGAAGATTTGCGCGCCGAGATTGAACGCGCCCGTGAGGAACTCACCGGCGGCCATCGCCTGAGTGGCCACGACAGGCAGGTTCCACAACGTGGGCTGAATGCCCTGCTGCGCGTTCCCAACGATGTAATTGCCACCGGCATCCTTCGTCAGTTCAATGCGCGCCCAGTCAGTCGGGTGGAGCACAAAGCCAGTTGCAGGATACTCAGCAAGCGCAACCTGAAGAACCGCGAGACGCAGACGGTCAATTGCCGTCTCATCGGTCGGCGCGAACGCTGGAGCGAAGGCCGTGGCCTGGGGAACAAGTCCCTCAAGGTTCTGGCCAGTGCCGTCACCATTGAGGATCTGGCCCTCTTCAACGTACTTCAGGCCATAGGTGCCGCGAGCGTTGATGTAGCTGGCAATGCCGACCGCATCATCGAGCATCTGGCGCGAAATCTTGAAGATATGGGCCAGAGTGCGAACAGGCGCACTTTCCATGTTGAAGGTCAGGTCAGACTTCGGCTTCAGCGCACCCTCCGCGACTGGCGCAGCGGCGTTGGTGAAGCCCGTTTCCTTGACGTACTCAATGACGTTCGACGAGGTCACGCCCTGAGCCAGCAAGTCCCGGATGGTCATCTGTCGATTGGGCGGGGCAATGATGCCAGCCAGACGATGGCCCGGCACCAGCGACGTTCCCTGCGAGCGTCCAGCGCCAACGGTGGTGTCGGCCGACGTGATGTCAGCGCGTTCCGCCTTGACGCGGATCGAGCCGCGAGAGGCGCCGGAGAGGTCAGCCGCCTTGAACGCGGCAGACTCCACGAGGTAGTCGCCGAGCCCCTTGAAGCCTTCCTCGCCAATTTCACGCTCACGCGCGGCGCGCTTTTCGAGTTCGCCAAGGCGTGTGGTCGCCGAACCAAGTTCGGACAGCGCCTTGTCGACCTTCTCAGTCAGCTCAGTGGAAGCTTCGCCATTTGCGGCCAGCTTGTCCTGGAACTCTGTTCCGAGATTGCCAACGGTTTCCTTGATGGCAGCCAAAGAGGTGCCAAGCTCGCCGATCTTCTCGACGAGTGCGGTATTTTCAGACATGTACGGGTATCCTATTTAGGAAAAGACTGTGCGATAGCGAGCGCGTCGCCGGCGGCTGCCAGCGCTTCATTCACGGCTGCCATCAATGTTGCTTCGCCCTCATCAGGTTCCCCCTGATCAATCTTGAAGTAGAGCCGGGCTGCCCGCTCTGCCTCCGATTTCGAGAATCCCATCAGTCCCCTGATGCCGTTCTCGAACTCGCGAATTGTGACCTGATCGCCAGCCCTCATGGCCGCGAGCAGGTATTCTGCATCCTCAGCGCGCTGGCCGTTAGCCGCGCGCAGCTTTCGGACTGGCTCGGGTGTTTGGTCGGCGCCAAAGCGCGCCAGCGTCTGCGCGAGCGTACCGATACGATCGGCCATGCCCTTCTCGACAAGCTCCTCGGCGAAGAACACGCGACCTTGGCCGTAATCCTTTTCGACCTTGGCCACGGTCACACCGCGCCCATCGGCCACTGCCTGCACGAACCGGCCATATGACCGCGCCACGCGCTCCTCGATGAACGCCAATGCATCTTCGCCCAGCGGCTCGGTCTCGTTGCCCTCGACCTTGTGCTCGCCGGCTGCGATATAGGTCCGCTTCACGCCGGCTTTTTCGAGCGCTACGGAAATGTCTTCGTGCACCGTGTAAACGCCGATCGAGCCGGCGCGGGCGCTCGGAGACACTACGATCTCGTCGGCCTGGCTGGCTATCCAGTAGGCTGCGCTTGCCGCCAAATGGTTCACCTGCGCGATGATTGGCTTATCGCCACCACGCAGCGCGCGGATTTCATCGCCAAGCTCTTGCGCCCCCGGCACGGCTCCGCCGGGGCTATCGATGTCGAGCACGACCGCCTTTACATCCGGGTCGGCAAGCGCCGCGTGCAGCGCTTTCTGTAGCGCTGTGTACGACGTGCCGCCGGAAATCTCGGTCATCAGGTCCATCTTGGGGGCCAAGACGCCAGAGACCGGAATGACCGCGACGGCACCTTCGCGCCGCGCGATCTCGCCGTCCTGTTTCTTGGTAATCCGCGCAGCCATTTCATCGGCCGCGACAGCGCCGCCGGCAGCCTTGAACGCAAGGAAGTCAGCAATAACCGACACCTTTGAGCGCTCCATAGCCCACGGCTCCGCCGCGAAGGCGGATAGAACGTGTTGGTATTTCATTGAGTGTCCTTGGACTATGCCGCCGGTCTCGCCGGAGCCGGCGCCGCGGTGTTCTGGTTTGCGGCGACGCCGATCTGGTCGAGACGCTGCATGGTGCCGTTGACGATCGACTTATCCCCGCCAGCAGTCGGAGGCTTGCCTTCATAGGCCCGCGCTTCGTCGACGTGGTAAATCCCGCTGTTGACCAACTTCGTGAGGAACTCTGCCCGCGCCGCGCTATCACCACGCAGCAGGTCTTCCATGTTGAACTTGACCTTGACCGTCTTGCGCTGCTCGGGCGTCAACAAATCGCGGTAGATGGCGTACTCGATACGCTTGAGCATTGGCCGCATGCAGGTCTTGGTGAACTGCAGAATGAGCTGCTCAATCCCGCTGCCCCATGCAGTGGCGTTATTGCCACCCACCATCACCGGCGGGATGCCATACACGCGGCAAATCTGCTCGACGATGTACTGACGGCTCTCAAGTAGCTGCGCGTCCTTCGGATTGATCGACATCGGGTAGGGCTTCATCCCGCCCTCAAGCGGCAATACCCCACCAGCCTTGTCGGCACCTGCGAACTGAGCGAACACATCGCCGATCTGCTTGCGCTGCTCGGGATTCAGAATCTGGTCGCTGGAGACGATCAGCGATGCCATGAGCCCGCTTTTCATCATTCGGCCAACGGCCTTCTCGCCGGCCAGCGCGTTGCCAACCGTGTTCTTGGCGTACTCGATTGGCGAGAGCCCACGATCACACCCCGGTAGCGTTTTGCCCCGGACATGAAACATGTTCTTTTCGCTAATGCGACGCTTCGTTCCGCCGTCCTCGGTAACCTCGTAAACACGCTCGTTGCGGCTGTTACGCTGCACGTCGACGGCAAGCGGCGCGTGCGGGTTGAGCGCCACAATCGCGCCGCTGCCGTTTCGCTTTATTTCCGCGAAAAAGTTTCCATCAAGACAGACGCACAGGGCGACCTGCGACCAGAAATCCGGGGCCGTGTCGTCCATGTTCGGCAAGTAGTGCAGCAGTTCGAAGAGTGGGCTGTCCCGATCCTCTGTTACGCCATCAGCGCCGTACACGACGCATGACAACGTTCCCACGGTATCAGAAATAAGCGTGGTGCAAGCCCACACCGCCTCCGATTGCAGCGCAGTTTCGTACGTGACTTTCTCGCCGCTCGTTGTCCCGAAGCCGAAAAAGCCCTTCCAAAAGGCGCCGTCGGTCAGCCGGATAACCCGACCAACCCACTTATCAATGAAGCCCATAGCGCCCCTACCAGGTATAGAATGTCATGTTGTCGACGAAGTCACCGATGTTGCTACTGGCGACCTCGACGTATTCACTCGCCGCACCGCACGCCATCGCCAAACTCACCATGCCGTCGATACGGCCCCGGCTTTGCGATTTCGTCAGCTTGCGGTTGCCGGCGTCGTCCATCTTGGCCACCGCATTGGCAGCGCACATATTCAGGACCGGGTGTCCGCCGTGGCGCAGCTTTTCGTTTACGGCCCAGCTCTCAAGCTGCCGTAGCGCGGGCGACATAGAGACGAAGCCCTGCCCGAACTCCATGAACCGCTCGTCGATTTCGTCTTCGGTGAAACCCGCCCGCAGCAGACATGGCCGAAGATGCCGGAAGTTGTACCGGTCGAAAGCGATCTTCTGCACGTCCATGTCATCGAAGACGCCGCGCAGATGCTCGGCGATGTAGTCGTATTCGATGCTGCGCGCGCCCGGCACCGTCTGCAGCTTCCCGTCCGCAGCCCAAACGTCATACGGCACCCGGTCGGACCGCGACCGCTCCAGCAGACCCTCGCCGGGTAGCCAGAACGTCGGCCGAACGTCCCACACTCCATCCTCGCCCGGCGCGATAAGCACCAGCGCAGTCAGGTCAGTGGTTTCGGACAAGTCCAGCCCGCCATAGACTGGCCTGCCCGAGAAGTCCCGGTTGGGCTCCCCGCCACAGGCCTCCCACACCGCACGCGGCATGAACGGGCTATTGACCTCGACGCGCCTGTTCAGAACGAGGTTCTCAAACTCGGCCTGTCGCGACGGCATGCGCTTGGCGTCTTCGGCCATCGCCAGCACTTCTTGCTGGTTCATGAACACGTCAAACGCTGGGTTAGCTGCCCGTATGGCGTCGACCGAAAAGGTCTCGACCTCATCCGGCGCTGTTTGGAAGCGCAGCACCGTTCGCGGGTCAGCCCCGGTCTTGGCGTCGTCAATCAGGACCGATAGCAAGTCCGCGTCGGTCGGGGCCTGTGTCGAGATGATAATCGACAGCGGCTCCTCTTGGGCGGCCGTTGCCGTCTCAAGCGCCTCATACAGCGCGGATCGCGGCCCCTTAACCTGGCCCAGCTCGTCGTGGATTGTCAGGATGGGGCTCAAGCCAAACGCGGTCGACGCCTCTGCCGATAGCGCCCGATAGAGCGTTCCAAGTTCCGCGCAGAACAACTGCTTGGCCGTGTCCCGAATGACGACGTACTGCACCAGCGTCGGAGACATGCGCACCATCTTCGCGGCGAGCGCGAACAGAAGCGACGCCTGCTCGCGCGACTGCGCGGCGCTGAACAGCTGGCTGTTGTGGCGCACCTCCGGACCGCACAGGTGCAGCAACAGGATCATCGCGCTCTCGGTGGTCTTGGCGTTCTTGCGGCCCCGAGAGATAATTGCCCGCCGTGTTCCGTTTGGATTGTCGTAAATGGCGCGGAAGTCGTCCTTCATGAACTCCGCCATCTTCAGCGGCTGCCCAACGAACCTTCCTTCCGGGATGCGCAGATGCTCCTCGCACCAGCGAATGTTGCGCTCGGCGCGAGTCTCCGGGCTCCCCATCAATCCTCCCAGGGCTTCTTGGCCGCGCTGCCCGCCTTGTCAGCCCCTGTGCTCGCGTTCTTGGCGTTGTACCGGGATTGCTGCGTCAGCCTCATGCGCGTCGCCAGCGACGACATTGCGCGCCCTTCCCGCTCAGCCATTTTGGTCAACTTGTCGAAGCGCTCGGCGCCGTCTTCTATGGCCAGCTGCTCAACCGGGAACTTGTCCAGCACACCGGCCAGCTTGTCGGCGTTCTCGGCGTGCCGGACGTACTGCACTAGCAGGCCGTGCGTCTCACGGGTGAACCAGTCAGCAGGCATCCGGCCGACGATCGCTTCCCACTCAGCTTTCTGGAATTTGGTCAAACCTCGCGGCGCAGCAGGACGCTGTCCCGGCAGTTGCGCGGTAGACACTTCCTTGCTCGCCGCAGACTTTCTGCCGCGGGCGGTCATAGCTATATCCTTGGAAAATCGTCCCGATCTGAATCGGTTTTTTGTTGCGGTTTATGAAGCGTTGTGCCCCCAGCCGGCAACCAAAGCCCCCGGTCGGCAACATTTGAATCCCCCCCGGACCTGTTTGGAATATTATTCCAAAGGCCACCCGTCCGGCCCGAACGTCACGACCGTCTGGCCGAGGTCCTCCCGCTGCCCGCGAGACGCGTGGCAGGGCTTGCAAGTCGAGATGAACGGACCTTCCCAGAACTTCTGGATATCGCCCTTGTGACCACCATCGGAGTGGTGAACCTCGGTCGCGGGTTCGATGATGTCCATCTCCTGGCACCACGCGCACAGCGGGTGGAGCGACAGCTGATGCTCTCGCAGCCGGCGCCACCGGGCTGTGGAATACAGCCGTCGATAAGCGCGGGCAGCGTCGGAGCGTTGGTCAGCCACCAAAGCCCTCACGGCCCCAACCTTCGCGGGTCATGCTGCTTTGGTCTCGGGGCGAACGAACGGAATGACGTTGCGGGTTTCCCCCATTACGGCCTTGGATAGCGGCAGCGTGATGATCGCCTGCAACTCGCCGGTGTGCTGGTCTGCACCAACGCCAGTCACAACCGCGCCAGCGACAGGGCGACCATCGCTGTAGAGGTGAAGTGCGCCTGCATGGTCTCGCAGAAGTTCGGTCGTCATGTGCTCTCTCCTCCAAAGAAAAAGGCCCGCCGAAGCGAGCCTTGGATTGCGCTGCGATGCCGCAGCAGCGCCATAATTCACCCGCTTTCGGATGCCATGAGAGGCTCTTGAAAACGCTATGAGCCCGCCTAAATCCAATACCGGCGAGGGTTCCTCGTCGATCTCAAAAAATCAAGAACAAGAGGATGAGATGAGCCACAGGCCTTTTTCTAATCCGCTTTTGCTCAAGTTGCCTGTTTCGGGCACATTTGTTGCCGATAGCGTCTGGGAGCTGTCGGAGTATCTCGATCTGTTCTGGCCCGAAAACGACCCGGAACTCGAGGCCTTGAAACAGCTTTGCGAGGACTCACTGGATGGCTGGATAGGCGCAGCGTCCGTGCGAGCCCGAGCGTGCGATGCCGCCCGAAAGTCGGGGCTATTGGAAACTAGCAGAAGCTCGATCGGCTTCAGGGCTGTGCGAAACGATTGGCTCTCCAAAGGAGACGTAGCCTAATCGAGTGGCGGGCTAATCGGCCCGCCCTTTGCCCACACACACGGGGCCGCCGTTGCGCCAGCCGCAATAGCTCAGAACGCCATCGCCGTGCTTCTGCCCGAAAGCTGCGCCTTTAAAGCCGCAGCCCTCACAGGAATATATCGGCGCCATTGGCGTTACGGATTCATTGCCGCGCTGAATGGGCGGGCCGGACTGTTTGAATTCTGTAGGCATGAAAGCCGTATAGCTGAGTCGGGGTGGTAGCGGGTGTCAGAATTGAACTGACCATGCGTCGGCTTATGAGGCCGATCAGCCCACCAGGGCTTGTACCCGCGAAACTGGTGCCAGCCGCAGGATTTGAACCCCCAACCTTCTCACTACAAAAGAGCAGCGCTACCATTGCGCCAGACTGGCTGAATAAGAAGGCCGGTAGGGAATGGCGCACAAAGCGCAGAGCCCTTCACGCGGCCGCTCGCTGGCGATCAACCCAGCGGCCCGGTTACCCGGTATTGAGTGTTGGCAGGGCCGGGCGCTACTCCGGCTGTTCGCGTCGGGCTTACCGATACTTGACACCACTCGCCGCATTGTCCTGTCTCCCAAGCGCGAAGTGGGCGGACCTCATGCGGGTCAATGTGGTGGCGCTTCTGCTTTCAGCGCCGCCTGCCAATTCTGTTGCCCATTCGGGCGAATTCATTGCCGGTTGCCAGCTACCGGCGCTGCTCTTACGCGGCAGCGGCTCCCGCCTGCGCGGCGCATGGAGTGTGCAAGGGCACGTCGCGGCATGGCCATGCGCTGCCATGTTGGCCCGCCAGGGAATACTCGCCCGACAGGAGCGATACCGTTTCCGGTCGCTCACTGCCGGGCACACGCAAAAGGCCGCAGGAGGAGAACAGCGCCAATGCGTGGATTGGACGAAGCCAGCGCGAGGGCTGCAGTCCCTATGTCTGCGCGTCGTTCTATACGGCAGGGGGCTGGCTTCGGTTCGAAATGAGCGCGCGCCCATACGGTACGCGTATTGCCTGCGTGACTGTTCGCCACATCAGCGCCCAATAGTTACCCGGTCACTCAGCGGTGGCGCCTGTTGGTGTTGCCACCAAGCCCGCCACATGGCGCCGGGTCCGTCGACGTATTTTCTCGCGACGAAACGGTGCGGGGTGTTTCAACCCCTTCACCATACTGTGAGTGAGATCGCGGTTTATGGACCCTAAGCGACAAATTTCTTGATTGCGGCTGCAAGGTTGTCATTTGCCGCCATCAATGCCCGCTTGCCGCCCTTGCGCCGCGCGTATTCACGCTCCTGCCCAACCGCCTCGCCAATGTCGGCCAGCGTTCGCGCCGTCATGGCAGCATCCAGCGCCTTACGGTCCTTTTCACGCAGCGCCTTCCGGACTCTCCGCCACACACGGACGTTCTCCACCCGATGCGCGACGTCCTCCCACGCAACCGAGCCGGTCTCACCTTTGCGCCCCTTCTGCATACCGATGAAGCTTTCTGATACGCGGACCCCGCCGCAAGGCAGGCCTGGAGGGTAATGTTTGATGGCTGGCATAATAGGGGTGTTGGCGACTGCCTCGGCAATCAATGCTCGCGATTCAGCCGCCGTCAAATCCCTGTCCTCGGGCTCTCGGCGGCGCCTTCTCCCCTTAATGTGGCGAGCCGGTTCGGTGGCCAAGGCATCAGCAAAGAAGGCATTGCTGGCTTCCCGCTGTGCCTCCGAATAGCCGGCCCCGCCTGCTTGCGCCTGCAAGCGCTCCGCGGTGCGCAGCATTGCTCCTGCAGGCATTAGACGGTCGTATTCCTCAACTCGGCCTGCTGTATTCCGTCGATAAGCTTTTTCCGTCTGTGTGCCATCGCTGAAAGTCAGGCGGCCGATTGCTGTGATCTGGCCCTTGTGGTTTCGTTGAACAGGTCCTCGCTTCACATGCCGCATGATTTCCTGGACGGATGGCGTAATCAGAAGGTTGCGCTCAAAGCCGTAGTCAGCGACCTCTTCGGGGTCGAAGTTGTCGTTTGCCGGAACTGTCGACCAATTGGACTGAACGGGCTCGGCATGTTCCGGGCGATTGCGATAGGCAAGCACGAATGAGAGTTGCTCGGCAAGCGAGCGACGAGAGCTTTTGGTGGGTGTCATCGCGACCTCCTCCGGTGTGAACGGGAATGGGCACTGCCCAGCTTAAGGCCACGGGGTATCTTCACACTGTCGCTTTGGTGCGGCTGTTCTAAATGTAGTGCTTGGAAGGCAAAATAGCGAGGAAATGACAAGAAAAAACCCGCAGGCGAACCGGCGGGTTGGCATGTTTGTCGCTGACGGTAGTGGCTACACCTTGCGCGGCAGGGAAATTGTGTTTGCCCGTCCGGCTGCCGTGGAAAGGCGCAGCGCCTTCAGGCGCGCAGTCTTTTCCCGTGTAATTTGAAGTTGCGTACCCTTCTCGTCTACCGCGTCTTCTTCACGCCGAGTGATTGTAGCGAACTGGGCTTCGGCAACGGCACGTAAAGTGCTGGTCATGTATTCTCCTGTGGGGGAGAGGGCCGCACATAAGCGCGGCCCACTGAATCAGCTTGCCATCTTAAGGTTGATCGCGGATTCGCGACCGTCGCGACCGGTCTCAACGTCGTACGTGACCTTGTCGTTCTCGTAGAGCCCGTCAAGCCCAGAGTTCTGAACAGCGGAGATGTGGACGAAGTGGTCCTGACCGCCATTTTCAGGGGTGATAAAGCCAAAGCCTTTGGTGGCGTTGAAAAACTTAATGGTGCCATTAATCATGGGATAGTCCTTTGGATTGCTCGAATGATAAACGCGAGCAGTTATCCGCCCTGCACAGCGCAGTTCGGCACGTTCGCAATAATCGAGGGGTGACTAAGCAATCCGGACAAGCCGGTGATCAGAAAGCCAAAGACGGCTGAAAACGTAACAGGACATTACAGCTTGTGGCGAGTAATAGCAATGGCATTCAGTTTCTAAGCCACTTTTCGTTGCGCAGCGGCCAACCACCCACGCACCAGCTCAACTACATCGCTGGCGCCTTGCTCAATCGTCTTACCGCGGACAATCTCGACACGGTGTCCTAATCCGATCAACAATGCATGCCGCTTGCGTTGGTCGGCACTCACCGGCGTCTTCGGCCCCTTCAACTCGATCAGCAGCAACCGACCGCCCTGACCGTAGATGCGCAGGTCGGGCTCCCCGGCCGCGATGCCGGTGGCTTTTGCTTTCACCGCCTCCTGCCTACTGCGGCGAGCCGCGTTGAAGTCGCCAGCCAACGTGAACGTCACATCAGGGCCAGCCTCGTCACCGTATCCGGGCACGAGCTTTAACCGACGAACCGCCTCGGCTTGGATACGCCATTCCTGTATCGAGTTCTCATTCGCCGCCCGGATGACACGGGTTCCGTTTTTGAGGGTGCGGACTGATGGCATGGGGTGCTCCTTCCAAAACTGCTCCACCTCATGGTGGTGCACTTTTTCCTCTTTGTGCTGCACCACCTCTTTTCTTCCCGGTGGTGCGCTGCACACCCACCACCCACCCACCCTCTATAGGGGTGGTGGTGGTGCAGGTGTTCGGGGTGTCTCCCGCTCCACCGTGCACCACCACAAAAATCATGGTGGTGCGCACCACCGCACCACCTCAAAAACAGGTGGTGCACTCGGTGGTGGTGCGGTGATTTTTACTCGCTGAATTGAGCCGACTTGACGAACTTCTTGGCCGTCCGGCGGACTGGATCGCGGCCCTCGACAATCTTGAAAGTGCCGTCTTCGATCCATGCCGTGACCATGCTTTTGATGCGGCGTTTTTCGGCTCGATCCGAGGCGTCCAGCCCAAGGACGTACGCTACAACCTGCCCGACCCAATCCTTGGCCTGCTCGTTCTCGCGGTAGTCCGCCATATCGATTTCTGTGCAGATGCGCCGCAGCTTGTCCGAGCTGACGCTGTCGACCAGATCCGCCTTTCCCGGCCACTGCCACTCCGTCACCACGCCCGCATGGTCCTGTGGCTTGGTAAGGCCCGCCCCGTTCCCAAGCGGCACGCTTTGCAAACGACGCCATTCCAGGTCGCCTGACATCGCCGACAGGTTCGACTTGCCGCGAGTGACCGAGAAATAGCTAAAGCGCTCGGTGGGCGATAAGCCAGCCGCCGACGCTTGTTCGTCTGACATGCGGTTGAGCACACGAGCCGATCGGGCTGCCGCCAGGAGGGATACAGCGCCCCGGCTATCCTCGACTGTCACGTCGCGCCCGTCAGACTTGCGGACGTGGTGCACGACTTCAATCGCGCAGTTGGTGACGTCGGCGATTTTGGCCCACAGCTTGGCCACCTTGTCGATCGCACCGTTGTCGTTCTCGCTGACACCGTGCGTCGACACGAACGGGTCGATGACCATTACGTCGATTTTGTTGCTCTTGATATGCTCGATCACAGCATCGACGATCGGCCACTGAATGACCGTTCCACTGCGCTTGTCTTCGTGCGCCACGATGATAGATTGCTCGCGCCCGGAGTCGAGAAACAGGCCATCAAGATCACGGGGCTTGAGCTTATAGTGCACCGCGGCCGCCATGATGCGCCGGTCCATTTCATCGCGCGGGTCCTCGGCGTTGAACAACCACACATTGAGCCTGCGCGGCGGCTTGGTGCCCAAAAGAGGGCGACCGGACACCATCGCTAGGGCCTCCGCAATGGTAAGACTGGTCTTGCCGATGCCGCCCGGCGAGACCGTAACTGACACGTATTTGCGCACCAGGTGCGTGCCATAGACAAACTCCCGCCGCGGCAATAGCTGCGGGTCAGTCCATTGGAACGGGGTGATTTTGACGGGGAGGTCGTCGGTGGCTGGTGCAGGTGGCGGGGTGCTGGCCGGTTTGCTGCCGCTGTTATCCGGCTCTGGCTGCGGCTCTACGCCGGTTGCGGCTGGCTTGCCGGCCGGTTCCTTGGCCGCCTGCACCTGTTGTGCTTTGGCCTGCAACTTCGCCAACAGCTTGTGCGGCATCCAGCGCTCTAGGTCTTCCTCCTCTCGCTCCGGTATGTGGCGCGGCTGCTGCATGCCAGCGTCGAGCCCCCGCTTGATTTTTCGGTGAATCTCCGCCTCCCCGTCCTTGGCAACCACGCCACATGCGACGGCAGCCTGCCACAGCCCCTGTTCGGCATCCGCGCGTGACAAGGCACCGGCACCGACAAGGGTGCCCAGACTGTAGGCGCTGCGGTTCACGGCCTGCCCGCGCCCACCGCTTGGTGTTGCAGCCAGTGCCGAAAGCTCGGCCTCAACGGCGCGCTCGACGTACGGCTCGTTCTGGCCCGGCTGGTAGCTGAATGGCTGGGCGGGGGTAGTGACGGCCGATGGCAAGACAAGGTCCAGCAACCACTGCGGCGCCGGAGCCGGTTGCTCGTCATTCAGCCACTCATATGCGCGACCGTCGGCAAGCTGGCTGCCCGGTGCAATAACAAAGCCACCGTCGCCACGCACGTCGAGGCCCGGCCCAAGCGAGCCGCGGTTGCGGACGCCGGGGTGGTGCTGGAAATAGATGTGCCGGCCGCCCGATGCAGTGCGGGCTTCGCGCGTGACGGGCAACGGGCCGTTTGTGGCCACCAAAGCCGCCAAGGTAGCCTCGCCCTGCTTGCCGTCAGTAACGTCGACGTCGAGCACCCACACGCCGGTGGGCTCACCGGTGGGGATGCCGATCATTGCGTCGGGATGATCAGCCCACCAGCGATCGATAATGCGCGGCATACGGCTGGCGCTGCGGAATCCGCGCGTCGTGTATGGTGACTTGGGTGTGAGTATTTCGCCGGTTTCGGGGTGCGTTTCCTCGCCGGGGCGGCACGGAAATACCGGCCAACCGGTTGAGGCGTAGGCGTGTGGCGTGGTTGGTAGTGTCATGCTGCCTCGCGGTGTGTGGTGATGTCTGCCAATGCGTGGCCGCCCCACTGGTCGGCCATGGCTGCAGCAATCCCCGGAAAGAACCGACTTCTGCGGGCTGCGCGGTCCGGACCGGGACTGGCCTTATGAATTTCGTCTCGAGCTGTGGACCCATCCAGCGTGCCTGTCGGGGTGAGCTTCGGCAGGCCCTTCAGCCAAAAGCAGGTACGCTTTTTTACGTTGTCCGGGCCGTCCGGATCGGTCCCGAACTGCCAAGGCTGGACGCTTTGCGCGGCCGGCTCAAAGTTGCGAATGCGCGCCTTGGCGTGCTTGTGCATCACGGGGTTCTCGATGGCGATGCGAGGGATAGGCGCGTTCCAGCAATCGGAAAACAATGCGCAGCCCTCCTCGAGTTCGGCCCACATCTCCTCAAGCGTGCGTCCCGGTGGCGGCGCCGATAGCCAGCGCACCCCACTATTTGTGAGCCGCGTGCACGGAGGATGCATGACGGCCAGCAAATCCCAGCCGTCGTTCAGGTGGTTGCGAATGTCGCCGACGATGTGCCGGTTGGTGCGGTCCTCGGCCGGCTTGATGTCGATAGACCACACGTCGTGTCCCAGCGCATCGAATGCCCGCCGTACGATGCCGGAGCATTCACAACCGATCAGAACGCGCAACGGCTCAAAGTCGATTGAGAGTTGATTGTCATTCGCCGCCCGCGTCAAAACGGAATCTCCCTCTCCCGAATAACCGCCCGCAGCCCATCGGCGCAGGCGCCCCAAATCGCGCGGATGAACTCCTCGGCGTTCTCCTCCTCCCACTCGGCCAAGTCGGAGCCGAACCGGTGCACAAACGGCGTGACCGCATCCACGGCCCGGCTGACGGCGGCGCGCTCCAACGGCGACCACACGCGGATGGATTTGATGGTGTCGAGCATGAGCAGACATTCTCCGCAGAGATAGCGTGGGTCTTGCTGGGGGTTGCCTATGCCCGCGCCGTGGGCGTGCCGGGCGCAGGCGTAGCAGGTGGTCGGGAAGCGGGTTGCGGGGTCGACGGTTGGCTGGAACGGGGCGGCTTGGGTCATGCCGGCCGCCCATTGGCGTGGCAATAGTTCGATGTCATGCTGCCTCCTGTTTTGAATTGGGGGCTGAATGAAAAACTGGCTTAGGGGGCTCGCCGTATTCGGCGGAGGCGTCGTCGCGCTATGGGCGCTGCTCTATGTCGTCTTTTGGTATCGACGGACGGGGTGCTTCGATCTATTCGATCGGGCCTGCAATGATGGGCTGATACACTGGTTGGAACGGCTGGTTTCGCTTGGCTGGGTTCGGGAGTATCAGACGCTTTTGGCCGGGTTGTTTGCGCTGGGAGCCGGTTTTTTTGTAGTCAGTGCTGCGAAAATCACCGCAGAAGCCCAGAACGAGGAAGCGCGTCGAAGGGCGAGAGAAGAGGCCGTTAGCGCTTGCGCAGTAGTCGCCGCTCGCTTCACGCAGGCAGCTGTCGCCTTGCAACGGAAGACTGTCTACGAGCACGATTTGGACTTCACATTCACAATCGGCCTTATTGCCACGCTTTCGAAGATCGACACTCAACTCGCCACGGTTGCGCACGCTTATATCCGAGATGCGCGAGATGCCTTGATTGAGCGCAAGCATGACTTAGCAGCTCTAGATGCGTCCCTCCCTAATAAGCGGGCAATCATAGAAACGCGAAGCCGGGATATGGCTGCGCAATGCTACGCAATGACGACAATTCTTTATATTATCGAAGAAAACATTGACGCTGACGGCAGGTTCAACTTCCGAGACAGAAATGACCTTCGCCCCGGCGTCCTCCGCTCCAACCTGAATTACCTTGGCGTTAGCCCAAGGGCGCTAGGCGCGCTCAAGGGTTTCTTTAATTGGGATGATCATTCTCCCAGACCCAAGTAAATTGCGAACGGGCAACGGAAGGCTGATTAATTCAGTCATGCCGCATCCCTCCCGAACAAATTATCATTCGCCGCAGCTGGAAATTTCCCGACCTCATTCCCCCACGCCGCCCAACCGGGCCGGGCCTGCCGGGCGAACAGCTCCAGATACGGCCCAGCGACTAGCGCCTCGATGCGCTGATATTGCTCGTCGGGCTTGCGGGAATGTTCGCGGCGAGGAGCGCGAATTACGGAGCGCACGCCCTTGCTAAGCCGCCGAGGCTTGCCGCGTTTGAACAGGTGGCAGATTTCCACTTCCTGCCGGGTCCAGTAGCCCATGCCCATGCGCCCCTTATCCCAGACAAAGGCGATTGACACAGGCTCGAAGCCCCAAGTTCGGCCGACGTCGATGGCAGCGGCCTGCAGGTGGGAAACAGTCCACATGAACAGCAGGCAATCTTCGGACGCGACGTCGCCGACTGGCAGCGCCTTGATGTCGGTCAGCGACATGACATCATAGGGCTGGACACCGCGCGCCGGGGCGAGGTTCTTCTTGCTGTAGGTCGTGAATCCCCACGGCGGGTCCGCGAGCACGGCACCAAATGGGCCGCTGGGTAGCGGGTTCATATCTACTTCTCCTGGTAATCCACAGCCGGTTGGTGGCCGGCTGTGGTGTGTATGCTATGGTGCTGACCTGCATGGAGACCAACACATGACGTACGATGTCGAGCGCATCGAGTTTGTTGCGCGCGCGATAAGCAAGTCGAAGGGACGCGATCCCGACGAGAAAACTAGCTATGGCTTCAATCCGGCAATCGCCGAACGTTTCGGCTTCGGGGGCCGGAACCCCTACGAGGAAGGCGTGTGGCTGTGCGACATTGAAGAAGCGGCCAAATTCATCGCTGCTTTCGACGCCGCACAAGCCACCTATCCAAAGGCCTAAGCCACCCGCACCGTCAGGCCAGGCTCGCCCGGCTTCATCTCGGCGCCGGCCACCTTCTTGCCTGCCTTCAGGCGCTCGCCGATAGCGGTCTTGTCGGGGCTTTTCACTACCCGCATCGCCCACTTCGGCAACCGGGTTTCGTCGGTGATCAGCACGGAGTCCCGCCCTTTTGACACGGACAACGTGCCTTCCGGCAACTGCACGCGCTGCTGCCCCGCCGCGGTCATCAGCCGGAACATCAAAGCCCGCATGGCGTCCTGCTTACGGCTGAACCGCTCCTGCCGCTGCCGCAGTTCACCTATACGGTCAGCAATCGCGGCGCTGAAGTGCTTGGCGTCTTGGGCGCCACCCAAGAGCCGGGCCAACAAGTCGTTGAACCCCATGCCTTCGAACGTGTCGGCGGCGAGGTCAGAATCGTCGGCTAGTTCCGGGAAGTCACGCTGAACCGCCTCAAGGTGCAGGGTGAACTCCTGCACGTCGCGGGCGAGGAATGCGTTGTCATTGGCTGGTGCCGTTGGTGTGGTGTTTGTTTTTGCCGTCATGTTTTTCTCCTCTTGGTGGCGCATAGTTGGTGGTTATGCGGTTTGTTTAAGATGCGCGGGCCGCGAGCATGGCGTCGGCAAAACGATACCGTGCCTGCTCGATGGTATATTTTGCACGCCTAGGCCCGCCGATTGGCGGTACTTGAAAATCTCGAAAACGAAAGAGCTCGTCGTCAGAAGCGGTCAGCGCGAGGTAGTCGCGCAGGTCAGCGTCTTTCAGAACTAGCTGCCCTTGGCGCGCAGGGTTGGTTGCGCTCATTTGCTTTTCTCCTCTGTGGTAACCCACCGCATTGGTAGTGCGGCGAGTGTGGTGGTGGTTAGTTGCGATGCAACCGGCCGTTTAGCACGGTCTGTCAGAACGGGATGAAGTCCTCCCCTGCGACCAGCGCGGAAAGCCGCTCGCGCTCGTTGTCGTTTGCTGGCTCGCGTATTGCGTCATTGCTTGGCGACGCGCCCGCGCGCCAATACTCAACGTTCCAAAACTTCCCTTTTTTTACGACGCTGATCTCCGTGGTGATTACGAGCTCGTCGGCCCGGTCCAGAAACTCGTCGACCGTCAACGGAAATGGGAGATCCCCGCCGTGAGTGCGCCAAAACCGGTCAGACTTTTGCTTGAAAAAACCGGCACCCTCCGGGCCGACGAAATCCTTCTGAACGGTTAGCCCAAGCTGGTAGTCAATGCGCACACACGGGCCTGCCTTTCCGGCGTGCTTTCGGAACGTCCGCCCGGTCACTCCGCGCCATACGGGCTCGGTGGTGGAGAGGATTGGGGCGTCGGAGGCGCGGGCGGCATGCTTAGGCTCCTCGCTTGGCGGAAATTCGTAACCGCAGCAGGTGCACACACGCACCGATGCATGCAGGATTTCCTCGCAGGTCGGGCAGATTTTTACAGGCGCGTCCCCGTCACCCTTGCCGGGCTTCTTAGGCTCGACCATATCCACTGGGCCGTGCTTCTCGACCAGCCCAGCGAAATCGAGCACAAGGCAGTTTGGCTTTGGGCCAGCCGCAATAGCCTCCAGTCGCTGCTCGGTGGTTTCCAGCGGCATTCCCGGCGCATACAGTACGCGCACCCCGCGCCCAGCCATTTGCAAATACAAAGCGGCTGACAAAGTGGGCCTCATGAATGCGATTAGGTCGACACCCTTATGATTGAAGCCCGTCGTCAACACTGAATTGTTGGTGATCGCCCGCAGTCGATAAGCCTTGAAATCCTCGATGATGCGCCTGCGTTCCTCGGGCGGCGTTGTTCCGGTTATCGTCTCGCACGACACACCCCGCTTGCGGATTTCGTCGCGGATATGCAGCGCGTGGTCGACGCCTGCCCCGAAGATAAGCCAGGACTTTCGGTCGGTGCCCTTAGCGACGATTTCGTCCACCGCCGCTGCCGTAACCTCCTCGCGGTCCACTGCGCGCTGCATGGCGCCCTGCTTGTAGTCGCCTCCCAGCCGCCCCACGCCGGCCATGTCAAAGCCCGTCGCAGTTGGCTTGCTGGACAGCGGGGCAAGATAGCCGTCGCGCACGCCGGGGCCGATGCCGTATTCGTATACAACCTTATCGAACAGCCGGTCTTCGCCTTCGTCTAGCCTGCCGCTATCCAAGCGGAATGGCGTCGCCGTAAGCCCCAACAGCTTCATGTCCGGGTTTTGTTCGCGCAGCCCTTTGATAAACTGGCCGTACATGGTCTCTGTCTTGGCCGGAATTAGGTGCGCCTCGTCCACCAACATGACGTCGAACGCGCCATTGGCCGTAAGGGCCCCGACCTTGTCCCAAACAGTCTGGATACCGCAGAACAAGACCTGTGCGTGACGATCACGCCGCCCCAGGCCCGCGGAATAGATACCCGCCGGCGCGAACGGCCACATGCCGAGCAACTCCAGATAGCTCTGCTCGATCAGTTCGGCCACATGCGTGACGACAAGAACACGCATGTCCGGCCAGCCGGAAAGCAGCCGCTTGATGATCTCAGATAGCACCGCGCTCTTGCCAAGCCCCGTGGCCAGGTCCACGAGCGGGTTCCCGGGCTCGGACGCCCAGTAGTCGAACACCGCCTGGACTGCTTCTTCCTGATAGGGGCGGAGAACGAGAGTCACAGCAACCTTCCTTTCCTTTGCGCAAATTTAATTGGATCAGTTGCGTGCTTCTCCAGGTTGCATTTGGGGCACAAAATCTGGAGGTTGTTCGGCCAATTTGTGCCGCCAAGGGCAAGCGGAACGACATGATCTACATGATACCCGGCACTGCGCGTATCAGTGCCACATTCTGCGCACCGATGGCGCTGCAAAGCCCGAAGTCGATCAATGTCTGCAAGCGTATGACTTCCCACCGCTCCGCGCCGCCTTAGTTTATTGTTTCGATCAGTTATGCGCGCTTGCTCTGGATTTTCCTCCCTCCACCGCCGCGTGCTTTCTCGAAGTTTCTCCCGGTTTTCACGACGATAGGCCCTGTCTTTCTCCAGAATTTCCTCGCGGTTTTCTCTGTATCGTTCACGGGCTTTCTCGAGCAGTTCATCCCTGTGTGTCTCGTGATACTTGCGAACAGATTGTGCGTGCTTTTCAGGATTATTTGCGTTCCACTCCATCGCGCTCGCGATCTGCCTCTCGCGGGTTCTTGCGTAATACTCTTTGTGGTAGCCCCTCTCGCGGGCCTCGTCGTGATACTGTTTGCACTTGTCTGGATTTTCTTCCCGCCACTTCTTAGATGCGGCGCGGTTCTTTTCTCGGTTGGATTCGCGGTGCTCCGCGTGGCAAGCCACGCAGCCTCCGTGGTAGTATCTGACGCTAACGTGCCCGCGATTGCACGGGCGCCAATTCAAGTAGTATCGAGTTCCGAGCCTTTTGGCGTCAGCTGCTGTGGCTGGATGCGGTCCGTATATCTCTGTCCAGTGCCTCGTCTCCTTCGCCCCCATCACGCCGCCCTCCGCACCAGCTTCCCTCGCGCTTCCTTTTCAAGCTGCTGGATCCGCGAACGCGAGACGCCCCGATCGTTTGCAATCTCCTGGTGCGTGTCGCCCATGGCCCGCCGCAGCAGCACATCGCCGTCCTTGACGCCGGACAGGTGAGCTAACACCGCTGAAAGCTGCGCGTGGTCAGGCTGCGCCGGCTCGACCCTGCCCGATGGCAGTTCTTCTTGCTGCTCCATCTCCCATACCTTCTCCGTGACCTTGCGATAGTTGCGTGCAGCGTCGCGCGCCTGCCAAACCAGCCAGCGATAAAACGTGCCTTTCTCGGGGTCGAAGTTCGCCCACCGGCGGAGCGCCAGTTCAACTGTGTCAGCGACCACCTCCTCGGCGCCATGGCGGGTCAATCGCCACACGCGGCGCCGCAGCGCGTCCATGTGGTCGAGCAATAGGCGGTCGAATGATGCGGGGCGCACTGAGGGCGTTGTCATATCTACTCCTCTTGGTATTCTCGGCTGTTGGTGGCAGCCGGGAAGCTTGGGTGGTCGGGGGGGGGTGATGTCGCTGCGTCTAGTGGTTTTCGCTTTAGCGTTCGTTTTGGCCGCGCTTATGTTGGTAGGCAGTGGTATTGCCGTCGGCGCGAATTCATCGAGCCTAACTCCACTGATCGTCGCGTTTTCTTTCGTGGAGCGTTTTCAAACATTAATAGCAGGAGCGCTTGCAACCGGGGCTGCCGTGGCAAGTGTTATAATGATTTCTCGACAAATCGAACTTCAGCGCAAGCATCACTCATCAAATAAGAAATTCACTCTTCGTCATGAGCAGCGCGCAAATAATTACGCTTTTCAACTTGGAAAGAGCCTACTCGACTACGAATGGAGATTCGCGGTCACTAACGGTGTTTATAAGAATGACGGAAAGCCAATGATTCTCTCTAACCCCGCCAAACTACTTTCAGATTACGAACCTTACCTGCACGCCCCTATAAAGTACCAACTTGAGAAACTGCAACTCTCTATTGACCACTTCAATAATGGAAAGGAAATTGAAGTATATGTGGCCGGTGAAGGCAGCCAAAAATTGTCACTGCAGTCTCAATTCGGCTTGATGAAGGCAGAAGCTAAACGCCTTATGGTCGCTGCAAAATCGGAACTAGATCACTTGGAAGAAATGTGCGTCTGACCATCCACCCACGTCTCGCCATTCCTAAGCCTATACCGAACCGTCTCCGCCTCCTCGTCCGCTTCCAGCATCTCCCCCGGCACCATCCCCGGGAGAAATAAATGAGCACCACACGCCCGCCGCTGTTCATCCACCGACAATGGCTTTGACCAGCGCGCACACGACCAATGAGCATCGCCGCCCATTTCCGGCGTGCTATGCAAACAACTCCGACAACTGACACGCGGGAACGCTCCTTCATGGCAAACCGCTTTGTGACGGCAGAACCGGCAGCCGAAGAACTCGGGGTTGTCACTTATCCGGCTGGGCGGCTCGTGCAGCCGCATCAGCCGCTCGACTTTGGCGATGGCTCGCAAGCAGTATTCGGCGTCGTACTCGATGCGCTCCGCGTACCGGCTGTCGTCGTTTTTGTTCACCACCAGGTAAAGCGCGCGGGTCAGCCCAAAAGCATGCATCCCGATCTGGACTTGCCCAAAGTGCAAGGGCTTTGCTTTCTTGCACCCATGCTTCACGATCTGTTTGAAGCCCGCGTCGTTGCTGGACTTGAACTCGCACAGGTGTTCGGTCTTCGGGGCCTCGGGCAGGCCGATAGCCTTGCCGTCGCATTTACCGCGGATATGGCCACCGGCGAGCCGGATGCGGTCCTGCTGCCCCCAGACTTCGACGCCGATGCGCTCCAGATCGTCAACCAGCACCTCCTCCCACCGGTCACCGGTGCGGAAGATCGACAGCGTGCGGCCCGTGATGGCTTCGGGCTGGCTCGCCCACCGCAGATTGTACCAAAGGGCGCGGTCGCATTCGTTGCCGATTTCGCCGACCGAGATGCCGAGCGAGTCATAGTGCTCGTTCGCCGCTTCATACGCGCGGTAGATGGCCGAGACGGTGCTGGCTTGGGGGCGGGGAAGCGGGGCCATTATTGGCGAGCCACCAACGACCACAGAATACCCTTGAGGTCTTCGACGTTCTGGGCCTCGAGAATTTCGCGGTTCAAGTCTTGGTCCTCGACGATGCGCTTGGCTTCCAGAAGCCCCTTGCCCGCCTCCCGCAGTTCGCGGATGCGTTCCTGCTTGGTTTTCATCATACTCCTCCCGGATCGCACATAAGCGCATAGCTCTCGCCGCTCCACTGGTGCTCTTTGAGAAATCCCGCGATGCCTTCCTTGTGCTCCGTTGCTATGGCGACCAATTCGGCAAGCCATGTGATCGGAATTTCAGCATCGTGCACGATGATGCACGAATGGCCGACGCGAAGTGTTGCGGTTCCATGCTCGTAGTTCGGGCTTTCGATCTCAAAGAACGAACCGCCACGAGCGCCATCACCGCCGAACCTATTTTCACACTTGTGCTTAGCCATCACTCCGCCTCCCCAACAGGCTCGCCCCTCCCGCACCCCGCTTCACTCGCCATACCCGCCGCAGCGATGCTGGCACCCAGTGCCTTGGCGAAATAGTCGCCCATAGGCCCCTGCCCCTTGAGCGGCTGCACATGCGGGTTGGTCGCCGCCTCATAGGCAGCACGGCTTTCAAACACCGACGCCCACTTCGGAAAGAACTCACGTTCCAGCGTGGTCACAGCATCGGCCAAATCGCCGCGCCGTATCTGCGCGATGGCGGTGCGGACGGCGGTCTGGGCGTCATCGGGGAGCCCAATTTTGCGAGCCCGTACCTCTGCAAGCAACTCGCCGTCGCTCAATTCATCCAGCACGTCGTCGGTGTCGATTTCTACGCGTACGTATCCCATCTCTCGCCCCCTACACCCTCATCGGCATCAGGACGCCGCACCAGTTATCGTTCGCGCCGACAATCCTCGCCGGGCTGCTGCTATCGCTGATTTCAAACGTCACCTTGCCGCCCTCGACGGAGCGCAGCATTTCGGTGAGATAGCTGGCGTTGTAGCCAATATCGAAAGGCTCACCGGTGTAGTCGGCAGCCAGTTCGTCACTCGCCTGCCCGCCCTCACCGTTGACAGTAAACGTCACGCCGCCCGGAGCGACTTCGAGCTTCACGGCCTTGCCTCCCCGCTCGCTGGCGAACACACCGACCCGCTCGACGGCAGCCGACATAAGGGCACGGTCCAGTGTCACCGGCCGGTCGTTGTTCTTGGGGATGACACGCTCGTAATCGGGGAACGTACCTTCGACCAGCTTGGATACAATCACCGTATCGCCAGCGGTGAACCGGATGCGGCCCGGCCCGATATCGACCTCAATTTCGCCCGACGGGATCATGCCGACCGTCTTGCGCGGAATGATGATGCCCTCGGGCAGGTCAAGGTCAGGCCCATACACTGCCGCCAGCCGGTGTCCGTCGGTCGCCACCGCGCGCAGCCGGCCGTGGACAGAGTGCAGGTACACGCCGTTGAGATAGAAGCGCGTCTCTTCGGTCGACATGGCAAAAGCGACCGGCGCGAGCAGCGCGGCCAAGTCTATGGCTAGGCCCACCGGGTACGCCGGCTGGGTCATGGTCGGGAAGTCTTCAACCGGCAGCGTGGCAACCTTGAACCGGCTGCGGCCATGGGAAACGGTCAGAATGCCACCGTCCAGCGCCAGCGAGATTTCGGCGCCATTGGGCATCCGCTTGGCGATATCGAGCAGCGTGCGCGCTGGTGCGGTTGTGGTGTCGAGTGCGCCGTCGGCTGGAACCGAAGTGGTGATTTCAACGTCTGTATCTGTGGCGCGGACCGTCAGTTTGCTGGCGTCAGCGCTCAAAAGAACGTTCGCCAAAATCGGAACGGTGTTGCGTGTTTCCACCGCTTTGGTCGCCTGCGTGAGCGCAGCGACTAGGTGGGCCTTCTCTACTCTGAGTGCCATCTGATTTTCTCCTCTGGTGGTAGGCCGGGGCGATTG
Organism: Pelagibacterium sp.; assembly: GCF_035555455.1. Lineage (GTDB taxonomy): Bacteria > Pseudomonadota > Alphaproteobacteria > Rhizobiales > Devosiaceae > Pelagibacterium. The sequence continues at coordinate 124,421 of NZ_DATMGM010000066.1, read as the reverse complement.
GTGGCCGCCCCGGCTGGTGCTAGGCCGTGTGCGTACTGCTTACCCCCAAGGGCGCTTTTTGGTCCCACCTGCCTGCGCTTGCGCGGCAGGCCGGGCGTTGTCGTTGGCCGCTGCTCGCTGGTTATCGTTCGCCGGGCGTGCGGGCTGGTTGGCGTCGATTGCGGGGACGGGCACGTTGCCTTGGTCCGGGAAGTAGTAGGCCTTGATCTCGGCACGGGCGGGGTACTGGCCGTCCTTCGACGGCTTGCCCAAGCCGATTTTCACCGTGAAGCCCTTGAACAGAAGTTCATCGGTGTCCTCGACGCCGTCGAGTTCAAGGGCGCGGCAGAGGCTCGCAAATTGGCGCTGTCCAATCTCTTGGGCAGTGGGATTCGCGTTTTCCAGGTTGTAATTGTTGAAGATCAGCCGACCCTCATATTCCTCGGGCTCAAGCACTTTGTTGACGGTCTTGAGGATCGTCCCGTTGCCTGCCTTCGTGGGGGCGACGTCCGCTTCGGTGACTTCGAGGCGATAGATGCCGTTGGGCAGTTCCTCGTAGTCGGGCCGCTGCTCGGTGTCATGTTGAGTCGCGTCGAAACGCTGACCAAGTCTGGCCATGCAAAACTCCTATGTTGTGGTGGTGTGGTGGTGGTGATGTGAGAGGCGGTCACGCCGCCTCATCATCGGCTTTGTCGTTGTCGTTCGCTGCGCCGAAGGCCAGTGAGGGCTGGAACTCCCCGGTGGTTGTCGCGCCCTTGGTCATGTTTTCGGCCTCCCATAGAGGCTGGAGGTTCGAGAGCGACCATGCACGCTTGAAGTCCAAGTCATCTGGACAGTTATAATTGTGGGCCGACAAAGGTACTTTGTGGTCGATATGCCAGCCACCGCGCCCGTAGTTCTCCCAAGACATCCCAGGCTGAAATAGCTTTTCCAGATGGGCCATTAGTTCATCGACGCTGTATCCAAGAATATCGAATGTCCGCCGTGATGCTTTTGCGCCTTTCGTAATCCCGCGGTGCACGCCAACAGAAATGGAGTTCTCAAGTCGACCCTTTGGAGTAGAGCGCCTACGCTCATCCCGCCTTCTGCCAGACTCCCTAACGCGCTCTGGGTCTTCCTCCATTGCGCGCCGGTACTTTGCTTTACCCCTCTCCCGCTCGGATTCGGCATTCGCTTCTCGCCATGCCTTGTTGTATGCGCGGTGAAAGTCAGGGTCTTCGGCATATCGCGCCCGCGATCTTTCGCGGTCCCTCTCCCTTTCTTTCTCAATGTTTTTCAGGCGATACAGGCGCCTCGTCTCTCGAACCTCATCCGGCTTTTCTTCGCGACGTTTCTTGGCTCTCATTCGAAAGCAAGCATGACACCCGCCCTGATGTGTGTTGCGCTTGTCGATGTGTCCGTTCTTGCAGGGCCTTCCTGTGAAATAGTGCTTGGACCCCTGCGCCTTGGCTTCCGCGCGTGATCGAGGAAGCCGCTGGCCGTTTTCGGCTGCCACGACTATGCCGCTACTCTCTCGCCGCCCGGCAAGAACTTCGCCAGTTCCGCAAAGCCCTGCCCTTTTTTAAATGGAATGCTATCGGGCATGGAGTGGCGATTCTTCGCTACAAAGCCGGGTTTCTCGTTGAGGTGAACAAGCCGCTCATTGCCACCCTCGGCGCGGGAGACCTTCTTGTTGAAGCCGACCTCTTTCTCTTTCAAGGAAATGCGGTAGTTGACGAACGCGACGATGTCCGCCTGCTCCCGCACGAGAGCATTCGCCCGCCTGTGCAACTTGATCGTGTAGCGGGAATAGGGATCCGAGGTCGGGCTATCGAACCTAATAATCTCGGGGTGCGCGAGCTGGACCACATAGATTCCAGCCCGCGAAAGCGCAGAAACGGCCTGCAGGTACTCGGTCCATTCTGCATCAGCCTCGATGTACCCGCGACCATACCCAACGGCCTCAATCGACTCCACGCCGAGGCGAGCGCATGTTGCCTTCCAGATTAAGGGCTCCAACCCGTCCAAGCTGTCGACAACGACTGTGCGGAAGTCATGCTCCTCGGTCAGCAGCTCGCCGAAGATGTCGAGCAGCCCGTGGAAGGATTCCACAACGCCCGGCGTGGTCAGCTCTACGTCGCTGGGCGGCGTCTCGCCTTCCGTCGGCAGGTAGATCACCGGCCCGGGGAACTCGGCGGCCAGGCTGGTTTTGCCCACGCCGTCGACGCCGTAAATCACGGTGCGCGGCGGGTTGTTGGATCTGGTGGTGGTGAGGCTAGCCAAAGACAAAGCCATTCGCATTTCTCCTCTTGGTATCCCGCCCTGCTGGGTAGGCAGAGCGGGCAGTTGTGGTGGCTAGGCGGGCGGCAGGCTAGTTGAGCGACTGGCGCTGTCCGGCCTCAAGGATTGGCAGGTTCGCCTCGGTCGGAACGTAAATAACGTTGCGGCCGCCCTGACTGGTGTTTTCCAGCATTTCGATATAGCGCCAGCGCAGGTAGCCTTCCGCGCCGCCGAGGCTATCGGCAATGATGGCGTTGGCCTCGGCCACGCCACGCGAGCGGGCGACTTCAGCCTGACTGGTGAGATCGGCAGCATCCAGTGCAGCTTGCGCCTCCAGAACCCGAATGCGTCGGTTGCTTTCAACCTCGGCAAGCTGAGCGCGGCCCGCCGACTCTTTCACGTAGATGTCGTATTGCGGATAGTAGGCAGCGCACCCAACGACGCCGCCGATTACGAGAATGACGCTTGCAACCGCGCCAACAACTCCTGCTGCACTCATAGGTTTTCTCCTCATTTTCACGCATACGGCGGCCAATTGCAGGCCTGCCAGAGCAACAGACACAGGGCGGCGAGCAGCATGATTTCCATCATCTCAACGCCCCGATTGCTTGGAGCACCCATGCTGCGGGTAGCAGCAGGGTGAGGGTCACGACGGCCGCGAAAAGCGCGGTGCGCAGCGCCCGCAGCGGCGGGTGAAGCCGCTGGTCATACGGATGACAAAAGTTCATGGCTCAGGCGGCGGTGAGGGCCGACAGAGGAACGCCGTGGCTGGGGTTACGCAGGCCAGGAATGTTGACGTTGGCGTGCGTGCCATGAGGGTGAATGCCGGTCACCTTCACGCGCAGAGTCGCGAACTGCCCGGGGCGGATGGTGGAATCGACCAGCAACAATTCGTCGTCTCGCCACCATTCGAAGCCTACATGGCCGGAGCAGCTGCGAAGTGACATGACACCCTTAGCGTTGCGGGTTGCGACGACGAACTCCCTGTCGTCTTCCTTCACCCGCACTCGATCACCCACTTTGAACTTCGGCTCTGCAGGCGTTGCTGTTGCGGGACCAAGCGCAACGGGGTCTTCATCCTCGGACGGCCATTCGGCGACGAGGTCGTATCCCGCCGTCATTTCGTTTCGATTGGGGCTGCCCACCGGCCAAAAACTGCCGTCCTCGTGCCACGCCTCAACGAAGTCGTGGTTATTGCCGTCAGAGCGCCAAAAGAAAGCCCCGCCACCACGTCCACGACGCACAGGCCCGACCTTCCGCCCGTCGCGCGTGCGGTAATAACGCCCGACTTGGATTTGCAGCGCGTCTGCCCCTTGCGCTTGCGCGGCAGTTGGCAGGGGTTCAAAGTTTTCCAGTAGTCCACGGAGCGACCAGTTGTGCTCCCGGTTGCCTGCCTCGTCGGTCAAGTGGAACATGCGCTCGCCGCCGCCGCCGACAATTTCGTACTCACCGTCACGCCGGTAGTAATGGCTATCCTTGCCCTTCCACCGAACCCGATCCCCAACCTTGAACTTGACCTCGGTGCTCTGCTGGCCACCCTGCTCCTGCTCGGCACGTGCAGGGGTGTCGTCGTTGGCGGCGTCAAGAACAGTCAGGCTGCGCTTGGCCCACCAGACCTTAACACCGCTCAACCACGTACTGTCGCCGATGCATCCGGCGTACCGAACCTGCCGCTCGCCCTTTCTCTTCCCGACAATCGTTCCGACGTCACCGTCTTCGTCGCGCACACGTGCGCCAATACCGTATTTACCGGCCATCTGATTTTCTCCTCATGGTAAGTCGGCGGTTGGTGGCCGCCTATTTGTTCGCCGCCGAGCGGCTAGTTCGCGACCGGGAACGGCACGACCACTCCGGTCACTTCGGCTTCTTCCGCGTCGGCGTCATCGTGCCGCTCGACCAATGAAAGCTGGGACTCGGACCACTCGCGCTCTTGCGGCGAGCCTGTGCCGTCGATGTATTCGACCCAGTAGGTGGCTTCCTTGCGCATATGGACGGCCCAGCCCGTGATAAAGCCAACAATGGCCGAACCCAAAATCCGAACGCAGTCGCCGATGTAGAAGCCGTCGTCTTGGTCCGCCGGGCCGGTCATGCCGCCACCTCAACTGGATAGACGTCGTGGGACTTGAACCACTGACGGACCTTCCGCCCGTCAGGCAGCACCTGCTCGACCCAGTAATGGTCGCCGGTGGGCCCGTCCTTGCGCTCGACGATCGTGCCGCGCAGGGTCACCTCGACGGTTTCGCCGAGGCCGTAATCGTATTGCTTTGCGGCGGGCTGGGTCGCCACTGCCTGCTGCATCCCGGTCATGCCGCTGCCTGCTGGATGGAAATGCGCGGCAGCTTGATGTCGATGTAGCGCAGCGTCGTGTTGCAGCCGGTTTCGATCAACCGACGCACTGTGGTGGTTGGGCGCTTACCGCTGGGGCGTCTCGCTGTATCCGTTGAATTCATGGGCCTACTCCTCTAAATGGTAGGCGCCCGGTTGGTAGCCGGGACGCCGGAAAGCTTTGGTTGTGGTTCGCCGTTTGGCCTACTTCTCGCCGCTGTGAGTACGCATGCGCCCTGTGGGGCTAAGCGGGTGGTACCGAGCTACGGCTCCCCGCAGGGCGTATTTTTGGTTGGCGTGACTGCTGACAACGAGCAATATGCGCGAATCGCATAAAATTGTCAATACTTTTATGCGATCTTCGCGAGTGACAATCGCATTTCAGCTATGCGATAAGCACTTATGGAACGCGAAATCATAGCGAAATGGCTGGAAACCGGCATCAAGGTTGCCGACATCACCCAGAGCGATCTGGCTGAGGCAATCGGTATTTCGCAGGACCAGGTCAGCAAGATCATCAAAAGGAAGCGGTCAATGACTGCCGTGGAGATGATTCGTGCCGCCATATTCCTGAGTCGTGAACTGCCCGCCCGAGAGCTGGCAGGTGAAATCCGGCCCCTTCATCTGGAATACGAGGCAACGGAGCCATTAGCGCTGCCGGCCGCCATCACGCCCGAGATGCGCTTTAACATCCCGGATAACGGCATCCCGCAGATCGACGGCAGCATTGGCCTGGGCTCACGCGATGACGTGGAAACCCTAACGATTGACCTTGGAAACGGAGAAAATACTGCAGCCGTGGCAGTATTAGGCACGTGGCACATACCCTCGTCCGTCCTTCAGCGGCGCGTCCGGACTTCCGTGAAGAATCTCCACATGGTCGAGTGCGAGGGTAACTCGATGCACCCGCTGATTAAGGATGGGGACATGGTCATGATTGACCAGTCACGCCGCAATCCTAACATGCCGGGGGTTTTCGCGCTTTACGAAGATGGCGGGCAGACCATCAAACAGGTCGAGGTCGTGCGCGGCACTGACCCCCTCAAGCTCCGCCTGATCCCAGCCAACAAAGATTACTCCACGTACGAAGTGAACGCCGACGAGGTTCATATTATCGGCCGCTATGTCGCGCGATTCACAGTGGACTAGCCGTCTGGACGCAAGCAACTTGCGATAATCGCATTTAATAGTTGACTTTCGCATAAGCCTGCCGCATTCTCTCCTCATGCAACGGGATTACCACCCCCGTAGCGCTACCAGAGGAGAAAATCATGACGAACGGCATTACCAGCACCACGATTCCCGTCAGAAGACCTGATGGCGCGAGCTGCGTGTCTGGGCTTGTCCTGGCTCGCGCCTTCGCAGGGGATAACGAACGGACAATCGAGGAGGCGCGGCCGGACCCATTCGGCCGCGTATTTGCATCGAGCGTCGAGCCGATGTGCCGCCCCGACCACAAGGCCAAGAAGCACGGCCGCCCGAAGCCGAAGAAGTGGGCCCGCAGGGCTGACCGGCGGGCAGCGATGCTGGAGCTGGTGGGAGACGGGGAATGAGTGTGTTCAACTGGACGATGGTGCCGCAGGTTGGTGACTGGTGGGGGGACAAGCCAGCCGAGATTGTTGGCCCGAACGGCAGGACGATAGCCACGTTGGTAATGACCGAGAACCCGGCCGACGCCAACGCAGTGGCTGCAAAAATGGCCGCCGCTCCTGAAATGCTGGAAGCGCTAAGGCAGGTCAAAGCACAGTGCCAAGAGTTCTTGCCACTTGGGTTGGACCAGCAGATTTGCGACGCGCTCAACAAAGCCGAGGGCCGGTTATGACCACGCTCGCCCTGCGGTCCGGCCACTGGCGCCCCACCCTATCCGAACACGACCGACAATTCCTGCGCGCCCTGCCATGGGGCTTGCTCGCCGCAGCTGCAACGCTGGCGCTCTGCTGGCCGCTGCGCTTTGACGGCGAAATGATTTGGGTGGCTTTGGCTGCCCTCTAACCGCCCCGCTTGCCGCGCCCTAGCGCGCAATCGGGCAGCCTGTACCACCACCCGGCCTCACCAGCCACCACCTACCACGAGGAGAAATTCAAATGGCTATTTCGCATTTGCCGACCGCCTTCACCTACCCGGTTATCACCGCCGACCGCGCCCTTGCCGCAGGCATTTCTGCCGGGTCACTCGCCGCAACCGCCGATTGGAACCAACGGCGCGCCAAGGGTCCGGACAAGCAGCGCCGACTGGCTCAGGCCGCAGAACTGCGGCGGGTTGCTGCGCAACTGGCCGCAAATGACAATGGTGAGCGGAGGGTGGCGGCGTGACCCGCTACACACGCCCTGAGCCGGTGCCGCAATGGGTGAGCGGGCCGGCGAATGATAACGGACGTCAAAGCGTCCTACCACGGTCCCTGCCACCGATCGGTCTTTCGCGCGAAACTGCCGCTGCCTACATCGATATTAGCCCGAGCAAGTTCGACCAGCTCGTGGCGGATGGCCGAATGCCTCGACCGAAGAAAATCGACGGACGACGGGTTTGGGATCGGGTCAAGATCGAGCGATACTTCGCTGCCCTGCCGGGTGACGAGGATGGTTCCGAGGAGCAAGATGAATGGGCCGCCTACTGCTAGGAAATAGGAAGAGGCCTCGCCTGCCCCGACACGTCGTCGAGTACGAGGTGCCGAAAGGCAGCGGAAAGTGGTACGTCTATTTCCGCCAGAAGGGGAAAAAGGACGTGCGGATGCACGGCACCCCCGGCACGCCAGAATGGGAAGAAAACTACCGACGGCTGTGCGCCGGTGAGCGGCCCGTCGACAAATCTCCACAGACCCCCATTGACGGCACATTCGGGTGGCTATGCCAGCAGTATATGGCGTCCTCCAAATTCACTGATCTTGGCAAGCGCACACGCTATGTTCGACGAGGAATTCTGACTGCCTGCATGGACGAAATCCCCCCGGGCGGAAAGAAGCCATTTCGGGACATGCCGCTTTCTCGCTTCGCACCAAAAACTGTTGCAATGCTCCGTGACGGAAAGAAGGGGGCGCCCGAAGCTGCAAACGGCCGCATCAAGGCAATCCGGGCTGTGTTTAATTGGGCCACGCTTCCGGAGGTCGGCTATTCGCAGACTAATCCGGCACGAGACGTCCAGTACATGAAGAGCAACAACCCCGACGGGCATCACACGTGGACGATCGAGGAGGTTGAGCGATTCGAGAAACACCACCCCATTGGCACCAAGGCTCACTTGGCCCTTGCTCTATTGCTATATACCGGGCAGCGCCGGGCTGACGTCGTGTTGATGGGCAGGCAGCATGAGCGGGGCGGCTGGCTTCGCTTCACACAGCAAAAGAACCAAGACACCAAGCCCGTCCATCTGGAGATTCCGATTCGGCCTGAGCTGCGCCGAGTGCTCGATGCGAGCCCGCTGGGGGATATGGTCTATCTCGTGACTGAGTTCGGCAAGCCGTTCTCGTTCAACGGCTTTGGCAACTGGTTCAGGGACCGCTGTGTAGAGGCCGGGGTGCCAGGAAGGGCTCACGGGCTACGCAAGGCCGCGGCAACCCGCTTGGCCGATGCTGGGGCGTCTGTGCACGAAATCATGGCCATTACGGGCCACAGGACGCTGAAAGAGGTTGAGCGCTACACCCGCGCCGCCAATCAGAAACGACTCGCTGCCAGTGCGAGCAAGCTGGTCTAGGCGCTGGAACGCATTCCTAAATCCCAAAAGTCAACGGGACGGGCCGTGAACAAAAGTGTCTAAGAATGTCCCTGCTGTCGCAAGCGTTAGACGAAAACTCGAAAAAGCTCAATGATTTCAGTGCGGGAATTAGAAGGTGGTGCCCGGGGACGGAATTGAACCGCCGACACGCGGATTTTCAATCCGCTGCTCTACCAACTGAGCTACCCGGGCATCCTGGGTCGAAGCCGGACCGGCTCGCTGTGTTGGTGGCCGGTTTATAGGCAGTCCCATCGGGGCTGTCCAGCACCTGCGCAACAATTTTCCACGAGGATCACACTTTTGTCGCCGAACTCTGGCGAAGCGCCGAAAACAACAGATGTTGCAGGCGCTTACTCGTCGTCCTCGCCGCCGGTTTGGCCACCCTCATCCGTCTCCCCATCACTCCGGCCACCGGGAATCACATAACTACCCGTCAGCCAGCGGTTGAGATCGACATCGGCGCACCGGGCCGAACAGAACGGATGAAACTGCTGCACAGAGGGCTTGCCGCAGATCGGACAGGGCTTGGACGGACGCAGGCGGGTTACGTTGGTTGCCATGCTACACTCCCGACAGGGACGCCGGATTGAGCCAGTTGAAGTGGACCGGATACCCTTCGCCCGCCAGCAGGCTCACTGTTTCAAACAGCGGCAACCCGACCACGGCGCTGTAGGAGCCACTCATCTTGACCGCAAATGCCCCGGCGATTCCCTGAATCGCATAGCCCCCTGCCTTGCCGTTCCATTCGCCGCTGGCCAGATAGGCTTCGATTTCCTTGTTGGACAGGCGCTTGAAGCGGATGCGGGTATCGGCAACCCGCTCGCGCGCCTGCCCGGAAGCTGACATCACGCACAGCCCTGTAAACACCCGATGGGCGCGGCCCGAAAGCAGCCGCAGGCATGCTGCTGCCTCGTCCATGGTTTCAGCCTTGGGCAAGATGCGCCGCCCCACCGCCACCACTGTATCGGCGGCAATAATCACCGCGTCGCCGCCCAGCCCGGCCTGCCGAGCCTTGCGGCGCACTTCGGTGGCCTTGGCATGAGCGAGGCGCTGCGCCAGCCGACGGGGCAGTTCGCCCTTTTCCGGCGTTTCGTCCACATGAGCGGGAATCAGGTGATCGGGCTCGATCCCGATCTGATTGAGCAGTGCGAGCCGGCGCGGAGACGCCGAGGCGAGAATGAGTTCGGGGCGTCTGGACACTGCTCTCACCGGACCCGATTACTTGAAACGATAGGTGATGCGGCCCTTGGTGAGGTCGTAAGGCGTCATTTCAACGAGCACCTTGTCGCCCGCCAGCACGCGAATGCGGTTCTTGCGCATGCGCCCTGCGGTGTGAGCGATAATCTCATGATCGTTCTCAAGCTTCACGCGGAACGTCGCGTTGGGAAGCAATTCGAGTACGACGCCCGGAAATTCGAGCACTTCTTCCTTTGCCATTCTTTCTCCTGACAATGCCCCTGAGGACTGTTTTCGCAAGCCGGGCCGGACAAAAAGCATCCAGCCCGCTCCAGCCTTGTAGCGGGGCGCGATTTGGCGCGCAAACTAAACGCAAACGCCGCTAAATGAAAGGCCCTGCATCACACGGCGACTGAGGCCCGCTCCAGCATGGATTCCAGCTCTTCCCGCAACCGCCGGTCGAGATCGTCGCGCAGGGCCCGATAAGCCGTCAAAACCACGTCGCGCGCACCCTCCGTCTCGGACGGATCGGTGACGGACCAGTGCTCCATCACGCTGGCCTGGATACCCCGTTCCTCCACTGCCGCTCGCGCATCTTCGGCAAGGGTAACGATGATATCGAAGTTGGAGGCCTTGAGTTCATCCATGGTGTGCGGCGTATGCACCGACATGTCGATGCCGATTTCTTCCATTACCTGATGCACGAAATGATCGACCTTGCCCGAGCGCACCCCGGCCGAGCGCGCCACCAGCCGTCCGGGGAAATGCTTGCGGGCCAGCGCCGCCGCAATCGGCGAACGCACCGAGTTCATCGCGCACACGAACAGGATGGTGGGCAGTTGCGTGTCCTGTTCCGATACCCGCGTGGCGTAGGGCTGGACGGCGCAGATCAGCGTGAACAGCCGCCGCGCGGTTTCCAGATCCATCGCCAGCTTGTTGTCGAGCCGCTCGATCAACAGTTCCGCCGCCTGGTTGTGCAGGCCGCGCCGTCCCATATCCACCGCCTCGATCTGGAACGTCGAAGCCGAGCGGATCGCCTCGTAATAGCTCTCCCTGATACGGAAATAGTCGCGGATCAGGCTCCTGAACGGAGTGAGCGAGAGGTAGTGCGCTGCGATGGGCCGAAAAGTTTCCGGGTGGCGCACATCGAGCACGATATGGTTGTGCACGATCGACAGGTGCAGCGCATAGGGCCCCTCGGCCTTGACGCGCGCCGGTCGGAAACGGTTGGAATCGATCAGATCGTAAGTCGCGATCCGCCACTCATGCACCTCATCGGGATCGATCGAGGTGATGGTATTGGGGTCGAGCGTAACCGTGACGATCCTGTCGGTTTCGGGATCGAAAGGCCGCCGGTCCATTATCCGTTGAGCCTTATCGATACCGAGCGGCCATGAGCCTCCAGCCCCTCGGTTTCCGCCAGCGTCACTGTCGCATCGGCCAGTTCGGCCAGCGCCGCAGGCGTACAGCCCAGAATCGACGTACGCTTCATGAAGTCGAGCACCCCAAGTCCCGAGGCAAACCGCGCCGAGCGGGCGGTCGGCAGTACGTGGTTGGAGCCGCCCACATAATCGCCGATCGCTTCGGGCGTGTGGTGGCCGACAAAGATCGCTCCGGCATTGCGGATGCGCCCGACCAGCGGCTGCGGATCATCCAGCGCCAGTTCAACGTGCTCGGAGGCAATCCGATTGGCCAGGCCCACCGCTTCATCGAGGCTCGACACCGTGATGATGGCCCCGAATTCCTCCCATCCCTCGCGAGCATTGTCGGGAGCGCGCAAAGTCTCCAGTTGCCGCTCCACTTCGGCAGCAACAGCATCACCCAGCGCCGGGTCGGTCGTCATCAGAATCGATTGCGCCCCCGCCCCGTGCTCGGCCTGAGCCAACAGGTCCGCGGCCACCCAGGCGGGGTTGGCCGAACTATCGGCGATGATCAGCACCTCGGAGGGCCCGGCGATCATATCGATACCCACGGTTCCGAACACCTGCCGCTTGGCGGCTGCCACATAGGCATTGCCCGGGCCGGTGATCTTGGCAACCGGCGGGATGGTGGCGGTTCCAAACGCCAGCGCGGCAATCGCCTGCGCTCCACCCACCCGGTAGATTTCCGTGACCCCGGCGATTTTCGCCGCCGCGAGAATGGCTGGATTGACCACGCCCCTGGGGGTCGGCACCACCATGGCCAACCGCTCGACACCGGCCACTTTTGCGGGAATCGCATTCATCAGCACCGATGACGGATAGGCCGCCAGCCCGCCGGGTACATACAGCCCCACGGCCTCCACCGCCGTCCAGCGCATCCCCAGCGTCACACCGATATCGTCGGTATAGACATGATCGGCAGGCTTTTGCTTTTTGTGATGGGCGGTGATGCGACGATGGGCCAGTTCCAGCGCCTCGCGGATGGCGGGCGCGATGGTCTTGTAGGCCTCGTCGATTTCGTCTTGAGAAAACCGCAGCGTTTCGGGCGTCAGTGCCAGCCCGTCAAACTTGTGGGTCAGCTCGATCAGGGCTTCGTCACCCCGTGCGCGCACATCGGCGATGATTTTCGCCACCACATCGCCCACCTCGACCGAGGCCTCCCGCTTGGAGGCCAGCAACGTCTCGAAGGCTTGGGCAAAGCCGGGTTCGGCGCTCGAAAGAAATGCAGTCATGAACTTAAAATCGCGTCCCGTTCAATCGACGTCGTGTTTTGGCTGGGCCTTGGCCGCCCATACGCCGCCGAGATCGCGCAGTCTGGCTTCGAGGCATTCGACTTCGAGCCGCACCCTACCCCCACCGGCAAAGGTCAGGTGAACCTCGCCCGCCGGGGCTTCTCCCGCCTCGAAGGTGATGGCCAGCAATTCCATCACGCCATCCTTGGCGTTGAGGTCAAACCCTTCCGCATGGGCGGCGAGCACATCATCGAAATGCAGCCCGGCCCGCTTGCGCTGTCCCCGCCCCCGCGTGTCGCCGACTTCCCACGCATAGCGGTTCATCAGCATCACGAACCGACGGTCCGCCTGCGCATATCCCATGTCGCCCACCCGCACCACTGCATCCTGCACATAGGCGGAAACGATTCCGAGATCTTCGCTATCGAGCGCGAGAAGTTTGAGGTCTGTCATGGTCACGTTGGTTGGAGTTGCCACAGATTTCATACCGAACATCTGGGCGTTCGTGCCCCAAAGTGCAAGCCCTTTCACCTGCCTCTTGCCCGCGCACACCCGCTCGCCCCCCACTCCTGTCATCCTGGACTTGATCCGGGATCCAGTAACCGGCAGTGCCAGCGTTTTTTCCCCGGCCCCCACCAAACGAGCCCCCTTCTCCCCGCGTAGGAAGGGCTGGGGATGAGGGGGCGCTGAGTTTCCATCCGCACCCCCGAGCATACTGGATCCCGGGTCTTCGCCCGGGATGACTCCGAAGTAGCAAGCAGCTATCGTCCCATGACTATTATGCGTGGGGGGGGGAGGGGGCATGTTTCTGCGATTGGGTTCGTTAATAGCTTGGCTGGCGCTGATTTTAGGCACTCTTAGGGTCGGCATCGGCTTCTTCGTAGCCAGCATTGATGATGCTGAATCAAGAGCGGCAATGGCATCGCGTTATCTGGGGTCTGCATCATCGGGCGAGGCGATTGACCAAGGCTTAGTAGCGGTCGTTTTCGGCGTTGTGCTAGGAATTTTGGTTAAAATCGGTCGGTCCGTGAGCCGCTAACCCCGAACTCACTGCGGGAGGCCTCCCTGTCCAGCGCGTCCCCTCTCCCACTGCCGTCATCCCGGACTTGATCCGGGATCCAGTAACCGGCAGCGCCAGCGTTTTTTCCCTAGCCCCCACCAAACGAGCCCCCTTCCTTCTCCCCTTGAGGGAGAAGGTGGCCGCAAAGCGGTCGGATGAGGGGCGCCCGAGCCTGCTACATTCGCAAGCGCCCGCGAGGATGAAAGGCTGCGCACCTCCACGTCCGGAGCGCCGAGTCTCCATCTAAACGCTCGCGCATACTGAATCCCGGGTCTTCGCCCGGGATGACTCCGGTGGGCGTGATCCGGCCCTATGGCTCCTGTCCCCCCTGTCATCCCGGACTTGATCCGGGATCCAGTACACGCCAGCGCCAGCGTTCAATCGTCCGCGCCGCTCACGCTCCGGGGAAATAGAACCACCTACCCCGGAATGCGCTCGATTTCCGCACCGCAGCGCGAGAGCTTGTCTTCGAGCCGCTCAAAGCCGCGATCCAGGTGATAGATGCGGTTGACCACGGTTTCGCCCTTGGCGGCCAGCCCAGCGATGACCAGCGACACCGAAGCGCGCAGATCGGTTGCCATCACCTGCGCCCCTTTGAGTTCAGGCACACCGGTGACCGTCGCCACCTGCCCGTCCACGGCGATCTTGGCTCCAAAACGGGCGAGTTCCGCCACATGCATGAACCGGTTCTCGAAAATGGTTTCCTTGATCGTGGAAACCCCCTGCGAGCGCGTCATCAGCGCCATGAACTGGGCTTGCAGATCGGTGGGGAACCCCGGGAAAGGATCGGTCTCGATATCGACGGGCAGGATGCCGTTGCCATTGCGGGCGATGGTGATGCCGCCCTCTTTGGGTGTCACATCGACACCGCTGCGGGCCAGCACGTCGAGCGGCGCCTGCAACAGGTCCGGGCGCGCATTGCGCAAGAACACCTCGCCCCCGGTCATGGCGGCGGCAAAGGCATAGGTTCCCGTCTCGATACGGTCGGGCAGCACTTCGTGGATCGCGCCACCTAGCTTGTCCACGCCCTCGATCACCAGCCGTTCGGTTCCGATGCCGGAGATCTTTGCACCCATGGCGACGAGGCAATTGGCGAGGTCGACCACTTCGGGTTCGCGCGCCGCGTTCTCGATGATGGTGGTGCCGTCGGCCAGCGTCGCCGCCATCATCACCACGTGGGTCGCGCCCACAGACGTCTTGGGGAAGGTCACGGTCGTGCCCTTGAGCCGCCCGCCGGGGGCGCGCGCCACGACATAACCGCCATCGATGTCGATTTCTGCGCCGAGCGCCCGCAATCCATCGAGGTAGAAATCCACGGGACGCGTACCGATGGCGCAGCCGCCGGGCAGCGAAACCTTTGCATGGCCTTCGCGGGCGAGCAGCGGCCCGATGACCCAGAAGCTGGCGCGCATGGTCGAGACCAGCTCATAGGGAGCGGTCGTATCGACGATGTCGGATGCAGTGAAGGTGATGCGCTGGCCGCCCATGTCGTCATCGCCGCGCCGACGTCCATGCACCGCGATATCGACGCCGTGGTTTTCGAGAATGCGCTCGACCTGCTTGACGTCCGCCAGGCGCGGAACGTTGACGAGAACCAGCGGTTCTTCGGTCAGCAGCGAGGCAATCATCAGCGGCAGCGCCGCGTTCTTGGCTCCCGAAATGGGAATCTCGCCATTGAGCTGATTGCCACCCACGAGACGGATACGGTCCATATGGCTGCTCCTTGGACAGAAAAAGGCCGCGAATCACCCCGACCCGGGCGACGCGGAAAGCGTTGGCTCTGGTAACGCAGCCGGGATGTGGCTGCAAGAAATGCTCCCCCAACCCTTTGGGAAAACGAGGCCCGCAGAAACTGCGACGCGTTGGAAGCGAAACCATACGCAAGCGCAATCCGGTTTCGCACAGCAATTCAGTGGCAAGGCCCTGCGGCCTTTTTGGGGCTTGGAACCGGGAGCGCTTCGTCTGCCCGCCCCACGAACCCCAAAACCCGCTAAATTTAGCCCTAAGCCCGGGATTGCGGGTCTTCTTTCGTGTCCCCCTCGCCGGTCTCGCGCTCGGCTGGCGTCGGCTGCGGAGTAGCGCGCGCCTTGGCCTGGGCCTTGCGACGGCGCAGATTTTCCTTGAGCTTTGCGGCCAATCTTTGATCGCGATCGGGCTTGGACATGGGCTTGGCCTGGGGCAGGTTAACGTCTCTCCACACCTGCCAGCTTTTTGCCCTTGCGTCCACAGATGGGCTGTGGCAGTAACGGCCCGCACGCAGGCAGTCCCTCTGCCCCGCGCCAACGCTGCTGTAGCTCAGTGGTAGAGCACTCCCTTGGTAAGGGAGAGGCCGACAGTTCAATCCTGTCCAGCAGCACCACTTTTTCCCTTTATTTTTAAGCATGTTGTCGCCGCGCGTCGAATGGTCCGCAGCGCGCACGGAAAAGCCCGCCTGGGGTCTCCAGACGGGCCATGGATTAGCTATCGAGGGCAGCCTGGTGCCGCCCTCGTTGTCTTGTTGGGTCAGAAGCCGAACAGGGCACCGCCGCCAAGGGTGGTTCCGCTCATGCCGTCTTCGAAATGGCGCTCCCAGATCTGTGCCCAGGGGCGTCCGAACCAATCGGGCACCGAATATTCAAACGTGGCATTCGGTGTCAGCGGTTCGGCGCGGCCGTTCACGGTGAAGATGGTTGGGTTGCATTCGATGAACACATGCGGATCGCCCTCGTTCAGCGCCCGGTTGTAATCGAGATTGAACATGATGCGTACCGGTTCGACCAGCGCTTCGGGGTCGTACCAGGTGGTTTCCCAGATCAGCCCGACGAATTCGCCGTCCTCGTCATACCGGGCCGTATAGGTCTCGATGGTCTGCAACTGCCCCGAATGCTCGAAGGCGGCGTGGGTGGTCCAGGCCTGGATGTTGGACGTCCAGGTCACCAAGACGTCTTCGTCCCAGAAGCCGACCGTTTCGCCATACCAGCGCGGAACGTCGTCCCCCAGACGCGGCAATGCGCCCTCGAAATTAAACTCGCGGTTGAGTTTGACCTCGCGGACGAAGTTGTCAGCATTTCCACCCAGGAACAGCACGCTTTCAGGCGTAAAATAGGTGTGGAAGGTCTGAATGCCGGGGCCGGAGAAATACCGCCCAAACCCTTCAGGCCAGCAATAGGAAGCCGGCCATTGTGCGGCATTGCTGGCCGCGCCATGGTAGGCCTGCTGCACAAAGCGCGTCTGGTATTCCTCGGTCAGCAGCGACAGGAAAGTCGGCATCTGGGTGATGTGCCCATACTGCCACGGCGGCATTGCCGCGTTCGACCGCCTATAGATTCCCGACCATTCCGGCATGGTCTGCTGCGAATACTGGGTCGGTCCGCCGCGCGCTTCGGCCTCGGCCATCAGGGCCTCGTAATGCTCCTGGGCGGTATCGAACGCATAGGGGCTGACGATGGATTCGCGGGGATAATCGCGGTCGCAATGGCCCCAGGGCGCGGTTTCGGGGAAATTGTCGCCGGAGAGATCGACGGAACCCGGATAGGCCGCCCACACCGATTCCAGCCCGATCGAGCTGTTGCAGCGGAAATAGCGCTGATCGGTCCACAGCTCACGGTCGGCATAAAAGTCGGTCGAGTTGAAAATATCAACTTCGAGCAAGTCCTGCCCATCGGGCACCGCACCGTCGCGCGCGGACAGCACCGGCGGAGTGTCCGCATTGCCGCTGCCGCCATAAGGGCCACCGGCCCCCACCAGCTGGAACTCCATTTCCAGAACCGGCGCGCCACGCCCGGCGCTCTCTTGCGCGCTGGCCAATCCGCCGTCTTGCCCGGCGTCTTGGGCCACCACCGCAGGCACTGCCAGCGTCCCCAGCGCGATCGCGGACACGGCCCTCAAAAGACCCAGTCTCATCAAAATCTCCTCCAGTATCGTTTTCACCGACTACCAAAGGAGAGTTGCCGCTAAGCGCCGCATAAACCTGCACAAAACCTGTGGGCTTCATGCACGTTCACGCTGCACAGCCGGGCCGTGGTGCTGTTTTGGGGCCATTTGACGGGGATCATCCACGCTCGCGCTATGGCGCTTGCGTCTCCAGCGCGGCGATTGCCTCGTCGATCATGGTGCGCAGCATCTCGTCCTGGGTCCGCAACAGCACCGCCACGGCGCGAGTGGTGACGCGCAGCGGTTCCACATTCCCCTCGAAGGCGAAAAAATCGAGCGGCTGCAAGCGGTCCAGATCGAGGTGCGGTTCCCAGACGATGGCCGCGTCCAGCTCGCCCGAACGCATCAGGGACGCCATCAGTTCGGGCCGATCATAGGGCAGCCGCCGCACGCCATCGAGCGTTCCGGCGTTGATGGCCACCATCACCTCGGTGTCGATGGGGGTATAGAGCGGCACGCCCAACCGGCTGCCCGGCGCAAGGTCCGCAAGCGCCCTGATCGAGGGATCGGCCGACAACAGCACGTAGGGCGCTTCGAAATACGGGCGCGAGATGGTCAGCCAGTCGGGCAGCATTTCGCCGGCAATGATCTGGACGCCCAACACCCCCATGCACGATTGCGCCAATTCCTCGAAGATAAACGGCCAGATGCCGGTCTCGTCGAGCATCTCCATATCGGCGGTGATCTCGACCACATCGGGTTCGAGCAGCAGCAGACTGGCAATGTCCTGAGCCGCCTGTCGATCCTGCCGGGCCGTGGTGCTGTCGGGCAACAGGCACAGCGGCAGCCGGTTGCCGAAATCGGGGCGGATGGCATTGTAAAATTCCGGCGGCACGAAGGGCACCTGCCCCATGGCGGCGGTAGAAAGACTGAACACCATGCAAGCGGCCACAAGCTGGCGCAGCCTTAAACCGATCGTCATGCCCATCCCTCAGCGTTCCTCTGCCCTGATGAAAACGGGGCCGGAGGTTTCCCCCGGCCCCCACACTCAGTTCTGCTTGACGGCGAACACCATCATGGCGTTGCCGCTGCTCGGACGCTTCACCTCGGGGGCAAGGTCCTGGGGCACGCTGGTTGACCAGCTGGCGCCACCAACGCCCACCGGCACCGCGACATACTGGCGGCCATCGGCCTCATAGCTGATCGGATACCCCTGCGCGGCCTGCGGCAGGCGGGTGTTCCACAGCACATCGCCATTGGCGGCGTCAAACGCATAGAAGTTGCGATCCCAGTCGCCCGCAAACACCACGCCGCCCGCTGTGGTCAGCGTTGCGGTGTTGGCCGGGGTGCGCATCGGGAACTCCCAGAGCGTTTCGCCGGTATCGACATCCATGGCCAGCACGCGGCCCAGATTGTCCGGATCGTCCGGGTGGAAGATGCGGTTGGTGGCCGAGCGGCCATTGCCGCCGCCGCCTTCGACCATCTCGACTTCGGTGTAGATCACCCCGTCGTCGCAGTTGATCGACAGCGGCACGTAAACCGCGCGGGTTTCGGGGCTGAACGCCATGGCGCGCCAGCTTCTGAACCCGGTCGAGCTGGGGCACGTGGTCATCGGCACCCCGACCTCGCCGATCTTGCCTTCGCGATAGGCGGCAAAGGTGCCATCGGCATTGAGGTCGATCTGGTCCTGCAACCCGATATCGAACGCAGGCAGCGATTCGCCGGTCTCGCGATTGCCGCGCCACAGGATGCCCAGCTTGCCCATGTTCACGTAGGCGGGCTCGCCATCGATATCGACAAGGATATGCTCGAAGGATTCGTCCATATCGTTGGTTTCGCCGGGGATATACTGGCGATGCCACTGGATTTCGCCGGTGCTCGGATCGAGGGCCAGCGTCGACGTGGTATAAAGCCCGTCGCCATCATTGGCCCGGCTCACCCGCGACCAGGGTTTTGCCTGCGAAACGCCGATATAGACGAGGTTGGCGTCCGCATCATAGGACGCGGTGGTCCAGATATCGCCGCCGCCCCGCAGGACAAACGGGATGTCTTCCCAGGTGTCGTTCTCCGTCTCGCCGGGACGCTCGATGGTGATGGTGCGCCACATTTCCTCGCCGCTTTCGGCGTCATAGGCGACCACTGCGCATTTTTCTTCCGAGAACCGGTTGCAGCCCTGAAAGCCGACGATCACCTTGCCATCGGCAATCAGCGGCGCGGCGGTCAGCGACTTGCGGTCGGCGTGATCGGCGACCACCGATTCCCACTCGACCTGCCCGGTCCGGGCATTGATGGCCACCAGCACCGCGTCCGGGCTGGGGAAATAGATCTTGTCGCCATAAATGGAGATGCCACGGGTCAGGCGACCCGCGCGGAAGCCTTCGGGCATTTGTCGGCGATATTCCCAGATCAGATCGCCCGTGGCCGCATTGAGCGCCTGTACGATACCGCCGGGATTGGCGACATACATGATGCCATCGCGCACGATCGGGGCGGTTTCCTGCTCGCCCGGCTCCATGGCCCAGCCCCACACATATTCAAGCTCGCCCACATTGTCGGCGGTGATTTCCGACAGGGGGGAATAGCCCCAGCTGTCGACACCGGCGCGCCATTGCAGCCAGTCTTCCGGGGCCGGATTGAGAATGTCCGCATCGGTCACCGGGGTAAAATCGGTGACCTCTGCCAGCGCCGGAACGGCAACCAGCAGGGTGCCGGCGGCGATCAGGCTGATGCCAAGTCTGGATAGTCTCACATTGTCCTCCTCATGAGATATCTAGGTTTTGGGAAAGGGAAGTCAGGGCTCGGCAACCACATAGGTTTCGAGGGCTCCGGCATCGCCGGGCAGGTCCTCGCCGGACGGCTCAACGCCGTTGACGGACAGGATGAACGCCACGATGTCGGCATAGGTCTGGTCGCTGAGCGAGCCACCCATGCCCGGCGGCATGGTGGTCACGATCTTGTCGAACTTTTCCGAAAGCGGGGCGTCGGCCCAGCCATATTTGAAGGTCGGGCCGCGCAGGTCGGGCGCGTTGGAATCGATGCTGCGCAGGTCGTCGCCATGGCAGCCCGCGCAGTTGGCCATAAAGGCGCCCTGCCCGCGCTCGATCTGCTCCTGGCTGATGCCGCCGCCATGCAGTTCGTACGTTTGCGCCTGTACGCTGGTCGCTGCCATGGTAGCAAGGGCAATCAGCAGGCTTCCGCAAACCGTTCCAATGCGGCTTCTGCGCACGATGAGGTCTGGCGAGCTCATTGTCGTCTCCATGCTCTATCGATAGTTTGGGAGAGATGAGCGCCCCGGTTGATGGGGCGCTCCTTCAGGCGGCAAGCGGCTTACTGGACGCAGAAATCGTCCTTGCCCATGATGCCGTTCACGCCGCCCAGCACGTGCTGGAGGAAGTTGTCGTCTTCGAGGATATCGTGGCTGTGCCCGAGCACCGTCATCCACGCGCGGCCACCATCGTAATAGTGGCACCATGACACCGGGTGCCCCTCGCCCATGCCCGGATGGGTGCTCGACTGCCCCGCCGTCATCGTGGCTTCGTCCACGGTGAGCAGGATGTTCATGTCGGTGAGTTTACGGGGATCGGGGTAGATGTTGTACCACTCTTCCTCGATGAAGGTCGTGCCATCGGTCAGATGTGCCACCGAAGGATCGTTGGGCGACTGCACCTGGATTGCCGCTTCCTGGCGGGGGCCGTGGTTGAACAACTGGCCGCCGAGCAGGCCCTCATACCAGGTCCAGCTGTAGCTGGTGCCAAAGGCGTTGTGGATACCGGCAAAGCCGCCGCCGCCACGGATATAGATCTGAAGCTGGTGCTTGCCGAGGTCAGTCAGGGCCTCACGCCCGGTCGAAAAGAACACGACAGCATCCATCGAGCTGAGATTGCGGCCGTTCTCGAAAGTGGCCGGATCGTTCGACGCGGTAACCTCGTAGCCCTCGCCCTCGAACAGCGCCGTCAGCGCTTCCACTCCGGCCTCGACATTGGCGTGCGGGTTCACGCCCGGTGCCACGTAATAATAGATCAGCACCTTCCAGGGCGCTTCCTCACCTTCGGTCCGGTTGTTCCACGGATTGTAGCACGTGTCGTCGATGCTGCCGCAGACGCCGTATTTCTCGAATGTCGTGTACTGCTCCGGCTCCTGGGCCAGCGCCGGCAAGGCCGTCAATGCGGCGCAGAGCGTAGCGGCGCCAGCAAGGCGCGCGATCAGCTTGGTCATGGTGTTTCGTCCTCCAAAATCCTCAAAGCGGCCTCGGAAGGCTGTCGCCCGATCGGCGCTTGTCGCGCCGGGCCTCCTCCCGAGCCCCGCAATTGATGACATGGAGAAATCAGTCACGCAAGGTTTAATCTGAGATTTTCAATTTCGTATGTTGTTTTTATTTAATCCCGATCGTTCTTAAAAACGGCATAGGAAATTCGTCGCTCGCGACGGCTGTGTTCAGCGCCGCACGACCGACGAATACGAGCCAATCCAGGGCTAACTCCACCCATTATCCGCCATCTTGCCAGCCAACATTCCGAACATTTCGCCGCGCGGAGCAGCGAAAAACCCGGGCAATAGCCAAGAAACATCAGACGAAAGTCTATGTGTATGATAAATATCTTGCCGCACCGGCCATGCGGCGGGGGCGGTTACAGCCCGATTTCGGAACGGGAGAATGCCGCCGCGATCGCCTCAGCCAGGGCGGTTTCACTGTCCTCCAGCGCACCGCTGAGGCCCAGCGCCCCGACCATCACGCCATCCCGTTCGAGCAGTACGCCCCCGCCCAGCGGCACCACATGGGGCAGATATGCGAGGGGCATTCCCTCTTTCACCCGGCGGGAAAAGTTCGAGGACGGGCGGCGATAGAGCGCCGCCGTCCGGGCCTTGGCCAGTGCCGCGTCCACCGCAGCGGGGAACGCCCCATCCATGCGGATTTGCATGTGCGGCCAGCCGCCGGTGTCGACAATGGCCGCCGCCAGCGCAAACCCTTGCTCACTGGCGGCAGAAACCACTGCGTTTGCAATGGCTTGCGCCTCGGCCAGGGTCAGCGTCCCAACCGCCATCAATCCAGCAAATCCTTGCGGGCGCACATGGCGGTCGTGGCAACGCCATAGCCTTCAGCGCCCAGTCCGGCCATCACCGCCGTCGCCACCCGCGAGACATGGGAGTGATGATAGACCGGCTCGCGCTTGTGCACATTGGTGATGTGCAGCTCGAAGATCGGACCGGGAAACATCCGCAGTGCATCGAACAGCGCCAGCGAGGTGAAGGTGAAGGCCGCCGGATTGATGATGATCCCGGCTGCCTCGTCGATCGCCTCATGCACCCAGTCAATGAGGCGTTCCTCGCTGTTGGTCTGGCGAAATTCGACCGCCCGGTCTCCCGCCGCGTCGCGGCAGAGCTGCTCAACTTCTTTCAAAGTGGTCGAACCATACAGGTCCGGCTCGCGCAGCCCGAGGCGATTTAAGTTAGGTCCATTAAGGACATAGATCGGTTTAGTCATGAGATATTCCTGGGCTTATCCTGTGTATCCGAACAGGCGCGGCACAAACAGCACGAGGTCGGGAATGAAAGTGACGGCAGCCAGCGACCCCAGCAGGCCAATGAGAAACGGCATGGTGTCCTTGAGGATAGACCCCATGGTTGCACCCGTTATGCGCTGCACGACGAACAGCAGCAGGCCATAAGGTGGCGTCACCAGCCCGATCATCGTGTTGAACACCACGACCACGCCGAAATGGACCATATCAACGCCCAGCGCCTGAGCTGTCGGCACCAGAACGGGCACGAAGATCAGGATGATGGTCGACCCTTCCAGCACCGCACCAAGCAGCAGCAGAATGAGGTTGACCATGATGAGAAAGGTGACGGGGTTGAGGTCGTACTGCAGCAGGAAGCTGCTGACCGCGTTGGGAATATTTTCGATGGTGACGACATAGTTGAACACCAGTGCCGCAGCGATCAGCATCCCGATCGAGGTCGTGGTGCGAGCCGCCGATTGCAGGGAAAAGTAGAATTCCTTCCACTTGATATCGCGATAGATCACCACCGAGACGAACAGCGCATATCCGGCGGCTACCGCCGCCGCTTCGGTCGGCGTCATCACCCCGCCCCGCAGCCCGACGATCAGCACCACGGGCAACATCAGCGCCGGGAACGCCCGGATCGTGATGCCCGGCAGTTTCTTGAGCGGAACAGGCGCTTCCACCGGGTAATTGTTACGCCGCGCCATCCAGGCAACGAGGACCATCTGCACGAAGGAAATCAGCAGTCCTGGTAGAATCCCCGCCAGAAACAGGAAGCCGATCGAGGCGTTGGAGACCAGCGCGTAGATCACCATCGGGATCGAAGGCGGCAGGATCGGCGCAACCACTGATGTCACCGCCGTGAGGGCTGCAGCAAAGCTTTTGGGGTATTTTCCGTCCTGGGTCATCAGGCGGGTCATCATCTTGCCCATGCCGGCCGCATCGGCCAGCGCCGACCCGGACATCCCGGCAAACAGCAGGCTCTGCAACACGTTGACCTGAGCCAATCCCCCCCGGAAACGTCCGACCAGCGCGTTGGCAAAGTGCAGGATACGCGTGGTCATGGAGCCCGAATTCATGAATTCGGCGGCCAGAATAAACAGCGGCACCGCCAGCATGGTGTAGCTGGTGAACATGCTGTTGAGCAGTTGTTCAGCCGCCGTGCCCATGTCGAGGCCAGCAAGCCAGAGATAGACGATCGAAGCGGCGATCATCGAGTGCCCGATCGGCAACCCGATAAGGCTCAACCCGACCAGGGTGACGATGCAGATCGTAAACGGATCGGTGAAGCTCATAGGGGGCTACCGGTGGTGAGATCATCGTTCTTGCGCTCGGCGCGCCCCCGGATGGCTTCGATCAGAAGCCAGACGTAGCGGCAGATCACGGCGACCGAGAAGATGATGTAGATGGAATAGAGGATGTCGAACCGGATCTTGAGATAGGACGTCGACTGGATTTTCATGAAGGTGACGTAGTCGTATGCCGCTGGCAGCGAGTACAGATAGATTCCGATAAGCGCGATGGCGCTGACGATGGTCATCGCCCTTCGGACACCGCTACGGACCGAGCCGTACAGCAGATCGAACCGGATTTCTTCGTCCTCGGTGACGACAAAGGCGGCGCCCCAGAGCACCATCCACAGCCACATGATGACCGTCAGTTCCGACGACCAGCCGGTTGGCCAGCGAAAGAAGTAGCGAAATACCACCTGAATCAAGAAGGCGGCCAGCATGACTCCCAGCATCAGGGCATTGATATTTTCCGCACGGCGGTAGAGCCAGCGCCCGATCAAGGCCAGCTTGTGCATTGTCTTACCTTCGCTTTTGATGGCGATGCTTTGCAAAACAGATTGGGGCGGCAGGAAAGAGCCGGCCACCCCAGAACTGTTTCACGCAGACCTAGAGCGCGTTGATGGTATCGACCATTCCTTCGGGCCAGCTTTCGGCAAGGCTCGAATTGAGGTACATTTCCTGCGCATAGCTGCGGAAAGCATCGAGATCCGGCTCATAGACGTCGAGGCCCTGTTCCTCGAAATAGGCCACCAGATCGGCCTCGCCCTGCTGATGCGCTTCAGTACTCCACGCAATCGCCTCGTCGGCGGCGGCCTGTACCTTTTCCTGCTGCTCCGGCGTCAGGCTGTTCCATGTATTGAGAGAAATGGCCAACACGTCGAAGCCCACAAGGTGCGAGGTCAGCACAACCTGCGACATCACTTCATAGAACTTCATGTTCTGCACGTTGGGGAGCGGGTTGTCCTGCGCGTCGATCGCGCCGGTCTGGAGAGCTGTATAGACTTCGGCATAGGCCACCGGCGTCGGATTCGCCCCAAGTGCTTCGCCAAGGAACTGCCAGGCATCCCCACCCGGCATACGCAGACGAATACCAGCCATGTCCGCCGGCGTTTCGATCCGCTTTTCGGGACGCATGCCAACGTGACGTGCGCCGAAATAGGTGGGGCCCAGTACCTTGATGCCCAGACGGTCCTCGACCATCTGCTTCATTTCGTCCCCAGCTTCGCTGTTAAAGAACGTCAGCAGGTGATCGGCATCACGGAACAGATAGGCCGAAGTCAGGATCGACCATTCCGGAAGCTGTTCGGCGATATCCTGCGGCGCGATATTCCCCATTTCGAGGTTGCCGCGCTGCATGGCGACCAGTTCTGTTCCCTGACGGAACAAGGTGGCGCCATAATAGCCCTGATAGTTGAATTCATCGCCAATCTGGTCGGCGAATTGCTGCATCATCTGCGAACGGATGTCCTGCTCGGAAAAGACCGCCGAGAACCGCAATTCCACCGGCTGCTGCGCCACGGCCGGCACAGCCGTTACGGCAGCGAGCGCGAGTGAACCCAGCAGGGCCGCGCGACGTGTAAGTCTGAAAAGCATAACGATGTTCCTCCTGTATCGGTTTCGGCTTCGACTGGCGCGCTGCCACCCTTTTGCGCGACAAACTCCTCCATCTCGCCGATCTTCAAATGTACGAACTAGTTCGTTTAAGTCAAGCCACTTCCCTGGCGCTCCAGAACGTCTAGCTATGGCACAATCATATGTCAATTTAAAAAACATATGATGAAATGGCCGTAACCTGCTATAGCGAGATAGTGACACCAGCATCATTTCATGCAACACGAGGGCGGAAGGGATTTTTCCATGTCAGTTATCAGGCCGCTCAATGAATCAGCGGACGAAATCACCGATACAGTTGGCGAACAGGCCTTTCGGCGCATTCGCGGCGACATAATTTCCGGGGCGCTCAAGCCGGGCCTGAAGCTCAAGCTTGAGCGGCTCAAGAGCCAGTACGGCGTCAGCGTCAGCACGCTGCGCGAGATTCTCAACCGGTTGACCACCGAGGATTTCGTGATTGCCGAGGGCCAGCGCGGTTTTGAGGTCAGCCCGGCATCGGTGGATAATCTGCGCGAGGTCGGCGATCTGCGGCTGGTTCTGGAAAACCACGCACTCGCCCTGTCCTTTGCAGCGGGCGATCTCGATTGGGAGGCCAATGTCGTCGCCGCCCATCACCGGCTGTCCACCATCGAAAAGGCACTTCTGGCCGGGGAGGCCGACCGGACGGCTGAATGGATTCGCTATGATTTCGCTTTTCACCACGCGCTGATCGCAGCGTGCGGGTCGCGGTCGCTGCTGGCCATTCACCAGTCGATTTTCGACCGGTTCATCCGCTATCACATGCTGGCGCAAAGCTTTCGCGGCGGTGGAGTGACCGAGGACCATCAGGAGCTGTTCCGCCTCGCCCTTGCCCGCGATGTCGAAGGTGCCCAGACCAAGCTGGCGGCCCACATCCACAGCGGCATCGATCATATCCTGAGCAGCGGCAAGCTCTAGGGCTGAAACTCAGACCGAAGCTTCAAACGTGCTGGTCATGCCGGCGCGCGATGGCTTTTGTCCCGTAAACAGTTCAAACGCCTTCACCGCCTGGAAAATCGCCATGCCCGCCCCCGGCAGGGTTTTGCATCCCTTCTCACGCGCCTTGGCGATCAGCGGCGTGATGCGGGGAAAATAGATGACATCGGCCACCCACTGTCCGGCGTCGAGCCGGGCGGTATCGACCGGAACGCCTGGGTATTTCTCCATGCCGATCGGCGTTGTGTTGACGATGCCGTCCCGTCCTTCGACCAGAGCATCGGCGCTGTCTGCAACCCAGATGCGCCGGTCGGGCCGCGACAATTGCCCGGCAAGTTCCTCGGCCCGCTCCCGCGCGATATCATAGATTGCCAGATCTTCGACGCCCAGTTCGAGCAAGGCATGGGCCACAGCCGCGCCTGCCCCCCCTGCCCCCACCTGCAACACCCGGGTCCGAGGCGTATCAACCATACCGACGCGGAAGCTTTCGGCAAAGCCCCAGCAATCGGTATTGTGTCCTTCCCGCCCCTTTTCTGCACCAAACAACACAGTGTTGACCGCCCCGATCGCTTTGGCATCGGCAGAGAGGGCGTCGAGATGGGCGAGTATCGACTGCTTGAAGGGATGGGTGACATTGACGCCCGTAAATCCCACCGTCTCCAGCACCCCCAGCACCTCGGACAATGCCGCGTCCTCCAGCCCCAGCGCGTCGAAATCGATGAGGTGGTAGTGGTAGTCAAGGCCAAGCCGTTCGCCTTCGCGCCGGTGCATGATTGGGGATAACGACGCCCCGATGCCCCGGCCGAGCAGGCCGATATGGGACGCGCCGCTGGCGCCCAGATGCACCAGATTCGCCAATCCGCTCTTGAGATTGCCCATTGCCTCTCCACCCCCGGCACCGGAAACACGCCGATATCCGCCGCACTTGTCTTTTGCCGACCAAGCGACCTAAATGCAGCAACGCATGGCACCATGTGTGTACGAACTAGTTAGTTTAGTCAATGATCCTGCACGCCGGAGAATATCAATCGTGACCAGATCCGAGTCCCGCCAGAAACCAGGCAGACGGCAGCAGGACCCCGAGGGCACCCGCCGCAACATCATCGAAGTGGCGTCGTCCGAGTTTGCGCTCAATGGGCTGTCCGGCGCGCGCATCGACACGATTGCCGACAAGACCCGCGCCAGCAAGCGGATGATCTACTACTATTTCGGTGACAAGGAAGGGCTCTATGTCAGCGCGCTCGAAAACGCGTATCGCGTGGTGCGCGAGGGCGAAGCCGAACTCGATATCGAGAGTCTTCCGGCACTCGAAGGCCTCAAGCGCCTCGTGGGCTTCACTTTTGATCACCACCACCACCATGAAGATTTCATCCGCATGGTGATGATCGAAAACATCCATTCGGGCCGCTATCTGGAACGCTCAAGCGACCTTTACGCGGTCAACCAATCGGCCATCGCCCGCATCGAAACCCTCTATCGCAAGGGCGTCGAGGAGGGCCGGTTCCGCCCCGATCTCGATCCTTTGGAAATCCACTGGCAGATCAGCGCCCTTTGCTTTTTCAACGTCTCCAACCGCGCTACCTTCTCACATTTGTTCCAGCGCGATTTCGGCTCCGAAGCCTCCCAGACCTCGCTGCGCCAGAACGTCATCGACATGGTGGTGCGTTACGTGGTCAAGCCGGAGTTTTTTGAGGCCACGTAGCCCGGCACAGCGACTGGGCAGCGCCTATGCTCGAATGGCTGGCCCCGCGAAGCGGTCGAATGAGGGGGCGCTGAGCTTCTGCGCACCCCTCACCCCCAGCCCTCTCCCCTCAAGGGGCGAGGGGGGCTCCTGTCGCAGCGCCTGCGTTCTTCCCGCACCTCCGAGCATGCTGGATCCCGGGTCTTCGCCCGGGATGACACGCTGGGGTAAAGTCCGCAGCGCTTTCCCACCCCACCCCACGTCATCCCGGACCTGATCCGGGATCCAGTAACCGGCAGCGCCAGCAACTCTATCCTCACCGCTGCCCCCACTTATCCCCGCACCCCAAATCTCCCCCATACTCCCCGTCACGACCCCGCTTACATGGACGCAAGCGCAACGAACGTTTGGGCAGGGTCGGTTCGAGTTCCTCATGGGTCGCCATGGGGAAGGCCCAAAGCGGACAGATGGCCGGATGTGGATACCATGTGGGCAAAACCCTCCCACGTCGCACCGGGGAAACCCGGAGGGGCACCCTTAAACCGCCACGAGGTGGTTTAGACAATCCCCAGCCCGAGATCGCCGCCATAAGCCAAAAACCCCGGATGCGTGGGGCGATGATCGCTTCATACTAACTACAAAACGTGCGGAGCGCTCATCGCCCCATGCCGTTCATTTCAGCATCGCCCGGGGTCGCCGACCGCCGGGGGTCTTGCCACGCGCGAACCATTGTTGCGCTTCTCCGCGCTGTCAGGCTGACTTTCCTGACACTCGGACCCGGACGCCCCATCCATATTGACCATCCACCTCCGCCCCACTTACAATGTACGAACCAGTTCGTTTGTTTGGAGCCTCCAATGAAGACCTCGATAGCGACGGTTTCGATCAGCGGTGATTTTCGGGAAAAACTGGCGGCGATTTCCGCAGCGGGCTTCGATGGCATCGAGATTTTCGAGAACGACTTTCTGGCATTCGATGGCGGCCCACGCGAGGTCGGACGGATGGTCCGCGATCACGGGCTGGAGATCGCGCTGTTCCAGCCGTTTCGCGATTTCGAGGGCATGCCCGAGCCCCAGCGCACCCGCGCCTTTGATCGCGCCGAGCGCAAATTCGACGTGATGGAGGAGTTGGGCACCGATCTGGTGCTGTTCTGCTCCAACGTTTCGCCGGACTCCCTGGGCGGCATCGATCGCGCTGCTAACGATCTGCGCGAACTGGGCGAACGCGCAGCACGGCGCAATCTGCGCGTCGGCTATGAAGCCCTCGCCTGGGGCCGCCATGTCAACGATCATCGCGATGCGTGGGAAATCGTCCGCCGCGCCGACCATCCCAATATCGGGCTGATCGTTGACAGCTTTCACACCTTTGCCCGCCGTATCGACCCTGAAACGATCCGCTCCATTCCCGGCGACAAGATATTTTTCGTCCAACTCGCCGATGCGCCCCGCATCGAGATGGACCTGCTCTACTGGAGCCGACATTTTCGCACCATGCCCGGTCAGGGCGATCTCGATGTCGCCGCTTTCGCCCGCGCTGTGGCTGCCACCGGTTATGCCGGAATGTGGTCGCTCGAAATTTTCAATGACCAGTTCAGGGGTGGCTCTCCCGGCGCGATCGCAGCAGATGGCCATCGGTCCCTGATCGCGTTGATGGACACGGTGCGGCGCACTGAACCGGGGATCAGTGTCGATCTGCCGTCCATGCCACCGCCCATCGAGGTCACCGGCATTGAGTTCATTGAGTTCGCCGCCAATGAGGCGGAAGCGCGGGACCTCACCAAAATGCTCGCCACCATGGGATTCGCCCATGCCGGCAGCCATATCGGCAAGGACGTCGAGCTCTACCGCGCCGGGGGCGTCAACATCGTGGTCAATACCGAACGCGAGGGCTTTGCCCATTCGGCCTATATCGTCCATGGCACCTGCGTCTGCGATATAGGCCTGAGGGTCGATGACGCCCAAGCCACCGTCGATCGTGCCAGGGCGCTTGGGGCCGAGCCCTTTGAGCAGCCGATCGGCCCGGGTGAATTGCGCATTCCGGCCATTCGAGGCGTTGGCGGCGGCTTGATGCATTTCATCGACGGCAAGTCGGAACTGTCGAAAGTCTGGGAAACCGAATTCACGGCGATTGATACAGCCGCGCCCGATATCGGCATCACCCGTATCGATCATATCGGCCAGACCATGAACTATGAAGAATTGCTCACCTGGCTGCTGTTTTACACCACCCTGTTCGATACCCATAAGACGCCGATGCTCGACGTGGTCGATCCTGCCGGATTGGTGCGCAGCCAGGTGATCGAAAACGCCGATGGTTCGGTGCGCATTACCCTCAACGGCGCCGATGGACGCTCCACCCTGGCGGGGCATTTCATTTCCGAGAGTTTCGGATCGTCGGTTCAACACATTGCCTTTGCCTCATCCGACATCTTCAAGACCGCCGCGGCGCTGTCCAAGACCGGATTTGAGCCGCTGACCATCTCACCGAACTATTTTGCGGACGTGCAGGCCCGGTTCGGCCTCGACGAGGCGTTCATATCCGTGCTGCGCGGGGGCAATA
This sequence comes from Pelagibacterium sp., assembly GCF_035555455.1. GTDB lineage: Bacteria > Pseudomonadota > Alphaproteobacteria > Rhizobiales > Devosiaceae > Pelagibacterium. Next base: position 93,808 of record NZ_DATMGM010000066.1, on the reverse strand, counting down.
TTTTGTATGACCGCGACGAGGCCGGCGGCGAATTCTTCCAGCTCTATTCCACCCTTTATGGCGATGGGATTTTCTTTGAAATCGTCGAGCGCAGGAGTGGCTATAATGGCTATGGCGCGCCCAATGCCCAGTTCCGGATCGCCGCTCAAAAGCGCACCCTGCGCGACAAGCACATTCCAGCGCGTTAGAGCGGCCCCGTTCTCGCCACGGTTTTGCGGCTGATTCTACGGGTAACGGTAAAGGAGAACCTCTGATGCGCTATGTTCTGGCTCTTGCGCTGGCAATCGCATCTACCGCGACGATTGCCCCGGCGCAGGACGAACCCGTCCTCGATAACCCCTATTATGACGATCGCTCCACTGCCGCTGCGGTGATCGAGTCACTTTATAATGCCATCAACCGCCAGGAATATCTGCGCGCGTGGTCGTATTTCGAGCATCCTTCAGAACAGACGGACCAGCAGGCGCTGCAAGACGATTTCGAAGCTTTTGCCGCCGGGTATGAAAACACAAGCTCCGTGCGCCTTCTCGTCGGCCCCGAAATCACCGAAGGCGCGGCGGGTACGATCTATTACGCGCTTCCGGTCGCCATCGAAGCCACCAACTCCGATGGTGCGTTAGAGAGCTTTGCCGGGTGCTATACGCTGCGTCAGGCCCAGCCTTCGGTTCAGGCCACGCCCCCCTTCCGCCCCCTCGCCATCGTCAAGGGCGATCTCCAACCAGCTCAAGGCCCGCTCGAAACCATCCTGCCCGGTATATGCGAGCCGGATTAGCACCAGCCATCCGATGCAGTTCGGCAACATTTTGGACATCGTTGCGCAGAGGTCAGCGAACCTATTGAGGCGGCCCGCGATTTGCAGTTGAGTGCGACCACAGTGTTCAGGTGGGTTCAGTGCGCGTCCTCTTCAGCTTCGTTGCCGTGATGGCGGCCTTTGTGACCGCCACGCCAGTTCTGTCTCAGGGGTTGTCGGCAGTCGATGCCATTAATCAATGCGAGGCTTTTGTTGAGGAGTCGATCCGGCCCGAATTCGGAGCGAACTTCAAGCACCCGTACAAGGTGATCTGCTATTTCGGGCTGATCGACCCGCAAATCAGCACCAATCCCGAGGCGGTGTGTGCCCGGGTTTCACGAGCCCTTGGCCAACCGCACCGTGACATCGCCGAGTTCATGTGTTCAGGCGCTTATCACAGCTATCTCAGCGCGTCCTCAGCCGCCCCGTAGCGCGCGTCTGGAACCACTGTGCTCGCAGTCCGTTTCTTCCGTGATCATTTTCATTCGGGAGAAAAACATTGGTTGATTTCCACCTGCGCAAGGACAGCAATTCGCCGATCCACCATCAGGTCGATGAAATGCGCCGCCAGTTGCGGCACATTTCAAAGAGCCTTTCCGACCACGGCATCGATTTTGACGATATGGCGCACGATGCGGAAAAGTTCATGCGCACGACCCGCAAGAGCGCCAAACGCGCCGCCCGGCATGTGACCCATGATGCCGATATCCTGAGCCGCGCCGCCCAGAGGGCACCCGCCGGCGCTGGCACCGTGCTTGCAGTCGCTGCCATTGTGGGCTTTGGAATCGGATATCTGTTCCATCTGGCCCAGAACGACTGATCGCGCCGTAACGCAAGAGCCGCCCCATCAGGGCGGCTCTGTTTTTCCGATCAGCGCTTACCGCGCATCGCTTCGGCCAGCGCTGCGCCCAGTGCGCCCTGTCCGCCGCTCTCCGGATTAGAGCGGCGCGGGGCCCGGTTGGTACTGCGATCCGGGCGCGGTGCATTGGCTCCACGCTCCTCCGGCACCGCGTCCTTTCGCATCGACAGACCGATCCGCTTGCGCTTGGCGTCGACCTCCATCACCCTGACCTTGACCACATCGCCCGCCTTGACCACCTCATGGGGGTCCTTGACGAACCGATCTGCCAGTTGGGAGACGTGCACCAGCCCGTCCTGATGCACGCCGATATCGACGAAGGCGCCGAAAGCGGCAACGTTGGTGACGGTGCCCTCCAGCATCATGCCCGGCTTGAGGTCTGAAATATTCTCAATCCCATCAGCAAAGCTTGCTGTGCGGAATTCGGGTCGTGGGTCCCGGCCGGGTTTTTCGAGTTCACCGAGAATATCGCGCACGGTTGGCAACCCGAACTTTTCATCGACGAAATCCTTCGCGTCGAGCTTTCGCAGCGCCGTGCTATCGCCCATCAGCGCTCGAATATCGCGTCCGCAGGCGCTGACGATCTTTCGTGCAACGCCATAGGCTTCCGGGTGAACCGAGGACGCATCGAGCGGCTCAGCCCCATCGCGGATGCGCAAAAAACCTGCCGCCTGCTCAAAAGCCTTCGGGCCCAGACGCGGGACAGACAGTAATTGCTTGCGCGAGGTGAACGCCCCATTGGCATCTCGATGGGCGACAACCGCTTGCGCCAGCGACGTACCTAGCCCGGAAACCTGGGCCAGCAACGGCGCAGAGGCCGTATTGAGATCGACGCCCACGGCATTCACCGCATCCTCGACCACCGCATCGAGCGAGCGCGCCAGGCGGTATTGGTCGACGTCGTGCTGATATTGGCCGACGCCAATCGACTTGGGCTCGATCTTGACCAGTTCGGCCAGCGGGTCCTGTAGCCGCCGGGCAATCGACACCGCACCCCGCAGGGACACGTCGAGGTCGGGCAACTCGTTGGAGGCGGTTTCCGAAGCCGAATAGACCGACGCCCCTGCCTCGCTCACCACAACCTTAAGCGGTTTTGGCGCGGGGATCATCGAGAGGATATCAACCGTCAGTCGCTCGGTTTCGCGGCTTGCCGTGCCGTTGCCGATGGCGATCAGTTCGACCTTGTGGCGGGCGATCAGCGCCATCAGCACGGCCTGACTACCCTGCACATCATTGCGGGGCGCAAACGGGAAGATGGTCGCCGTATCGAGGACCTTGCCGGTGGCGTCCACCACCGCGACCTTCACACCCGTGCGGATGCCAGGATCGAGCCCCATGGTGGCGCGGTTCCCGGCAGGCGCGGCCAGCAGCAGGTCCTTGAGGTTCCGCGCGAACACCGTAATCGCCTCATCCTCGGCCCGCTCGCGCAAGCGGCCCATCAGATCCACCGACAGGTGCAGCCAGAGCTTCACGCGCCAGCTCCAGCGCGCAACCTCCATCAGCCACTGGTCCGCTGCCGAGCCATCGGCGACGATGCCGAAATGGGCTGCGACCATGCCTTCGGCAGGCTTGAAGCGCCCCTCAACGTCGGCGTCCAGTTCCAGTTCGACGGTCAGCACATCCTCGTTGCGACCGCGGAGCATGGCCAAGGCCCGATGGCTGGGCACCTTGGCCCAGGGTTCGGCATGATCGAAATAGTCGGCAAACTTGGCGCCCTGATCCTGCTTGCCGTCGATCACTTTTGCCCGCAACACGGCGTTGCGCTCCATATGATCGCGAAGCTTGCCGATCAGTTCGGCGTCTTCGGCAAACCGCTCCGCAAGAATGTCACGCGCGCCCTCCAGCGCCGCCTTGGCATCGGGCACGGCGTCGCTCAGATACTGCTCTGCGGCGGTCAGCGGGATCAGCCCCCGATCGGTGAATAGTGCATCGGCCAAAGGCTCCAATCCGCGCTCGCGGGCGATCTCGGCCTTGGTCCGGCGCTTGGGTTTGAAGGGCAGATAGATGTCCTCCAGCTCGGCCTTGGTGGTGACCCGGGCAATCTGTGCCGCCAACTCGTCGGTCAGCTTGCCTTGTGAATCGATCGATTGCAGGATCGCGGCCCGACGCGCTTCAAGCTCCCGCAGATAGGCGAGCCGGGTTTCGAGCGTGCGCAGTTGGGCGTCGTCGAGACCACCGGTTACTTCCTTGCGATAACGGGCAACGAAGGGCACGGTCGCGCCACCGTCGAGCAGGTCCACAGCGGCGGTAACCTGATCGGCACGGGCAGAAATTTCAGCGGCGATGAGGACGGCAATGGCTTTGGCAATATCGGTCATGACGGTCCGGAGTTGTTTGATCCGAGGTGAGGTTTGGCATTGATCGGGCGCGGGAGCCAGCCCCATTCCGCCGCATCCACACCCCGGACACGGTCTGAAAGTTGCTCCTGTGCAACACTGTGCCAGCGCGAATACCCACTCACGCCGGTGTGACCAGACTTTGCCACCTTCGCGCCATGATTGCTCCGCTATCGGGTACAGCATGATCCGCTACATACCGATCCTGATGGTGGCTTTGGGCCTGCTTTTGTTGTCGACGTCTTTTGCCGCTGCCAAGTCTTCCGCCGTGTCGACTGGCATTGCCGAGAAGGTGTGCCTGGACATCTCTGCCGCAACGGCTGAACCCGATCAGTCAGGCAGATGCTGGAAGCAACTGGGCATCGGCTTGCTGATTCCAGGCTGCCAGGCCTATGCAAACCTCACCTCAGATAGGGTTTCCTCTTTGCCGGATGCTGGAGTAAGTTGGCCGTCTCTTGCCAATGTCGCTCCGCGCGAAGACCGTATGCCGCCACTCGATCTACCCCCTCCAAGAGCCTGACCGTTCTGGACATCAGCCTTTACCCCGTTAATGGAAGCGCCAGACCCATGTTTGGATAGCGCTGCCGACAGATGAGATTTTCGACATGACCGAGTTATCGATAAGCCGCCGTGGCTTCATGGCTGGCGCTTCGAGCCTGCTGGCGATGACCGCCGCAGGGTGCACCACCATCCTCCCGCCAGCCAGAGCGACACAACAGCAGACGCTGCCTCCTCCCATTCCCGAGGAAGTGGTGATGATGTATGCGGCAAGGCCGGAAGAGCAGTTCCCGCTGCCGGCTGTCGACCTGCGCTATCTCGACCCTCAATATTTCCGCCGGCGCGTGCCCTATCCGACGCTGGAAAAGCCGGGCACGGTGATTGTCGATACCGCCAATTTCTACGTCTATCACGTCGAGAACGACGGGATGGCCATGCGCTATGGCGCCGGGATGGGCCGCGCCGGCTTCGAATGGTCCGGGCGCGGGCACATTGCCTATTCAAGGGAGTGGCCGGTGTGGACGCCGCCTTCGGAAATGGTGGACCGTCAGCCAGAGCTGGAAAAGTGGCGTCGCGGCCAGCCTCCCGGTCTCGACAATCCCCTCGGTGCACGCGCCCTCTACATTCACCAGGGCAACCGCGACACGATCTATCGCGTTCACGGAACGGGCGAAACCTGGACCATCGGACACGCGGTGTCTTCGGGATGCGTCAGGCTGCTGCACCATGACATCATCCACCTGGCCGACAACGTCCGCTACGGCTCTACAATCGTCGTCATGTAAAACAAAAAGAGCGCGCCGGGCTGCGGCGCGCTCTTTTTTTCGACGTATCCTGATCGACGCTTAAGAGCGGATCGGGATAATGCGGAGTTCCACGCGGCGGTTCTGCGAACGGCCGAACTCGGTGGAGTTGTCGGCAATCGGATTGGCCTTGCCACGCCCTTCGACAAAGAAGCGGCGGGAATCGACGCCGAACTCGGCGAGCGTACGCGACACAGAAGTAGCACGCTGCTGCGAGAGGGTCAGGTTGTAGCTGTCCGAACCCGTCGAGTCGGTGTAGCCGATGATATCAACAAGGGTCTGGTTATAGTTCTGAAGCACCAGCGAGACCGAACGCAGGGTGTTCTGGAACTGCGGCTGGACAGCGGATTGATCCACGCCGAAGGTGACGTTGGACGGCATGTTGAGGACGATGTTGTCGCCCACGCGGGTCACCGAAACGCCGCTGCCCTGAAGCTGCGCCCGCAGTTCGGCTTCCTGCTGGTCCATGTAGTTTCCGATAGCACCACCGGCCAGGGCACCCACGCCCGCGCCGATCAGCGCGCCTACGCGCGCGTCGCCAACCGCCGAGCCGATCAGCGCTCCGCCAATGGCTCCGCCGCCCGCGCCAAGCAGTGCTCCGCCCGCCGTGTTGGAGATCTTGGATTCGCCCGTGTAAGGGTTGGTGCTGCAACCCGCCAGCAGGAGGGCTGCGACGGCTGTTAGAACAACTGCCTGTTTCTTCATGTTGAGCTCACCGTTTCGTGATTATGCCGCGATCTTTGGTGGCCAATTGCGGCAGGAACGTGTTTGTGGCCGTGCTTGTGCCTCTTGTATATATAGCGATCCGTGCGACCTGTCAGGCCGGAGTTCCTGGCCGAGGCGTCAGAGGACGAAACTCGCGTCATTGGGTCGCGGCAATCGGCCTGTGGCTTCAGCGGCGTTTCCGTCTATATTTCAAGCGGCGGTCAGGGAGCAAATACTGACCCGACCGGCCAATTTACAAATGACATCCTGTCGCGCGATTTGGTACAGATGATTTCGTACTCCGCGTCCGGGGTGCATCATAATGAGGCGCGCAGGTCTTGAAGCGCGCCCGAATACGGAGCATGCGCCACCGGTTCCCCGCCGGTCACGCCACTGGAGTAGGCCTCATGGATTATCGCGGCATCTTTGAAGATGCGATCGACGCCCTCAGAGTTGAAAAACGCTATCGCGTCTTTGCTGACCTCGAACGCATCGCCGGCAGTTTTCCGCGCGCTATTTTCCGCGATGGCGCCGACAATGCACGTGAAATCACCATCTGGTGTTCCAACGATTATCTCGGCATGGGACAACACCCTGTCGTGGTTGGCGCCATGCAGGAAACCGCGGGCAGGCTGGGCGCTGGCGCCGGCGGCACCCGCAACATTTCCGGAACCAATCGACCGCTGGTCGAGCTCGAACGCTCGCTGGCCGATCTGCACCGCAAGGAAGCGGCGCTGGTGTTCACATCCGGATTCGTCTCCAACGAGGCTTCGATCTCGACCATCGCCCGGCTGATCCCCAATTGTCTGATCCTGTCCGATCAGCTCAATCACGCTTCGATGATCCAGGGCGTGCGCCAGTCCGGTCAGGAAAAGAAGATTTTCCGCCATAACGACATGGAGCATCTGCGTGAGCTCCTGGCAGCCGCTGGCAAGCAGCGGCCCAAGCTGATCGTCTTTGAGTCGGTTTATTCGATGGATGGCGACATTGCCCCGATCGAGCAGATCGCCGACCTGGCGGACGAATTCGGCGCTCTCACCTATATCGATGAAGTCCATGCGGTGGGCATGTACGGCCCGCGCGGCGGCGGCATTTGCGAGCGCGATGGCCTGATGGATCGCATCGACGTCATCGAAGGTACCCTGGCCAAAGGCTTTGGCGTCATGGGCGGTTACATCACCGCCAACAAGGCCATTGTCGACTCAGTGCGGTCCTATGCGCCCGAATTCATCTTCACCACCGCCCTGCCCCCGGCGCTCTGCGCTGCGGCACTTGCGTCGATCGAACACCTCAAGAGTTCGTCTGTCGAGCGTGATGGCCATCAGCGCCAGTCAAACCGCGTCAAGCGGGTGCTGGCGGAAGCCGGCCTGCCGGTGATGCCGACCGAAACCCATATCGTTCCCCTCATTGTCGGAGATGCAAGGCTCTGCAAAGCGGCCAGCGACATGATGATGGAGCGGCATAACATCTACATCCAGCCGATCAACTATCCCACGGTGCCCAAGGGCACGGAGCGGCTGCGTATCACGCCGACGCCATACCATAGCGATGAGATGATCGACGAGCTTTGCGACGCACTGATTTCGGTCTGGCAAACGCTCGATCTTCAGCGCGATTTCGACATGCCGCGGCTGATGGAAAGCAAGCTCACCGCTGGTGACCTTACGCTTCCCACCATGGGCGGCTAACGCGCCACCGGATGTTGTTGTTGAACTGGAGTGCCGAGGCCGGTCCATACGGACCACGGCACTCCCGCAAGAAATGCTGCTTTAGCTGGTCAGGACGATCCGCATGAGGTCGGCGGTATTCCTAGCGCCGAGCTTTTCCATGACGCGGGCGCGGTGCACTTCGATGGTTCGCGGTGAAATGCCCAGTTCGCGCCCGGCCTCCTTGTTGGATTGGCCATTGGTGATCAGTTGCAGCACCTCGCGTTCGCGCGGGGTGAGTTGGGTGAAGCCCCGGATCTCCACCTGACGCTGACCGCCATTGAGAGCGGTCATATGCACATCGCGACGCAAGGTATCGCGCACCGCGCGCACGAAGCGCTCGGAATCCACCGGCTTGACGAATACATCGCTCGCCCCGCCCCGCATGGCCTCAACCGTGCCGTCCACATCGGCATCGTCGGCGAGCATGAATACCGGAATACCCGCCCGCATGTCCTTGATACGCCGCAGGGCAGGCAGCATGTCCTCGTTCCCCAGCAGGAAATTGAGGATGACCACATCGGGACGACGCTGACTGAAACGGGCAATGAAATCATCGCTATTGCGTGACATCACCGTCTGGAATCCTTCCAGCCGGAATAATACATCGAGTGCTTCGCATGTAGGCTGATCGCTGTCGACGATATGAACCAGACGATCGCGATTGAGAAACGGGCGATAAGATATTTCGCTATTCATAGATCTTCTCCACTCCGTAGATCGGCAATCTGATACCTGCGACTGGTGGGTCGCTGCTCGACAGGCCCGCCGGATTACTCCGGCCCATACCCCGGGGAGGCGCGTAACTCTTCCCTTTCGCTCCGGCCTCACTTTCCCGCCAGAGCGAATGTTACGCGTCCCGAATGGTGTACTTTCATGATCGGTCCCCCGAACGGCCTAAGCTGAATCGCGCACGAATTTTGCTATAGGTATCCGGTGTGGCCGACTGGCCTATCGCGTAGTGTTGACTACGTATGAATAGGAATACATTCTTAGGATGGTCAGGACAATAGGATTTAATACGTAGATTTGCAAAATGCCCTGGAGACTGTGCACAAAAAAAGACCCGCTCATCGGAGCGGGCCTTTCCGTGACAATTGAGGGTCGAGAACTCAGGGCTGGGCCTTGAGGATATCCCGAATTTCGGTGAGCAGCACTTCCTCGCGCGGGGGCGCAGCGGGCGCTGGTTCTTCCTTGGGCGTTTCCCGGCGCAACATATTGATGCCCTTGACCAGCATGAAAAGAGCAAACGCCACAATCAGAAACTTCACCACCGCGTTGATGAACAGCCCGATATTGAGCGTTGCAATCCCTGCCGCCTGGGCTGCCGCGAGGGAGGGAACCGCGATGCCATCGGGGTTGGACAGCACGATAAAGAAGTTGGAAAAATCCACTCCTCCGAGGATCAGCCCGATGACGGGCATGAAGATGTCGTCCACCAGAGACGATACGATTGTGCCGAAGGCCCCGCCGATGATGATACCCACGGCCATGTCGACCATATTGCCTTTAACGGCAAATTCCTTGAATTCCTTGACGAATGACATTCCAATGTCCCCTGTCGTTGCTTCCGCCGTCTCCGGCATGTGCCACGCTAGCCCCGATGCCGGGCACCTGTCCATTGGTTCTGCTTGACAATCCAGCTCTCACAGGGCCACCACAAAGCACGATCCGGCAAGGACTGCGGCATGGCCACTCACCCTTATTCGACACTCAACAGTTCCGATGCCAGTCTGGCCGCTGCCATCGACCATCTACCTTATGGTATTGCGGTTTTCGATGCGCGGCTCGATCTGGTCGTCGCCAATGCGCCCTATCGCGCCGGGTTGGCGCTGCCGGCGTCGCTAGTCACCCCCGGCACGCCTCTCGATGAGATTCTGCTGTTCATGGCCCAGCGGGGGGATCTGGGCCCCGGAACGTCGCAAGTTCTGGCCGATCAACGCCGCAGGCTGATCACCGCCGAAGCCATAACGCTTACCCAGCGGACAAATTTCACCGGGGTGCAACTCGAAATCCACACATCGCGGAGGCCCGATGGCGGCCTTGTCGTTTCGTTTTCCGATGTGACCGACCGGGCGAAGGCGGAAGCCGCGCTTGAACAAGTCAACCATACGCTTGAAGAGCGCGTCAACGACCGAACCCGCGCCCTGACTTTGCTCAATGCCGAGCTGGAGCAGGCTCGTTCCAAGGCCGATGAGGCCAACCACGAGAAAACCCGGTTTCTCGCCGCCGCCAGTCATGACCTGCTGCAACCGCTCAATGCGGCGCGGCTCTACACCTCGACGCTTTACGAACGCACCCGCGGCACCCCCGCCGCCGATCTGGCCTCTTCGATCGATGCATCGCTCAACGCGGTCGAGGAGATCATGTCCACCCTGCTCGATATCTCGCGCATGGATTCGGGCGCGCTGAAAGTCACCCGCACCGTCATCGATATCCTCGATCTGCTCAAAAAGATCGAGATAGAGTTCCAGCCGCTGGCTAGCGAAAAATCCATAGACCTCAGGGTGGTCGGCGCATCCTTCATGGTGCGCTCCGATCGTATGTTGTTGGCTCGCGTCATCCAGAATCTGGTCTCCAACGCCATCAAATATACGCGCCCCGGCGGCCGGGTCCTGGTCGGTTGCCGACGGCATGGCGGCACCGTTCGCCTCGACGTGATCGATACCGGCATTGGCATCGATCATCACCAACACGAAGTGATCTTCGCTGAGTTCTCCCGCCTAGAACAAGGTGCGCGGATCGCTCCGGGGCTGGGCCTGGGGTTATCCATCGTCCAGCGCATTCTGACGGCACTCGATCATCCCATGGAAATAGAAAGTGTCGTCGGCAAGGGATCGCGCTTTTCGATCACCGTGCCGCTGGTCTCCGCTGCTGCACCGGCACCAGTTGCCGACGAGGCCGCCATTTCCCGCACCGCTGCCCAGTTCGATGGACTGCATGTCCTGTGCGTCGATAATGAGCGTTCGATCCTCGACGCCATGTCCGGCCTTCTGGAAAACTGGGGCTGCGACGTCAGGACCGCCACCTCGCTCAAGGAAATCGCACAATTGGGAATGCTTGAGGGCTGGGTGCCTGACCTGGTGCTGATGGACTATCATCTGGACCAGACATCGGGTCTCGATGCCATCGAGTGGCTCAAACAGATCGTTGGCGGGCATTTGCCCACCATCCTCGTAACCGCCGATCGCACCCCATCGGTGCGTCAACTGGCGGAAACCCGCGGCACCGCGGTGCTGAACAAGCCGGTCAAGCCCGCTGCCCTGCGCGCCCTGCTCACCCAGATGAGCAAGCGGCTGTAGAGCCGGACGATCGATCGAAACGTATTGGTCAGGAGTGGTTTTCGACCAGTTGTGCAAACTGGCCCTGCTCGATCTTCGAAGCGGCGATCACCGCCTGAGTGCGGCTGTCGACATTGAGCTTTTGCAGGATCGCCGAGACGTGGGCCTTTACCGTCGCCTCTGAAATCGACAGCTCAAAGGCAATCTGCTTGTTCATCAGGCCATCTGACAGCATCATCAGCACACGCACCTGCTGCGGTGTCAGGGTCGCGAGCCGCGACAGAACCTCGGTGTGCTCGTCATGCTCGTCGAGCGAAACCCCCTCAGGCAGCCACAGCCCGCCCGCGAGAATGGTGTCGATCGATTCGCGGATGCGCGCCGCGCTTTCCGATTTTGAGAGGAATCCTGACGCGCCCAGATCGAAGCACCGCCGGATGACCGCAATATCCTCAACCGCCGACACCACCATCACCGGGATTTCGGGGAACTGGGCGCGAAGCAGCAGCAGCCCTGAAAATCCACGCACTCCAGGCATGTTGAGATCGAGCAGCACCAGATCGCAATCGCGATCGGCTTCCAGAGCGGCGCTCAACCCCTCGATGTCACCCGCCTCTTCGAACACCATTTGGCCACCGGTGTTTTCGAGCGTTTGCCGCAAGGCGGACCGAAACAGCGGATGGTCGTCGACAATGATGATGCGATGGCTCATTGGGGCAGAGGTCCTCGCCGGACTGGATCGATGGATGGACCCATAGTAGTCCTCAATCGTAAATACAATCGAAGATAATGCGAAGATCGCTCTCGGAATCAAGCAATTCCAATCCGATCACCCCTCAGATGATATCACCCCGCCCATCGGGGTCCTGTGGCTCGGCCAGCATGCCCTCGATGATTTCTTCCACGCGCGCGAGTTCGGCCAGCGATTTTTCAATTGCGCTGCGGCGCTGCTGGAGCAGCAAGCGCTGGTGGTGGACCTTGTCGAGCGCCCGGCGAAGATGATCGTAAGAGCCGTCGCGCAAATCGTAGGTATCGAGGTATTCCTGGATTTCGCGAAGGGTCAGCCCCACCTGCTTGCCGTCCAGAATGATCCGCAAGCGCAACCGATCCCGATTGGAATACAGGCGCTTGTTGCCGACCCTGCGGGGGCGCAGCATGCCCTTGTCTTCATAGAAGCGCAGGGTCCGATGGGTGATCGAGAACGCGTCGGCGAGTTCGGCGATCGTATAGATCGCCGGGCCCTCACCCCGGCGCGCGGCGCGGTCCTTGCGAATGGGTCCGGTCATCCTTGCATCTTATCGCTAGAAAAAGGCGGTGCAGATCGGCTCAGATCACCATGATCGGCGATCCGACGCAATCCATGCGCAAAATCGCCAGTTGTTTCAATGCGACATCGGCGCCCGGTTAACGCGATATTTACCATAAACCGCAAAGAGTCAGGATAGGCGATTCCTTCGCTTGGAAACGGCGCAAACCATGTGCTGTCGAGAGCCTGTCGGGAAGCAAGATGGCGCGAACACATCCTCAATATGACTGGACCGAGCCGCAACCCGGCTATAAGCGCTCGAACGGCGCTGAGTGGGAAAGCCTGCGCAACGAATTGGTAGCGCTGCTCGATCAGGTGGAAGATCAGGTCGCGACTGTGCACTCGGCCAGAGCGCGACCCGTTCCGGCGAAGCCCGTTCCCGCCGCCGAAACCGCCAACGACCGTCATTCGGAAGCCCTGCGGAGCGTGCGCCATGCCGTGACGCGGCTGGCCGACCGTCCCACCGAGGAGCGCCCGGTCATGCGCGACAGCGTCATCGACGCCATCGGCAAGATACGCGCCCGCCAGACCGGCGGCGCTCAGCCAGCCCCTGCCCCGGTGCCGGCCTCCCCCCCGGCAGCCAGCCCCGAAACATCCCAGTTCGCTGATTTCGCCCGCTCCCTCGATGCTCTTGGTGACCGGATCGGACAGTTCGAATCGAGCATTGGCGAGCAGATCGCAACGCTTGGTGGCCATGAGGATATTTCCACTCAGATCGCGCAACTGAGCGAAGTCATCGAGTTGCTGGCCGGCGCCGTTGGCGAAACCGGGCAGATCAAGCACATCGAAGCGCAGATCGGCACCCTGGCCGAGGCGATCGCCACCGAACGCCACTCCAGCACCGATGCGACCAATCAGCGTATCGATGACCTTTCCGGCATCATCGAGAAGCTCGTTACCCATCAGATCGATACCAGCCGCTCCGAAGCCCGCTCTGCTGCCGAAGCCGATGAGCGGCAGACGCGGACGATGGCGATGATCGAGCAGAGCGTGCGCGACATCTATGATCGGATCGACAGCCTGGAGGATACGCAGTCCAATCCATCCGAGGCCATAGAACGGCTGGGCCGCGATATGGCGGCGCTGGCCGATGCGGTCAGCCACCAGAGCGATCCGCAAGAGCTGCTGGCAAGAATCGATACCCTTAGCGCGCGCATTGCCGGCATGGAACCGCCAAGCCGGAACGAAGCCACCTTGCTCGCCGAGAGCGTCTCGGTTCTGCGCGATGTGATTGCAGAAACCATCGAACCGCGTTTCGCCCGCCTTGAGCAGCGCATCGATGTGCTGGGCACCGCCGAACCGGCTCCGACGGACGATATAGAGGCGCAGTTGCGGCACATTGCCCAGCGCGTCGATGATGCCAGCGCACAGTTGCGCAACCTCGCCGCCCTTGACGCACAGCCAGCACCCGCCCTGCCCGATTTTAGCGTGCTGGCGGATCTCATTGCGCAAAAGACCCGTGAAGCTGAAGGACTTCAGCAACGCGAGAGCGACGGCGTGGAGAAAGCCGACCTCGATGCGCTTGAAGACCGGCTTGCGACGCTGTTTGCACAGTCCGCAAACGGCGAGCGCGAGGCCGAGCACCTTGAAGGCGTGCGCAGCTCAATCGCGCAGGTGGACAATCGCATCGCGCGGCTCGAAGCGCTGCTCAACACGCGTCCGGTGGCAGCTCCCGAAGCCGAGGCTGCACCCCGGCCGCGCCGCAAGCCCGATGACGCGATGCCAGCCGATCCGACCACCGGTGAAGCCCATCGCGCCGCAGATCCGTTCGTCGATGTTCCCGAGCACGGCGACCCCGCGCCTGCCGTTGACACAGCGTTTGCCATCGATCCAGCCACTATCGCCCGTCCGGCCAAGCCGCAACCGAGCTTCATTGCTGGCGGAGAAACCTCAACCCAACCGGTACTGCCCGAACGCAAGCGCGACAGTACACCGGAAATGCCCAATGTCAGCCGTGCCAGCTTCATTGAAGCAGCCCGCCGCTCGGCGCGCCAGCCCGAACCGGTTGTGGAAGACGAGCCCAAATCGCTGATCGCCCGTGCGCTGGCCCGTTTTCAACGCAGCGAAGCCGAATTGGCGCCGGAACCGGCTGCCGATGCGCTTCCGGTCAGCGCGCCGCTGATGGCTGAGACTTTGGACGCTATCGAAGACGACCTTGCCGATGAGGGTCCGCTGCCGGGCTTTTTCGCCCGCAATCGGCGGGCCTTGCTGCTGGGCACCGCATTGGTTGTGGTTGCCGCGCTCGCCCTGCCTCTCGCCCTCAACCGCATCATGCCAGCCCGGCCGGACAATTCCCAGACGGCTGCCCTTTCGCTACCCGCTGAACCGGCAAGTGCCGATGTGGAGGCCGAAGCGCCCGCACCGGACACTGTGCTTGAAGAGTTGAGCGTCATCGAGCCTCTCGTCGAAGACGATGCGAGCGAAGCCGACAGCCTGATATCGGATGTTCGCATCATCGAGCAGCCATCGCGCCTCACCGCCGCGCAAGTCGATGCCCAATCGTTTACCGCGACGCCCACAATCGACCCGATGGTCACAGCGGCCATATCGCCTGCGGCAAGCAGCTATGCCGCAACGGGCACCGCCGCCAGTGCCGCAGACGCGATCGTCGCCCAACTGCCTGCGATCGCGGTACCGGAAGCGATCGAGCCCGAAGCTTTGCGGGCCGCCGCTGAGGATGGCGACCGCTTCGCCCAGTTCGAGGTGGGTGCGCTCCTGACCGAGGGCACAGTGGTCGAGCAGGATTTTGCGCAGGCGGCCGCCTGGTATGAACGCTCTGCGGCGCAAGGGTTTGCTCCTGCGCAATATCGCCTCGCCAGCCTCTATGAAAGCGGCCGCGGCGTTGAACGCGATCTTGAACTGGCGCGGCTGTGGTATCAGCGCGCAGCGGAGGCGGGCAACCGCATGTCCATGCACAACCTCGCCTCGCTCTACGCCGGTGGCGAACTCGCCAGCCAGGATTTTTCCGCCGCGGCGCACTGGTTCGAAGAGGCGGCGGCGCGAGGCATGACCGACAGCCAGTTCAATCTGGGCATGCTGCATGCGCGCGGCCTCGGGGTCGATCAGGATTTCGAGCAGTCCTATGTGTGGTTTTCCCTTGCAGCGCGCTCGGGCGACGAGGATGCGGCCAACGCCCGCGATGACGTTGTCCGTTCGCTCGATGCAGACGCGATTCGAGCGTTGGACGAGACGATCGGGGCCTGGAAACCATCCGAAATCGACCTGGCTGCCAACTTTGCGCCGATCGGAACGTGGGACACCGCCTTTGATCCCGGGCCAGCCATTGGAAATCGTGATGTCATCCTGCGCGTACAGATGCTTTTAGGAAAGCTCGGTTATGATATTGGATCGCCAGATGGAATTTCCGGCCCCAAAACCCGGGAAGCCATCGTGGCATTCGAACGTGCGACCGGAATGAGCGAAAGTGGCGCCATCAATCCGCGCCTGCTCGCCGTTCTTGGAAGCCAGCCGGTCTGACCCGTGCAGCCGGTCCCTTAAAACCACGCTACAGGACGCATCGCCAGGCGCCCGGTGGCTCCTGCCTATGATTGGGCCCGGCCGTGCTGATCTATTTGCCCATTGCGGAAATGTCGGTGAACCTGTTCTTCCTTGTGGGGATCGGGGCCGCCATCGGCTTTCTGTCAGGGCTGTTCGGGGTCGGCGGGGGATTTCTGCTCACGCCACTGCTGATCTTTTCCGGTGTGCCCGCCCCGGTTGCGGTCGCTTCGGTGACCGGACAGGTCGTGGCCGCCTCGACTTCCGGGTCGCTTTCTTACTGGCGGCGCGGGGGCATCGACCTGACGCTCGCGCTGTTCCTTGTCATCGGCGGCGTGGCCGGCGCAGTCGTTGGCGTGTGGATATTCGATCTCCTGCGCACTTTCGGACAGCTCGATCTGGCAATTTCCTTTGGCTACCTGATCTTTCTCGGCGCGATCGGCACATTGATGCTGATCGAAGCTGTGCGTTCCCTGTTGCGCTCGCGCGAAGGCGGACCACCCCAGCGCCGGCAGTCCGGCCAGCATAGCTGGGTGCATGGGCTCCCGCTGCGTGTGCGGTTCAAGCGCTCCAAGCTTTATATTTCGATCATTCCAGTCGTCGGCATCGGCTTTTTTATCGGCATTGTGGGATCGTTGCTGGGGATCGGGGGCGGCTTTATCCTGGTGCCCGCGCTGGTCTATCTCCTGCGCATTCCTGGTTCGGTGGTCGTGGGCACCTCGTTGCTGCACGTGCTTGCGGTGATGGCGGCGACCTGTGTGCTGCATGCGGTGCAGAGCCAAAGCGTGGACATCATCCTGGCTTTCTGCCTGATGGTGGGCAGCGTGGCCGGAGCCCAGTTCGGCGCTTCGGCGGGGCAATATCTGCGCGGCGACCAATTGCGCGCCTTGCTGGCGCTGATCGTCCTCGGTGTTGCCATCCGATTTGCGCTCAGTCTGTTCCTTTCTCCTACCGACCCGTTCTCAATGGCGGTGCTCAGCTTTGGGGAAACGATATGATCGCAAGGGCGCTTCTTTCGCTGATCGCGCTCCTTGCCACATGCGTGGCGGCTCAGGCGCAGGGGCTGGTGTTCAGCACATCCGACCCGACAATTTCGATCCATTCGAATTTCGCAGGCGAGACCATCACTTTGTTCGGCAATATCGAGCCAAGCATGGACGGCACCCCGCCGCAGGGATCATACGATGTCGTCCTGGTGATCCGGGGACCGGTAGCCGAACGGGTGGTCCGCCACAAGGCGCGTCAGTTCGGCCTGATGCTCAACGCCGACTATGCGCTGTTCTCCAGCCTGCCCTCGTTCTATCGGGTGCTGTCCAGCCGACCCCTGGAAACGCTGCTTGCACCTGAAACCATCATTGAGCGCCAGCTCACCATGGAGGTTCAGGCGACCAACGCTCTTGCCGAAACCAGTGGCGACGAGGCGCTGTTTGAAAGCGAACTGGTGCGGTTGATGAACAACGCCAGCCTGTTCCGAACCGACGAGCGGGGTGTTGCCTTTCTGTCACCGACGTTTTTCTCTGCCCGCGTGGTGCTTCCGGTCAACGTACCGAACGGGGTATTCCTCGCGCAGGCGCTGGTCATCCAGGACGGGGAAATCGTGGCAGAACGCGCACAGCGGTTCTTCGTGCAAAAATCGGGCTTCGAACGGTTTCTGGGCGAAGCCGCCGTGGGTCATCCGCTCCTGTACGGCCTCGCCTGTGTAGCGCTGGCCCTGATCACTGGCTGGCTCGGCGGTGTCCTGTTCCGGCGCTAACCCCTGATGAGCCTCTGCACACTGACCGGGTAGGCACGATCGCGGCCCAGCATCATTACCCGCAACCGGCTCGGCTCGAACAGCCCATCGAACGCAGGCGAGAGAATATTAAGGCTGCCCGTCGACGCGCCATAGGCGGGCAGGATCATCAGATGATCATCCCAGGCAAAGCAGCGCCGGCGCGAAGATTTGCCGTTCATCGCTACCTTGGCCGCCGGGTGCAGGTGACCCGCAATCAGTCCTGAAATCCCGCGCGTCGGAATATGCCGCAACGAGCAGCCTGCGGCGGACAGTTCCGAATGCCACCTGCCGCCCAAGCCGTGCGGCGCAGGATCGTGATTGCCGGCGATCCACGCCCATTCCACGGCATCCACGAGGTCTGCCAACCTCTGCCGGTCCTTCGGCAACAGGGTCGCCGTGCCTTCATCCCGGTGGAAACTATCGCCCAGGGCGAAGACTTTCTTTGCACCAGAGGCGGCAATATCGCGTTCGAGGCGTGACAAGGTCATGCCTGTGTCATAGGGGGGCAGAAGCTGCCCGGACCGGGCAAAGCTCGACAGCTTTTCAAGGTGCAGATCGGCAACCAGCAGCGCTTTGAAGGCTGGCCAATAGAGGGCACCAGAAGCCATCGGCTGGAAAGTCTCGCCTGCGAACCGAATCGCGGACATCTCGTCACTGTCGAAGGCGGGCTGGGTCTGCGCCAAAATCCATTGCCTCTGCAATCAGGTCATCGGCGGCTTCGCGCAGGACGGCATCCCGCGCCTCGCCAAAGATCGGCTCCTTGCCGATATCGAGCATCACCGGTACCGCAAGAGGGGAGATCCGGTCCAGCCTCATATGGCGGATGTGGCGCCGGATGCGCTTGAGAGCGACACCCAACCGTTCGATGTCGAGCAGTCCGCGCGCCGCATCGTGCCGCGTTGCTTCGATCAGGATGTGATCGGGCTCGTGCTGATAGAGCACGTCATAGATGATGTCCGAACTCACAGTGATCTGCCGCCCGGTTTTCTCTTTGCCCGGATGCCGACGTTCGATCAGCCCGGCAATGATGGCGCAATTGCGGAAGGTGCGCTTCATCAGCGCCGATTCATCGAGCCAGGCTTCCAGATCATCCCCCAGCATGTCTTCATCAAAAAGCTGATCGAGGGACAGCCGGCCCGACGCGATCAAAGCCCCAAGATCCGATGCGCACCAGACGGCAATCGCATAATCGGAGGCGACAAACCCAAGGGGTTGAGCCCGGGCCCGTTCGAGCCGACGGGTGAGCAGCATGCCCAGCGTCTGGTGCGCCAATCGTCCTTCGAACGGGTAGCAAACCATGTAATGCTTGTCGGCTCGCGGAAAGGTTTCGACCAGCAAGCTGTCCCTGTCGGGCAGCATCGACGCGTAATTTTGCAGGTCCAGCCACTGCCTCACCTGATCGGGCAGCACACGCCAGTGTTCCGGGTTGGCAAGAATGCGCCTCACACCGTCTGCAAGGAATGTCGAGAGCGGGAACTTTCCGCCCATGTAAGAGGGTATTTTCGGACTATCCGAAAAGGCGCGCGAAACATAGGCCTCGGTCTCCACCACGCCCTCGAAAGCGACGATCTCGCCGCCAAACATGAAGGTGTCGCCCCGCACCAACTGGTCGATAAAATACTCCTCGATTTCGCCCAGCACCCTGCCGCCACGCCCGATCGGTCCGGTGGTCGCCCCTTTGCGGACCCCACGTGCCCGCACCAGACGCACCCTGAGCATTGGCTCTTCGACGATGGTGCCGACATTCAGGCGATATTGCTGGGCAACCTGCGGATTAGCGATACGCCAGAGTCCATCGGGCGTTTTGCGCAGTTTGGCGAAGCGCTCATAGGCCCGCAACGCGTAGCCACCAGTCGAAACGAAATCGAGCACCCGGTCGAACTTTTCCCGCGTAAGTTGGCGATAGGGCCACGCGCGGGTGATCTCATCATAGGCCTCGTCTGCATCGAGCGGAGCGGCACAAGCGAGGCCAAGCACATGCTGGGCCAGCACGTCCAATCCGCCCGCAAGCGGGGGTTCGCTATCCTGCAGGCCCGCTGCCACCGCCTCCAGCGCCGCCTCGCATTCGAGCACCTCGAACCGGTTAGCGGGAACGAACAGCGCCTTGGAGGGCTCGTCAAGCCGGTGGTTGGAGCGCCCGATGCGCTGGAGCATGCGCGAGGCCCCTTTGGGCGCCCCCACCTGCACGACAAGATCAACATCGCCCCAGTCGATGCCCAGATCTAGGGTCGATGTGCACACGACGGCGCGCAAGGCTCCGGAGACCATGGCGCTTTCCACCTTGCGGCGTTGCTCCACCGAGAGCGAGCCGTGGTGCAGCGCGATCGCCAGTCCGTCCTCATTGATCGCCCACAGGTTCTGGAACAGCATTTCGGCCTGGCTGCGGGTGTTGACGAACAACAGGGTCGTTCCGTGCTGCTTGATAGTCTCGTAGAGATCGGGCACCGCATAGGCCGCCGAATGGCCGGCCCAGGGCAGGCGCTCATCGCTGGCCAGAATGGACAGTTCGGGAGCCACCCCGCCGGGTGCATTGATCAGCACGGCAGACCGCGGAGCGACGGGGAGCGCGATCCATTCGCGCAGCGTTTCGGGTTGGGCGATCGTCGCAGAGAGCGCTGTTACCCTGACCTCTTGCGCCAATGTCGCCAGCCTTGCCACACCGAGGCTGAGCAGATCGCCACGCTTGGACGTGACCAGCGCATGCAATTCATCGAGCACAATACGCTTCAGGCCTTTGAACAGAGTGGCACTTTCAGGATGGCTGAGCAGCAGGGCCAGTTGCTCGGGGGTCGTCATCAGGATATGCGGCGGGTCGACGCGCTGGCGCTGCCGCCGCGCAGCCGGAGTATCCCCTGTCCGCGTCTCGATCCGAATCCCAAGGCCCATTTCGCGCACAGGATCGGCCAGATTACGCGCCACATCGACGGCCAGCGCCTTGAGGGGAGAGATGTACAGCGTGTGCAGGCCGGTTGCGGGATTTTCGATCAGGTCCTGGATCGAGGGCAGAAAACCGGCAAGGGTCTTGCCGGCCCCGGTCGGGGCGATCAACAGCACCGAATTGCCGCTTTGCTCGGCAGCCAGAACAGCCAGCTGATGCTCGCGGGCCCGCCATCCTCTGCTTGCAAACCAGTTCGCGATGATGGGGGAAAGAATGCTCAACGGCGGTTGTCCCCTTTAACTGGCCATTTTCCGGGCTTATGTGACCTCATCAAAGGTCCCACAGGCGAGAACGATACCCCAATGCCCGACACAATGGACAAGCGCGAGACAAGACAAAGGCCCGGATGGGTGGAAACGTTCCTTGGCGGCTCGCCGGGGCGGGTTGTCGTCCGTCTCATCCTCATGAGCCTTTTTGTAGGTTTCATGATGTCGATTTTCGGCATCAGCCCTCAGGCCATCCTCGGATCGATCGAACGATTCTTCAATTCGATCTTCGATAACGGTTTTGAGGTGCTTCGCAGTGGGTTCAGTTACGTGTTGACCGGCGCGGTTCTGGTGCTCCCGCTGTGGTTCATCGGTCGCCTGCTCGCGGCGGGACGCAGACGATAAACGCAATTGTTGCATACTGCTGTTGAGCCGGGTCGCGCCCGGCCTTAGGATGGTTGCGCAGCTCTTTGTTGGCTGCGCTTCTATCCATCGTCGCGTTCCCAGGATCAGGCCATGCTCCCCGTCATTTTCATTACCGGTGCCACCTCCGGATTCGGCGCCGCCACAGCCCGGCTGTTTGCAAAGAATGGCTGGAAGGTGATTGCCACGGGCCGCCGCCGCGATCGCCTCGCCGAACTGGAAGCGGAATTTCCCGAGATCGTCCATGGCATCGAAATGGACCTGACCGACAAGGCCTCGATTCAGCGTGCAGCTGCTGCCATCCCGGAAAACTTCAAACCCATCACATGCCTGTTCAACAATGGCGGTCTGGCGTTGGGCACCGGCGCGATCCCCAATGTCGATACCGACCAGTGGCAGACCATGATCGACACAAACATCATGGGCCTGCTGCATACCACCGTTGAAGTCCTGCCGTTGGTGAAGCAGGTCGGACGCGGGTCCTCGATCATCAATGTGGGCTCGATCGCGGGGCGTTTCCCTTATACCGGCGGCAACGTCTATGGCGCGACCAAGGCTTTCGTGCACCAGTTCTCGATGAACTTGCGCACCGACACCATGGGGACCGGCATCCGGGTCACCTCGGTCGAGCCCGGCCACGCAAAATCGGAGTTTACGGCCGTTCGCATGGGCGGTGATTTCGAGGCCAACGAAACCATGTACGCGGACAATGAGCCGCTGCTGCCTGAAGACATCGCGCAAACCGTGTGGTGGATCGCCACCCTGCCCCCGCATGTCAACATCAACTTTATCGAGATCATGCCGGTTTGTCAGGTTCCCACCCGCCCGGTGATCCTGAGCAAAAGCGATTTCCACAGCTAGGCCGTTTTCCTTCCATGAGTGCTGGTATTCACCCCTTCGAGGTTCGCCACCGCGATGTGTGGGCCATAGCGGTTCCCGCCTCGATTGCCTTTATCACCGAGCCGTTGGCCGGGGTCATCGACACGGCTGTTATCGGGCAATTGGGCGATGCCGGTCTGCTTGGCGGGCTGGCGCTGGGAACGGTTGCCTTCAGCGTGATTTTTTCCCTGGCCTTCTTCCTGCGCTTTGGAACAGCCGGGCTGACGGCCCAGGCCGTGGGGGCTCGCGATCCGCTCCAAGGCCTGCTGCATATGGCGCGCGCCATGCTCGTGGCGGTGTTGATGGGCGTCGTGCTGCTTGCCCTCTCCAACCCGATCCATGCGGGCTTCGCCTTCGCTCTGGCCCCGCCTGCGGAATCCGCCGAGGCATTTTCCGACTACATGTTCGTGCGCATGGTGTCGGTGCCGTTCGTGCTGGTCAATTTCGTACTGCTGGGCTGGTTCTATGGCCGGGCCGATGCGCGCACGGGCATGTCGCTGCAGCTGCTCATCAACGTCATCAATGTCGTCTTGTCGATCACCTTCGTGCAAGGATTGGGCTGGGGCGTACGCGGCGCGGCATGGGGCACCGTGATCGGGCAGATCACGGCGTGCCTGTGGGGATTGACCATTGTTGTACGTCATTATGGTGGTCTTCGCTTCATCGTTGATCACACCCCGGCGGCGGCGCTGTTCGATCTGGCGGCCGTGCGTCGCATGGTGGCCATCAGCCGGGACCTGATCATTCGGTCGCTGGCCCTGATGACGGCCTTCGCCCACTTCGCGGCACAAGGTGCGCGGGTGGATGAGGTCGCCCTTTCCGCCAATGCCATCCTGATGCAGTTATTCGCGATTTCTGCCTTCTTTCTCGATGGCCTCGCAACTGCCGTCGAGCAATTGTCAGGACGTGCCGTGGGCGCGCGCTGGCGCCCGGCGTTCGAGCAGGCTATCCGGTTGGGTCTTGGATGGGGGTTCCTGATCGCTTTGGGCCTGTCGGCCCTGCTGATGGTCGGCGGCTGGGTCGCCATCGATGTGATGACCACCAACACCCAGGTGCGGGAAACGGCCCGGGTCTATCTGGTGATGGTGGCTTTGACACCGCTGAGCGGCATGCCAGCCTTCGTCTATGATGGCGTGATGATCGGGGCCATGCTGAACGCCACCATGCGCAACGGCATGGTGATTTCGCTCGCCATCTATCTGGCAACAGCCACAGTGCTGATGCCGGTTCTCGGGCTTTGGGGCCTTTGGATAGCGCTGCATACGCTGCTGCTGGTACGCGCCGCCATCTATGCGTGGACGATCGAGCAGCGAAAGGCCCAGCTTTTCGGCTAAAGCGGTTTCAGGTTCTCTAGGCGATTTCGCCCCGGCCCTCTGCCCAATCCGCCACAGCTGATCCGGTCAAGCCGGCAACGCTGGTCAGCCCTCGCTGGGACACCGCTTGCGAGAGGCCGGCATTAATGGTGTTGATCATCTCCATGCCGCCATACACCAGCGCGGAATAGAGCTGCACGATATTGGCTCCGGCCTCCAACTTGGCGATGGCGCTTTGAGCGGAATGGATGCCGCCCACGCCGACCAGGGGAAAATCCGGCCCCAGCCGCTGGCGCATCTGGGCCAGCCTGCGCGTCGAGAGGGCAAACAGCGGCTTGCCCGACAATCCACCGGCCTGTTCGGAATTGGTGAGCCCCGCCACCGCATCGCGTGAAATCGTGGTGTTGGAAACGATCAGCCCATCGATGCCACTGTCGAGCACAGTCCGCGCGATCGAATCCATTTCGCCCTCATCAAGGTCGGGCGCAATCTTGAGCAGGATCGGGGTCTGTCTGGGTTGAGCCGAACGAGTCTCGACCAGCGCACCGAGCAGGCGTTTGAGCGCGTCTTCCGCCTGAAGATTGCGCAGACCGGGAGTATTGGGCGAAGAGATATTGGCGGTGAGGTAATCGGCCAGCGGCGAGAAAGTCACGACACCGGCAACATAATCGGCAACGAAATCGTCGCTGTCCTTGTTGGCTCCGATATTGACGCCGACGACCTGCCCCGGCGCGCGCCGTTTCAGGCGCTCCGCAGCCGCTTGGTGGCCCTCATTGTTGAACCCCAGCCTGTTGACCACCCCCATCACCTCGGGAATGCGAAAAACCCGTGGCGTCGGATTGCCCGACTGCGGGCGCGGCGTCACGGTTCCCACCTCGACGAATCCGAACCCCATTCGCGCGAGGGCAGAGAACGCCTCGCCATTCTTGTCGAAACCAGCTGCCATCCCGATGGGGCTGGGCAGGTCGAGGCCACAAAACGTCGTGGCAAGGTTCGAGGGCAGTTGCTCGCCCCCAGGTACAAGGCCAAAGCGCAAGGCATTGATGGTTGCGCGGTGTGCCGTTTCCGCATCCATGCGCATCAAAGCGCCCTGCGCCAGCTTCTGCATGGCCGCATTGCGCATCAGGCTATCGAATACCATCATACTACCTCTGAAAGATCGAAGCTGCCGTCCGGGCCGGCATCGAGAAGAAATTCGGCGCTCACAGCAGCCATAGGCAGGGGAGCGTAAAGATGGGGAAAAAGCGCGCCGCCCCGGGAGGGCTCCCAGCGCAGCTCGGCAGCGATCAGATCGGGGTCCACCCGGGCCACCACCAGCCCCGTCCGTCCGCGATAGTGCCTATCGAGCGTTTCGGCCAGTTGTTCTGCTGTTGAAAAGTGGATGTATCCATCGGCGAGATCGACTGCGGTACCTTCGAGTCGCCCGGCTGATTTTGCTGCCGCCCACTCATCTGAGGCAACGATCTTGTAAATGGGATCGGCCATTTGCTCTCCACCTGCTTCAAGGTCTTGTCTTGCCGCGCTTCCGAACCGAACAAGTGGTTCCACTTGTTCCCGAACCGCTCTAGCCCTGTGGGAAACCTCTGCCAAGGGCCGAAATGGCTTTACATCGCCAGCGCGGCGTAATAGGAATGATTTCCGCAAACTTCGGACATAAATCCTTTTCAGGGACCTTTCGTTCCATGCTGACTCATCGCTCACTATGGGAAGCCCTCGATGCTCTTGCCGAACGGCACGGGTTGTCGACCTCGGGGCTGGCCAAACTGGCGGGGCTGGATGCCACAGCGTTCAATCCGTCCAAGCGAGTCAGCAAGGATGGGCGAGAACGCTGGCCGTCAACCGAGTCAGTGGCCAAGGCGCTTGAAGCCACCGAGGAAACTTTTGATTCCCTGCTTTCAGGCAACCTGGATTACGCCCAGGGCACCCCCCGCATGGCGGTTCCCCTGCTTGGCTTTGCACAAGCGGGCTCAGGCGGTTATTTCGATGCCGCCGGTTTCCCGGCAGGACAGGGCTGGGATGAGGTGAGCTTTCCCGGCCTGGGCGATGGCAGCACCTATGCCCTCGAAGTCACCGGGGAGTCCATGCAGCCGCTCTATCGCGATGGCGACTACCTCATCGTCTCCCCCACCGAACAGTTGCGGCGCGGCGATCGGGTGGTGGTGCGGACGCAAGGCGGCGAGGTCATGGCCAAGATCCTGCATCGCCGCACCGAAAAACAGATCGAACTACATTCGATCAACCCGGACCACCCCCCGCGCCTCTTCCGGCCCGAGGAAATAGAATGGATTGCCCGCATCCTGTGGGCCAGCCAGTAGCCGCGCAGCCTCGCCCTTGCGGCATCGGCCGTCCGCCTTATCCCGCTTCAGCCTCGCTGGTAGTTGCGAGTTCGCCCCGCAGCGCTTTTTCGATCAATGCCCGTGTGTTGGCAATACCGTAGAGGGCAGCGAACGAGCCGAAGCGCGGTCCGCGTTGCTGCCCGATCAGCACCTGATAGATCATCTGGAAGAACGCTCCTGATACGCCCGGGCCGCCGCTTGGCCCGACCCTTGCGTGATCCTGATAGCGCTCGATCTCGCGCGCAACGTCGAGTGCCGCGTTCTGGATCGCTTCGCCATCAGCTCCCTCAGGCAGCGCGGCCAACGCTTCGGACAAGCCTTCCAGCGCCGCACGCTCCACATCGTCGGGAGCGCGATACGTCTTCACCACGAAATCCTGGAAATAGCGGACAGCATAGCCAACCAGCTCATCCAGATGAGGGTGCGTCTGGGGGCTTACATTTGGCGCGTAAGCGGAGATGAAACCCCACATCACATCGCGGTTTTCCGGATTTGATGCGGTCGCCAGGTTGAGCAGCAGCCCGAAAGTCACCGGCATGTCATAGGCAGGCGGGCGGCCCGAATGGATATGAAACGCCGGATTTTCCACCAAGGCCGCAGCGTCCTGCTTTTGAGCAGACGCGGCGAAGGTGAAATACTCGTCCACAGCCTTGGGAATCACGTCGAAATAAAGACGCTTGGCGGTGCGCGGCTTCTGAAACATGAACAGCGACAGGCTTTCCGAAGAAGCGTAGGTCAGCCATTCGTCGATCGAAATGCCATTGCCCTTCGACTTGGAAATCTTCTGGCCCTGTTCATCGAGGAACAGTTCATAGACGTAGTGCTCGGGCGGTGTGCCGCCGAGAATCGAGCAAATCCGATCATAAACGCCCTGATTGGTTTGATGGTCCTTGCCGAACATTTCGAAGTCGACGCCCAGCGCTGCCCAACGCATGCCGAAGTCGGGCTTCCATTGCAGCTTGACGTTGCCGCCGGTCACCCGAAGCGTCACGTCGCGCCCGTCCTCGTCCGCAAACGTCACCGTGCCGTCGCTGGCATTGATCTCCTTCATCGGCACATAGAGCACCCGCCCGGACGTCGGGGAGATCGGCAGGATCGGCGAATAGGTTGCCTGCCGTTCCGTGCCCAGCGTCGGCAGCATGACCGCCATGATGTCATCATAGCGTTCGAGCGCGCGCAGGAGCATGTCGTCGAATTTGCCCGACTTGTAATACTCGGTGGCGCTGGCAAACTCGTAGTCGAAACCGAAGGTATCGAGGAATCGGCGCAGCATGGCGTTGTTGTGGTCGCCAAAGCTTGGATATTCATTGCCCCAAGGGTCGGGAACCGCAGTCAGCGGCATCTGCAGATAGGGCTCCAGCGCCTCCCGAGAGGGGACGTTTTCGGGAATTTTGCGCATCCCGTCCATATCGTCAGAAAAGCAGATCAACCGGGTTTTGATCGCGTCTGCGGTGAGCAGGCGGAAGGCCGTCCGCACCATCGTGGTCCGCAAGACCTCGCCGAAAGTGCCGATGTGGGGCAGCCCCGAAGGTCCGTAGCCGGTTTCGAAGATTGCCTCACCCTTGCCCATTTTCTCGATCCGTTTGACGACCTTTCTCGCCTCTTCGAACGGCCATGCGCGGGCGTTCTGAGCTGCGGCGATCGCGGCGGGGTCGAGTGGTAGCAGGATCTTGGACACGGAGGGCCCTTCCTTTGAAGCTGGGGCGTGATCTGAAGCACATACAACGGTTCTGATCGAAATCGCGCTTTAATGCGTTTCGAATAACACGGGAAATCGATCAAAGCTGACGATATTCAAGCGCGCCCGGTGTTGCATCAAGAAACCCAAAGGTCAATGGCGGGCGGGCGTTTGGGCTGGCGCTTGCGCTTGTTGGCGCGCCCTTTTAGATTCAACGGCGACAATTCAATTCAGGTGCAGATATGCAGCTTACACCCGCCGATGCCCTCGTCCACGTTATGGTCATCACCGCCGTGTCCGACAAGGATGTGAACGATCATGAACTGGACCGCTTTGCGGCGCTGATTGGCCGGTGGCCGGTGTTCGAGACTTTCGATCTGGCACGACTTCCCGAAGTGGCAACATCCTGCGTCGATACCGTCAACAAGGCCGGGCTTGACGCCCTGCTCGGGCAGATTGCGGAAACGTTGGAACCGCGTCTGCAGGAAACCGCCTACGCGCTAGCGGTCGAAATCGCCACCGTCGATCTCACGCTCAATCAGGAAGAGCTGCGCATGCTCGAAATGATCCGGGATGCCTTTGCCATCGATCGGCTGACGACGGCGGCGATTGAGGCGTCGGCGCGGATTCGGCATCGAAAGCTTTGATCAATAAAAGCCCAGGGGGAACCAGCGCAGGTAGATTTCGTCCAGTTGCCCCTCCCGCTGTAATCGGGTCAGCGCCCAGTTGATGGCAACGCGCACATTGTCGAGGCCTTTGGGAACGGCCACCGCAAATCCTTCTCCGAACAGGTCCGGGCGGAAATAGGATTCTCCAACGAAATCACAACATTGCGGGTGGTCGTTGAGCCAGAATGCGGCCCGGGCTCCGTCACCGAAATAGACGTCCGCCTCCCCGGACGCCACGGCATCGAGCGCTGCGAACTCGCTGTCGTATCCGGCGATGGTTGTGCGCGGCAGCATGCGTTCCGCCAGCTGCGCGTGAGCCGAACCTTCGCGAACTGCGAGGGTTCCGGCCAAATTTTGTGGATTAAATGACGGTAAATTGGCGCGCGAAACCACGAACTTTGCGGGAAGTTGAAGGTAAATCCTGGAAAAATCAAACCGGCTTCCCGCCTCGCCCGCCATATCGAGACCGGCAATCAGTGCGTCGCCCTGATTTTCCGCCAGCGCGTCCTGGACGCGGTCCCAGGGCCAGGCCTGGATGGTGCACCGCGCTCCGAGCCGGGCGCAGATGGCGTCGGCAACGTCGATGTTGAACCCGACCAGCCTGCCTCCGGCATCAGAGTAATTGAACGGCGGGAAGTCGGCGGTCGTCAGAAAGCGCAAGGCCGGGATTGCGATGGCATCGAGCATGTCGTCCCGCGCGCCGGGATCGACATGGACAGGCAGGTTCTGCGCACCCGCCCCCGTGAATGCGGCCAACCCGATGATGATGGCAACTATGGCCGCTCGGAACGCTGGCATTGTCGATTTCCACAGCCCGTTGGGGATAACGCGCCTGTTATGGCTGATTGCCGTGATAATTGGTAGGGTGTGGCGGGGAAATGAGGGGCCAGTCGTCATGCAATCGTTTGACGCGACCGACCTTGCAAGAGCGCTGGTCGCGCTGCCGGATTGGCCTCGGCATCAGGCCGCTGCCGTGCTCGACCGGGCGCACCAGCTTGGGGTCGATCCGATGCTGGTGCTCGCTGGCCTCGATCCCCATGACAGGGAGTTGCCGTATCGTGAAGCGTCCCGCTTGCTCGGCCTTGCGCATTTCATTGATATTGCCCCGTTTCTCAAACCTTTTGATGCGAGCATCGATCTGGACGTGCTGAGCGGCCTTCGGTCGGTGCGGGGAATGGTGGGGCAGCAGGAAATGCTGTTCCTCGCCCCCAATTTTCATCATGTGGCGGCGCTGTCGGCCCATCTCGACAAGGATGAGACCCTGCGCAAAAAGCTGTGCATTGTCTCGCCGGCGACACTAGAGGCCGGACTTGCAGCGGCCAATTCGGACCTGCTGATCACCAATGCCCTGCAACGCCTGGCGCGTCGCTTCCCCCTGGCCAGCGCCCATCTTGACCTGCCGCTGCACACGCGGGTCGGCTTTGTCGCGGCGATGGCGGCGATCCTCATCGCAACCCTGACCCCGGCCCTGTTCATCTATCCCTATGTCCTGATGGCCGTGACCTTGATCCTGGCCGCGCCTTCGGTGTTCCGCCTCTGGGCGGCGATGACGTATGGGCGCAATCGCCCGCTGTCGCCCGCCTCCCTGCTGCCGGACCGGGCGCTGCCGCTCTACACCA
Source organism: Pelagibacterium sp. (assembly GCF_035555455.1). Classification (GTDB taxonomy): domain Bacteria; phylum Pseudomonadota; class Alphaproteobacteria; order Rhizobiales; family Devosiaceae; genus Pelagibacterium. Next base: position 64,198 of record NZ_DATMGM010000066.1, on the reverse strand, counting down.
TCCTCATCCCGCTGCGCGACGAAGCCCATATGGTGCCGCAACTGGCCAAAGCCATGCGCAGGCTGGACTATCCACCCGAAAAGCTCGACATCAAATTCGTGGTCGAAAGCGCCAGCCCGCGAACCGTGACCGCGGTTCGCTCGATATTGGGCGACAGGCGTTTTTCCCTTGTCGTCGTCCCCCGCCACCGTCCCTTCACCAAGCCAAAGGCACTCAACTTCGCCCTGCCGCTGGCGCGGGGAGAGCATGTGGTGGTTTATGATGCCGAAGACCTGCCGGAGCCGGGGCAATTGCGGGCTGCGGCCAGCCTGTTTGCTGCCGAACCCAGCCTTGAATGCCTGCAAGGGGAACTGATCATCAACAACGCTTCGCGTGGCTGGATCACCCGCATGTTCGCCGGGGAATATGCGGGCCATTTCGGTGTTTTCCTGCCAGCGGTCGGTCGGGCAGGGTTTCCCATGCCGTTGGGAGGCACCTCCAACCATTTCCGCACGGCCACCCTGCGCCGGATCGGCGCCTGGGACGCCTTCAATGTGACCGAAGACGCGGATTTGGGAATTCGGATGGCCCGCCTCAACCTGCGGGTCGAAAGTCTGGCGACCAGCACCTGGGAAGAAGCCCCCGATACGATCGACAACTGGATCCGCCAGCGCTCTCGTTGGATCAAGGGCTGGGTGCAGACGCTGCTCGTCCATTCGGCCCGGCCCGCCAGGCTTCGGGCCGATCTGGGCTGGGCAAGCCTACTCGCCTTTTATGTCTTCGTCGGCGGCATGATTCTCTCGCTTGCCGCGCACGGGTTGTTCCTGATCTCAACGCTGGGGAGACTGGCCTACGAGCTGGCTGCGTTCGGCGCACCTGGCTTTTGGACTCTTGCCGGACTGATGGCGCTGCTCCTCGGATATGGCGGAGCGGCGGCAGTCAGCATCATCGGGCTGCAGCGTATTGATCGTCCTGACCTCATGCCCTCTGTCGTCGGGCTGCCGCTCTATTGGCTGCTTGCATGGTACGCGATGATGCGCGCTTGTTACGAACTGCTCTTCCGGCCCTATTACTGGTCCAAGACTGAGCATCGGGGGCTTGCCAAGCAGGCGGTGCGCCACGCGCCTAGTGAGTGGGTCTCTGAGGGACAGGCCGCACGGGATACGAAAGTATCCTTATAGCCAGTATATTCTCTATGTATGATACTGACGATATCCTGCCCGCGACGGGTTAGTATCTCAACGTGACCAAGAACTCCCTCATGCTCGCCAGCGCGAGCTATCAGATGGAAAAGGATGACCCGGCTTCCACCCGGGATCAGACCTTTGTTAAAAAGAGCGGGTGGAGATTGTCGCCCTGGATCCTGTTCCTGATTCTCGCAGGAGCTATAGGAATAGTACTGTCGCTGGTTCTTACCACGACGCATGTTCTGGAATACGTTCCTTTATCCGCGTTCATCGCGGGCATGCTCTATTGCCTGGGGCTGACCGTAACGGTGATCGTGACATCCGGTGCGCAAAGCTTCTGGATAACATGGGTGATGCGCCTTCTCATCCCGCTCCCGGCGGCGGCGCTTATCTGGTACGGTCTATTTTTCCTGGGCCTTTGATGCCCCCGGACGCTTTCGTGCAGATGCAACCGCCCGACGCACCGCGCGCGCCGCATTCCAGAGCGCTGGTGTCTGCTTGATCCTGCGCTTGAGCGACCGTGCGCCGCGGATGGCCGGAGCAGCCGCCCGCCCCGCAAGGGAGATCGGCAGCACGATATCGTACACTTCCTGCTTGTGGGTCCAGTCGGCCTTATAGTCGAAATCACCCAATCCCATATCAAGACTGGTGACCTCGTCGGCCCTCAATTCATCGACCAGCAGCGACAAGGTCACCCCCATCAGGGAATAGCGCGAGGCGTCCCCGGACTCGGTCGAATTTATATATTGCGAATAATGGTGCGGGCCGTAGGTGCCCACGCTGGTCGCGACGATCCGGTCCCCCGCGTACAGCGCATCGAAACTGATCGACGGCCGCTTGTGGCCAAGCCCCTCGACGGCCAGCGTTCGGAAAAACCGCCGGAACGCGGGCTGCGCAAAGACGTTCTCGACCCCCATCTTGGCAAAGCGTCGCTCGCGCTGATCCAGAAACACGGCGAGCACTGCATCGACCTCTGCTTCCGTCTGTGCCCTGTGGAGCCGCACGGGTCCAAATGTCTCGCCGAGCCGCCGGAAGGACCTGCGGATATTGGAGCGCCTTTTATGGGGCAGGGATTGCTCGAAAAAGGGCGCGGCGCCAGCCTCGATGTCGTTGATATAGAAGTGATCGGGGGCGACACTCCCCCCCAGCGCGGCCAGCGGATTGGCGTCCGGCCCGATGCGGGGGGCCACGCAGTGGAAATTGACCATATCCGCGGGAAGTTGAGCAAACCATTGGCGCAGCGCGTCGGGCGTGAGCAATCTCGCATGGTCACGATCGAACAGGGGGGCGTCGCCGTTGGAAATCTCCATGCCGATGATTTGGGCAATCCGCACCCCGAAGCGGCGCGTGATTTCAAAGGGAAACACCGCTATCGGCTTATCGCCCGCGAGGATTTCCATCACGGAAATCGGGCGCGGGGGCGCAAAACCGGAAGCGAGATAGGCCTCGACCCAGCCCAGGCGCTGATAGGGCGTGCAAACACCCTCCGCTTCGAGTTTGCGCCACGCAGACTGCGCAGAAGCGATGCTGTCGTGCAGTTTCATAACCGGATTATCGACCCGGGCCGTGCCGGCGCGATCGGTTCCCGTGGCGATACTCATTGTGTGCCTGCCCTGAGTTCCCAGATGCCCGAGTGTACGAGCCCTTCATCCCTTGTAAGGAAAATTCCCTCGCAAAGGCTGAACGAGCATAGGGCGTGAACGCGATACCCACGCTGGCTGGATTTTTTCTAAAGGACAGGGCCGCCGGGCCATTGTATCGAGGCCGGCTGCAAGACTTGTTACAGCACCTCGACCAGTTCAACGTCGAACACCAGGTCCTTGCCAGCCAGAGGGTGGTTGGCGTCGACCGTTATAGTGTCGTCGGCAGCCTCGATCACGGTCAGGGTCATCGTGCTGCCATCACCGCCGGTGGCCTGCAACAAGGCTCCGACCGACACATCGACCCCTTCGGGAATCTGGTCGCGCGGCACGCTCTGGATGCCTTCAGGACGATGCGGACCATAGGCGTCATCGGCGGGAATGGTCACCGTGTCCTTGTCGCCCACCCGCATGCCTTGGACCTTTTCGTCGAGACCCTTGATGATCTGGCCGGAGCCGACCTGGAATTCCAAAGGGTCGCGACCGGACGATGAATCGAATTCGGTGCCGTCAGTGAGGCGGCCCGTATAATGAATACGCACAGTATCGCCCTGTTTTGCCTGGGTCATGCTGTGTCCTTTTTTCTCGCTTGTGTGTCGGTGGCGTCCCACGCCCTGTCGGATGCGCTCGATATCGCGCCAATCTCGGCTACACCATCGGCGCGCACAAATTGAGGCTCGCTCTCAATATTTCGCCGTGGCATCGGAAGCGGGAAACGTTTCGTCCGCAGCCTCGTCCACGTCATCCCAATCCTGCTGGTCATCTCGTGTCGCCGCAACCCCGGCATCGCGCACCTGGATTTGCGATTCCCTGGGGCCAGGCACACGGGCGCGATCGAAGGCTACGGCTTTTTCACGGGATTTCTTCGCCATTGTCGTGCTCCTCAGAGCCCCTTGCTTTTCCGATTGAAACAGATGGGCGCTCTTTTCCTGGGCGTGTTCAGATAACGATCGAGACGGGCCCCGGTTGCACGGAAGGTGTCCCGGGATTTGTTTTTGGCGTTGACTCGCACAAGGAATTTATACAGTTGTACAAATAATGCGTACGACTGTACGATTTCGGAGGCCATTCATGTCACGGGGTAATGTGCGCGAGGCGCTGCTGGCAGCGGCCGTCAAACTGTTTTCCTCGAACGGCTACAATGCTGTATCGCTGCGGGCCATCGCCAAGGCCGCAGACGCCAATGTGGGCAGCCTCACCTATCATTTCGGGTCGAAGGCCGGGCTCGTGCGCGAAATCTACAAGCGGCACACCGAGCCGATGAACAATCGCCGCCTGGAACTTCTGGGCGAGGCGCGGCGCATACAGGACGTCGATGAACGCCTGATGGCGGTTTTGCGCGCCTATGTGCTGCCGGCCTTTTCCACCTCGTCCGATCATGACGGCGGCGGCGCGGAATTCACCCGGATGCGGGCGGTGTTCTCCGCCGAGGGCAACGACGATGCCCGCGCCATTATCGCCGGGGCTTTCGACACGACCAGCCGCGCCTTTTTGGAGGCCATCGCCGAATGCGTCCCGGGAGCCGACAAGGAAGGTCTCGTGTGGCGCAGCCAATTTCTGCTCGGCGCACTCTATTACGCGCTGGCCAATCCAGAACGCGTCACTCGCCTGTCTGATGGCGAGGTCGACGGGTATGACCGCGACAGGGCGGTCAACCAGATCGTGGCGGCAAGCTTTGCGAGCTTCCGGGATCTGGCCAACACGGACCGCCTGGAGCGGTCCAAAATCGCGGTTTGAATTTCCGCGTTTGTTTCAATCGGGAGGCTTCCTTCACATGACTTTGACCAAACTGCTCACAAGCGCCGGGATCGCGCTCGGCCTGATGGCCGCGCCCGTCCATGCCCAAGAGCGCATCTCCATCGGCACCGGCGGAACCGGCGGCCTGTTCTACGTGATCGGGGCCGGCATGGCCGAAGTGCTCAACCAGCACATGGACAATGCCTTCGCGCGTGCCGAAGTCACTGGCGCGTCGATCGAAAACATCCGTCGCGTGACGGCAGGACAGATGACGTTCGGTTTCTCCTCGTCGTCCACGCTTTATGAAGCCAGCGTTGGCGAAGGGCCGTTCGAAGAGGCCCTGCCGGTCGCTGCGATGGCCTATCTTTACCCTGCCATCCTGCAGATCGCGACGACCGCCAACACCGGCATCACCTCGATGGCCGATCTGGCTGGCAAGCGCGTCAACCTCGGCCCTCCGGGCTCGAACTCGGCTGTCCTGATGCAGCGGTTGCTTGAAGCCTACGGCGTGTTCAATCCGGGCAACGTTCAGTTCCTTTCCTATACCGAAGGAACCAACGCGCTGATGAACGAACAGATCGACGCGACTGTCGTTCTGGCTGGCGCACCGACCGCTGCCCTGATCGATCTGGGCGCCCAGCGCAAGATGGTGCTTCTCCCCGTTGATGAGGAAACCATCGCCCCGCTGATCGCTGAATACCCGTTCTATCAGGCGTACGAAATGCCTGCTGGTACCTATCCCGACCAGGATGAACCGGTCCTGGCCATCAATGATCCGGCAACGCTGTTCACGAGCCATTTCGAGTCCGATGAAACAGTTTACGCCATCACCAAAGCCATCTTCGACAATCTCGACGAACTGGCCCAGGTCCATCCGGAAGCTGGCAACATCAGCATCGAAACCGGTGTGAACACGCCGATCCCGCTGCATCAGGGCGCTCAGCTCTACTTTAACGAACAGGCCCAGTAGCCGAAATCACAGGCCCGACCATGCTCGAAAAACTCAGTGCACTGCGGCTGCCTTCCGCACAAGCCGGCAATCGGGAGGCGACAGTCGTCTCCACCCTTTATGTCGGGTTCGCGGTCATCGCCGCCGCGCTCGTTCTCTACGGCGCCTTCTATGGCGGCATCACCGCGCTGCTGTTGCGCTCGCTGTTCTTTTCGGTGGTAGCATCGGCCGGGCTCATGGCGGTCGCCCTCGAACGGCGATCGCCATGGCTTCGGGGCGCGCTCTATCTCGTCGCTCTTGTTGCCCTCCTGCCTGGACCCTATCTCTGGCAGTCGTATTTCGACATCATCATGCGTGGTGCCATCGCGACCCCGCTTGATGAAATCATGTTCCTCGCAACGCTCTTTGTGGTGCTGCTGCTGGTCCGGCTTACGCTCGGCTGGTCGCTGCTCATCCTGAGCGTCCTTGGGCTTGCCTATGCCTATTTCGGCTATCTGATCGAAGGGCGCTACGGACACGGGGGATATGATATCTCCCGGCTTGCCTCGACGCTGTTTCTCTCGACCGAAGGCTTTTACGGCGTCCCGATGGGCGTTGCCGTCGAATACATTTTCCTGTTTGCGTTTCTGGGCATGTTGCTCATGCGCATCGGCACGGGCGAAGTGTTCGTCAATATCGCCCGCGGCATCACCGGGCGGGTTCAGGGCGGAGCCGGACTGTCGGCCACGCTCGCCAGCGCCATGCTGGGGACCATCAACGGCAGCGCCGTCGCCAACGTGGTGACCACCGGCAATTTCACTATCCCGCTGATGCGCCGCACCGGCTTTTCCGCCAAGACTGCGGGCGCAATCGAAGCCGCGTCATCGTCTGCCGGGCAGATTCTGCCGCCGATCATGGGCGCAGCAGCGTTTCTGATGGCCGAGATCGTCGGGGTTCCGTACGCGCAGATCGCGCTCGCGGGGCTGATTCCGGGCCTTCTCTATGTCATGGCCCTGATGATTTCGGTGCGCCTCGAAGCGGGCCGGCTCAATCTGGAGCGTGACACCGGGGGCGGGCTGAAGCTGCTCAAGGAAACGTTGCTCAAGCAGGGTTATCTGCTGCTCCCGATCATCGGACTCATCGGCATGATGGTTGCCGGCACCACCCCGACCAAGGCCGCTGTGTATTGCATCGTCTTTGCCCTGTTCCTGAGCCCGTGGCGCAAGGAGACCCGGGTCGGCCTCGTCGATCTGCTCGGGGTCTGCCGTGGCACGCTAATGTCGACGCTGCCCATCGTGGCCGCTGTCGCCGCAGCTGGGGCGGTCATTGGTGTCCTCAACCTCACCGGCATGGGCCTGATGGTTTCGAGCCTGATTGTCGAAATCGGTGGCACCAATCTCTGGCTCATCCTGCTGCTGGCTGCGTTTGCCGCCTTCGTCCTCGGCATGGGCCTGCCCACCTCGGCAGCTTACCTGCTTCTGGCCGTGCTGGTTGCGCCGGCCCTGATCCGGCTGGGCGTCGACCCGATCGTGGCTCACATGTTCATTTTCTACTTTGGACTTGTCTCGGCCATCACGCCGCCGGTTGCACTGGCCGCATATGCAGCCGCATCGATCTCAGGTGCCGACGCCAATGCGACAGCGGTGGAATCGATCCGACTGGGCTTTGTGAAGCTGTTGGTGCCGTTCATGTTCGTCACCATGCCGGGCCTGCTCTTCCGAGACGGCGCTGTGCAGATCTGGCTCGCCATCCCGCTCGCAACAGTCGGCATTATTACCCTGTCCATCGCGTTTTCGGGTTGGTTTGTTCGTCCCCTGAGCTGGATGGAACGGGGCATCATCTTCGTCGGATCGGGCCTTCTCTTGTGGCCGAGCCCGGTGGATGCCGTCGACCCAACCACGCTCGTGGCCCGTGCCGCCGGCTTCATCATCCTCGGGGGCGTCCTCTGGCGCGTGCTGAATACGGCCCCGAAGGTTTCTTTCCAGGCAAAAAACCAGGCTCAAGCATAAAAAGACTATGTCCGCTCCATCCCTCCCCCCCTGCCCCACTCCCAGCAAGCCAGCCATCGCCCTCCCTGAGGGGGCGTGCGACGCCCATTGCCACGTCTTTGGGCCAGGCGACGTCTTTCCTTACTCTTCGGCAGCCACCTACCGGCCTGACGATGCTCCCAAGGATAAATTGTTCGCCCTGCACCGGCATCTGGGACTGTCCCGTTCGGTGATCGTTCAGGCGAGCTGCCATGGTACGGACAATGCCGCCATGGTCGATGCCCTCGAAGCCGGAAACGGCAATTATCGCGGCATCGCCATGGTCGACCGTGACGTGACCTCCGCTGAGCTGGAGGCGCTCGACGCAGCAGGAGTGCGCGGTGTCCGCTTCAACTTCGTCGCCCATCTGGGCGACGCTGCAGACAAGGACGCGGTGCGCGAGATCGTCGAGAAGATCAAACCGCTGGGCTGGCACATCGTGGTGCACTTCGATTCCCATTGGCTCGAAGACCTGGCGCCGTTCCTCAAGGCCCTCGATATCGTCACCGTCATCGATCACATGGGCCGCATCGACGCCAGCGCCGGTGTGGAGCAAAGGGCATTCCGCCTGCTGCTCGACCTGCTGGAAGACGAGCGCTTCTGGGTGAAAGTGTGTGGCTCGGAGCGCCTGTCGCGCACCGGACCGCCGTTTCATGACGCAGCGGATTACGGCCGATTGCTGGTGGAACGGTTTCCTGACCGCGTATTGTGGGGAACCGACTGGCCGCATCCCAACATCAAAAAGCATATGCCGGACGACGGGGAGCTTGTGAATCTTCTCAAGATCATCGCCCCGACCGCCGAACACTTGCAAAAGCTGCTGGTCGACAATCCGTCCAAACTCTATTGGCCGGAAGTACTCTGAACACACTCAACTTAAAAAAGGGCCGGTCATTTGACTGGCCCTTTTTTATTCCCGCAACGACAACAACGGCAGCCCCGTTTGCAGGGAGTCCGGCGTAATTGAGTACGGGAGAGGGTGAGGAAATGGAGCGGGTGAAGGGAATCGAACCCTCGTCGTAAGCTTGGGAAGCTTCTGCTCTACCATTGAGCTACACCCGCCGACTCCGGTGCGGAGGAGAAGTTTTTGCGGCAAAATCGTGCGACCGTCAAGCCATCGCGCCCGATCCGCACAGCCAAATGCACCGAACGAGCGGCACCATATTAATCCGACGAATCCCAGTCATACCAGCGGTTTCGAGCCAATTCGGATTGCCATTCCGTGATCTGATATCACGAATTGCGGCAAAAAATCGAACTCCTCCGGTTGATCTCACCGCCCCGTCGCCCTATTATCTTCCGTTAACAACTCACGACCACGTCGATTCCGGCCAGAATGATAAATCATCTGTGGCCCGGAAATTTCTATGCTCAGAAGAACAGAGTGAATACAAATGTATATTTACAATCTTCGTGGTCAAATTGTCAAGAAAGGGGCTCATGCCTGTCAAGTTAGCGGTACGAAACGTTTTCAAGATCTTTGGCGAAAGGACAGAAGCCGCTCTCCAGCAGCTCGCCGAGGGCAAGACTAAAGAGGAAATCCTCGAATCCACGGGCGCCACGGTCGGCGTGCAGGATGCGAGCTTCGATGTCGGCGAAGGCGAAATCTTCGTCGTCATGGGACTCTCGGGATCCGGCAAATCCACCCTGGTGCGGATGCTCAACGGGTTGATCGCCCCGACGTCGGGCGCGATCCTCATTGATAGCGAAGACGTCGCCAGCTGCGGACGTCGCCAGTTGCGCGACATCCGGCGCGACAAGATCGCCATGGTGTTCCAGCATTTCGCCCTCTTCCCGCATTGGACGGTGGCGGAAAACGCTGCCTATGGCCTGCGGGTCAAGGGCATGAAGCGGGACGAGCGCCGCGAAAAAGCGCTCAAGGCCCTCGAACAGGTGGGACTTACCGCGTGGGCGGACAGCCTGCCTTCAGAGTTGTCGGGCGGCATGCAGCAGCGGGTCGGCCTCGCCCGGGGCCTCGCGACCGAGCCGGAAGTTCTGCTCATGGACGAGCCGTTCGGCGCGCTCGATCCGCTGATCCGGCGTGAAATGCAGGACGAACTGCTGGTCCTGCAAAAGTCACTCAAGAAAACCATCGTTTTCATCACCCACGACCTCAACGAGGCCCTGCTGCTGGGCGACAAGATCGCCATCATGAAGGATGGGCGCTTTGTGCAGGTCGGAACGGCGCAAGAGATCGTTTCCAATCCGGCTGACGACTATGTGGCGGCGTTTGTCGCCGATATCGACCGTGGCCGGGTGTTTACGGCGGAAGATGTCTCCAACGACCCCGCTGCGATGAAACTGGGCTCGGACAACGCTGAAGATGCCATGCGCGCAATGGAAGACCTCAATCGCAACGCGCTCTACGTGGTCGACGACAAGGACAACATCGCCGGGGTGGTTACCTATCAGGACCTCGCCGCCGCGACGCTGGACGAGGCTACTCCGAACCCGGTGCTCGAAGAGGTGATGATCACCGACTACCCCACTGTCGATGCCGACGCGCAGCTCAATGAGCTTTATGGCGCGGCGAGCGGCGGATTACCTATCGCAGTGACCGACGATCGCGACCGATTGGTTGGCGTCGTCGAACCGGAGGCGGTATTCGCCCAGCTTTCCGGCGATTGCGAGACTGACGCCGAGTGTCCGTCCGAAGATGATGACGCCGCCGCCTCCCTTGAAACACCGAAAACAAAGGAGCGCGAAGATGCTTAGTCCTGGCGACCTCCTCGTCCTCCCGTTCGACGACTGGATCAATGGCTTCGTACGCGGATGGCTCGTGCCTAATTTCCGCCCTGCATTCAGGGCTGCCCAGGTGCCGATCACGCTGGTGCTGAACTGGCTCGATTATTTCTTCAATGCGGTGCCCATGGTTGTGACCACCGGCGTTTTCGCGCTGGCGGCCTGGAAGTGGGCCGGGCGCGCCATGGCGATCTTCACCCTGGTGGGCTTTGCGTTCATCGACATGATCGGGTTGTGGCCGCATACGATGACCACGCTGGCCATGATCATCACCTCGGTGCTGTTCTGCGCCGTGATCGGCATTCCGGCCGGTATTCTGGCTGCCCGCAGCGATATGGTGTGGAAGGTTCTGCGCCCTGTGCTCGACATCATGCAGACCATCCCCTCCTTCGTCTATCTGGTGCCCATCGTGATGCTGTTCGGCGTCGGCATGGCCCCGGGTATCATCGCGACCATCATCTTTGCGTTGCCCCCGATCATCCGGCTGACCAATCTGGGCATCCGCAATGTTCGCGGCGACCTGATCGAAGCCGCGCAAGCGTTCGGCTCGACCGGATGGCAGATGCTGACGGACCTGCAATTCCCGCTGGCGCTGCGCACAATCATGGCCGGGCTCAATCAGACGCTGATGCTGGCGCTGTCGATGGTGGTGATCGCCGCGCTGATCGGCGCGGGTGGTCTGGGACTGGTGGTCAACACCGGGCTGGGACGCCTTGATGTCGGCGGAGCAACAGCTGGTGGCGTCGGCATCGTCATCCTTGCCATCGTGCTCGACCGGATCACGCAGGGACTGGGCGAACAGAACCAGGCCCAGACGGTATCGTTCCGCGCTGTGCTGTCCAACCTGTTCCGGCTCAAGGGTACGCATGTGCCCGTCGCCGAGGCCCGCAAGGCAAGCTGACGCTAACGCACTGGAAAACCGGGCTTTCTTCGGCCTTTTCAATGATGCGGCGGCCTTTGGCCGTCGCCTCTGTCGCCCGCGCCTTGGCGCCGGCCTTCGCATGGCGGGATTATCCCGTCCATATGAGAACCAAAAGAAAAGGAGACAAAAACATCATGTTCAGTCTCAAAAAACTCCTGACAACCCTGTCCGCAGCCGCTCTTGTGAGCACTGCACCCGTCGCTGCGATTGCACAGGACCAGCCCGGTGCGGGCGTCTCGATGATCATGGCGCAGCCGACCTGGGACACGGGCTGGTTTCAGACCGAAATCTTCAAGCAGATGTTCGAGGAACTGGGCTATTCGATCAACGCCCCGCTCACCCTCGACAATCCGGCTTTCTATCAGTCGGTGGGCTATGGGGATGTGACGCTCTGGGTCGATGGATGGTTCCCGATTCACAATACCTACACCCATGCTTTTGAAGGCAGTGCCGAAATCATCGGGCCGGTGGTTTCGGGCGGCGCTCTCGAAGGTTATCTCGTTGACGCTGCTTCCGCAGAGGAATTCGGGATTACGTCGCTCGACGATTTCAAGCGTGATGACGTCAAGGCCGCGTTCGACCGCGATGGGGATGGCCGTGCCGATCTCGTTGCCTGCCCGCCGGGCTGGGGATGCGAGCTGACAATCGAGCATCACTTCGAGGCCTATGACCTTGATTCACATATCAATCCCATCAAGGCGGGCTACGCTTCGGCCATGGCGGACGCGGTGGCGGCGTATGAGACCGGGAGTCCGATCCTGTTTTATACATGGACGCCGAACTGGACCGTCAACGAGTTGATCCCGGGCGAGGATGTCGTCTGGATCGAGGTGCCGGAAGTGAGCCTGCCTGACGATATGGCGGACCTTGTCGATGCGGCGACCCGCAGCGGTGTCGAAGGTTGCGTCAATGATCCGTGCATGCTGGGCTTCCCCGCCAACACGATCGATGCGGTCGCAAACACCGCATTTCTCGATGAAAATCCGGCGGTTAGGGCCCTTCTCGAAGCGGTCGAAATCCCGATCACCGACGTTTATGCGCAGAACGCTGCGATGAATGATGGCGATGATGACATCGAAGCGCAGGCGGCCCAGTGGATCGCGGACAACCGCGCCCAGGTTGATGGCTGGCTCGAAACTGCGCGTGCTGCGGCGCAGTAACCGGGCGTAACAAGATAACGAAAAGGCCGGGGAGACCCGGCCTTTTTGCTCATCCTTGCTCCCAACCTTGGGAGAAGATCAGGGATAATTCCTGAAATGCTTGGAAAGTTTGAGGCTTTGGGCCTGATAGTTGGATCCGATTTCCGTGCCGTACAGGGTGGCAGGCCGCTCGGCCATCCGCTCATAAATCAGCCGACCGATGGTCTGGCCGTGACCGAGCAGGAACGGCACCTCGCGACTGCGCACTTCGAGCACGGCGCGCGAGCCTGTCCCCCCTGCCGCCGAATGACCAAACCCGGGATCGAAGAACCCGGCATAGTGCACCCGGAACTCTCCGACCAGCGGATCGAACGGCACCATCTCGGCAGCATAGTCGGGCGGGACATGCACACTCTCGCGTGAAACGAGGATGTAGAATTCATCGGGATCGAGGATCAGCTCACCCGAGCCGCGATTGACCAGCGGCTCCCAGAAGTCGAGCACATCAAGGGCATCCTTACGATCGACATCGACAACCGCCGTGTGGCGCTTGGAGCGAAACCCGATAAGCCCGTCGCGGCCCTCGCCTTCCAGATCGATCGAGAGCGACACGCCCTCACCGACATCGAGGTTGGGATCGAACACCAGCGTCTGGCTGGCATGGAGGGCTTTGTGCTCGGCGACGGAAAGCCGAACGTCGCCAACCCGGAACCGCATCTGGGACAGACGCGAGCCGGTGCGCACCAGAACGGGGAAGGTGCGCGGCGAGATTTCAAGATACAGCGCGCCACTGTAACCGGCCGGTACGATGTCGAAGCTGCGCGCCTTGTCGGTGATGACCCGGGTGAAGATATCGAGCCGTCCCGTCGAGGATTTTGGATTGGCGGAAGCGCTGACCGTTTCGGGCAGATCGAGGGTTTCGAGCAGGGGCACGATATAGACGCAGCCGCGTTCGAGCACCGCGCCATCGCTGAGGTCAATTTCGTGCAGCTTGAGGGTTTCGATCCGTTCAGCAACGGTCTTTTCCGGGCCGGGCAGGAAACTGGAGCGCACCCGGAACGCCTTCCGGCCCAGACGCAGATCGAGACTGGCAGGCTGAATCTGATCGGGGTCGAAGGGCCTGCCGACGCTAATTGCGCCCTCTTGCGCCAGTTGATCGATCAGCCGGGCCGAAAAAATCCCGGTTGGCCATGCGTTGCTCATTTGCCCTGCCGCCCTCGTGCATTGTGTTTGGCCCGGCTTAGCAAATCGAAGCGATTGACGCCAACGGCGATTTGGCAGTAAGTCAGCGCTGATCGAATTTTTACATTCGGTTGGTGGTGATTTGGCCGGTCCGATTGCAGGCCACCACGGATACTCTCTTGCTCGTATCCGCTCACATTTCCAACCGGGTCGCCACCAGGCAGCACACCTGTCTTCTGGCAGCCTTTTTGGAAAAGTATTTCTGCTAAAGAGACCAGTTCGAACCGGCCGCTCGATGCGCGCCGGTTTTTTGCTTTTCCGAGGAACTCCCATGTCCGACAAATCCGGCAACCCGCTTGCAGACCCCACCCGCCGCCGGGCACAGACGATGTTGGTGCATGGGGGCATGGAGCGCAGCCAGCACGGCGAGACCTCGGAAGCGCTGTTCTTCAATTCAGGCTATGTCTATCCGACCTCGGCAGGCGCGGAATCGCGCTTCAATGGCGAGGAACCGGGTTTCATCTATTCGCGCTTTTCCAACCCCACGGTGGAGATGTTCCAACAGCGCATGGCCCTGCTCGAAGGGGCCGAGGCAGCCCGCGCCACCGCCACCGGAATGGCCGCGGTAACCACCGCCGTCATGAGCCAGGTGCGCAGCGGCGACCATATCGTTGCGGCACGCGCCCTGTTCGGCGGCTGTCGTTTTGTCGTCGAGACCTACATGCCGCGCTGGGGGGTGGAGTCCACGCTGGTCGATGGCCGCGATCCGGAAAACTTCGCCCGCGCCATGCGCCCCAACACCAAGGTGGTGTTCATCGAAACGCCGACCAATCCAACGCTGGATCTGGTCGATATCGAAGCTGTCGCCAAAATCGCCCATGCGCATGGCGCGGTGCTGATCGTCGACAACGTCTTTGCCACCCCGATCTGGCAAAAGCCGCTGGCGCTGGGGGCCGATCTGGTCACCTATTCGGCCACCAAACATATCGATGGCCAGGGGCGCGCCATGGGCGGCATCATCCTTGGCAACCGCGACCTGATCGAGGCTGATATCCATACGATCATCCGCCAGACCGGGCCTTCGATCAGCCCGTTCAACGCCTGGGTGTTGCTCAAGGGACTTGAAACGCTTGCCGTACGCGTCAGGGCGATGACCGACAGCGCGGCGCGGATTGCCGATTTCCTTGCCAGCCACCCAAAGATCGAGGCGCTGCATTACCCATACCATCCTTCCCATCCGCAATATGAACTGGCCAAGCGCCAGATGAGCGGAGGATCGACACTGGTGGCGTTCACACCGAAGGGCGGCAAAGAAGCGGCGTTCACTGTGGCCGATGCGCTGGCGATCGTCGCGATTTCCAACAATCTGGGCGATGCCAAATCGATCATCTCGCACCCGGCGACCACCACCCATCAGCGTTTTTCCCAAGCCGAGCAGATCGAGATGGACATCACCCCCGGGCTGCTACGACTGTCGGTGGGGCTGGAAGACGCGGATGACCTTCTGGCCGATCTTGCTTACGCGTTCGACCAGCTCTGATCCCGCAGCGCGGGCATGGAGAGCAACCGCGAACGTTTCTTCGTCATCCGCATTGCTGTAGGGTCGATGGACGTGTTGGGGTGACGGCAGGCAGATGGATTTCCGCACGATCGCTTCCGCCATTGGCGCGCTGACGGCGGCGCTGGGATTGGCCATGCTGCTGCCCGCGCTGGCCGACCTCGCCGTCGGCCACCCCGACTGGCAGGTGTTTCTCGTCTCCTCCCTGATCACCACAATCGCCGGGGCCGGATTGTGGGGCGCTTCGACCGGGGGCGAGGCGGTCCTCAACCTGCGCCAGGCGTTTCTCATGACGGTGCTGATCTGGCTGGTGCTGACCCTGTTCGGCGCCCTGCCCTTCTATATATCCGATCTTGGACTGAGCGTTTCCGATGCGGTTTTCGAAGCCATGTCCGGGATCAGCACCACCGGGGCGACTGTGATCACTACGCTCGATTCCGCCCCACCCGGGATATTGCTGTGGCGCGGCCTGCTGCAATGGTTTGGCGGGCTGGGGGTGGTGGTGATGGCGATTGCCGTTCTGCCCATGTTGCGAGTGGGCGGAATGCAGATGTTCAAGGCGGAAGCGTTTGAAACTCCGGACAAAATCCTGCCTGCCGCCGCCCAGATCGCCATGGCGATGACCACCATCTACGGCATTCTCACATTAGCCTGTGCCACAGCGTATTGGGTGGCCGGGATGAACCCGTTCGAGGCCATGGTGCACGCGCTCTCGACCGTATCGACCGGCGGATTTTCGACCCGCGATGCCTCGCTGGGGGCTTTTGCGCAGCCGGCTATCCACTATGTGTCGGTGGTGTTCATGGTGCTCGGCGCGCTGCCGTTCGTGCTCTATATCGGGGTGATGCAAGGATCGGTGCGGCAGTTTTTCGGCGATTCACAGGTCCGCCTTTTTCTCGCACTGCTGGCCTTTGCCACGCTCATTGCCATAAGCGTGCAGGTGGCGGGCGGGATCGCCGGGGGTGAAACAGCCTTCCGGCAGGGGCTGTTTTCCGTGGTGTCGGTGATGACCGGCAGCGGGTTCGGGCTTGCGGATTTTTCGGCCTGGGGGCCGCTGGCGGTGTCGCTGTTTTTCGTCATCATGTTCATTGGCGGCTGCACCGGCTCGACTTCGTGCGGCATCAAGATCTTCCGGTTTCAGGTGCTGGCCCGCGACCTTTATCAGCATATCCGCCAGATCGTCTTGCCCTCCATGGTCTATATCAAGCGTTACAATGGCCGCCCCCTGCCCGACAGCGTTTCGACCTCAGTGCAAAGCTTCGTCTTTCTCTATTTCGCCAGCTTTCTCATTCTTGCGGTGCTGCTTTCTCTCACCGGGCTCGAACCGCTCGACGCGCTGGGCGCGGCGGCGACAGCGATTTCCAATGTCGGGCCCGCGCTGAGCCCCGAACTGGGCCCGAACGGCAATTTTGCCAGTGTGCCGGAGACGACGAAATGGCTGCTGGCGGCCGGAATGCTGGTGGGGAGGCTGGAAGTGCTGATGATCGTCGTGCTGTTCACGCCGCGCTTCTGGAAGGCCTGAGGGGCTGGTTCGGTGACAAAACCGGGCATCATTACGAAATTCTAACGTTACCTTGCGGCCCGTCCACACTATGGTCGCGATGAATTTGCATCGCCCGCGCACCGGGCGCGTTTTACCCGTTCAACAACCGGATGCCCCCTTGAAACTCGTTATTCGCCTCATCGTCGTGGTTGCCGTGGTCGGCCTGGGTTATCTGGCCTGGCAGTATTTTTCCGCGCCCGCCCCCGCCGCCGAACCGCGCACGACCCCAGTTCGCCGCGCCTCTGTGGAACAGACCGTTCTGGCCACCGGCATTCTCGAAGCCAGCTCGCTGGTCAATGTGGGCGCCGAGGTTTCCGGGCGCATCAACGCGCTGCATGTGGAGCTGGGCGAAACCATCAAACGCGGCGACCTGATTGCCGAGATCGATTCCCTTGAGCAGGAAAACACCGTGCTGGCCGCAGAGGCGGCGCTGGCCAGCGCCGAGGCGCAAAAGCGCATTCAGGAAGCCAATGCGCGGCAGGCCGAACAGACCCTCAACCGCTCGCGCCAATTGCGGGACCAGAACCTGATTTCGGCTTCGGAACTCGAAGCTGCCGAAATCTCCGCCGAAGTGGCGCAGGCGCAGGTGGAGCAGTTCGAAGCGCAGATCCTGCAAGCGCGGATCAGCGTGCAATCGGCAAACCTCAATCTCGACCGCACCCGCATCACCGCGCCATCGGACGGAACGGTGGTCGCGGTGATGGTCGAGGAAGGCCAGACGGTCAACGCCAATTCGGACGCGCCGACCCTGATCAAAATCGCCAATCTCGATACCATGATCGTCAAGGCCGAGATTTCCGAAGCGGACGTGCCGCGGGTGTCGCCGGGGCAACGGGTGTATTTCACCATCCTTGGCGAGCCCGACGTCGAGATCGGGGCCACGCTGCTCGATGTCGAGCCCGCCCCGGAATCGATTTCTTCGGGCACCGCAGCCAGTTCTTCAGCCGTCTATTACAACGGGCGCTTCACCGTGCCCAATCCCGAGCACAAGCTGCGCATTTCGATGACAGCGGAAGTGACCATCGTGCTCGAAGAGGCAGAGGACGTGCTGGTGGTTCCCTCTTCGGCGCTGGCCAGCCGAGGGCCACAGGGCCACGTGGTTCGTATCTACGATCCGCAATCGGGCGCCATCGAGCAGCGTCCGGTGAGCGTGGGGCTCAACAACAACGTGCTCGCCGAAATCACTGACGGGTTGACCGAGGGCGAGTTGATCGTCGATGGCAGCGGGGGAACGTTCCTGTCCGGCGGCCCGGGCGGCGGCGGAGGCGGCGGTCCGCGCGCGATGATGGGCGGGCCGGGGCTCTTCAGATGACCGATCCGATCATCTCGATCCGCAGGCTGCGGCGGGAATACAGCGCGGGCGATGAAACCCTCGCGGTGCTCAAGGATGTCGATCTCGATATCCACGCTGGCGAGATGGTGGCGATCATCGGCCAGTCGGGCTCGGGCAAATCCACGCTGATGAACGTTCTGGGCTGTCTCGACGATGGCTGGACGGGCAGCTTCACCTTCAACGGTCGCGACGTGCGCAAGCTGTCGCCGGACGGGCTGGCGGAATTGCGCCGCGAGCATTTCGGCTTCATCTTCCAGCGCTACCAATTGCTGACCGAACTCGATGCTGTCGAGAACGTCGAAATCCCTGCGGTATATGCCGGTGCGGCGCGCAAGCCCCGACGCGAGCGGGCGGCGGAATTGCTGACGCGGCTGGGGCTGGAAGAGCGGCTATCGCATCGCCCATCAGAACTTTCCGGGGGGCAGCAGCAGCGGGTTTCCGTGGCGCGCGCGCTGATGAATGGCGGCGAGGTCATTCTGGCCGATGAGCCGACCGGCGCGCTGGATTCGCGCTCGGGCAAGGAATTGATGGCGCTGCTGCGCGAGTTGCATGGCGAAGGCCATACGATCATCATCGTCACCCATGATCCCGCCATCGCCGCGCAATGTCAGCGGGTGGTGGAAATCAGCGACGGGGTGATCATTTCCGATACCGGGAAGCCCACACCGAAGGCAGCTGCCGACGCACAAGAGCCAGCGTTGCGCCGCACACCGGTGTGGTGGGGCGGCATCGACCGGTTCCGCGAGGCGCTGTTCATGGCGCTGCGGGCGATGGGCGCGCACCGGCTGCGCACCTTTCTCACCATGCTCGGCATCATCATCGGCATCGCGTCGGTGGTGTCGGTGGTGGCGTTGGGCCAGGGCAGCCAGGAACAGGTGCTCGAAAACATTTCCGCCATCGGCACCAGCACCATCAACATCTATCCCGGCACGAGCGCCGCAGACCGGCGGGCGGGCAATATCCAGACGCTGGTTCCCGCCGACGCGGCAGCCTTGGCGGCGGAAGATTTTGCCGACAGTGTTTCGCCGCAGGTGTCGACCAACCAACCGGCGCGCTATCGCAATGTCAGCGCCAATGCCTCGGTCAACGGCGTCGGCCCGGACTTTTTCCGTGTCGGAGGGCGCACTTTCATCTCGGGCGTATCCTTCAGCCAGGAGGGCATCGAGGAGCGCAGTCAGGAAGCGGTGATCGATGAAACGGCGGCGCAGACCCTGTTCGGCACGGCGTCCGCAGCGCTGGGCGAAGTGATCATTCTGGGCAATGTCCCCGTGCGGGTGATCGGGGTCGTCGAAGACCAGAGCATGGGTTTTGGGTTCGGTAACTCCCTCAATGTCTGGGTGCCGTATTCAACCGCCATGGCGCGCCTGCTCGGCCAGCGTCACCTCGGCTCGATCGCCGTCCGCATCGCCGATGGCGCCGACCTTGCCGAAGCCGAACAGCACATCACCTCGCTGCTGGGCACACGGCATGGCAGCATCGACTTCACCCTGCAAAACACCGACACCATCCGCGAAACGATCCAGAGCACGAGCCGGACGCTGACCCTGCTGATCTCGATGATCGCGGTGATCTCGCTGGTGGTCGGGGGCATCGGCGTGATGAACATCATGCTGGTTTCGGTCTCGGAGCGGACCAAGGAAATCGGCGTTCGCATGGCGGTGGGGGCAAGGCGCTCCGACATCATGCGGCAGTTCCTCATCGAAGCGGTGCTCGTGTGCCTCGTGGGCGGATTGGCCGGAGTGGCGCTATCGTTCGCCTTCGGTCAGGGGCTGACCCTGATCATGCCCGATGCGCGACTGGCGTATTCGATGCCCACAATCGTGGCGGCCTTCCTGTCCTCATCGATGATCGGGATTGTCTTCGGCTTCATGCCAGCGCGTTCAGCGGCCCGACTCGATCCTGTCGAGGCGCTGGCAAGGGAGTGATCCTGGTCGATGGGGCGGATGAGGAGGGGAAGCCGAACACTCCCCGTCCGCGCCTTTAATCCCAGGCGAAGACCCGGGAACCGGTAATCGGCAGGGCTGGTGGTCTTTCCTCACCGCTGCCGTGTACTGGATCCCGGATCAAGTCCGGGATGACCCGTTGGGGTTGGCTTCGACCTGTTGGGGTCGCTTCACCTCAGAGCCCCCCCTCACCCCCGGCGCAGGGGGAGAGGGGGGCTCGGGTGGGAGCGCTTGCGCCAACATTCTCTCCCCTTGAGGAATAGGATGCGGAAGGCTGTAAGGCGCCCCGTCTTAGAACTGATTGGGGTTGAAGTGGTAGTGGGTCGAGCAGAATTCGCAGACGACTTCGATCTGGCCATCGACCACCATTTCGGCGCGTTCGTCGGGGCCGAAATCGTAGATCATCTGTTCGACCCGCTCGGGCGTGCAGGTGCAGCGCTCGACCAGGTGCTGGGGCTCGAACATGCGTACGCCGGTCTCGTGGTAGAGCCGAAACAGGATGCGCTCCGATGACAGGTCGGGATCGACCAGTTCGGCGTCGCTGAGGCTGTCGAGCAGAATTTTCGCCTCGGTCCAGCCATTGTCCTCGGCGAAATCGCTGTCGGCGCTCTCGTCATTGTCGAAATCACCATCGCCCGGCAGATCGGGCATCCGCGACTGGCCGTGTTCCGGCAGATGCTGAACCAGCACACCGCCCGCGCGCCACACCGGCCGTGCGCCGCCCCGTTCGGAATGCTCGGCAACCGCCAACCGCACCCGTGTGGGAATCTGTTCGGATTGGAAGAAATAGGTGTGCGCGACGTCTTCGAGGCTTTCACCATCGAGCGAGACGATCCCCTGATAACGCTCGGTGTGGACGCCCTGATCGACGGTCAGCGCGAGGATGCCCTTGCCCAGAAGGTCTTCGGGGCGGGTGCGCCCGGCCTTTACCGCCTCGTCCAGGGCCTTTTCATCAAAGCGGGCATAGGCCCGCAGCCCGTCCGGCGTGTCGAAATCGACCACCAGAAGGCTGACCGGCCCGTCAGTCCGCGTCTGCAGGATGAAGCGCCCTTCAAATTTGAGCGACGACCCGATCAGAGCGGCAAGCGTCGTCGCCTCGCCCAGAAGACGTGCGACCGGTTCGGGGTAATTGTGACGGGAAATAATGACATCAAGCGCCGAGCCAAGGCGCACCACGCGCCCGCGGCTGTCGAGATTTTCCAGCGTGAAGGGAACGGCAACATCGTCCCCGCTCTCGGCTCTGTCGAGCCCGAACTGTTCGAGGGAGCTTACGCTCATCCCATGTCCTAACTTTTTCTGGTGCCTTGCAGTCCAGCACGGCAGCGAGCCTGGGAAGCGCCTAGAGAGTATCGATCCCGAAGGCCCAGCAGAGTATCGCTTTCTGGATGTGCAGGCGGTTTTCAGCTTCGTCGAAAACGACCGATTGCGGCCCGTCGATCACCTCATCGGTGACCTCATCGCCGCGATGCGCCGGCAGGCAATGCATGAACACTGCATCCGCTGCGGCGCCGGCCATCAATCTGGTGTTGACCTGATAGGGTTTCAAGATGCGGCGACGCTCGCCCTCATCGGTATCGCCCATCGACACCCAGGTGTCGGTCAGGATCAGGTCGGCATCCGCTGCCGCCTTGTGCGGATCGGTGCCAAGGCTTACCGGTTCGCCCACTTCCGCGATGTCGGACAGCAGCCCCTGATCGGGCCAGTATTGCTTGGGGCACGCGATGGCCAGGGTGTTGCCAAACAGCGCCGTGGCATGAACCCACGATGCCAGCACATTGTTGGAATCCCCGATCCAGGCGACCTTCTTGCCCGCCAGCGACCCGCGATGTTCCTCGAACGTCATGATGTCGGCCATCACCTGACAGGGGTGCGAGCGCCGGGTCAGCCCATTGATCACCGGCACGGAAGACGCCCCCGCCAGATCGAGCAGATCATCATGGCTGAGGATGCGGATCATGATGGCATCGACAAAACGGCTCATCACCCGCGCGGTGTCTTCAATGGTCTCCTCACGGGCCAGCTGCATTTCCTGGCCGGTGAGCATCAGGGTTTCACCACCAAGCTGGCGCATGCCGACGTCAAAGGAAACCCGGGTCCGGGTCGACTGGCGCTCGAAGATCATGGCGAGGACCTTGTCCTCAAGCAACCTTGGGCGTTCCCCGGCTTTCAGGCGCTTTTTGAGCTCATGGGCAAGATCGAGAATGCCCCGCAACTGGTCGGTGGAAAAATCCTTGAGATCGAGAAAATGTCTCGCGGTCATGTCGGAATGTCCTGAAAAGGGAAAAAGGGCCCGCAGCCTTGATTATTGCGCGGCGCTGGAAGCTTCGGCATCCAGTTCGGCGAATGCGGCGGCAAGGATGCCGGTCGCCTCCCGGATATCGGCCTCGGTGGCGATGAGCGGCGGCAGCAGGCGCAACACATTGTCGCCCGCCGCAACGGTCAGCAGCTTGTGATCGCGGAGGCGCTCGACGAAGGCCCGCACCGGCGGGGTGATCTTGATCCCGGCCAGCAATCCCTTGCCACGCACATCGGTGATGTAACCGGGGTATTTCTGCATGAGCTGCTGGAGTTCATAGGCCAGCAGCTTGCCCATCTGTTCGACATGCTCGATGAAGCCCGGTGCCAGGATGCGGTCCAGCACTGCATTGCCCACGGCGCAAGCCAGCGGGTTTCCGCCATAGGTCGAGCCATGGGTGCCGGGCACCATGACCCTGGCGACCTCGGCTGTGGCGAGGCACGCGCCCAGCGGAAAACCGCCTCCGATGGCCTTGGCCACGGCCAGGATATCGGGGGCAACGCCGGACCACTCATAGGCGAAGAACTTGCCTGTCCGCCCATAGCCGCACTGCACTTCGTCGTAGATCAACAGCAGGCCGTATTTGTCGCACAGCTCGCGCAGGCCCTTGAGATAGGCATCGGAAAAGGCGGTGACACCGCCCTCGCCCTGCACCGGCTCGATCAGAATGGCGGCGGTGTTGCCGTCGATGACGGCTTCGACGGCGGCCAGATCGCCCGGATGCACGTGCTTGTAGCCCGGCATCGGCCCGAACCCTTCGGTGTAGGCCGCATTACCCGCCGCGCCGAGGGTGGCGATGGTGCGGCCGTGGAACGAGCCGGTAAACCCGATGATATCGATGCGCTGCTTTTCACCCTTGTCCCAGAAATAGCGCCGCGCCGTCTTGATGGCGCATTCGAGCGCTTCGGCACCGGAATTGGTGAAGAACACCGCATCGGCAAAGGTTGCATCGACCAGCCGCTGGGCCAGCTTTTCCTGTTCGGGGATCGTGAAGAGATTGGAGACGTGCCAGACCTTATCGGCCTGGGCCTTGAGGGTGTCGGTCACGTGCTGATCGCCATAGCCGAGGGCATTGACGGCGATGCCAGAGGCGAAATCGAGATAGGCGGTGCCGTCCTCTGTGAACAATCGCATGCCTTCGCCCCGCACGAAGGCGAGTTCGGACCGGGCATACGTGCCAAAGAGAGCAGACATTTCGATTTCAGCCTTATTGTTGCTATCGGGAATGGGACTTTCGCCCCTCGAAAACGAAAAGCGCGCCTGGACTGTCCGGGCACGCGCTTACCAGGTTCTGCTTATGCTGGCGGTGGCCATAAAAGTCAATTGAACCGGCGTAAAATCGGCCTGCCGCACCCTTGACTCATAGGCGCCACAATGATGGGCGAGCAAGAGTGCCCACAGGCTGTGCGTTCGGTGCAACAGGCGCCATCAATTGCGGCACAAGCGGACGAACAGACGGGATAAACCGGGGAAAGTCCGGCCCCGGCCCTTGCAACCGATTTTGCAGCCCGTGTAGTATGGCGGTATTGGGAACACGACATCTCGTGTGGCGGACCCCATCATCATACGACAGTTAGTATGTCAGCGGTCAACATTGCTTGTCCGCGAGCATATTGACTCTGATTTTTTGAATACGGCCTGGAGCATAATGATGACCTGGACGGATGAGCGCGTTGCCCTCCTGAAGAAACTGTGGATGGAAGGGCTCAGCGCAAGTCAGATCGCTGCGGAACTCAGCGGCGGGGTGACCCGAAACGCCGTCATCGGCAAGGTTCACAGACTGAAATTGTCGGCGCGGGCCAAGCCGGCCAGCGTCGCATCGCGCGCCAAGACGCCGCGGCCCGCGGCCCCGCGTCGCCCTACCAGTTCGCCCGGCGTACGCGGCACCGCCTCGACGGCTGCCAGCGCAGTCAGCCAGCGACGCAGCAATCCGGCGCCGGTGATCGGCGCGACGGCGCTCAAGATCGATCCCGAGATCCAGCCTCAGATGGCGGCGGAGATCGCCGAACAGCCGGCGGAATTGTTCATCCCGGTCGCCGAGCGCATTTCGCTGCTGCAGTTGACCGAAAAGACCTGCAAATGGCCAATCGGCGATCCGGTCAGCAGCGAGTTCCACTTCTGTGGCCGCGATGCGGAAGAGAACAAGCCCTATTGCGAGTTCCACTCAAAGCGCGCCTACCACCAGCTGGAGCGCAGACGGCGCTAGAGCATCGGACTTGATACGAAAAAAGCCCCCGCTACGACCGGGGGCTTTTTTGTTGGCGTATCGGAGGCTCGCAAGGATCAGGCGATGCGGCCTCTGCTCACTGCTGCGGTTGCGGCTTGCGCCATTCCGGCAGCGGGAAAATCCGATCGTAAGCCAGATTGAAGACATAGGCATAGACCAGGTAGAACAGCGCGAAGGCTGCATCCATGATCAGCGCTTCGAGCAGGGAAATCTGCAGATACCAAGCGATGAACGGCAGCAGGACGATCAGCAGGCCCGCTTCAAACAGCACTGCATGGAATATCCGCATGCGAAGCGATTTGAGCGTCGTGCCCGTTACCCGCTTGTGGAAATGGTCAAAGCCCAGATTGTAGAAATAATTCCAGAAGGTCGCGAGGGTTGCCCCGACGAGGCCAACGACGCCGATGTCGCCCAGCGGCTTGGAAAAGGCCAGTGCGCCAAGCGGTATGACCAGCAGCAGGCCGATGATCTCAAAGCAGAGCGCGTGACGGACGCGATCCCAGAAAGTACGCATGTTCGGATCTCCCGATTTTTCGCGCCGTTGGAAAGCATCGCTTTTCCGATTGCGCGCAAGCACTCGGGCCGTCCCGAACTGAAAACCCGTCATTGGGGGAGGTCGTCCTCTCAGACGGCTTTATGTAGGTCCTGTTCGCACCTAGTCAAGATGGGGTCCGCCCCATGCCTCTCGACAGCGCAATGGAATCGGCTTCAACTCGCGCCATGATGTCGGGCGTTGTTGCTATCGTGACTGTCGGGGCGGGTGGGGCCGTGGGCGCGGTGCTGCGCCATGAAGTGGCGCGCCGCGTGACAGTGCGGCTCGGGCACGGCACGTTCGGAATCTTCGCGGTCAATTTCACGGGAAGTTTCCTCATCGGCATGATGGCCGGATGGCTGTTGCCGACGGGCGGGGCGACAAGTTCGCCCGGGGTGCCGTGGCTGCTGCTCGTCACCGGAGTTCTTGGCAGCTATACGACGGTTTCGAGCTTTTCCTTGCAGACGCTGACCTTGTTGCGCGAAGGCAAGGCCGGCGCGGCAATCCTCAATATCGCTGCCTCGATGGTCTTGTGCATCAGCGCCACGGCGGCGGGTTTTGCCTTGATGATGGGACTGGCATGAGCCGGATCGGGCTGATCGGAGCGATCGCCCTTGGCGGCATGGCCGGGGCGCTGGCGCGTTATGGACTGTCGTTTCCGACCAGCGCCTGGCTGCCCCATTGGCCGTTTGCCGGTACACTGGCGGCCAATATCTCGGGATCGCTGCTGGTCGGGGCCATTGCGGCATGGGCGATCCGGCGCAATCCGTCGGTGACGCTTGAGGGATTTCTCGTCACCGGGTTTTGCGGCGGCTTCACCACGTTTTCCCTGTTTTCCCTCGAAATGATGACGCTTTTGGCCCAGGGACACTGGCGCATGGCCGGGGCGTATGGGATCGGCTCGATCCTGGGCTGGATGGGCGCGGTCTGGCTGGGCTGGACGCTTGGAATGGCGCTGTTTCCGGCGCGGGAAACGCCCCATTCCGATCGCACCTGACTATCACTCCGCCGCCCATGCGCCGAACTGGGCGTTGTGCAGCCTCGCATAGGCATTGCCCTTTTCGAGCAGCGCGTCATGGCTGCCCTGTTCGGCAATGCGTCCATCCTCGATGACGACGATACGGTCAGCATTGCGAATGGTCGCCAGGCGGTGGGCGATAACCAATGTCGTCCGCCCTTCCGACAAGGTCGCCAGCGCCTGCTGGATCTGCATTTCGGTTTCTGTATCGAGAGCAGAGGTTGCCTCATCGAGAATGAGAATGGGCGGGTTCTTGAGGAAGATGCGGGCAATCGCCAGGCGCTGCTTCTGCCCGCCCGACAGCTTGACCCCGCGCTCTCCGACCATGGTGTCGAGACCTTCCGGGAGTTGGGCGAGCACGCTATCGAACTGCGCCTTGCGCGCCGCGTCCATGATCTCCTCATCGGTCGCGCCCAGCCGGCCATACGCGATGTTGTCGCGGATGGAGGTGCCGAACATGAACACATCCTGCTGCACAATGCCGATCTGGCTGCGCAGGGAATCCTGGGTCATGGCGCGGATATCGATGCCGTCGATGGTGATTGCACCGCTGTCGATTTCGTAAAAGCGCGGCAGCAGCGAGCAGATGGTGGTCTTGCCCGCGCCCGAGGGCCCGACCAGCGCCACCGTCTCCCCGGCCCGGATATCGAGGGAAATATCGCGCAGGATTGGGCGGTCCGCGGCATAGGAAAACTGCACCTGGTCAAAAACGATATCGCCCTTGAGCCCGGACACCTTGCGCGCGTCGGAGCTGTCGACGATGTCGGGTTCGGTGTCGATGAGTTCGGTGAACCGCTTGAAGCCAGCGATGCCCTTGGGATAGCTCTCGATAACCGAGATGATCTTGTCGATCGGGCGGAACAGCACGTTGATCAGCAGCAGAAAGCCGACAAACGCGCCATAGGTGATCTCACCCCGGATCACCAGCGCGGTGCCGGCAAGCATGACCAGCAACTGCACGAAACTTTTTGAAAGATACGAAATCGAAATCGAGGCCGTCATAATCCGGTAGGCGGCCAGCTTGGTGGTGCGATAGTTCTGATTGTCGCCCTCGAACATCCGCCGCTCGTGGGTTTCATTGGCAAAGGCGCGCACGGCCCGCACCCCACCGATGGATTCTTCAATCCGCGCGTTGAAGTCCCCTACCCGGCTATAGAGCTTCTTCCACGTTGCCGTCATGGCGCTGCCGTACTTGAAGACGAGGAACGCCGAGACCGGGACGACGAACAGGGTCAGCGCGGCAAGCTTGAGATTCATCAGCGCCATGATGATGAAAGCGCCAATGAAGGTCATGATGGCGATGAAGACGTCCTCGGGCCCGTGGTGGGCGATCTCGCCAACCTCCTCCAGGTCCTTGGTGACGTGGGTGATCAGATGGCCGGTCTTCTTGTTGTCGAAATAGCGGAACGAGAGCTTGTGCAGGTGATCGAAAGCCTGCCGCCGCATATCGGTCTCGATGCCGACACCCAGCGCATGGCCCCAATAGTTCACGATGGAGAGCAACACCGCGTTGAGCAGATAAGCCGCCAGCAAGGCGCCTGCAGCGGCCAGAATCCAGAACCAGTTCTCACTGGGCAGCAGATAATCCACATAGAGCTGGACAACGACAGGGAAGCCCAGTTCGAGCAGACCGACAATGACCGCGCAGCCGAAATCGAGGAAAAACAGCCCCTTATAGGGCGCATAATAGGAAAAAAATCTGCGCAACATGCTCTAAACGCTTTCGATGACGTCCGGGACCTAACGCGCATAAACTATATCCGTCAAGTCAAGTTTATCCGGTCCGCCGCAGCCTGATGTGCGGGCGGAGGATTCCGGCGAGCATCGGCTTATCGCATTTTGGCGCTTTCGTCACTGTGGGCGCGCAGGAGCGGCGCGCAATCGGGCAAGCTCAATCGACAATGAACTTTTCGTTGAAGGCATAGCCCGCGCCGCGCACGGTACGGATCGGGTCCTTGGCGCGCCCCTTGTTAATGGCTTTGCGCAGGCGTCCCACATGGACGTCAACGGTGCGTTCATCGACATACACATCTGTTCCCCACACGCCATCGAGCAATTGCTCACGCGAATAAACGCGTCCGGGATTGCCCATGAGATATTCCAGCAAGCGGTATTCGGTGGGCCCGAGATGGATTTCCTTGCCGGAGCGGCTCACCCGATGGGTGGTGCGATCGATCTCGATATCACCAGCCTTGAGCACCGCTGCGATCAGCTTGGGGTTGGATCGGCGCAACAGGGCATTGATGCGCGCCATCAACTCGGGCAGCGAGAAGGGCTTGACCACGTAGTCATCGGCACCGGTCGCCAGACCGCGGATTTTTTCCTCTTCCTCGCCGCGCGCGGTGAGCATGATGATGGGGATGCTGGCCGTGTCCGGGCGGGCGCGGATGCGGCGGCAAATCTCGATGCCCGACGTGCCGGGCAACATCCAGTCGAGCAGGATGATATCGGGCACCCCCTCGGCGATCCGCAACATCGCCTCTTCGGCATCCTCTGCCGTTGCGACCGCGAAATCGTTCGCCTCAAGATTATAGCGCAGGAGTTCGATCAGATCGGCTTCGTCTTCGACGACAAGAACTTTGGGATTCATGGCTTAGCTCTTGATCTGCTCGCGCTTCAAATCCTCGCTATCGGCAGTCAGCGGCCTGCCGGTAGCGAGGAAATAGGCCTGTTCGGCGATATTGGTGGAATGGTCGCCGACCCGTTCGAGGTTCTTGCCGCAGAACAACAGGTGCGTGCACATGGTGATGTTGCGCGGATCTTCCATCATGTAAGTAAGAAGCTCGCGGAACAGCGAGACGTAAAGCGCATCGACTTCGGTGTCGCGCTCAACGACCTCTACCGCCATATCCTTGTCACGCGTGGCAAAGGAATCCAGCGCCAGCTTGACCTGACGCAGGGCCAGTTCGCCCATATGGCGCAGACCGTTCTTGAACTGGCTCGACATGGCCAGCCCTTCGATCTGGGTTGAGCGGCGGGCCGTGGATTTGGCCATGTCGCCTATTCTCTCAAGATCGTTGGCGACGTGGATCGAGGCGATGACCAGGCGCAAATCCTGCGCCATGGGCTGGCGGCGGGCGATGATCGATACCGCCATCTCGTCGATCTGGCTCTGCATCGCATCGACCTTCTTGTCGGCGGCGACGGTGGCGAGTGCCAGTTCGGTGTCCGAGCGGATCAGCGCGTCGGTGGCATTGACGATGGCCTTTTCCACCAGCCCGCCCATTTCAGAGATGGCGCGCGCCAGCTCAGTGAGTTCATCGGTGTAGGATGTGACGATGTGATCATTGCTGGGCATGTTTTTCGTGTCCTTGCCTCAAACCGGCTGCCACTGTTCGCGCCGCACCTTGCGGGTTTTAGCCGATACGGCCGGTGATATAATCCTGGGTGCGCTTTTCGCGCGGGTTGGTGAAAATTTCTTCGGTCGGCCCTTCCTCGATCAGTCTGCCCAGGTGGAAGAACGCGGTCTTTTGCGAGACGCGGGCCGCCTGCTGCATCGAGTGGGTGACAATCACGATGGTGTAATTGGCGCGCAATTCATCGATCAATTCCTCGATGATGGCGGTGGCGATCGGGTCGAGCGCCGAGCATGGCTCGTCCATCAGGATCACTTCGGGGCCAACGGCAATGGCACGGGCGATGCACAGGCGCTGTTGCTGGCCGCCGGAAAGCCCGGTCCCGGGCTGGTTGAGCCGGTCTTTGACCTCCTCGTACAGCCCGGCCTTTTGCAGCGAGGTGACGACGATTTCCTCAAGGTCGGTCTTGTTGCGGGCCAGCCCGTGGATGCGCGGACCGTAGGCGACATTTTCAAAGATCGATTTGGGAAACGGGTTGGGCTTCTGGAACACCATGCCGATGCGCGCGCGCAATTCCACAACGTCCAGCGCCGGATCGTAGAGGCTTTCCCCGTCCAGCAGGATCGACCCGGTGACCCGGCAACCTTCGATGGTGTCGTTCATGCGATTGATGCAGCGCAGGAAGGTGGACTTGCCGCAGCCCGAGGGTCCGATCAGAGCGGACACCGACTTTTCGGGAATGTCGATCGAGACATCGAACAGGGCCTGCTTTTCTCCGTAGAACACGGAGACGTCCTCGGCACGCAGGCGGACCGGACGGGCATCGGGATCGGGGGTGCGCACGGTCTGGTGCACGGGAGTGGCTGTTTCCAGTACGGTCGCGGACATGTCGGAAGCGCTCCTTCCGGTGAGCATGGATGTGGTCATTTGTTGCGTTCCAAACGGGTGCGCAGGAATACGGCCACTGCGTTGAGGGCGATCATCAGGGCCAGCAGCACCATGATCGCAGCCGAGGTCCGCGCTTCAAAGAAATTGCGGTTTTCATTGCCCTGCCAGAGGAAAATCTGCGCGGGCAGCGCGGTCGCCTGATCGATTGGGCTCGATGGAATTTGCGCGACGAACGCGTTCATGCCGATCAGCAGCAAAGGAGCCGTTTCGCCCAGCGCCTGCGCGACACCGATGATGGTCGCCGTCAGGATCGATGGCAGCGTCATGGGCAGGACGTGGTGGAACACCATCTGGGTGCGTGACGCCCCCAGCCCCAGCGCCGCCTGCCGCAGCGATTGCGGCACGCCCTTGAGCGCGGCGCGGGTCGCGATGATGATGGTCGGCAGCGTCATCAGCGTGAGCACCAGGCCACCGACCAGCGGCGCCGACAGTGGCAGGCGGAAATAGTTGATGAACAGGGCAGCACCGAGCAGGCCGAACACTATGGATGGCACGGCGGCGAGGTTGTTGATATTGACCTCAATCAGGTCGGTGAGACGCGAGCGGGGGGCGAACTCTTCGAGATAGATGGCGCTGCCGACCCCGATAGGCACCGCCAGCACGATGACCACCAGCATCATATAAAGCGAACCCATGAACGCTCCGGCCAGCCCGGCTGAAGCGGGCGCAGCGCGGCTGTCGACATTGGTGAGGATCGACCAGGAAAAGCCCATATGGATGACGCCATCGGCATAGAGCTGATCGGAGAGCTGGCGGGCCGGAGCGGTCAATTGCTGGCGCGCGTCGGGCAACGAGCGGTCGATCGACCCCTTGAGCCAGTTGTCGACATTGGCCGAGGCAAGAAGATCGAGAGTGACGGTGCGGCCCAGAAGCGTGGGATCGGCCACCAGCAATTCGCGCACACGGTGGCGCTCGCTGGTCTCAACAACAGACAGCAGAGCGCGGGTGTCGATTTCCAACCCGTCGGGCACAAGCTCGCGCATGGAGTGCTCGATGATGGCGTTCCAGTTGAGCATCGCCAATTGCCGCTGCCACGCCAGCGAGGCGGCCCGGAAATCGGCATCCGACTGGCCGGCCTGACGCACCGGTTCCGGCCCGACATCGATGATCTCGGGATCGAAGGTGACGGCGACGGTGATGTAGGGCTGCTGGAAGGCCGGCAGACCCTTGCCCAGAATGGTCGCGAACAGCGATGCGACGACGCCCAAGGCCATGATGACGGCAAGCAGGCCGGCAAAGCGGAAGGCACGCTCGGTGCGATGACGGCGGGCCAAACCCGCGCGCACCACGGCGCGCCGAGCGCTGGCTTGGTCTTGTGACGGATTGGAGGGCGACGATGACATCAGTCGTACTGCTCCCGGAAGCGGCGGACAATATAGAGGGCGACGACGTTCAGGCACAGAGTGACGGCGAACAGGGTCAGACCGAGCGCGAAAGCCACAAGAGACTGGGGACCGGTGAAATCGGTATCGCCGGTCAATTGATTGACGATGGAGACCGTCACCGTCGATGTCGGCTCGAACGGATTGGCGCGCAGCACCGGGCTGTTGCCCGCAGCCAGCACCACGATCATGGTCTCGCCGATGGCCCGCGACACCGCGAGCAGGAACGCGCCGACGATGCCCGGCAGGGCGGCCGGCAGCAGCACCCGGCGGATAGTTTCCGATTGGGTCGCGCCCAGCCCATACGAACCGTCCCGCAGCGCCGCGGGCACCTGGTTGAGGATATCGTCAGAGAGCGACGAAATGAACGGGATGATCATGATGCCCATGACCAGACCCGCCGTCAGGGCGCTGGTGCTGCGTATGTCGATGCCGACAGCCGCACCCATCTCGCTCAGGAACGGCCCGACCGTGGTGAGGGCGAAAAAGCCGTAAACGATGGTGGGGATACCCGCGAGGATTTCGACCACCGGCTTGACCACGGAGCGCAGGCGGGGCGGAGCGTATTGATTGAGATAGATCGCCGTCATCAACCCAACAGGCAAGGCGACGAACATGGCGATGGCCGCGATCATCAATGTGCCCCAGAGAAGGGGCAGCAGACCATAACTGCCGCTGCCTCCACCGGTCGAGGAAAACACCGGGTTCCAGACCGTGCCGAGAAAGAAATCGAGGGGGTGAACGAAGGTGAAAAACCGAATGGCTTCGGTGACCAGCGAGGCGACGATGCCCACCGTGGTCAGGATGGCAATGCCGGAACAGGCGACCAGCAGCGCGGTGATCGCGCTTTCAACCGCATTGCGGGCGCGTAATCGGGGCGTGATCCGGCGGCGGGCATAGAGCAGCGCGGCGATGCTGCAGGCAGCCCCCGCACCAATCACCAAAAGGGTGACGATCACCTGAAACCGCGACAGGGCATCTCCGGCAGATGCCTCGTAATCGCTGACCTCCCCGACCACGCCATAGCCCGATGCGAGGGCCCTCACCCGCGCGGCAGCGTTGGCGAGTTCAGTCCCACCAGCAGCGACGATATCGGGCGGCAGCAAGGAGCGGATATAGGCGTTGGTGACGGTATCGCCGAACAGCGCCCACAGGCCGAGAACGAGAACGACCGGGGCCAGTGCCCAAAGCGCGGTGAGAATGCCGTGATAATGGAAACGGGAATGAAATCGGTTTGGACCGGTTCCAGCAAGAGCGCGGCTGCGCGACCAACCGACCTGATAGGCCAGAGCCACAAGCGCCAATAACAGGGTTGCAACCATCAAGGCGTTCAAGCGGATGGTCCTTGTTCAGTGGGTCGGTAGAACATGGGCCGCGCCGTTGAGGCGCGACCCGAGATGCAGTTTGGGATTACTGACCGGCGAACGCGGCGCGGACGGCTTCGGTCACATCGGCGGGCTGCGGGATCAGACCGGCAGCTTCAAGCGTCCCGCCCGAGCCGATCATGGCATCGGAGAGGAAGAACTCGACATATTCAGCCAGACCCGGAATGGTATCGAGGTGCTCGCCCTTGACGTAGAAAAACAGCGGGCGCGACACGGGGTATTCACCGGCGGCAATGGTTTCGAGATTGGGCTCGATGCCATTGACGGTTGCAACCTTGAGGGTGTCGCGGTTCTGGTCGTAGAACGACAGACCGAAGACGCCGACCGTGTCCGGGTTGGCCTGGAGACGACCGAGGGTTTCGGTGTAATCACCGGCGATCTCGATGACGACGTCCTGACGCAGCGTGGTGCAGGCATCGTCGGCAGCGCCTTCGGGCAGGCCCACAGCTTCACAACCGGCTTCGACGACGTTCTGGTCGAACACTTCGCGGGTGCCGTGATTGGTGCCCGGGATGGCGAGCGAAATCGGCTGGTCCGGCAAGGACGCATCGATCTGCGACCAGTTGGTATAGGGGTTATCGACCAGCGCACCATCAACCGGAACCTGAGCGGCAACGGCCTGATAGATGTGTGCCGGGGTAAGAGCGAAATCTTCCTTGTCAGCCGACAGCGCGAACACGATGCCATCATAGCCGAACTGGATTTCGCGGATGTCGTTGACGCCATTGGCGTTGCAGGCTTCACGCTCGCCATCCTTGATGGCGCGCGAGGCGTTGGCAATGTCAATGGTGTTGGCGCCGACGCCCTGGCAGAACTGGCTGAAGCCACCGCCGGTGCCGCCCGAGCCGACCACCGGCGTCTTGAATTCAGGGAACACCGCGCCGAATTCCTCGGCAACGATCGAGGAGAAAGGCAGCACAGTGGAGGAGCCGGCGATCTGGATGGTGTCGCGGGTCTGGGCCTGGGCAGCGGTCGTGCCGAGGGCGGCGACAACCACAAGCGCGGCGCTGGCGTAAAGTGCGGATTTCATGACTCTGATCTTCCTTCGTGTCAGAAGCGTCCGGGCGTTGAGCCCCTGTCTGGTGGAGCCGTCTTGTGCGGCCCCATCGCTAACAGGCGCAAACCTAGAACCCACGACTGAAGGTTCTATGTCGCTTCGATGACAGTTCGATGACGGATCATATCACTGATATTGAAGGGTTATTTTCGACAGGACTTGGGGAAAATGCTCTCTGACACGGCAATGTGACAGACTCGGCATCAGCGCGGGAGCAGGATTTCGACCCGTGTTCCCTCTCCCGGTTTCGAGCGGATGGCCAACTGGCCATGGTGGCGCGAGACGATGTGCTTGACGATGGCCAGTCCCAGCCCGGTGCCTTTCTTGCGGCGGCTCGATTCCGCATCGACCCGGTAAAAGCGCTCGGTGAGGCGCGGGACGTGCTCCTCCTCGATCCCGGCCCCAAAATCGGTGACCGAAATGGCATGGAGCGGCCCAGTCCGGCCTTCGCGCTGCTCCAGAGCGATTTCGATCCGCCCGCCCCCACCGCCGTATTTGATGGCATTGTCGGCGAGGTTTTCGACCACCTCGAACAGCTCCTGCCGGTCGCCGATGACGATTGATGGTTCGGTGGGCAGTTGCAGATCCAGTGTAAGACCATTGCCTTCGAGCTTGGCTTCAAGGCTTTCAGCAACTTCGCGCAGCAGCAGGTTAAGGTTGACCTCGGTGGTGGGTTTGACGTGCTGGCGCAATTCAAGCCGCGACAGGGACAAAAGATCATCGATCAGCCCCGACATGCGTTCCGATTGGGCGCGCATGATGCCAAGAAACCGCGTTCGCGCGACCTCGTCTTTTGCAGCCGGGCCTTGCAGCGTTTCAATGAATCCGATCAGCGAGGTCAGCGGCGTGCGCAGTTCATGACTGGCATTGGCGATGAAATCGGTGCGCATGCGGTCGGTGCGCTTCTGCTCGGTGAAATCATAAAGAGATATGACGATTTGCAGACGATCGTGTTCGCGCATCCGATAGGGCACCACCGAGGCGCGGTACCAAACGTCATTGGGAACCGCGATATGCAGCGTGCTGTTTTGCGGCAGCTCGGTTGCGATCGCCGTGTCGATGGCGTTGATCAGATCGGGATCGCGCAGGGTGAAGGCGAGCGGATCACCCAGACGGGCCCGCGGGAAATTCCGCGCCGCAGCGGGATTGAGGTATTCGAGAACCGAGCGTTCGTTGATGACAAGGCACGGCTCGGTGAGGATATCGGCGAATCGCCGGGCTTCCGCACCCAGGCCGGGGACGATCTCGATTTCGTATACTGCCGGGCGGCGAGTCGATCCAAAACGCAGGGTAATGAGGGTCGCGATGGCGATCATCCCGATTGTGATCGCCGCATCGGCGACCGCCAGCCGCCCGAAACCCAGCAGCGCCAGAACGATCAGTGCGGCTGCGGCGCCAACCAGCAGGCCTGGGCCCGGAGAAAAGGTCCGGCCCGCTTCGGGTCGCGGGTTCACGCTGTTTCCTGTACTCACTGCAAATGGGTGGTCAATCATGACAATGGCAATATAGCGCATCCATGACAATGGCATGATGGGCGGGCATGACGGGAGACGCGGCTGCGCCCGAAAGACGAGGGGACTTTCTCGCCGCCCGCGGATGGGTTATGTCGCACCTCAACCGGACTATGAGGATTGGCATGGGCAAGAAGGCAGTCTCGATCGGCGAGGCAATGATCGAGATGAGCGGCGGCGAAGGCGGCGTCTATAAGCTGGGCTTTGCCGGCGACACGTTCAACACCGCCTACTATCTTAATGCGCTGCTGGGCGGCGAGTGGTCGGTGGGGTATGTCACCGCCGTGGGTGACGACATCTATTCGCGCCAGATGACGGAGTTCATCGCGGCAACCGGGATCGATACCAGCGCAATCCGCACCATCCCCGGCAAACGCGCCGGGCTGTACATGATCCATCAGGCCGATGGCGACCGGCACTTTTCCTATTGGCGCGACACCTCGGCGGCAAAGATGCTGGCCGACGATGCGGCGGTGCTCGAAGCGGCCCTGTCCGGCGCCGATCTGATCTATTTCTCCGGCATCACCCTCGCCATTCTTGCGCCGGAAGCGCGCCAGAGGCTGATTTCGGCCATCGGTGCGAAAAAGGCGGCGGGCGCGCTTGTGGCGTTCGATCCCAATATCCGCCCTGCCCTGTGGGCCGACAAGGAAAGCGTGGTCGAAGCGCTTACCCTTGCAGCTTCGGTTTCCAATGTGGTGCTGCCCACCCATGCCGATGAAGTCCCCTATTTCGGGGATGCCGACGATGCGGCGACCGCCGAGCGCTATCTGAGCGCCGGGTGCGACGAGGTTCTGGTCAAGAACGGTGCCGACGCGGCGCTGGTCGTGACCCGCGATCAGCGCTGGCGGGTGGCGGCGCGGCAGGTGGATAAGGTGGTCGACGCAACCGGCGCGGGCGACAGCTTCAATGCCGGCTACCTCGCGGCGCGGCTGGCGGGCGCAACGCCCGAAATTGCTGCGGCAGCCGGCCATAAAACCGCGTCGGTCGTCATCGGCCATTACGGCGCGCTGGTTTCGAGGGCCGTTCTTGCTGAGAGCGCATAAAGCCATTCCTGAGAGCGCGTAGCCCAAAGAATAC
Source organism: Pelagibacterium sp. (assembly GCF_035555455.1). Taxonomy (GTDB): domain Bacteria; phylum Pseudomonadota; class Alphaproteobacteria; order Rhizobiales; family Devosiaceae; genus Pelagibacterium. The sequence continues at coordinate 27,609 of NZ_DATMGM010000066.1, read as the reverse complement.
CAGCAACAGGGCAACCGGGGACAAGATCGAGATCACCAGGGTCTTGTCCCACCCGTTCATTTCGAGGGGCCCGGCAAGGGTGTAACCCAGAATACCGATCAGGTAGTAGGTGATAGCAATGGTCGATAGCCCCTCGACCGCGTGCTGGAGCCGGAACTGGCTCTTGGCGGTCTCGGCGATGGTTTCCAGCACCGCCTTGTTCTGGATCTGCATGTCGAGGCTGATCCGGACATTGAGCAGTTCGACGGCGCGCTCCAGCTTTGCCAGCAGAACGGCAAGCCGTTTGTCCATGGCCTGACAGGTGGCCAGCGCCGGCTCGACCCGGTTGCCAATGAAGCTCGACAGCGATGATCCCGGCCCGATGGTCGCCTCGCGCAGCTTTTCCAGACGGCGCTGCAAAATCGCGCCATAGGCGTAAGAGGCGGCGAAACGATAGTTGAGCTGTTCGGAAATCTGACCCGAGCGCACGGAAATATCGTGCAGGCGCTTGAGCCGCTCCTGCACCGCTTCGGTGGTTTCCAGCCCGGTCAGATCGGCCATCACGTCGGTCAGTTCCATTTCGACGGCGCGCAGGGCTGGCGCGGTCTGGCGGGCCAGCGGCAGCGCCAGCAGCGCCATGGTGCGATACGTCTCGACTTCGAGAATCCGGCGCAAAGCGATGGCGCGGCGCAGCGGCGAAAGCTTGCCCGCAGCGAATTCGAAGCGGATGAACTTGTTGTCATCGGGGATGAAATCGGCGGCCACCTGGGCGTTGCCGTGTTCGACCGAAACCAGGCACAGGCTGGTCGGGCTGAACGAGGGAAACACCCGATCGGGCAGAACGGGATCGTCGATCATATCGACGCGCATGGCCCCGATCAGTTCCGCCTCTTCGAGCGCGTCGAGCCCGATATCGTCGGGCCAGCTTACGGTGTCCTCAAGCTTGGTGTGCCAGGTGATGGTGATGAATTCGGTATGGAATTCCCAGGTGGCGACCCGCGCTTTGGTGACGAACTGATATTGGCGGGTGGCCCTGTCCTTGATGTGATGGCCATTGGCCTCGGCAAAGCGACGGAATTGATCCATGGCCGCGCCCATGGCGCCGGAGCGGGTCGGCACCCCCAACACCAGCCGCCGCACGCGCATATTGGGCGCGACCAGTTCGACCGGCCTTGCGTGCAGCTCTGCCAGAACGGCATCGCGATAGGGGTGTTCGGGCAGAGGCGCAGCGCTCATTTTCGGGGCTCCGGGGCAGTAAAGCGCCCGTTTTATCGTCAGACCGGGCCGAGACCCATTCTCCATTGGTGCGGTGCGCGCTTTTGCCCCGCCTCAGTACGCCTTGCCGTCACGCTCCTGCATATAGGCGATTTCCTCCGGCGTTGACTGACGCCCCAGCGCCGCGTTGCGGAACGGGAACCGGCCGAAACGGGCAATGGTGTCACGGTGTTCGAGGGCATAGGACAGGTAATCATCGCTGCCCAGGCTTTCGAACAGCCGCACGGATTCTTCCTGGATAATTGCCGATTCCGCATGCTCATAGGGCATGTACACAAACAGCCGGTGGTGCAGATCGAGGTCCTTGTCGAGCCCCTGGGCAACAGCCTCCTGCGCCAGCGCGAGCGCCATGGTGTCAGCGGCAAAGGCCCGCGCATCGCCCCGGAACAGCTGGCGCGACACCTGATCGAGCAGCACGAGTTCGGCCACCCGCCCCTCTACTGTCTTCCGCCACGCCCACAGTTCGGAGCGCACGGCCTTTGCATGGACCGCGCTCAGGCGCTCCTTGCAGCGTTCATCGAACGCGGGATCGCCTGAATACCAATCGCTGGGTCCATGTTCTACGAACCAGAAGTCGAGTACGTCCTGGGGCTGCATCGCTGCCTCTTTCTGTTTGCGTTCACGAATGGCCTTTCGCCAGACGCCACGGACGGCAATACTGGCCGCCAAGTGATTCCCATTTTCCGTTGCCGGAGTTTGTCCCACAAATGGTCGCCTGGTCCAGCCAGCAGGAAGAGGCCCTCAAGGCCGTTGCCAGATGGCTCAAGGACCCGGACGGGCCGCAGGTGTTCCGGCTGTTCGGTTGGGCCGGAACTGGAAAATCGACGCTGGCCCGGCATCTGGCTCAGGATGTCGAAACCGTCAAATACGCCGCGTTTACCGGCAAGGCGGCGCTGGTGATGCGCAGGCGCGGCTGCAAGGGTGCCTCGACGATCCACTCGCTGATTTACACCCGCATTTCGGAAAAGGAGGGCGAGCCGCGCTTCGTCCTCGACCCGGAATCCGCGGCGGCCACCGCCGATCTGATCGTCATCGACGAAGTGTCGATGGTCGATGAGGTCCTGGGCACCGACCTGCTGAGCTTTGGCACCAAAGTGCTGGTGCTGGGCGATCCGTTCCAGTTGCCGCCGGTGCAGGGCGAGGGATTTTTCACCGCCAAGAATCCCGACATCATGCTGACGGAAATCCACCGGCAGGCCCGCGACAACCCCATTGTCGAATTGTCGCTGGCGATTCGCGAGGGGCGCGGGCTCAGCTATGGCACCTATGGCGAGAGTAAGGTCGTATCGCGCCGCGAGGTGGATCAGGCCGAAGTGCTGTCCGCCGACCAGATGCTGGTGGGGCGCAACAAGACACGGCTCGACTACAACAACCGCATCCGAGAATTGCGCGGCCTGCCCGCCGATATTCCGGTCAAGGGCGACCGGCTGGTGTGCCTGCGTAACAATCCGCAAAAGCGCCTGCTTAACGGGCAGATCTGGACCCTCAACACCATCCGCAAACGCGCGGGCGGCACGCTGGAAATGTTGATCGACCCCGAGGATGCCGACCGGACATCGGTGCAAACCAAGGTGCGCACCCATCAGAGCTTTTTCACCGGCGACGACGCCGAAATGAGCTGGCAGCTGCGCCGCCAATACGACGAATTTACCTATGGCTATTGCCTCACCGTGCACAAGGCGCAGGGCAGCCAATGGGACCATGTCTATCTGTTCGACGAGAGCTTCGTCTTTCGCGAGGAAGCGCAACGCTGGCTCTATACGGGGGTGACCCGGGCGGCGGAACGGATCACGGTGGTGCGATAGACGGCTTTTCAAAGCAGGCTCATGCGCCCGACAGCCGAAGGCTTCGGGGCTTGGGTCGGATGAACGGCATGGGGCGATGAGCGCTCCGCACATTTTTGTTTAGTATGAAGCGATCATCGCCCCACGCGTCCGGGATTTTTGGCTTATGGCGGCTTTCTCGGGCTGGGGGTTGTTGGGAAAAGACCGGCCTTTCTGCCTGCCGCCCAGTTTATTCTGGGTCGGCTGGTCGAAACGAAAAAGTGGGAGCCACTTTTTCTGCCAGCCTCCCAGTTTGTCCTGGGTCGGCTGACGAAACGAAAAAGTGCAAAGACCACTTTTTCTGCCAGCCTCTTCCGCCTGCCCCTCCGGGTTTCCCCGGTGCGACGTGGGAGGGCTTTTGCCCACCTGGTATCCACATCCGGCCATCTGTCCGCTTTGGGCCTTCCCCATGGCGACCCATGAGGAACCCGAACCGATCCCACCCAAACGTTCGTTGCGCTTGCGTCCATGTAAGCGGGGTCGTGAGGGAGAGTATGGGGGAGATTTCGGGTGCGGGGATAAGTGCAGGGTGGTTCGGGGGCAGCGGTGAGGATGGAGCGGCGGCGCTGCCGGTTACTGGATCCCGGATCAAGTCCGGGATGACGGGCGTTGGGTGGGAAAGCGCTGCGGACGTTACCCCACCGGAGTCATCCCGGGCGAAGACCCGGGATCCAGTATGCTCGGAGGTGGGGGAGGATCGCAGGCGCAGCGAAGGAAGCCCCCTCCCCCGGGAGAGGGATGGGGTGAAGGGTGCGCTGAAGTTCAGCGCGCGCGGCGGTGAGCGAGGATGCTCAGCACCCCCTCATCCGCCCCTTCGGGGCACCTTCTCCCACGAGGGGAGAAGGGGGTTGGAGCGTAGAGTTTGATGCTTTCCTCTTTTGGAAGAAGGGAAGCCGCCAAAGGGGGACGTGAAATTCCGGGCTGGAGGCTGTCATTTAAAATTGACGCCACCAAAGCAGTGTAGTAGTTATGTAGCACACTGAGGTAAAAGCTGCATGACACAGTGGCGCGATGATCAGCCGATATTTCTGCAAATCCGTCAAAGGATGATCGAAATGGTTCTCAATGGAACCATTGGCGAGGGCGAAGCCTTGCCGTCGGTGCGGCAGGTGGCGGCGGAGGTGGCGGTCAATCCGCTCACCGTAACCAAGGCCTATCAGTCGCTGGTTGACCTGGGCACCGTGGAACGGCGCAGGGGCATGGGCATGTATGTGACCGAGGGCGCGCGCGCTGCGTTGCTGGCCTATGAGAAAGAAAAATTCCTCCATGAAGACTGGCCCGCGATCGCGGCACGGATCGCCGCGCTGGGCCTGTCGATCACAGATTTACTCCCGGACGGAGACAGCCAATGAGCGCACCTGCCACAATCGTTTCCGCGCGCGGGTTGCGTAAGCGGTTCGGCAAGACCGAAGTGCTGCACGGGCTCGATTTCGACATCCCGGCGGGACGCATTTACGGGCTGGTCGGCCACAATGGCGCGGGCAAGACAACGACGCTCAACGCCCTGCTCGGGCTGACCCAATGCGAGGGGCAGATCGAGGTGCTGGGGCTCGAACCGTTTGCCAACCGGGCGCGGTTGATGCGGGATGTGGCGTTTATTTCCGACGTCGCCAGCCTGCCGCGCTTTTTGCGCGTGCGCGAGTTGTTTGCGCTGTTGACCGATATCCATCCCAAATTCAGCGCGGACAAGGCGCGCGATTTCCTGTCGGGCACAGACATAAGGCCAGAAGCGAGGATCAAGACCCTCTCCAAGGGGATGATGGCGCAATTGCATCTGGCGGTGGTGATGGCGATCGATGCGAAACTGCTGGTGCTCGACGAGCCGACGCTGGGCCTCGATATCACCTACCGCAAGCGGTTCTACCGAAGGCTGCTCGAAGACTACATGACCGAGGATCGTACGCTGCTGATCACCACCCATCAGGTGGACGAGATCGAATTCATGCTCTCGGACATCATGTTCATCCGCGACGGCAAGTTGATCGTCCACATGCCGATGGAAACGGTGACCACGCAGTTTGCCCAGCTGGTGATTTCAGACCCGGCGCAGATCGAGGCGGCCAGGGCGCTGGGGCCGGTGTTTACCGAAACACGGTTCGGGCAAACGGTGATGATTTTCGATGGCGTCGATAGTGCGCAACTGGCGCCGCTGGGGCATGTCTCGACCCCGAGCCTGTCGGACCTGTTCGTTGCGCTGATGCAGCGCGAGACGGGAGCCGCGTGATGCAAGCCATGATTGCCCTGATCAAGCGTGAATATCTCGAACATCGCGGCGCGTTCGTATTCGGACCCATCATCTTGTTGACGCTGTTCCTGCTCGGCGCGCTCTATTCGATGCTCGGCACCGACATCAGTGTCGGGATATCGGGCGCGCCGCGCACGGCGCTGCGGTTTTACGAAACGGCGTTTGCGCTCGGGGCGGCGGCCTGGCTGGCGTATCTGATCATTATGCTGTTTTTCTATTACAGCGATGCGTTTTCGGCCGACAGCCGCTCCAATTCGATGCTGTTCTGGAAATCGATGCCGCAGAGCGATTTCAAGATACTCGGATCGAAAATGGCGGCGTCGCTCACGGTGTTTCCCACCGCCATCCTTCTGGCCTTGGCGCTGACCGGGATCATCGCCTATCTGCCGGCGCTGACCATCGGCAGCCTGCTGCCCGGTTTTGCCCCACCCGATATCGGTCAGGCGGCGGGCGCGTGGGTCAACGTGATGGTTTCGGCGGTGGTGCTGTTTGCGCTGACGCTGTTGTGGTACCTGCCGTTTTTCGCCTGGGTGGGATTGCTGGCCACCGCCTTTCGGCGCTGGGCCATTCCGCTGGCGTTTTTCATACCGGTGGTGATCGGGATGATCGAGCGGGTGGTGATCCGGCGCAATATTCTCGACGAGGGCGTGGTCTGGCCGTTCCTGTCGGAGCGCTTCCAATTGCGGTTTGCCGGGCTCGATTTCGAAGGCTATTGGCTGGCGGGCCAGCCCTGGAACGGGCTGGAACTAGCAGCGCTGATGCTGACCGGGATCGACTGGGTGTCTCTGGTTGGCGGGGTGGTGATCGCGGTCGTGCTGGTGTTTGCCGCGAGCGAATATCGCCGCCGCTACGTGCTGACCTGAGGACAGCAATCGACCGAGACTTCGGGCGCTGAGGCGAAGGGGTTGCCAGCACCGGCAAATCAGGTCACCATGATCCCTAGTTTCAACCATTCGAAAGGAGGTGGTCCAATGTCTAATGAGATCCGCGCACGCGGGAGTGACTTTGGGTGTAAGGTGGTTTCGACGAGGCAGCCCTCGGCGCGATGACCCTCCCTCCGAACCTATGGTTCAGTCACCTTGCGTGACGGTTTCATGGAAGGACTGTTCGAGCAATCGGGCAGTCCTTTTTCTTTGCGCGCTTGCTTTGCAAGGATTTCACTCTTATCTTCGTTTTCGGCGCTCACCGATTGAGTGCCATTTTACTAACGTTCTCAGGGCGGGGTGAAAGTCCCCACCGGCGGTAAGGGCCCTTGGCCCAAGCCCGCGAGCGCCTTCCCCTACGGGAAGGGTCAGCAGATTCGGTGCAACTCCGAAGCCGACGGTCATAGTCCGGATGAAAGAGAACGGGATTGCGTCTTTTCGTGCCCGATCCGCATGCGGAGGTGGGCACGCGAGGTGTCGTCTCCCGTAACCCTGAGGAAACTGGTTACGGAAAGGACGACCATGAACCAGATTTCCTCTTCGACACACGCACCGGTTCTGGGGGCATTTTTCATGCTCTGCGCCGGGCTGACCTTTGCCACGATCAACGTTTTGACCCCCATCATCACCTATCAGATGGGCGTGCCTTCGACCGCCGTGGTGTTCTGGCAATATGTGATCGCGACGCTGTTCGCCATTCCGCTGATCCTGCGGATCGGGCTGTCCCGTCTCAAGACGAGGCACCCCTATTGGCATCAGACCCGCGCCTTTCTGTCGGCGCTGGGGGTGCAGTTCTTTGCCTTCGGGTTCGCCGTGGGCGTCCCCGTCTGGCAGATGGTGGCGCTGTCGATGACCGGGCCGTTCTTCATCCTGATCGGCGCGACGCTGTTTCTGGGCGAAAAACTGACGGCCCAGCGCCTCGGAGCGACCATCACCGGGTTTGTCGGGGCGATTTTCGTATCGCAGGTGGGCACCGAGCAATTCACTTTCGCTTCGCTGCTGCCCGTTTTGGCGGCGCTGTGCTGGGGCACGGTGTCGGTGATCACCAAATACCTCACGCGCGATGAGGAGCCGGAATCGCTCACGCTCTATATGCTGGTGCTGATCACGCCCAACCACTTCCTGCTCGGGTTGATCCTCGGGGTTGCGGTGGCGGTACTGCCGGCCGGGGCGTTGCCTGCTGGACTGGCGACAGGGTTCGATTTCGCCTTGCCCATGGGAGCCGCGCTGGGTCTGATTGCACTTCTGGGACTGGTGACGGCGGCGGCGCAGTATTTCCTCGCCCTGTCCTACAAGGTCGCCGATGCCACCTATCTGCAGCCGTTTGACGATCTGAAACTGCCGCTCAACACGCTGTTGGGCTGGATCGTGCTATCACAGGTGCCGTCGATTTCCTTCTGGCCGGGTGCGGCGCTGATCCTTGGGGCGTCGAGCTATATCCTGTGGAAGGAACGGCAGAGACAAACCGTCGGAGTGCAGCAGGCCGCTTAAAGCGCGACCCACCGCCCTTCGCGGTAGCTATGGGCCATGGCGTGCACCGCGCGCTCGATCTCAAGGCCCTGTGCAAAATCGATGATGTGCGCCGTTTCTCCGGCAATGGCGCGCATCACTTCCCGCGCCTCGATGATCTTGAGGTCGTTAAAGCCCAGCCCGTGGCCGGGCGCCGGGATGAAGGCAGCATAGGGCGGATGGACCGGTCCGGTGAGCACCGTGCGGAACCCCGCCTCCCCTGCCCCATCGCTGCGGGTGAACAGGGCGAACTCGTTCATCCGCTCCTGATCGAACAGGATCGATCCTTCCGAACCAAAGATTTGCAGGGCGATGCGGCCCTTGCGGCCCCAGGCGGCGCGCGACAGGCCGATGGAGCTGGAAATGCCGCCTGCGAGACGCACCAGAATATGGGCGATATCGAAGGTTTCCACAGCGCGCGCCGCGCCATCGGACGTCGGGCGTTGCGGAAAGGGCATGGCGAGATCGGCCATGACCTTTTCCACCGGCCCGAACAGGGTGGTGAGGATCGAGAGGGGATGCACGCCGAAATCATCGAGCGCGCCATAGCCCGAACTGGCCTCGCTCTTCCAGTAGAACAGCGCATCGGGGTCGGCCATGAAATCCTCGTCCATCTCCATGCGCACGGAATGGACGTTGCCCAAAACCCCTTCGTCCAGCAGTTTTCCGATGTGACGGATGGCGGGGTTCTGGATGTAATTATAGCCCAGCGCGGCGATGCGGCCGGAGGCCTGCGCGGCTTCAGCCATGCGTTCGGCATCGGCAAACGATGGCGCCATGGGCTTTTCGCACCACACATGCTTGCCCGCCTCCAGCGCCGCGATGGCCATTTGGGGGTGGAAGGCGTTGGGCGTGGTGATCGAGACGATATCGACCTGCGGGTCGGCGATCACGTCGCGCCAGTCGGCGGTGGCTTTTTCAAAACCCAGCTCCCTTCCCCGCTGGCGCGCCAGGGTTTCATTGGCCTCGGCAAGATGGACAAGGCGCGGGCGGGCGATATCGCCAAAAACAGGAGCGACAGCATTCCAGGCGAGCGCGTGGCACTTGCCCATGTATCCGGTGCCGATCAGGCCCACACCAAGCGGCGCTGTGGGCAAAAGACCGTTCTGGCGGGGCGTCGATGACTGGGGGTTCATGGGACAAGCAGCCTTTTTATAAAAAAAGACGGCGGAATATGAGAGGCCTCATATTACCGCCGGAAGTTGCTCTTGCCCTTCGCGCTCTCGCGAAGGCCTCTAGACTACCCGGCTTGTCACTGCACTTGCAAGATCATGGCAACAAAACGGCGCGAAATTTGTCGCGCCGTTTTGCATTTGTCACAGGTCCGGGCCCTCAATACCGCCTGTTACTGGTAATCAGCGGCATTCGAGGCATCGACCAGCACGGTGCCGGTATCGACCCAGGCCTCAAGCGTTTCGCCATTAGACAGCGCAATCAGGGACTCGATGCCGAAGCGCCCCATATTGTCGGGAGCCTGCGCGATCGAGGCCGTCATTTCCCCGGCGAGAATGGAATTGGCCGCATCGGGGTTAGCGTCAAAGCCCACCACCATCACGCTGTCGAGCATGGCGGCCTGCTTGAGCGCCTCGACGGCACCAAGCGCCATGTTGTCGTTGGACGCGAAGATGCCCTTGATGTTGGGATTGCCCACAAGGATGGTTTCGGCCACTGAAAGACCCATGGCGCGATCCCAGTTGGCGGGCTGTTCGGCGACGATGTTGAGGCCGCATTCGGTAAGCCCATCATGGGCACCCTGCGCGCGGGCCTGCCCGGTGGACTGGCTGATCAAGCCTTGAAGGATGGCCACATCGGCCCCCTGTTCGAGGTTGTCGCACATATATTGTGCGGCGAGCGCTGCACCGACCTGGTTGTTGGTGCCGATGAAGGTCACGCCCTCATTGGTGCCCTGGGTATCGACAAACACCACCGGAATGCCTTGCGCGATGGCCGAGTCAACGACCGGAGCCAGCGCGTTGGGATCGGTGGGCGCCAGCGCGATGCCATCGACACCCTGGGCGATCAGATCCTCGATCTGGTTGATCTGGGACTGAACGTCGGATTCCTGCGGCGGGGCGACGACGATCACCTCGACGCCGTGTTCCTCCCCGGCTGCGCGGGCTCCGGCCTCGACGGCGGCCCAGAAGGGGTTGCCCGCCCCCGGCCCCTTCATGCCGAGAACGAAAGTCTGAGCGTGCGCGCCCATAGTCATGGCCGAGAGCGCTATACCTGCCAGAAGCAATGCTTTCATATCGTGGTCCTCCCTTTGACCATTTCCTCTCCAGTTTGAAACCCTGACGTTCCGGCTGGAGAGCACCGGAAGGCCGGGCTCATGGGCTACCGACGCACGGAAGCCCGGCGGCGGACCACGTCGATCCAGACCGCGAAGATGATCACCACGCCGATCAGCACCATCTGCCAGAACGAGCTGACATTGTTGATGTTGAGCCCGTTGCGCAGCAGACCCATGATCAGCACCCCGGCCAGAACTCCGATGACAGTGCCGCGCCCACCAAAGAACGACGCACCGCCGATGATGACGGCGGCGATGGCGTCGAGTTCGAGCATCAGGCCGGCGTTGGGGAACCCGGAATCGGTGCGCCCGGCCAGCAACAGCCCGCCCAGACCGGCCATGAAACCGGAAATGACATAGACCAGCACCAGCACCCGATCGACGTTGACCCCCGAAACCCGGGCCGCCTGCGGATTGCCGCCAATGGCGTAGATGTGCCGCCCGGTGGAGGTTTTTTCCAAAAAGAACCACAGGCCCAAAGCGCAGACAGCGACGACGATAAGGCTGGCCGGAATGCCCGCGGGCGGGGCGAAGATGCCCAGGTCGTAATAGGCCTGCCCGAGATAGCGCACCTGCGGCTGCAGGCCGGAGATCGGCGCGCCATCGGTGACGAGATAGGCAATGCCGCGCACGGCGTTGAGCGTGCCCAGCGTCATGATGAAGGGGTGGGGCAATTTCAGCCAGGTGAGCCCGATACCATTGACCACGCCCACCGCCACGCCCACCAGCGGGCCGACCAGCAGCACGATGGGCCAGGGCAGGCCCATGCGGCTGGCCAGCGCCAGCGTCACCATGGACAACGCCATGGTCGAGCCGACCGACAGGTCGATCCCGGCGGTGACGATCACCACGAACATGCCCAGAGCGACAACGGCCAGCGTCGCGTTCTGCTTGAGGATGTTGGTGAGATTCTGGGGCGTAAGAAACACCTCGGGACGCGACAGGGCGATGACCACCATCATGACAATGACGACCAGCACGATGCCGTAGGATTCGAGGAATTTCGCCAGTTTTGGATTGTACAGCACGGGCCGCCTTCCCTTTAGTGCAGCCGGTCGTGGGCAAGGGATTCTGTGTGTCCCTTGGTGCCCATGATCCAGCCGATGACCTCGTTTCGGGAGGTTTCGGCCAACAGACTCTCGGCGAAATTGGTGCCCTGATAGAGCGCCATCACGCGATCGCAGCAGTAGAAGATGTCGTCCATCCGGTGTGAGATGATGATGACCGCAACGCCCAGATCCTTGAGACTCTTGATCAAATCGAGGACCTTGCCCACCTCCTTGATGGCAAGGGCCGCGGTGGGTTCGTCCATGATCACCACCTGAGCGTCGAACGCGGTGGCGCGGGCGATGGCCACGGCCTGACGCTGGCCGCCCGAGAGTTCCTCGGTGTTCTGCTCGACCGATTTGACGTTGATGTGGAGATTGTCGAGGTGGTCCTGCGCCATGTGGCGGGCCCGCTTGTGATCGATGATCGTGATCGGCCCGAGCTTGAGGCCCGGCTCGCGGCCCATATAGATGTTTTCGTAAATGGGCATGTTTCCGGCCAGGGCGAAGTCCTGATAGACCATCTCGATGCCCCTGGCGCGGGCCTCCTTGGGACTGGAAAAGCGCACCGGCTGGCCGCTGAAGATCAGCTCTCCCTCGGACGGATGGTAAAGGCCGGACAGGATTTTCATCAGCGTGGATTTGCCCGCGCCATTGTCGCCCACAACCCCCAGCACCTCGCCGGGATTGACGTGGAAATTGACATCGCGCAACGCGGTTATGGCCCCGAAATACTTGGCGATTCCGCGCGCTTCAAGCAGCGGAGTGCCCGTTTGCGTCATGTCGCCCTCCCTTGCTTCATGCGCCGCAGAATAGAACAGTTGATACACTGCTCATATTTGTGGAATATTTATTCCATTTCAGGCAGAATGCGTCAAGGGCCAATCGCCCTGCGGGGTGCAAAAACACCGGGAAAACCACGCGATACATGCGCTTTTTGAAAATCGGTCGCGGAGGTGTGGCCAATAGAAGGGGAAAGCGCGGCGACGAGTATGGCAGCGCAGGGCGGCGCGGGGATAAGGTGCGGGAGAACGACCAATGGCGCGCGGGAAAGCGATGGACAGCCAGATCGAAGAGGATTTTCCGCCCCGCGATTTCGCGGCGCTGCGCGACCGGGTGGCGGCGCGCTGGGAGGATTTGCCGCCGCGGCTGACACAAGTGGCGCAGTACGCTCTAGACCATCCCGACGACGTTGCCTTTGGCACCGCCGCATCGATCGCCGCCAAGGCGCATGTGCAACCATCGACGCTGGTGCGCTTCTCGCAGGCGCTGGGCTATCAGGGGTTTTCCGACCTTCAGGACGTGTTCCGTTCGCGGCTGCGCGATCAGGTGCTCGGCTATGACGAGCGCATGGCGCAATTGCGCGAGCACGACGCCGGAGCGCCGCGCGCCTCGACCATCCTTGAAGGGTTCGCCGACGCCTCGCTGCGCTCGATCGCGGCGCTGCGCGCGCGCCACGATCCACGGGTTCTGGAAAAGGCTCTCACGGTGCTCGATGCGGCCCATACGGTCTATCTGGTCGGGCTGCGCCGCTCGTTCCCGGTCGCATCCTATATGGGCTATGCGCTGGGCAAGCTGGGCGTGCGCACCATTCTCGTCGATGGCGTGGCCGGGCTGGCGGCGGAACAGGCGGGCTTTGCCGATGGCAACGATGCCGTCATCGCCATCTCGTTCACCCCCTACGCGAGCGAAACCGTGGCGCTGACCACCCAGATGCGCGAGGCGGGCGCGCGGGTGGTCGCCATCACCGATTCCATCTTTTCCCCCCTCGCCTCGCAGGCCGATGCCTGGTTCGAGATCGCCGAAGCCGATTTCGAGGGGTTCCGCTCGATGAGCGCGACCATGACCCTGGCCATGGCACTGGCCGTGGCGCTGGCCGACCGACGCAAAGCGAAGCGATAGGGGCGCGTTGGGCGGGGCTTGGCGGGGTTGGAGAAGGAACCGCAGGCGCTGCCGGTTACTGGATCCCGGATCAGGTCCGGGATGACGGGAGTTGGGTGGAGAAACTCCGAAGCTGACCACGCACACCGGGGTCATCGCGGGCAAAGACCCGGGAGCCAGTATGCTCGGGGGTGCGGATGGAGGCTCGGCGCACTCTCATCTCCGGCGCCTCCCCCCTCAAGGGGGAGAAGGGGGCGCGTGTTGGCGGCGCTGGAGAAGAAGCCGCAGGCGCTGCCGGTTACTGGATCCCGGATCAGGTCCGGGATGACGGGGGTTGGGTGGGGAGACTCCGAAGCTGACCACGCATACCGGGGTCATCCCGGGCAAAGACCCGGGAGCCAGTATGCTCGGTGGTGCGGGCGGAGTTCAGCGCACCCTATGCTCCGAGGCAGTCAGGCGACGGAAATCGCCTGGCCGGTTTTGAGGCTTTCGCTGGCGGCTTCGGCGAGTTTTTGCGCCATCAGGCCATCGTGGCCGGAGGCGCGGGGCGGTTGGCCGGTTGCGAGGAAATCGAGGAATTTGTGGATTTCAGCGGTGTAGGCCGCGTGATAGCGCTCGACGAAGGAAAAGGGAATCTTGTCCTCGGTCCAGCCGCGCTCATTGGCCAGTTCCACCGTGGTGTCGTGGATATTGGCGGCGCGCAAAAGCCCTTTGGATCCATGCACTTCGATACGCTGGTCGTGACCGTAGGTAGCGCGACGGGAATTGGTGATGACGACGATCTGACCCGAGGCGGTCTGCATCTGAACGCTGGCGGTATCGATATCGCCCGCCTTGCCGATGTCAGGATCGGTCAACACACCACCCAGTGCATGCACCCGCACGATTTCCACACCGCCGAGCAGGAACCGCGCCATGTCGAAATCGTGGATCATCATATCGCGATAGAGCCCGCCCGAGCGCTCGATATAGGAGACGGGGGGCGCGGCGGGATCGCGGCAGGTGATGGTGATGATTTCGGGATCACCGATCTCGCCGGCCCGCAGCCGCCGCTCCAGCGCAGCGAAGTTGGGATCGTAGCGGCGGTGGAAACCGATCATCAGAGGAACGCCTGCATCTTCAACTACTTGCAGGCAAGCCTCGATGCGCGCCACCGACAGCGATACCGGCTTTTCGCACAGAATGGCCTTGCCGGCGCGGGCCGCCGCCTCGATCAGATCGGCGTGGGTATCGGTGGGGGTGGCGATCAGGATCGCGTCAACATCGGACGCGATAACCTCTTCTACCGATTGCGTTTTCGCCCCGACCACGCCGGCCAGTGCCTCGGCGGCTGCGGGCATCGCATCGGCGATGGAAACGACGCTGGCCCGGCCTGAACCGGCGATGGCGCGGGCGTGAACATTGCCGATCCGGCCCGCCCCCAGAATTCCGAACCGCACCATTGTCTCGCTCCCGCTGGTGTCAACCTTGACTGAAAAATGCATGGACTTGTGACGAGTTCAGCGTCGAAATGGCTGAAACATCGACCTCCAACATCAAGGCCTATTTTTCCTATTCCGGGCGCAAAGTCCAGCCTCGAACTGGAACAAACATTCCGTCAGCGAAGGCTTTCAGAATTGACGTTTCAGGCCAGATGCGCATAAAGGAAGGCAAAGGACAACGTCATCACGTCCATGGGAGAGGCCAGCCAAGATGAGTGAACAGAAAGACGCGCTCGACGTCATCACCATCGGGCGGGCATCGGTCGATCTTTACGGCCAGCAGATCGGTAGCCGCCTCGAAGACGTCGCCAGCTTTGCCAAATCGGTGGGTGGATGCCCGGCCAACATCGCCATCGGCACGGCGCGGCTGGGGCTGCGATCGGCTTGGCTGGGCCGGGTGGGCAATGAGCAGTTCGGGCGGTTCATAATCGAGCAGATGGCGCGCGAGGGTGCCTCGACCCGAGGGATCATCACCGACCCCGAGCGGCTGACGGCTCTGGCCATCCTGGCGGTGGAAGATGACGAGCGGTTTCCGCTGCTGTTTTATCGCGAGAACTGCGCCGACATGGCGCTCACCGAAGCCGATATCCACGAGGATTTCATCACCAGCGCCGAGGCGATCCTCGTGACCGGGACGCATTTTTCGCAAGCCAGCACGGCGGCGGCGCAGCACAAGGCGATCAAGATCGCCCGCGACAACGGCATGAAGGTGATCTTCGACATCGACTACCGCCCCAATCTATGGGGGCTGGCCGGGCATGCGGCGGGCGAGGAACGCTATATCGCTTCGGACACGGTGTCGGCGCGACTGCTTGAGGTCTTACCCCATTGCGACCTTGTGGTGGGGACGGAAGAGGAGATCCTGATCGGCTCCGGAAGGACCGATCTGGATGCCGCGCTCAGGACGATTCGATCGGCCACCTCCGCCACGATCGTCCTGAAGCGCGGCCCTATGGGGTGCATCGCCTATGACGGAGACATTCCACAGGACCTGGAAGCGGGGACCGTCGGCGAGGGGTTTCCCATCGAGGTGTACAACACGCTGGGCGCGGGCGACGCGTTCATGAGCGGATTTTTGCGCGGCTGGCTGCGGGGCGAACCGCTGGCGACCTGCGCCACATGGGCCAATGCCAGCGGCGCGATTGTCGTGTCGCGGCTGTTGTGCTCTTCGGAAATCCCCAGCTTTGAGGAATTGCAGTATTTCCTCGCGCATGGCAGCCCGGAACGGGCGCTGCGGCGCGACGAGGCGCTCAACCATCTGCACTGGGCAACCACGGGGCGGCGGCGGGATATCCCGAACCTGATGGCGCTGGCCATCGACCATCGCAGCCAGCTTGAAGATGTGGCCGACCGGCTGGGGGTGCCGCACGAGCGGATCGGGGCGTTCAAGCTTTTGGCCGTCGCCGCGGCGCAAAAGGTGGCGGCGGGGCGCGACGGGTTCGGGATGCTGCTCGACGACAAGCACGGGCGCGAGGCGCTGTTTGCCGCATCACGCGGGGACGAATTGTGGATCGGCAAGCCGGTGGAACGCCCCGGCTCGCGGCCCCTCGCGTTTGAATTCAGCGCCGATGTGGGCGGCCGGCTGGTGGAATGGCCGGTGGACCACACCATCAAATGCCTGTGTTTTTTCCATCCCGACGACCCGGAAGATTTACGGCAGGCGCAGACGGAAACGCTGCGCGGGCTCTATGATGCGGCGCAGCGGGCGGGGCGCGAGCTTTTGATCGAGATCATTGCGGGGCGCAACGGGACGCTGAAGACTGATACCGTGCCGCGCGTGCTGACCGCGCTTTACGAGGCGGGCATCCGCCCCGATTGGTGGAAACTCGAACCGCAGGCAGGCCCGGAGGCGTGGGCGCTGATCGACGCCACCATCGAGACGAACGACCCCCAGTGCCGGGGCGTGGTGCTGCTGGGGCTGGAGGCACCGGCGGAGCAGTTGCAGGCGGCGTTCCGCGCCACGTCGGGATCGCGGACGGTGAAGGGGTTTGCCGTGGGGCGGACGATTTTTGCCGGGGCGGCACAGAAGTGGATGGCGGGGGAGATGGGGGACGCAGAGGCGATCGAGGATATGGCCCAGCGGTTTGCGGGGCTGGTCGCGGCATGGGAGGCGCGGGGGGTGTGAGGGGCTCGGGTCACGGAGGGTGGAACGAGCCGGGACGCTGCCGGATACTGGATCCCGGATCAGGTCCGGGATGACGGGGTGGGTGGTGGGCGACTTCGGTTCGATCACATCCACCGGGGTCATCCCGGGCGAAGACCCGGGAACCAGTATGCTCGGGGGTGCGGTGCGGGCACGGCGATGGAGTTTCGTTACTCTTACCCCTCGGGGGAGAAGGGGGCTCGGAGGGCGGATGAGGGGGCGCAGCGGTTCGGCGGGAACGGGGGATGCGGGTGGAAACTCAGCGCCCCCTCATCCCCGGCCCTTCTCCCACAGGGGGAGAAGGGGGCTCGTGTGGCGGGGGCTGGGGCAAGAGCCGGAGCGCTGCCGGTTACTGGGTCCAGGATCGGGTCCGGGATGACAGCGCTGAGGGGTGGGCGACTTCGGTTCGATCACATCCACCGGGGTCATCCCGGGCGAAGACCCGGGAACCAGTATGCTCGGGGGTGCGGTGGGGGCACGGCGATGGAGTTTCGTTACTCTTACCCCTCGGGGGAGAAGGTGTCCCGGAGGGCGGATGAGGGAGCGCAGCGGTTCGGCGGGAACGGGGGATGCGGGTGGAAACTCAGCGCCCCCTCATCCCCGGCCCTTCTTCCACCGGGGGAGAAGGGGGCTCGGGTGGCGGGGGCAAGAGTCGGGGCGCTGCCGGGTACTGGATCCCGGATCAAGTCCGGGATGACAGCGCTGGGGGGTGGGCGACTTCGGTTCGATCACATCCACCGGGGTCATCCCGGGCGAAGACCCGGGAACCAGTATGCTCGGAGGTGCGGTGGTGGGATAGGGACGGGGTATAAAATGGAGTGGGGACAGGTTGAGGGGGTGCGGGAAGGAGGTGGAGGATGGTTGAGACGGTCAGGCTGACCATGGCGCAAGCGGTGGTGCGGTTTTTGGCGGCGCAGGAGACCGAGATCGATGGACACACCGTGCCGCTGTTTGGCGGGGTGTGGGCGATTTTCGGGCATGGGAATGTCGCGGGGATGGGCGAGGCGCTGCACGGGGTGCGCGACACGCTACCGACCTATCGCGCCCATAATGAACAGGGCATGGCCCATGCGGCGATCGCCTATGCCAAGGCCAGCTTTCGGCGACGGATGATGGCCTGCACCACCTCGATCGGGCCGGGGGCGACCAATATGGTGACCGCCGCCGCGCTGGCCCATGTCAATCGCCTTCCCGTGCTGCTTCTGCCCGGCGACGTGTTTGCCAACCGGCGGCCCGACCCGGTGCTGCAGCAGGTCGAGGATTTTGCCGATGGCACGGTATCGGCCAATGACTGCTTTAAACCGGTGTCGCGCTATTTCGACAGGATCACCCGGCCCGAACAGATCATCCCCGCCCTGCGCCGGGCCCTGCAGGTGCTGACCGACCCGGCCGAATGCGGGCCGGTGACGCTGGCTCTGTGTCAGGACACACAGGCCGAGGCCTATGACTATCCCAAAGCGTTTTTTGACCGGACGGTGTGGCATCAGCGCCGGGTGCGCCCGGACCTTGGCGAACTCGACAGGGCTGTGGCAGCGATCAGGGCGGCGGAAAAGCCGGTGCTGATCGCGGGGGGCGGCGTGCTCTATTCGGGCGCGGCGGAAACACTGGCGACGTTCGCGAGCGCACACGGCATTCCGGTGATGGAAACGCAGGCAGGCAAATCCGCCCTGCCCCATGACCATGCTCTCAACATGGGATCGGTGGGGGTGACCGGCACCAGCGCGGCCAACCGGCTGGCCGAAGAGGCCGATCTTGTGCTGGCGGTGGGGACACGACTGGCCGATTTCACCACCGGTTCGTGGGCGCTGTTTCAAAATGAGGCGGTGAACTTTATCGGGCTCAATGTTGCGGGCTTTGACGCAGGCAAGCATGGGGCACTGCCGCTTTTGGCCGATGCACAGGCGGGCCTCGACGCGCTGTGCGAACGGCTGGGCGAATGGCGGGCAGCGGAGCGCTGGCAGGCAAACGCCGAGGCGGGCAAGCGCGACTGGCTCGATGCCGCCGAGGCCGTGACCGCACCCACCAACGCCCCCCTGCCCTCGGATGCGCAGGTGATTGGCGCGGTGCAGCGCACGGCGGGTGACAACACCATCGTCGTGTGTGCGGCGGGCGGATTGCCGGGGGAACTGCACAAGCTGTGGCAGGCGGGGCGTCCGGGGAGCTATCACGTCGAATACGGGTTTTCGACCATGGGCTATGAGATCGCCGGCGGGCTGGGGGTCAAGCTGGCCCGGCCCGAGGCCGAGATTGTGGTGACGGTGGGTGATGGCAGTTACATGATGCTCAATTCGGAGCTGTCGACCGCCGTGATGATGGGGCAAAAACTCACCGTGGTGCTGCTCGACAATCGCGGTTTTGGCTGCATCAACCGGCTGCAAATGGCCACTGGTGGCGCGAACTTCAACAATCTGTTCGCCGATACCGTGCATGAGACGATGCCCGAAATCGATTTTGCTGCCCACGCGCGCGCCATGGGAGCGCATGCGGAAAAGGTGGCAGGGATCTCCGAACTGGAAGCGGCGCTGGCGGCGGCGCGGGAGCGCACAACAACCAGCGTGATCGTCATCGATACCGACCCGCTGATCAGCACCGAGGCCGGGGGCCATTGGTGGGACGTTGCCGTGCCCGAAGTGAGCGCGCGGGACGAAGTGCGCGAGCGGCGCGAGGCGTATGAGGAGCGAAAGGGCGATCAGCGGATCGGGTGATCTTGCGTGGGCAAATCGCGGCGCGGGGATGCTGGGTCGCGGGGCAAGTCCGGGGTGGCGGAGGAAGGCAGCTGTGGGGGCGCCTTTCACGGAGCTGCTCCGGGCTTGACCCGAGGCTCAGCGAAGGATGGGCAAAAGCCGAAGCGCTGCCGGGTACTGGATCCCGGATCAAGTCCGGGATGACAGCGCTGGGGATGGGGCAACTCCGGGGCGATCACACCCACCGGGGTCATCCCGGGCGGAGACCCGGGATCCAGTATGCTCGGAGAGGAGAGCAGAGACTCAGCGGCCCCTCATCCCCATCCCTTCTCCCCGAGGGGAGAAGGGGGCTCGCTTGGCGGGGAGTGGGCAAGAACCGGGGCGCTACCGATTACTGGATCCCGGATCGGGTCCGGGATGACCGTGGTGGGTGGGGCAACGCCCGGACTTTCACGTCCGCCGGGCGTGTGGCGGAAGGCTGAGGGTGACAAGGGGGGCGGGGGTGGTGGTACAACACATCGACAGTGTGACGAGGAACAGGTTGAGATGATCCGGATCGGAGCGAACCCAATCGGGTGGTCCAATGACGACATGATCGAGATCGGCGGGGAAACGCCGCTCGAAACGTGCCTCGCGGAAGCGCGGGAGGCGGGGTTTACCGGCATGGAGCTGGGCAACAAGTTTCCGCGCACCGCCGACGCGCTGCGGCCTGTTCTCGACGCGCATGGACATCATCTGGTGTCGGGATGGTATTCGACAGAATTGTTGCTGCGTGACGAGAATGCGGAACTGGACGCGGTGCGCGGGCACGCGACGCTGCTGCGCGACATGGGGTGTTCGGTGCTGATCGCCTGCGAAACATCCAACGCCATTCATGGGCAGATGGAGACGCCCCTGTCCGAGCGCCCTGTGCTGCCGCATGGGGTGTGGGGCCGGTTCGGGATGCGGCTGACTGCGTTTGCGCAGAAGCTCCGCCAGGAATACGGGCTCAGGCTGGTTTACCACCACCATATGGGCACCATCGTGCAGACCGAAGCGGAGATTGACCGGCTGATGGCTTCGACCGGCGATGCGGTGGGGCTGCTGCTCGATACCGGCCACGTGACCTGGGGCGGCGGCGATCCAGCGCGGGTGGCGCGTAACCACAGGGCGCGCATCGGCCATGTGCACACAAAGGACGTGCGCGAGGCGGTGATGCTCAAGGCCAATGCCGAGGATTGGAGCTTTCTGCGCTCGGTGCTGGCAGGGGTCTATACCGTGCCCGGCGATGGCGCGGTGGATTATCCTTCGGTGTTTGCCGAACTGGAAGGGTATGAGGGCTGGGTCGTGGTCGAGGCCGAGCAGGACCCGAAAAAGGCCAATCCGTTCGATTATGCCAAGATGGGATATGGGTATTTGCGCACGGAACTGGAGCGGGCGGGGTTTTCGATCGTGACGTGAGGGCAGAGGGCACGGGAGCGTGAGGCGGGCGGATGGGAGAGAGCCGAAGCGCTGCCGGTTACTGGATCCCGGATCGGGTCCGGGATGACAGCGCTTGGGGGTGGGGCAGCTCCGGGGCGAACACACCCACCGGGGTCATCCCGGGCGAAGACCCGGGAACCAGTATGCTCGGAGGTGCGGATGGAGACCCAGCGGCCCCCCTCATCCCCATCCCTTCTCCCCCGAGGGAGAAGGGGGGCTCTTTTGGCGGACGGAAGGGAAAGAGCCGGAACGCTGCCGGGTACTGGATCCCGGATCAGGTCTGGGATGACAGCGCTGGGGGTGGGGCAACGTCGGGATGACGGTGGAGAGTGGGGGAAGGCTGGGGGATGAACAGGCGCGGTTGGGGGAGTGAGGAGGACGTGATGGACTTGTTGATCAAGCCCTCGGGAGGCACCGGGAAGGTGATCGAGGTGACGCCGCAGAGCGCCGGGTGGCGCTATGTGGGGTTTGCGGTGCATAAGCTCGCCGAGGGGCAAGAGGTCAGCGCTGCGACCGGCGATCGCGAAGTGTGCCTTGTGCTGATTTCGGGAGTGGCGCGGATCAGCGCCGGTGGCGTCGATCTGGGCGAAATGGGTGGGCGGATGAGCCCGTTCGAGGGCAAACCGGCCGCCGTTTATGTCCCCGGGAACAGCGAATGGCGCGTCACGGCGCGCGGGCCGGTGGAACTGGCGGTATGTTCGGCCCCTGCCCTCTCAGAGCGGGCCGTGACGGTGATTTCTCCAAAGACCATGAGCCAGGAAACGCGCGGAGCGGGCACCAATACGCGCTACGTCACCAACATCCTGCCCGAAACCGACGGGGTGGCCGACAGTCTGCTGGTGGTCGAGGTGATCACGCCGGGCGGGCATACGTCATCATATCCGCCGCACAAGCATGACCGGGACGCGCTGCCGCACGAATCCTATCTCGAAGAGACCTATTACCACCGGCTCAACCCACCGCAGGGCTTTGCCTTCCAACGGGTCTATACCGACGACCGCTCGCTCGACGAAACGCTGTTGATCGAGGATGGGGTGACGACGCTGGTGCCTCGCGGCTACCACCCCTGCGCGGCCATCCATGGGTATGATCTGTACTATCTCAACGTGATGGCGGGGCCGCACCGGGTGTGGCGGTTTCATAATCAGCCCGAGCATGAATGGCTGCTTGGGGGGTAGAGCTGGGCGAGAGACACATTGCTTGCGCTGCCGGCGGGGCGGCTCCGGATCGATTACGCCCACCGGGGTCATCCCGGGCGGAGACCCGGGAGCCAGTATGCTCGGTGGTGCGAGTGGAGATTCAGCGACCCCCTCATCCCCAGCCCTTCTCCCACGAGGGGAGAAGGGGGCTGTTTTGGCAGGCCGGAGGGCAAGAGCCGGAGCGCTGCAGGGTACTGGATCCCGGATCAAGTCCGGGATGACAGGGCTGGGGGGTGGGACTGGGTGGGCAACTCAGATCGATTACACCCATCGGAGTCATCCCGGGCGGAGACCCGGGAGCCAGTATGCTCGGTGGTGCGAGCGGAGATTCAGCGACCCCTCATCCCCGGCCCTTCTCCCACAAGGGTAGAAGGGGGCTCTTGTGGCAGGCGGGAAGGCAAGAGCCGGAGCGCTGCCGGGTACTGGATCCCGGATCAGGTCCGGGATGATAGGGGTGCGTGGAAGCGTTGGGACCGGGCGTGAGGGGCTTAAAGGGGCCGTTAAGTCATAATCGACGATAATGGAGCGTTGAAATGGCGGTGGGGGCAGGCGCTCCGTGGCAAGCAAAGCGCAGGGCAGGCTGAGGCGGGCGTGGCGGACGCTGGTGGCGATCAGCAATATTCCGACGCTGATTGCCCTCGTGGTCATCGGGGTTTCCATTCTTTACGCCGAACACCAGAACCAGAAAATCTACGAACAGGCCCAGCGCACCATGGTGCTCGACAAGGTGGGCGTTGTGCGGGCGCTGCTCGAAGGCGGGATCAATTCCAACCTGCAGCTGGTGCACGGGCTGGTCAGCGTGATCGGCACCGAGCCGGACATGGATCAGGAGCGCTTTGCGGCGCTGGCGGGCTATCTGCTGGCCCAGAACAACCAGTTGCGCAGCGTCGCGGCGGCACCCGATCTTGTGGTGCAAATGGTCTATCCCGAAGACGACAACCGGGAAGCTCTGGGGCTCGATTACACCACCAATGCGGAACAGCGCGACGCGGCCTTGCGGGCGCGCGACACTCACGACATCATCCTCGCCGGGCCGATGCATCTGGTGCAGGGCGGACGCGGCTTTGTGGGGCGGTTTCCGGTCTTTCATACCAACGCAGCGGGGCAAGAGACGTTCTGGGGCATCGTTTCGGCGGTGATCGACGCGGACCGGCTCTATGCCGAAACCGGCATCAGCGCGCTCGATGACGGGATCGCCATCGCCATATCCGGGCGCGATGGCAATGAAAGCGACAGCCGGGTGTTTTACGGCGACGCCGGAATCGTCGCGCAGAACCCGGTGCGGGCCGACGTGGCGCTGCCCTGGGGCGGATGGTCGATCGCGGCGGTGCCCGCCGGGGGGTGGGAACAGACCCCGCCCAACACCGCGGCCCTGCGGGTGGGCATGGGGCTGGCGGCGGCGCTGATCCTCGTGCCGGTCATCCTGTTGGGCCGGCTCAATGAAGAGCGGCGGCGGCGCATGATCGACCAGCGGCGCCGGGAGATCGAGCTTTCGCGCCTTTCGCGGCGGCTGGAACTGGCGCTGGCCACCTCGCAAATGGGCGTGTGGGAACTCAATATCGTAACCGGCACGTTCGCATGGGACAGCCGGATGAACGAGCTTTACGGCCACCCGGTCGATGGCGGACCGCGCGATTACGACGACTGGCAAAACCGCCTGCACCCGGACGATCAGGATCGGGCCCAGCGCGATTTCAACGAGGCGATCCGCTCGGGCGGCCATTACCAATCCAAATTCCGGATCGTCTTGCCCGATGGCGAAGTGCGCCACATCCGGGCCATCGGCACGGCATTCCAGGAGCCGGGAACCTCGCCACGCGTCGTGGGCGTCAGTTGGGACACCACCGCCGATGCCGGGCTGGCCGACGCGCTGTTGCAGGCCAAGATTCAGGCCGAGGCCAAGAATTTCGAACTGGAAACGGCAAAGGCACGCATCGAGCACAACGCCATGCACGACCCGCTGACCGGTCTGCCCAACCGGCGCTATCTCGACGATGTGCTCGACATGCTCAGCCGGCGCGGAACCGACAGCCCCGGCAGAATGGCGATCCTGCATCTGGACCTCGACCGGTTCAAGCAGATCAACGATACGCTGGGGCATGCGGCGGGCGATGCCATGCTGATCCACGCGGCCAATGTGCTCAAGGGCGCGGTGCGGCCCTCGGACTTCGTGGCGCGGATCGGCGGTGACGAATTCGTCATCCTGTGCATCGGCGAGAAATCCGACGCCAGCCTTCTGGCTATCGCCGAACGGATCATCGCCGCCATGCGCCGCCCGGTCGCCTATGAGGGCCATGAGTGCCGGTTCGGGGTGTCCATCGGCATCGCCACCGGGGATGCGCATCGGGTGGCGCCCAAATCCCTGCTGGTCAATGCCGATATCGCGCTGTATCGGGCCAAGCGGATGGGGCGGAGCCGGGCCGAATTCTTTTCCGAGCAGTTGCAGGCCGAAATCATCACCGCCAAGCGGGTGGCCGACGATGTTCTCGTCGCGATCGACAATGATCATTTCGTCGCCTACTACCAGCCGCAGGTGGATGCGCAGACCCTCGATATCGTGGGGGTGGAAGCGCTGGTGCGCTGGCGGCATCCGACCCGGGGCCTGTTGCAGCCCGACGCGTTCCTGGCGGTTGCCGACGACCTCAATGTGGTGGCGACCATCGACAAGATCATCCTGGAGCAGGCGCTGGCCCAGCACCGGGACTGGACGGCGGCGGGGCTGGTGGTGCCGCGCATCTCCGTCAATATTTCAGCGCAGCGGCTCAATGAGCCGGGGCTGATAGACTCGCTGAAAACCCTTGCTATCGCGCCGGGAACCGTGGCGTTCGAATTGGTGGAATCGATCTATCTCGATGAACGCGACACGCCGGTGTCGTGGAATATCGACCAGATCAAGGAGTTGGGCATCGATGTCGAAATCGACGATTTCGGTACCGGCTATGCCTCGATCGTCAGCCTGTTGCAGATGCGTCCGAGGCGGCTCAAGATCGACCGGCAACTGGTGCGCCCGATCACCGGATCAATCGAACAGCGGCGGCTGGTCGCCTCGATCATCGAGATCGGCGCGTCGCTGGGCATCGAAGCCATCGCCGAGGGCGTGGAATCGCGCGAACATATGAACATCCTTGCGGATATGGGCTGCGCCGTGTTGCAAGGTTACGCCATTGGCGCGCCCCTGCCTGCCGCAGAGGCCACCGACCTGATCCTCGGCCAGCGCTGGCGCGCGATGGGCAAAGCGGCGGAAATCTAGATCCGATGCGCTAGCCGCGCGGTTTGGCGCGGTTGGTGGGTGGGGCGGCGAGCGGATCATCCGGCCAGGGGTGGCGCGGATAGCGGCCTTTCAGGTCGCGGGCCACATCCTTCCAGCTGCCGCGCCAGAAACCGGGCAGGTCGCGTGTCGTCTGGATGGGACGACGGGCGGGCGACAACAGCGACAGCAGCAACTTGACCTTGCCGCCGGCGATCGAGGGGTGGGTGTCGAGGCCGAACAGCTCCTGCACCCGCACGGCCAGCACCGGGCCGTTTTCGGCAGCATAATCGATGGGGATGCGGCTGCCGGTAGGCACGGTGAAATGCGAGGGCAGCAGGATGTCGATTTCGCCGCGCTTGTCCCAGGGCAACAGATCGAACAGCGCGGCGGCAAGATTGTCAGCGGTGATCGCATCGAGCCGGGCCAGCCCGGTGATATGGGGCACGAGCCAGTCTGCGTCGTTTTCGGCCAGAGCGTCATCGGAGAGATCGGGCCAATCGGGCCCGAGCGTGCGGTAGAGGAAGGTGGCGCGCTCACGCAACGCGGTCTGCTCGCGACTCCAGGGCAATTTGCCGATGCCGAGACTGGCGATGCCTGCCGCAAGGAGCGGGGCGGCAGCATCCGGATCATCGATGGCGGCAGGGCCATCTTCGAGGCGCAGGGCTCCGAGCCGACGCTGACGCCGGGCGCGCACCGCTTTGGACGCCGGATCGAAGGCCAGATCGGTGACAGAGTGAATCTGACCGGCAAATTCTTCTTCGATAGTCGCCAGATCGACGGGCAGCGCGGCGCGGATCACGGCGCCCGCCGCCGTGCCGGTCATTTCGGCGACGACGAGGAATTTTTCGCGCGCGAGGCTGTCGGTTTCATCGAGGCGGGCCTGACGGCCATTGGCGAGGCGAAACCGCCCCTGCCCCGTCGCTTGGGCGACGCGATCGGGCCAGGCGCGGGCCAGATGGCGGCCCAGATCGGCCCCCAGTAGTCCCCCGCCTCCGCTCGCAGCCTTGGCCCAGCGGGCAGCGAGCGCCTTGGCCTCTGCGGCGCGTTTTGAGGTGTCATGACGAAGGCGATCGAACCGGGTGGAGAGATCGGTGTCCCTGCCGCCCAGTCCCGGCTCACCCACCAGAACCCCGAGCAATGCCGCATCCATGGCCGCGCCTTCCGGGGCGGCGCGGGCGATCATGTGGCCAAGCCGCGGATGCAGGGGCAATCGGGCGAGCAGCGTGCCGTGGGCGGTGATGCGCTGATTGACGTCGAGCGCACCAAGGCCTTGCAACAGCGCAACCGCTTCGGCCCAGGCGGGCGCGGGCGGCGGGTCGAGAAACGC
Organism: Pelagibacterium sp.; assembly: GCF_035555455.1. Taxonomy (GTDB): domain Bacteria; phylum Pseudomonadota; class Alphaproteobacteria; order Rhizobiales; family Devosiaceae; genus Pelagibacterium. Next base: position 1,093 of record NZ_DATMGM010000066.1, on the reverse strand, counting down.
AAGGCTGACCGGATCGCTGACACCCCAGCCGGCGAGATCGAGGACGAGGCCGGTGAGATCGGCCTCGCGGATTTCCGGCGGATCGAAGGCGACGAGGCTGGCCGTCTGCCCCTCATGCCAGAGACGATAGCACACGCCCGGCTCGGTGCGCCCTGCCCGGCCCCGGCGCTGATCAGCGGCGGCGCGAGATACTTTCCGGGTTTCCAGCCGCGTCAGCCCGGTGCCCGGCTCATAGACCGGCAGCCGCGACAGGCCGGAATCGATGACGATGCGCACGCCCTCAATGGTCAGCGAGGTCTGCGCGATGGACGTGGCCAGCACCACCTTGCGCCGCCCCGGCGGGCTGGGCTGGAGGGCGCGATCCTGCTCGGCGGCGGTCAACTGGCCATACAGCGGCGCGATATCGGTATCGGGGCCAAGCATTGGAGCGAGCGCCTCGGCGGTGCGGCGGATTTCAGCCTGACCGGGGAGAAAGACGAGGATCGAGCCGGTATCGTCATCAAGCGCGCGGCGCACGGCGGCGGTGACCGTCTGCTCGATGCGGGCCGTGGGCGCGGGAACGATGTGGCGGGTTTCGACCGGGAAAGCGCGGCCTTGGGACGAGATGACGGGGGCTTCGCCCAGGAGCGAGGCGACCGCCGCGCCATCGAGGGTCGCCGACATGACCAGCAGCCGCAGATCGGGCCGCAACGCGGTGGCGTCGAGCGCCAGCGCCAGCCCCAGATCACCATCGAGGCTGCGCTCGTGGAACTCATCGAACAGGACAGCGGCGATGCCGGTCAACTCGGGATCGTCGAGGATCAGCCGGGTGAAGACGCCTTCGGTGACCACCTCGATGCGGGTGCGGGCCGACACGCGGGTGTCAAGGCGGACACGATAGCCGACGGTTTCGCCCACCGCTTCGCCCAGCGTCTGCGCCATGCGCCGGGCCGCGGCCCGGGCGGCCAGGCGACGCGGTTCGAGCATGATGATCCTGCCATCGCCGCGCCACGGCGCATCGAGCAGCGCCAGCGGCACCCGAGTGGTCTTGCCCGCGCCCGGCGGGGCGACCAGCACCGCGTTCGGCCCCGCCTCCAGCGCTGTGGTGATCTCG
>NZ_DATMGM010000065.1:0-28160 GCF_035555455.1 Pelagibacterium sp. | reverse complement strand
GGCAAGCCTATTCGTTTGGAATACTTATCTTTGGCTTAAAGCGCGGCAGCTGCTTAATCTCGATACATCCGCGATTGCCTGGCCGCCCCTTCGCAAGCGTAGTGCCCTAAAAGAGAGCTGAGTTGATGTCATCAAACTCTTTTGGGAACACCCATCCTTGGAGCACATCTGCCGTTGCTGCACTTGCGGGCGCATCTACCAGCATAATGCTTCACCTTAGAAGCATCACTCCATACTATATCACGGAAATATTCTGGCTATCCTCGTGCATTCTATGCGTAGCAATTGCAAATAAGATTCCAAGATCATCTATCAAATTGATGGCTCCGGCACTTATTTTTCTAACATCAACAATAATCTCAGTAATGATATCGGGATCATCGGGAACAAGAGCTTTTCAGATTTTCCTATGCATACTGGCGTTTTTCATATCTTTAACAATCACAACAATATTTTTCAGCGCCTTTATAAAAGCATTCCTTGCAACATCATCTATATTTTTTATTGCGTACTTCGTTGATTTCGCTCCATTTTTCCTGGGACTCACTGATTGGAGCCTCACTGCTTACGTAAGAGGATCGAATATTCGGATGGAAGGTCTGCTTGAAAGTCCAAATTACTTTGGCATGACCTCTTTCGGGACACTCGTGATTGCGCTTGCGTTCCATACTCGAGCTCAGGAGGGCATTGCGTTTAGCGCCGCAGCATTTTCCGGTGTCCTGCTCTCCTTATCTCGGGCGGTACTTCTAGCGTGTATCTTTATCATCGGATTGAGGGCCTTTTTGAATCCCAAAAAGGCCCTAAAGTTCGTCGCTGGCTTCATAGTGTCTGGGGGCGCGGCTATTGCGTTCCTGGCAGCGTTTCGACCATCTGCTATTCAGTCTGTATACAATCGCTTTTCAGATCAAGGAGGCGGAGCGAACGAACGCATCGAAGTAACGCTGGGGGCTATGAAAGCAGCGTTTGCGCCCGATCATATTTTATTTGGCTATGGCCTTTGGCCATACCGAGAATTTGGCTTTTCCGAGCCGCCGCATAACGCGTATGCAACAATATTTGTCGACCAGGGCTTGGTAGGGCTGGGAGCGCTACTTTCTTTTTTTGGTCTAACAGCTTTCCTCGTAGCCAAAAGCACAAAAGGGAAAGCGAGAAGGAATTTCTTTATATATTTGGCCGGATTAGCTCTGGTTTTACTGTTTAACGATTTTCATATCTACAGGGATTGGTGGGTTTCCCTGGGAGCAGTCTTGGGAATAGCTTTCTCTAGAACGAATGACGTTGGGGAAGGTCGCTCATGAGAGGCCGCGATCTCTATAATCTTACAAAAACACCACTTTTTCTACTAACCCTGATGTTTCGGGTCTTGCCCCGGAGACTCGCGGCAGGGCTCTGGCCTCTCTTTCACATCGCTCCGGGCATCTTGGGTGTAGGCCTGCGCTATGCGTTAGCGAAGAGGCTCGCTGCAAACGTAGGCACGTCAGTATACTTCGGTCCAAATATTACTATCATTGGGTGGGATAGACTTCACATTGGCAACAATGTGAGCATTCACCGCAACTGCTACATAGATGCATCGGGCGGCATATGGATTGGAGCAGATGTATCGATTGCGCATGCTTCCAGCCTCGTTTCGTTCAATCACACTTGGAATGATGAAACCCTGCCTATTCGTTCAAACCCGTTGCTGCATGAGCCCATACGCATTCTCGATGACGTTTGGATAGGGTGCGGCGTCCGCATTTTAGCGGGAACGACCATCGGTTCGAGGAGCGTTGCCGCAGCCGGATGCGTAGTATCAGGCAACTTTGAAGGCAATTCAATTATCGCTGGCGTGCCTGCCAGGAAGATTAAGGATATTTAGATGCGGGCCGTTTTCGTTCACGACCATCATTTCGTGGTCCGTGGCCACGAGGTGTATTCCGATAAACTTCCCTATCTCGTGTGGCAGCGCTATCTTTCCCAGTTCCAGGAGATCGTAGTCATTGGTCGGGCTGAGAAGGGAAGTTTAGACCACCAGGAACTACCGATATCAAGCGGTCCGGGCGTGAGCTTTCAATTTGTAGAGTCGGTTTCCAATATTAAGGCGCTTTTGTCAGGAGGGGGCAAGGCGGCAATAGAGATCGAGAGCGTAATACGTGACGCGGATATCGTGATAGCCCGGCTACCAAGTGAACTTGGATTGCTGTCTGCCCGAATTGCACGCCGCTTACAGAAGCCTTATATCGCAGAGACGGTTGGCTGCGCATGGGATGCTCTTTGGAACTATGGCTCAATCCAAGGAAAAATATATGCACCGTTACTTTTTGCCCGCATGCGGCTAGCTGTTTCCGCAGCTCCCTATGTAAGCTATGTTTCGCAGCGCTTTCTCCAGACTCGCTATCCTCATCCACGCGCCAGGCACGTCGTTGCGGTATCCAACGTCGAGTTGCCGGCGACCGATGATACCGTGTTAAAATCGCGGCTGGTCCATATCGCGACAACGTCTGAAAAGTTCATAATCGGCCTGATTGGGTCTCTCAAGACCCGATATAAAGGCGTTGATTTGGCAATTGATGCACTTGCACGCCTGAGAACAGTTGGAATCGACGCAGAGCTGCGAGTTCTCGGCGGTGGCGACCCGTCAAGCTATTCAGATTTGGCCAGAACCAAAAATGTAGGCGAGTATGTTCATTTTGACGGGCTTCTAACAGATCGACAATCGGTAATGACATGGCTTGATGAGGTCGATGTCTATATCCAGCCAAGTTTTCAGGAAGGCGTTCCAAGGGCCCTGATTGAAGCTATGAGTCGCGGATGTCCGGCTATCGGTTCAAGATGTGGCGGAATACCTGAACTCTTACCCACCGAAAATCTAATCCCGGTAGGTGATGCCACACAGTTATTCAAAAAGCTCCGACATGCCCTGGCATCTTCAGAATGGCGTGTTCAGGGCGCTAAGCAAAACATTGCTCGGGCTCAAAAATTCGATAAACGGACACTGGACGCTAAGCGCTCCGACTTCTTGGAAAAAGTGGCACTCGACATTCAGAGCAGACACCCCCGGATCGCCAAATGAATTCGGGCAAACGTTTCGCTCTCATCGGAAACCAGGCCTTTTCTCTGCTCAACTTCCGCGGGCCACTATTGGCTGAGCTTGTCGAGCGAGGTCACACCGCGTTTGCGCTCGCTCCCGATTTCGACGACGAAACGCAAAGACAATTCGCCCGGATCGGCGTGGAGACCGCAGATTTCTCGCTGTCACGCACCGGGCTTAATCCAGTGCGCGATATGGTCGACCTGGCTGGACTCGTCAAAGTCTTACGGCCGCTGCGGCTCGACTGTGTACTTTCTTTTGCAATCAAGCCCGTCATCTATGGCACCTTGGCGGCGCGATTGGCGGGCATCCCCCGGCGACATGCGCTGATCGCGGGGCTCGGCTATGCTTTTGCCGACAACTCAAACTCGCTCAAACAGCGCAGCATCCATCTAGCCGCTAAATCTCTCTATCGCCTGGCACTTGCTCAAACCGAAAAGGTGTTCATGCAAAATCCCGACGATGCAGAGGATTTTGTTCGCATGGGTCTTGTTTCACCGAACAAGATCGTGCCGGTCAACGGCACTGGCGTCGATCTTAGCGTCTGGACACCTGCACCGCCCGTCACTACTCCGGTCACCTTCGTGCTGGCTGCAAGGTTGCTGGAGGAAAAGGGGATCTTTCAGTTCGTTGAAGCCGCCCGACGCATCAAGTCGGAGTCTCCCGAGACACGTTTCATTCTCCTGGGTGGTCTCGATACCAATCCGAATGGCATCGCCCGTTCACAGGTTCAATCTTGGGTAGACGAGGGCCTAGTCGAATGGCCAGGTCATGTGCCTGTTCGCGATTGGCTCGCACAGGCCAGTGTGTTCGTCCTCCCTTCCTATTATCGCGAGGGAGTGCCCCGCAGCATACAGGAGGCCATGGCCATGGGGCGCCCGATCATTACTACTGACGCGCCAGGCTGCCGCGAAACCGTGATCGATGGCAAGAACGGGTTGCTCATCCCGCCCCGTGATATCGATGCGCTGGTTAAGGCTATGCGAGCCTTTATCGATCAGCCTGAACTCATCGTTTCCATGGGCCAGGCCAGCCGTGCCTATGTCGAAGAAAAGTTCGATATCCGCCAAGTCAACGCTACGATGATCAGCGCGATGGGCCTATGAATCGCAAGGCGACATCGCCTTTTCCTTCTCTTCCTATGACCGCATCGACGAAGCGGGCAATCTCATCAACACCCACCACGTCGAAAAGCCCGTCACCTATCGTGATCTGCTCAAGACCTGTAACATCGGCTGCCTGACCGCCATCTACGACACCGAAAAACTCGGCAAGGTCTATATGCCCGATATCCGCAAGCGGCAGGATTTCGGGCTCTGGCTGCGCATTCTCAAAATGGTCGATGCGGCCCATCCGGTCCCCGAAAGCCTCGCACAATATCGCGTCCGCGCCGGCTCCGTCTGCGCTAACAAGCTTTTGGCGGCCAAATACACGTGGTCCGTATATCGCGATGTGGAGAAGCTGGGCTTGGCCCGCTCGGCCTATTACTTTGCCCATTATGCGGCCCATGGTGTGCTCAACACCTACATACGGCCCCGTTTTGATTATTCTAATAAGACGGGATAGTTGGTATTGGCCCGGTTTTCGCCGCACGCAATTCCCGCATAAGGCGTCACGTTTCGCGAGGCGCGAGAAGCCGGTCGCGTGAGCCGGCAATGTGCTTATGCATCGTGTCTCGTGCCGCAGAGATGTCCTGATTCAAAATGGCCTGATAGATGGCGCTATGTTCCACGAAGACGTGTTGCAGGCCGTCACCCGCGCTTTTGAGGGATAACCCGTGAAAGCGCATGCCGACCGCGATGTGGTCTTCAAGCGCCTGCATGGCCGTCGCGAAATACGGGTTGGCCGAGGCGTGCGCGATGCTGAGGTGGAACATGAAATCGGCGTCCGCACGGTGCGCCTGCCGGTTGGTGGCATCGCGCAAAAGACTCAGCGCCGTCCTGATCTTGTGCAAAGCGTCCTCCGAGCGGCGTTCCGCTGCCATGGCGGCGGCTTCCGGCTCGATGGTCAGGCGGAAATCATAGCAGTGCTGCAGGTCGGAGAGGTTCTGCATCTGCCCAAAGCCCAGCGGCTCGCGGATGCCCTGTTCGCGCACGAAGCTGCCCGCGCCCCGGCGCGAGTAGATCAGCCCCTGGTCGCGCAGGCGCTGCAAGGCGTCGCGCACGACAGGACGGGACACCTGGAATTCGGCGGCCAGCACGTGTTCGGTCGGCAACCGCTCGTCCACGCCATAAGCGCCCGATTTGATGGCCTTCTGGATGCGCTCGAAAACCGTATCGGACAAACTGCGCCGCGCATTCAAACCATTGGACATGGATTTACCTCCCAGCCTTCGCTTCCCCTGCCCTGCGGACGATGTCCAGCAGGGCATCCGGCGCGCCAAACCCGCCGGATTTGGTGATTAGCTTGAACGCCTTCGTCTGGGCAATAGGCAGACCGGGCAGCGCTTCACCAAGAATTTCGAGCACGCCGATCCCAAGATGCTCCAGAACGGTCTGGGCCGTCGCGCCGCCGGTGACCAGCACCAGCGCATCTTCGAGGGGAGTGTTGCCGATCGTTTCGGCAAGCCGGAGCGCCACCGCCTGCGGGTCGGAAGACGTCTCCGCCTCCTGCGCCTGGATCACGGTCACGGCGCGCGCCGTGTCGATGGAGCGGGCGGCATGGCCGCCGGGCGCCGGGATATGGTCGACATCAGGATGCCCGCGCCGCACATGCTCGACCTGCGCAAGCGTTATCGGGTCGCGCGAGCCGATGAGCAGGATAATGCGGTGCGCGGAAACATCTGGCGGGGGAGCGGCATTCTCCGCCATTTGCCCGGCCATGGCTTCGGCCAGCCCGCGCGCGCCCACGGCAAGCGCATCGGGATAGGCGTGGAGTGCCGCCGCAATGTCTTTTTCGCTGGAGGTATCGGGGATGATGGCGCGCCGGGCATGATTCCCGAGCCTTTTGGCCACCGATATGGGCGTATCGATGCCGAACCCGGCGAGCATGCCGTCTTTCACGATACGTCCAAAAGCCGGGATAGCCGGCACGACAAGCGCCTTTTCAAACGCGATGGCATCGAGTTCAGCCTCGATGTTCCCCTTCAGGCGGGAGTCGACCTTCTTGACGATGGGCACAGCGGCAGGCAATTGGTCCACCACCCGGCGCACCCGCTCGCGGGCCGCTTGCGGTTCGATCTCGCGGCTGTCGGTTGACACGGCGAGCACATCGGCACCAACGGCACGCGCATTTGCCAGCCAGTCGGGCGATACGGCGACCACCGCTCTCAGGCCACGCGCCGCGAACGGCGCTGCCGTATCCAGAGCCCCGGTCAGATCATCGGCGATGATCGCCAGCCGCGTCATGGCGCAATTCGGTCCGCTCGCGCGCGCTGGGCCTGAATATCGGGATCGGGATCGAGATTTGCGGCCAGCAGACGCTGGGTATAGGGATGTTGCGGCGCCGAAAAGATCGCCTCGGTCGGCCCCTGCTCGACGATCTCGCCTTCTTTCATGACAAGGACCGTATCGGCGAAATCGCGAACGACGCCCAGATCATGGGCGATGAACAGATAGGATATGCCCAGCTTGGCGCGCAGATCATCGAGCAGCGCCATCACCTGCGCCTGAACGGACACGTCGAGCGCGGAAACGGCCTCGTCGCAGATGATGAGTTCGGGTTCGAGCGCGAGGGCGCGCGCAATGGCGATGCGCTGGCGCTGGCCCCCCGAGAACTGATGCGGGTAGCGGTCGCAATGGGAGGGCAGGAGTTCGACCTGTTCGAGCAGCTCTTCAACCCGGGCCCGCCGCGCCTTACGGTCCGGCATCAGGCCATGAATGTCCCAACCTTCCGAGATCAGCTGATAGACCGACATGCGCGGGTTGAGCGATTGGGTGGGGTCCTGAAAGACCATCTGGATCTGCTGGCGGATGGCCAGCAGGTCGCGCTGGGCCATGGTGATGAGATCGCGCCCTTTCCACAGCGCGGTGCCCGCGTCGGCCTGTTCCAGCCGCAGGATGACGCGTGCGAGGGTCGATTTGCCCGACCCGCTCTCCCCCACAACGGCAAGGCTCTGGCCGCGGGCGAGCGTGAACGACGCGCCCTTGAGGGCTGTGAAATTGCCATAGGTCTTTTCGAGGCCGGTGACGTCGAGCAGGACGGGGGCCTCAGGCTCCAGGTGGCGGATAGCGCCCTTGCCGGGCGCCGCGCTGATGAGCTTGCGCGTATAGGCATGCCGGGGATTGTGATAAACCTCGCGCGCCGTGCCTTCTTCGACGATCTCGCCCGCGCTCATCACGACGACCCGGTCGGCGATTTCGGCGACGACGCCCAGATCGTGGGTGATCAGCACCAGCGCCATGCCGGTTTCTTCCTGCAACTCCTTGAGCAGCGCCAGCACTTCGGCCTGCACGGTCACATCGAGCGCGGTGGTGGGCTCGTCGGCAATCAGGATGTCAGGCTTGAGCATCAGCGCCATGGCGATCATCAAGCGCTGGCGCTGGCCGCCGGAGAACTGGTGCGGATATTTCTTGAGCGCCTTTTCCGGCTCGGGAATGCCCACGCGGGTCACCAGTTCCAGCGCACGGGCCCGCGCCATCTCGATGGGGCGCCCATGGGCGGTCATCATCTCGACGATCTGCCAGCCCACCGTATAGACGGGGTTGAGGTGGCCGAGCGGATCCTGGAAGATCATGGCGATCTTCTTGCCGTTGAGAGCCCGGTGTTCCTCATAGCTGATCTTGAGGAGGTCCTTGCCCTCGTAGAAGATTTCACCGTTCACGATTTCGGCGGGCGGGGTATCGAGCAGGTTCATCACCGCAGAGGCCGAGACCGATTTTCCCGAACCGCTCTCGCCCAGAATGGCCAGCGTCTCGCCGCGATGGACCGACCACGACACGTTGCGCACGGCGTGGACGGTGCCGCGCGCGGTGTGAAAATCGACCGAGAGGTTTTTGACCGTCAACAGGGCTTCAGGCATCTGTGGACTTCCGGCTTTCGAGACGCCAACGCTGTGCGGGATCGAGAGCGATGCGCATCCAGTTGGAGAGCAGGTTAAGAGAAAGGGCGGTGATGACGATCATCAGGCCCGGCCAGAACGCCAGCCACCACGCGGTGTTGAGATAGGGGCGGCCCTGGCTGACCATCAGGCCCCAGGTGATGCTGGGCGGCTGGATGCCGATACCGAGGAACGAGAGCGAGGATTCGGCCAGCATGACGAAAGCGAAATCGAGCGTTGCGATGGTGATCAGCGTCGGGGCGATAACCGGCAGGATGTGACGCAAGACGATCCGGCGGTGCGACGCGCCCATCACCACTGCCGCCTGCACGAACATGCGCTCGCGCACTTCGAGCACTTCGGCACGGGTGGTGCGCAGATAGATCGGGATGCGGGTGATGGCCAGAACGAGGATCATGTTGGGGATCGAAGGGCCCAGCACATAGAGCACGACCACCGCCAGCAGCAGCGAAGGGAACGACATGATGACGTCGGCCAGCCGCATGATTATCTGCGAGGCGGTCTTTCCCACATAGCCTGCGATGAGGCCAAAGATCGCCCCTACGACGAGGGACATGGCCACCGCGCCGGCGGCGACCGCCATGGTGCTTTGCGCAGCAACGACGAGGCGAGCCAGGATGGGGCGACCCAGCGAATCCCCGCCGAGGACGAACATCCAGCCGCGCGACAGATCGAAGGGCGGACTGTTGCGCCCGCGCAGGTTCTGGCTGGTGGCCAGATCGCCCAGAAAGGCCGGGCCGAAAATGGCAAAGGCCATGATGATCAGCAGGACAACGGCCGACACGAAGGCGAATTTGTCGCGCCAGAGCATGCCAAGCATCACAGACGCACCCTTGTTCTGGTCCTTGGAAACCGGTTTTGCAGCCATGCTTTCGCTCATCCGTCTTCTCCCGCCTATTGCCGAATGCGTGGATCGAGGATCGAATAGGCGATGTCGATCAGGATGTTCATGATGAAGATGGCGATGGCCGTCACAAGGATCGCGGCCATCACCACGTTGAAGTCGCGTTGCAGGATGGAATCGATCATCAGCTTGCCGACCCCCGGAAATCCGAAGATCGTCTCGACAATCACCGCACCGTTCAAAAGGGCCGCCGCCTGGTCGCCGATGACGGTGATGACCGGCAGCATGGCGTTGCGCAGGGTGTGGACGAAAATCAACGGGCCATTCTTGACGCCCTTGGCGCGGGCCGTCTTGACGTAGGGCGCCGACAGCGCCGAGAGCATCGAGCCGCGCACCACCTGCACGATCAGCCCGAAGGGGCGGATGAACAGGATGCCCACCGGCATGATCCAGTGCCAGGGGGTGCCGACGCCCGAGGTAGGCAACCAGGCAAGGTTGATTGCAAAAACCACGATCGCGACGATGGCGATCCAGAAATCGGGTGCCGAAGCCCCGATGAGCGACACGACGGAAATCCCCCGATCGATCACACCGCCTACGTTAAAGGCCGCAATCGAGCCGAGAAAAATGGCCGCGACGATAACCAGGGCCATGGTGATCAGCGCCAGCGGCAGGGTCCAGGCATAGGCTTCAAGCACGATGTCGATGGCCGGGCGGGCGCGCCGCAGCGACTCGCCGAAATCGAGATGCAGGACATCCCAGACGTACAGGCCGAACTGTTCGAGGATGGGCCGGTCGAGCCCGTGGAGCGCACGGAACTGCTCCTTCATCTGCTCGGTCGCATCGATCGGCAGGAACAGTGCCGCCGGATCCCCGGTCAACCGCGAGAGGAAGAAGACCATCACCATCAGGACGCTCAGCGACAGCAGGCTCGCGATAGCTCTTTGTCCTACCAGTTTGATCATTGCGGCACACCGATCATTTTATGGAAAGCGGCGCCGGACCTCCGGCGCCGCCAGGATTGCTCTTGACCAGCTTGCTACTTGAAGCCGATTTCGGAAAGCTGAAGCTGCTGGTTGGTGGCGATGGTGGGCGTAAAGTCCAGCCGCTCGCCGACCCGGCTGTGGCCGACCATGTGGAACAGCAGCACATCGGCAACCGCTTCGTCATGGACATAGGCGAAAAGCTCGGACCACAGGGCATCACGCTCGGCGCCGGTCGCAGCGGTCGCCCGCTCGATCAGGTCATCCACCTCGGGAATGGCGATGCCCGACTGGGTCCCGTCGCTATGGTACTTGAAGTACATCGAAAAGACCGGATCGCCACGGCTGTTGTCGTGCTGGGCGAGGATCAGGCGCGTGCCCTCGCTCTCCGGGTAGGGCTTGGAGTAATACTGCTCATGCTCGGCCACCTCGACCATGCGCATGGAGGCATTGAAGCCCGCATCGGTCAGCATCTGGGTCAGCGCCTCGGTGACTTCGGTCACGTTGGGGAAGTTTTCCGTCCGGGCGATGATCTCGATGGGCAGGGACACATCGACCCCGTCAGCTTCCGCTTCCGCGAGCAATTGGCGCGCAAGGGCGGGATCGTATGCGAGGGGGACGAGATCGCCATTCCAGCCCAACGTCGTGGGCGGAACCATGGCAACGGCCAGTTCGGTGCCTTCGGCCAGCAGCGTGCCGATGAAGGCTTCGCGGTCGATGGCGTGATTGAGCGCTTTACGGACGCGTATATCACTGGTGGGCTCATCGGCGCTATCGAGGCGCAAATAGACCGTTTCCGAGTTGGGATAGGTGAAATCGGTCGCCGGGTTCGTGGCTTCGAGCTCGGTGATCTGCGGGGCGATATCGGCCTCGCCGGTCTCTACCATGGCCGCACGCACGGCAGCTTCGCCCCGGAAGACGTATCGGGCCGAGGAAACCTCCGGCTGCTCACCCCAATAATCGTCGCGGCGATCGAGCTGGATGAACTGGCCGGCCTGCCACTCGGACAGAACGTAAGGACCGGTGCCGATCGGGTTGCGGACGAACTCGATGGGCGTTTCGGACGGAACGATGGTCACGAGCGACATCAGCAGCGGCAGGATCGGCTGGGCCGGCTCCGCCTTCACGTCAATGGTGAGGTCATCGATAATATCGAAGGCAAGCTCGGTATCGGCAAAGTAGCGCGCGCTTTCGCAGGTGATCTGGTCGCTGAACACGCGGTCAAAACTGTGCGCGACGTCGGCGGCATCGAACGCGGTGCCATCCGAGAAGGTGACGCCATCACGCAGGGTAAAGCGCCAGACACCGTCACCGCGATCTTCCCAGCTTTCGGCAAGGCGCGGCATCAGCCCGGCATCGCCCCGCACGTCGAGTTCGGTGAGGGTTTCGTTGATGTTCTGCAGGACCACGCGACCGATATTGGAGCGGGTCGCCATGCAGGGCTCCACGAGATCGAGCTCTTCACTGAGCACGACTGTGATGGCGGTGTTGTCCTGGGCAAGCGCGGGGCTCACCGCCGCCGACGCCAGCAATGCGCCAGTCAACAGATATCTTAAAGTCAATTCTACCTCCCTTGGCAGCCTTATCAGGAAAGCCGGGCGGCAACGGATGCCCAACGACATGCGGCGCACCTCCCAGCGGAACCGTCCGCACTATTCCCTTCATGATTAAAGTTGTCAAACAAAAAAGCAAAAACACAAGGCCTTGTCGAATTGCAACCACCTAACTAGTTGATTTATATCATATTTACATGAGTTCACGAAATCACTTTGACATTCAATCCGTCACATATAACTTGACAACAATAAAATATCGGGGCAACCAGACGCAGAACCGAAGAGGAGGAAACATGTCCCCTGACGACATCGCCAGAAGCATGACGGGCGCGCTGAACGAGCGGCCAGAGGGGAAGGCCGAGGCCTTTCTTCCCTCTCCGGCAGTGCAGAATCACGCCGCGTTCCTTGAGCGTTTCGAGGATGGCACGCTGGCGTGCCTCTGGTTTGGCGGCACCCTCGAAGGCAAATCCGATATCTCCATCTATGGCAGCACACTGGCGCCCGGTGCGGCGCATTGGAGCGCCCCGGTTCAGCTATCGAACGATCCCGACCGGTCCGAACAAAACCCGGTGCTGGCCCATAACGGGCATGAATGGCAGCTTTTCCACACCGCCCAGCCTTCGGGCAATCAGGACGAATGCCTGCTGCGCGCGCGCACCGTATCGCTTGAAAACGGCGTACTGACGGCGGGCGAGCCGCGCACCATCGGCCTTCCGCTCGGCAGCTTCATCCGCGCCCGTTTCGTGCGCCGGAAAGATGGGGCGTGGATGATGCCGATCTTCCGCTGCATCCCCCGCCCCGGCCAGCGCTGGAACGGCAGTCACGACAATGCCGCCGTGGGGGTCAGCCACGATGATGGCGAGACATGGACGCTTGAGGACGTGCCGGGCTCGACCGGGTCGGTCCACATGACCATCGTGCCGCTCGATGGCGACGAGATGGTCGCCTTTTACCGCCGCAGGCAGTCCGATTTCGTGCACCGGTCGGTGAGCACCGATGGCGGGATCACCTGGTCGGCGACCGAGCCGACCGATGTGCCCAACAACAATTCCTCGATCAATGTGATCCGGCTGTCCGATGGCCGGCTGGCCATGGTGTGCAACCCGTCCTCGGCGGCAACGTCGAACGACAGGCGCGTATCGCTTTACGATGAGATCGAAGAAGGCGACGACCGGCCCGACGCCAGCGGGGGGTGTGAACCGATCTGGGGCGTACCGCGCGCGCCGCTGAGCCTGTGCATCTCAACCGATGGCGGCAAGACCTTCCCCTTGCGCCGCGTGATCGATGACAGCGCGGGCACGTGCCTGTCCAACAATTCCGAGGACGGGCGCAACAAGGAACTGTCCTATCCCTACCTGCTAGAAGGCGATGGGGGCGAACTGCATGTCGCCTACACCTATTTCCGCAGGGCCATCAAATATGTACGCCTGCCCGCAGGCTGGATCGACGGAGCATCGGAGTGAGCGATATTGTCGGCATAACAATGGGTGATCCCGCCGGCGTGGGACCGGAAATCACGGTCCGGGCCATCGCGGAAATGTCCGCGGCGGACCGCGCGCGGACGCGCATCTACGGCCACCGCGAAACCCTCGACGCTGCCCTTGAGGTATGCGGGCTTGATCTGGACCTCGACAGCCTTGTCAAGCCTGTCGAAATCGATGGCGGCCTCGTGCCCTGGGGCAAGCTCGATGCGCGGGCGGGTGACGCCGCTTTTCGCTTCATCGCCCGCGCGGTGGACGATGCCCAGGCCGGAAAGATCGGCTGCATCGTGACGGCCCCGATCAACAAGGAAGCGCTCAACAGCGCCGGACACCATTATGACGGGCACACCGGGATGCTCGCGGCGCTGACGGGCCAGAAATCCGCCTTCATGCTGCTGGCGTCCGACCGGCTCAAGGTCATTCACGTTTCCACGCACGTTTCGCTCAAGACCGCGATCGACCGGGCAACGCCCCAGCGCATTCTCGATACCATCCGCGCCGGAAACGACCACCTCAAGCGCATCGGCTACGCCGCGCCGCGCATCGCGGTGGCCGGGATCAACCCCCATTGCGGGGAAAGCGGATTGTTCGGCACCGAGGATGACGAACAGGTCGTGCCTGCCGTTGAAATGGCGCGCGCCGAAGGCATCGACGTGACCGGGCCGATTTCCGCCGATACGGTTTATCACCGGGCTTATAACGGGGCTTTCGATCTCGTCGTCGCCCAGTACCACGATCAGGGCCACATCCCCATCAAGCTCGTCGCCTTCGATACGGCGGTCAACGTCTCGCTCGGTCTACCCATCGACCGAACCTCCGTCGATCACGGCACCGCCTTCGACATTGCCGGAACCGGCAGGGCCAACCACACCAACATGAATGCCGCCATCGCCTATGCGCGTCGGCTGGCTGCCGGGAGCAGATCATGAACCCCGCCCTTGCCCTTCCCGTCAGCGGCGTTTATAGCGCCGCCGCGACGCCGGTTCTTGCTTCCGGGGAGCCGGACCACGCCACGTTCGCAAGCCATTGCAAGGCCCTTCTGGAAGAAGGCTGCGATGGCATCGCGCTTCTGGGTACGACCGGCGAAGCCAATTCGTTTTCCATCGCCCAGCGCCAGAACCTCTTGGCGAGCCTTGTCGAGGCAGGCGTCGATCCCTCTCGCCTGCTCCCCGGCACTTCGCAAACCAATGTCGCCGACAGCATCGCCCTGACCCGCCATGCGGTGGATCTGGGCGTGGCGGCAACGGTCGTCCTGCCGCCCTTCTATTACAAGGGCGTGAGCGATGAGGGGCTGTTCAGGTTCTATGCCGAGCTTATCGAGGGCGTGGGCAGCGATCGCCTGCGCATCATCCTCTACCACATCCCGCCCATCGCGCAGGTGGGGCTGTCCACCGATCTCATTGCCCGCCTCCGCGAGCAGTTTCCAGGCATCGTCATCGGCATCAAGGACAGTTCGGGCAATCTTGAACACATGCAGGGGCTGGCCGAACGTTTTTCGGAGTTTTCGGTTCTCTCGGGCGCCGATCCGTTCATGCTGCCCCTGCTGCGCGCAGGCGGCGCAGGCTGCATCACGTCGAGTTCCAATCTCATCGCCAAACATCTGCGCTTCGTTTTCGACAACTGGTTCGACGCCGCACAGGAAGAGGCGGTGAACGCCGCCCAACAGCGCATCGATGCCTGGCGCAACCTGTCCAACGCCTATGTGCAGCTGCCCACCATCAAGGCCATGCTGGCGCGCCGCCGCCAGCACGACGGCTGGACACGGGTTCGCCCGCCGCTGGTTGAACTGACCGCCGAGCAGATCGAAACCGTCTGGGCCGAAATGCAAAGCCTTGAGGAGCAGGACAATGGCTGAGCCGGTTCTTTCTCTCTCCCGCCAGATCACGCTGCGACAGCCCGAACAGATCGAGGTCGGCGCAGGGGCACTGGCGCGGCTCACTCCCTTTGCCGCCCGCTTCAACCGGGTCTTCGTCATCGCCATGGCGCCCACCGCAGGCTTTGTCGAGCGCATCGGCATCAAGGGAGAGGTCGAGGTGTTCATCGACCTGCCACCCGAGCCCGATTTGCCCGCTGTTGAAAAGGTTCTTGAGCGCGCCCGCGCCTTCAGGCCCGATCTGGTCATCGGGTTGGGCGGCGGTTCGGCCATGGATGTCGCCAAGCTGGTTGCCGTGCTCTGGGACGCCACCGTGTCGATTCCCGATGTGGTCGGCGTGGGAAAGATCAAAGGACGGCGGACGGCGCTCGTCCAGGTTCCCACGACCTCGGGCACCGGTTCGGAAGCAGGTACGCGCGCCCTTGTCACCGATCCGGCGACGCTCGCCAAACTGGCGGTCGAAAGCGATCACATGCTGGCCGACATCGCCATTCTCGATCCCGAACTCACCTATTCGGTTCCTGCGGCGGTCACGGCGGCCACCGGAGTGGATGCGCTGGCCCATTGCGTCGAGGCCTTCACCAACATCAGGGCCCATCCGATGATCGATGGCTATGCCCGCCTCGGCATTGAACTGGTGGGCCGCTATCTGGCACGCGCCGTCGCCGATGGTTCAGACACCGAGGCGCGGGCCGGAATGATGCTCGCTTCGTATTACGGCGGCATTTGCCTCGGCCCGGTCAACACCGCCGCCGGCCACGCGCTGGCCTATCCCCTTGGCACCAATCTGGGGCTGCCGCACGGGCTGGCCAACGCGATCATCTTTCCCCATGTGCTCGCCTTCAATGCACCGGCCAGGCCGGACAAGACGCGGGAAATCCTCTCGCTGCTCGGCTTGTCGTCCGATGCGGAATCAAAGGGTATCCCCGAGGCCGCGTTTGGCTATTGCCGTTCGCTCGGGCTCTCAATGGCCCTCGCTGCTCATGGTGCACAGGAAGACAACCTTCTCGAATGGGCGCAAGAAGCCCATGCCATCCGGCGGCTGATGGACAACAATCCAAAGCCGATGAGCGTCGAGGACATCCATACGATCTATCGGAACGCGCTGACTCTTTCCTGAGGCGCAGAACGCCGCCCGCAACACAAGTGCCCTGCCCGCCGTGGATACGAAAAACGCCTATCTTGCCGCGGCGCTGATGATGAGTGCGGCCGCCGTGCTCAATGGGATCGACGCGGCGATCGTGCGCCTGCTGGTCGACGTCCATCCCTTCGTCATCGGCTTTTTCCGCGCCCTTTTCGGGCTGTTGTTCGTCATGCCGATGATCGTGCGGCGCCCCGCGATCCTGGTGTCGGGCTATCGCGCGACCCATGCGGTCCGCGCGGCGCTCAAGCTTGGCGGGCTGTTGTGCTTTTTCGTGGCGTTCACGCTCGCGCCCCTCGCCGATGTCACGGCCATCATCTTCCTCAGCCCCATTCTCCTGGCTGTCGGCGCCTGGCTGTTTCTGGGTGAAAAGCTGGGCCCGATGCGCGTTTTTGCCATAGCTGCGGGCTTTTCGGGCGCGCTGATCATCATCAATCCCGGCGGATCGGGAGCGCTCGAACCGGCCCTGCTGCTGGCGCTGGCCGGGTCGGCCCTGATGGCCTTGGCCCAACTGGTCCTCAAGAAGATGTCACAGCGCGACAGCACCGATACGCTGGTCGCCTGGAACCTCATCCTCACCGTACCGCTCGCCCTGATACCGGCAATACTCGTGTGGACGACACCCAGCTGGACCGCCTTCGGCCTGCTCATCGTTCAGGGCGTGTGCGGCGCGCTGAACATGGCGCTGGTGACCCGCGCCTTCAGCCACGCCGACGCCTCCTTTCTCGCCCCCTTCGACTTCATCCGCCTCCCCGCCGTCGCGCTGATCGCCTTCCTGCTGTTCGGGCAGGTCGCCGGTCTTTCCACCTGGATCGGCGCCGGCATCATCTTCGCAGCGACGCTCATCGCTTCGCGAAAAAATCCGGCGAGAATTGACTGAGAGAAAAGACTTGGCAAGGCTCTAGAATGGCCAGAAGACCGGAATGAAGATCACCCCCAGGACCCAGAAGATCAGATTGAGCGGCAGCCCCACCTTGAGAAAGTCGGTGAACCGGTAGCCGCCGGCACTATAGACCATGGTGTTGGTCTGATATCCGACCGGCGTTGCAAAGCTTGTCGAAGCGGCGAAGGTCACCGCGATCAGAAAGGGCGTGGCATCGACGCCCAGCACATTGGCCGTGGACATGCCGATCGGCGTGAGCAGGACCGCCGCCGCCGCATTGCTCATGAACTCCGTCAGCAACAGCGCCATCAGATAGACGACGGCCAGCACGACCAGCGGACCAAACCCGCTCACCAGGCCGATGGTGTTGGCAACGATGAACTCGGCCGCGCCGCTCTGGCTCATGGCGACACCCAGCGGCAACAGCCCGGCCAGCAGAATGATGATGCGCCAATCGATGGCGTCATAGACCGCGTCCTCGTCCAAACACCCTGCCAGGGTCATCGCCACGGCGCCGACCAGAGAGGTGATAGCAATGGGGGCCCAGCCGATCGCGGATATGGCGATCACCAGCACCATGGTGGCCAGGGCAAAGGGCGCCCGCCAGCCGGCAGGCTTTTCTGCATTGCGTTCGCTGAGCACGATCACATTGGCGTCGCTGCGCAATGCAGCCATCTCGGCTTCCGGGGTGAGCATCAGCAGGACGTCACCGACATTGAGCCGCACGTCCTTGAGCTGTTCGCGCAATATCTGCCCGCGCCGATGAATGGCCAAAACCGTCGCAGTGTGTTGCCAGCGCCGATCGAGCAGGGCCAGCGTACTGCCGATCACCCGCGACCGCGGCGCGATCAACACCTCGGTTAACACCTGCTCGGTGCCCTCTTCCAAAGCCTGGGTCTGGAACTGGAACTCCGTGTTGATCTCCAGCCCGGCCTCCTTGCGCAGGTGATCGAGTTTCGACCAGTCCCCCCGGGCAATCAGCACATCGCCCTCTTCAAGAATCTGCGACCGGGGCGACCAGACCTTTTTGTCGCCACGGAGCAGTTCAAGCACGAAAACCCCAAAATCCTCGCCCAGCTTGGCTTCCCCCACGGAAACGCCGATCAGCGAGGAGTCCGGCAGCACCCGAAGCTCAGTGATATATTTTCCCAATTCATACTGCTCGGCCAGTTCGGTGGCGCGGGCATCGGGCAACAGATAGCGCCCCAATGTCAGCAGATAGAGACAGCCAACCACAAAGCAGATCACCCCCAGCGGGGTGAATTCAAACATGGAAAAGCCCGGATGGCCCAGATCCCGGGCCATTGCGTTGACCAGCAGGTTGGTCGACGTGCCCACAAGGGTACAAACCCCGGCCATTTGCGAAACATAGGAAAGCGGGATCAGAGCCTTGGAGGCCGACATTCCGATTCCCGCGGCGGCGGTCATGACCAGTGGCATGAAAACGGCGACCACGGCGGTATTATTCACGAAAGGCGCGATAACCGCCAACACCCCAAACAGGATGAGCAGGAATGTAAGCGGCGATCTGGCCTGCCCCAGCAGGCGTCCGATACCCGATAGAGCCCCGCTGTTCTGCAGCCCGGCCGCAAGAATGAACATCGCAGCCACCGTGATCGTCGCCTGATTGCTGAATCCGCTCAGCGCATCGCCCGGGCTGACAAGGCCAAAGATGGCCAGCGCCGAAAGCACCAGCAGGGCCACGGCATCGATCCGCAATTTTTCGGTGGCAAACAGGAAAATGGCAACCAGGGCGACGCCCAGCACCAGTGCGATCTCAACAGTCATTGTTGGTTCCCGCCTCCCTGCGCCCTGGCGCCGACCGTTGGTGTGGCCCTATCCTTGGTTCCGATAACTCCAGCCGTCAATGTCGCCGTCATTACCGATCCGGCTGCGGATATATTTACCGGGCCGATCCCGCGCCCATCGAGCCGCCACTGCAGGTGACCGCCCCCCAAACGTCAAAACACCGCAAACCCGTCCGGCAGCGGCGAAAAATCTTGAGGTGGCATGAAGTGCAACAACGCGCTTGCGACCCCACCAGGAGATCGCACAACTCATTGTTCTATCTTTGGGAAAAATTGGTTGCGGGGGTAGGATTTGAACCTACGACCTTCAGGTTATGAGCCTGACGAGCTACCGGGCTGCTCCACCCCGCGACACTGTCCGATGCTTTTGGTTCGGGCGAACCGCTCGGATGCCGCCTATATAGGGGGGGATTTGCTGTTTGCAAAGCCCTCAAAGCGATATTAATCCAATTAATTACGCCCTGTGCACAAGTGTCGCGGTTGGCGCATGGATTGTCACCACGCCTCGGCCCGGGTACACAACGTGCGGGCCCTGTCGCCCGCCCTTTCCCGTTCCTGCCTCAAGTTTATCCCGGATCATATTTCATGCAACAGCGCACCCTTGGCCGCACCGGCATCTCCGTCAGCCAGATCTGCCTCGGCACCATGACCTGGGGCGAACAGAACACCGAGGCCGAAGGCCACGCTCAGATGAACTACGCCCTCGATCAGGGGATCAACTTCATCGATACCGCCGAACTCTATCCCACGCCGGGCCGGGCCGAGACGCAAGGGGCCACCGAGACCATCATCGGCAGCTGGTTCAAAACCACCGGGCGGCGGGAAGATTGGGTTCTGGCCAGCAAGATCACCGGGCCGCGCAATTCCTGGATTCGCGACGGGCGGCCGATGACCGGAGCCGAAATCGTTGCCGCGCTCGAACAGAATCTGCGCCGTCTCTCGACCGATTATATCGATCTCTATCAGCTCCACTGGCCCAATCGCGCTCATTACAATTTCTCCCATGCCTGGGGGTTCGATCCCTTCGGTCAGGATCGCGCCGCCATCGCCGATAATCTGTTCGACGTGCTCGAAACCCTCGATGCGCAGATCAAGGCCGGAAAAATTCGCGCCATCGGGGTGTCGAACGAAACCAGCTGGGGGCTGATGCGCTATCTGTCGCTGGCCGAACGCCACGGCCTGCCGCGCATGGCCACCATTCAGAATGAATATAACCTGCTGCGCCGCCATTTCGATCTCGACCTGGCTGAAGTGTCGGCCTTTGAAGATGTGGGGCTGCTGGCCTATTCGCCGCTGGCGGCGGGCCTGCTCAGCGGCAAATATAACAATGGCGAGATGCCCGCCGGTTCGCGCGGCGCGCTCGGGGCGATGTGGCGTCTCAATCCCGCGTCGGAAACCGCCACCAGGGCCTATATGACGCTGGCCGAACAGCATGGGCTCGATGTGTGCCAGATGGCGATTGCCTTCTGCCTCACCCGCCCGTTCATGGCCTCGGTCATCATCGGGGCGACGTCGATGGAGCAATTGCGCACCGATATCGCCGCCGCCGATATCGCCTTGTCAGATGAAGTCCTCACCGCCATCGACGAGCTCCACCGGCTCTATCCGCGCACCATCGCCTGAGCGGCATCGGCGTTTATCGGCCCTCAATGCGCTGATGCGCTGGTGGGGCGATACTGCGCCAGAAGGACGAACACCAGCGCGGCTAACAGGCCCATGGTGATGGCCGCTGCGGACAGCAGGGTGAAGTGCGCCTGGGTGAACGCCAGCTTGCCCGCTTCGATCAGCGCCGCGCCCTGCTCTTCACCGAGGGTGCTGGCCACCAGGAATGTATCGCCGATCGAGCGGCTGGCCTGCGCCATCGGCTCCGCGGCGATGCCTTGGGGGGCCAGCAGGGCTCTGCCATAGACGCTGGACATGGCCACGCCGAAGATGGTGATGCCCAGCCCCGAGCCCAGTTCATAACCGGTCCCTTCCAGAGATCCCGCCGCGCCACCCTTTTCCGCCGGCACCGCGCCCATGATGGCAATCGACGATGCGGTCAGGCCGATGCTCAGGGCAAGCCCGGCCAGCGCCAGCGCCGTGGGCACGAGCAGACCGGGATCGTGAAAGTCGGCAGCTCCAAGCACGGCCAGCATGGCACCGCCGATCAACATGGTGAAACTGGCAACCAGACGCAGGCCGAACCGGTTGGACAGAACGGCTGCCAGAGGCCCGCCAAAGGCAGATGCGACCATGATCGGGATCATGAAGATACCCGCTTCCAGCGGCGTCATCCCGATCACATATTGCAGCTCCTGCGCCAGCGTCAGCTCCACCCCGGCCAGCGCTCCGGTGGCCACCAGCGCCATGATGATGCCCGCCATGATGGCCGGATGGGAGAACAGCGACAGATCGAGCATCGGATCGGGCGAATTCAATTGCTGGCGCGCAAACAGCACCAGCATGGTCAGACCGAAGATCGCAATCATGGTGATGATCGCCAGAGGGTGCTGCCCGGCAAAGCCCGCCTTGATCGCATAGACCACCGAAATCATGCCGACAATCAGCACAAGGGCCTGCCCGATTGCCCAGTGTCCTGGCATTGTCGCCTCCTGGCGCGACAGCAAAAGGGCACAGGCGGGCGCAACAACGAGCATGACAGGCACGTTGATCAAAAACACAGAGCCCCACCAGAAATGCTCCAGCAACACTCCGCCTACCAGCGGTCCGACGGCGGCCCCCGCCGCCCCCACTGTGCCCCACAGTCCAAGGGCAATGGCGCGTTCCTTGTCGTCCTCAAAATTGCGCCGGATGATCCCGAGCACACACGGAACGATCATCGCACCGCCCAGCGCCAGCAACACGCGCGCGGCGATCAATACGGGTGCCGTCGGGGCAAAGGCGGCCAGCGTCGAGGCAATACCGAAGATCACCAGTCCTGCCAGCAGCAGTTTGCGATGCCCGATGCGATCGGCCAGCGTCCCCATCGGCACCAGAAAGCCTGCCATCAGCAGCGGATAGATATCGATGATCCACAACATTTGCGTGCTGGTCGCGCCCAGTGCCTGGGTCAGCGTCGGTATGGCAACATGCAACACGGTCATGTCGATGACCACTGGTGTGAAGGCCAGCATGACGGCAATGAGGGCCCACCAGCGTTTTGGATTGGAATGGATTTTAGTTTGGGCTGAGACGTCGCTCATGGTTAGCTCTGGGATTGGCGTTTCCAGGAAAAATACAACCGGTTTTCGGTTCGGCCCCTTAGGGGCCTCAAGCGAAACGCGACAAAAGGATTTGGAGCACCTGTGAATGAATCAACACAGGAATTGCTCTAGCGTCGAGCGGGATATATAAATACATACGTATGGATTTCAACCCGAAACCGACGGGAGATTTGATTTTTTATGGGCAGAAAACCTAAAATCAGTCGCGATATGCTGCTGAGCAAGGCCGAACAGATCGTCAACACTGAGGGCCCGCAGGGCCTCACTATCGATGCGTTGGCCAGGGCCGCATGTATTTCAAAAGGCGGTGTGCAATATTCGTTCCCGTCCAAGGACGAATTGGTCAAAGCCGTTCTGGATCGCTGGAATGATCAGTTCGACGCGCTGATCGCCGAACAGGACCCCAAAAGCCCCACCGAACTCGTCCGGGCCTACATCGCCGCCATGCGGTCCTCGGCCAGCACCACCGACGCAAAGATGGCCGGACTGATGATGGTGTATCTGCAAAATCCGGAAAGCCGACTGGAGACCAGAGACTGGTACCAGTCGATGCTCGACAGGATCGGTCATTCGCCCCAAACCCGTTCGGAGCGCCTCGCCTTTCTCGCCATGGAGGGGACCATGCTTATGCGGATTTCCAGCTTTGACGACACCGCGCAATTGGAAGCCCTGCTCGCCGATATCGAGACACTTCTCGACCCGTGAGCGGCATCGGACATGCGGATAAACCCTGTGACCGATCTTTATGGCATTGCGCAGCTTGAAGGTCCGCAACTCCATACATTTTACGCTCAATCTTTGCAGCAAGATTGGGGGTATCGGGCCCGCTGTTGCCTCTTTGCCAATTTTCAGCCGATGATCGCTCCCGTCACATAATTTTGCTTTTCAGGGGGCAGACTTGCCTGTAATGGCAGGTCTGACCTTTTCATGCCTAGCGATCGGGAGACATCGTCCCCGATTGGTGAAGCGGCGAAGGGAGTGCCGTGTGGTTGACGCCGCCAAGAGGTGACTCCGGAGCAGCCGCACGATGCTGTCACCAACTCTTTTTTGTTGTGAAAGGGACCTCGTCACTATGCACAAGTCGTTGTTTCTCCTCAGCATTGCCGCCTCACTCATGGCAACGTCCGCCATGGCTCAGGGCCAGACAGTCAATGTCTATAACTGGTCCGATTACATCGCCGAAGACACGCTGGAAAAGTTCACGGCCCAGACCGGCATCGCCGTCAACTATGACGTTTTCGATTCCAACGAGATCGTCGAAGCCAAGCTTCTGGCCGGGTCTTCGGGCTATGACGTGGTCATCCCTTCGGGCTTTTTCCTCGAACGCCAGATTCCCATTGGCCTGTTCCAAAAGCTTGATAAATCAAAGCTTTCCAACCTCGGCAACCTCGTTCCCGCCATCACCGAACAGGTCGAGGAGTATGACCCGGGCAACGAATATGCCGTGACCTACATGTGGGGCACCACCGGGCTGGGCTACAATATCGACGCCGTCACCGAGCGGCTGGGCGAGGACGGCCCGCTGCAAAGCTGGGACCTGCTGTTTGATCCTGAAACTGCCGCCCAGCTTGCCGATTGCGGCATCGCCGTGCTCGATGCGCCGGTGGAAATGACCGCTATCGCCTTGAATTATCTGGGACTTGATCCAAACTCGGAAGACGCTGGCGACCTGGCCGCCGTCGAGGAACTCTACGCCGCCGTGCGGCCTTACATCCGTTATTTCCACTCGTCGCAGTATATTTCCGACCTCGCCAATGGCGAAATCTGCCTCTCGGTCGGCTACTCCGGTGACGTGTTCATTGCCGCCGATCGCGCGGCTGAGGCCAACCGCGGTGTCGAGATCACCTATGTCATCCCCACCGAGGGCGCGAGCCTGTGGTTCGACATGATGGCCATCCCCGCCGACGCGCCAAACCCCGACGCGGCCCACGCATTCATCAACTTCATCCTCGAACCGCAGATCGCCGCCGACATCACGAACTATGTCTGGTACGCCAATCCCAATGCGGCTGCCGATGCGTTCGTGGATCCGGAAATCCTTGAAGATCCAGCCATTTACCCCACTCCGGACGTGATGGCCAACCTGTTCGCGCCCAAGGCCCGCACGCCCGGTTATGACCGGTTGCTGACCCGCGCCTGGACCCGGATCAAGACCGGCCAGTAAGCGCTTCATGGTTGCATGACAGGGCGCGGTATGGTGCCCTGTCGACCTGCCTTTCTCTGGGAGTTGGGGAGACGTCCGCTCTTGAAAAAGCCTCAGATCGCCGCTGATACGCGCCCGTGGCGCGACCCCGACGCCACGCCTTTCGTGCGGATTCGCAACGTCACCAAGACGTTTGGCGATGTCTATGCCGTCGATGACGTCTCGCTCGATGTCTATAAGGGCGAGCTGTTCTGCCTGCTGGGCGGCTCGGGGTCTGGCAAGTCAACGCTGCTGCGTATGCTCGCCGGTTTTGAAACCGCGACGTCCGGCACCATCGAAATCGATGGCCAGAGCATGACCAATGTTCCCCCCTATGACCGGCCCGTCAACATGATGTTCCAGTCCTATGCGCTGTTTCCGCATATGACGGTTGAGCGCAACATCGCCTATGGCCTCAAGCGCCAGGGCATAGCCCGCTCGGAAATTTCCGACCGGGTGGAGGAACTGCTCAAGCTCGTGCGCCTCGAACGATTCGCGCGCCGCAAGCCGCATCAGCTCTCGGGCGGTCAACGCCAGCGCGTTGCCCTCGCGCGCTCGCTGGCGCGCCGCCCCAAACTGCTGCTGCTCGACGAACCCCTTGGCGCGCTTGATAAAAAACTGCGCGAAGACACCCAGTACGAACTGGTCAAGATCCAGGAAACCCTCGGCGTCACCTTCATCGTCGTTACCCACGATCAGGAGGAGGCCATGACGCTCTCCACCCGCATCGGCGTGATGAATGACGGCAAGATCGCCCAGATCGGCGAGCCGCAGGAAATCTACGAATTCCCCAATTCGCGCTTCGTCGCCGGGTTCGTGGGGTCGGTCAATATGTTCGAAGGTGTCGTCACCGAGGACGCCGACGATCACATGCGCATGGATTCGTCCGCCGAAGCAGGCACCGATATCTATGTCAGTCACGGTGTCGACTGCGCCCCTGAGCAGACCCTGTGGTATGCTGTCCGCCCCGAAAAGATGGTGCTGAGCCGCGAGCGTCCGCACGGCGACGCCAACATCACCCGCGGTCTGGTCGAAGACATCGCCTATCTAGGCGACATGAGCGTCTTCCGCATCGTACTCGACAGCGGCAAGCGCATTCAGGTCACCCAGACCAACCTGACCCGGTATGACGAGCAGGCGATCAGCTGGGACGAGCACGTCTATGTGTCCTGGGCGCCCGACGCCGGGGCGGTGCTGGTGTCATGAGCACCGGTCGGCATGTCACCGTGCCCCGCCGGGCGTGGAGCTTTGTCACCGCAGGCCTCAACCGGCTGGGCATTTCCGGTCGCACCGCCGTCATTCTGGCGCCTACACTGTGGCTGGCGGTCTTTTTCCTCGTCCCGCTGCTGGTGGTCTTCAAGATTGCCCTCAGCGCCTTTGCGCTGGGCCAACCGCCCTATCTGCCGATGTTCGTCTGGGGCAGTGATGAGTCGCTGTCGATCACGCTGCAATTTTCGAACTTCCTGTTCCTCTTGCGCGACAGCCTTTACGCCAACGCCTATATCAACTCCGTGCGCATCGCGGCGATCTCCACGCTTATCGCCCTGCTGATCGCTTTTCCCATGGCCTGGTTCATCGCCCGCGCCGATGAGAAATACCGCAACCTGTTGCTGATGCTGGTCATCCTGCCGTTCTGGACCTCGTTCCTGCTGCGGGTTTACGCCTGGATGGGGTTTCTGGGCCGCAACGGCATCATCAACAACGTGCTCATGGCTTTGGGCATTACAGATCAGCCGCTCACCATGCTCCAGACCGAAGGGGCCGTGTTTGTCGGCATCGTCTATACCTACCTGCCCTTCATGGTGCTGCCGCTCTACACCACGCTCGTCAAACTTGATCAGAGCCTGATCGAGGCCTCCGCCGATCTCGGCGCGCGCCCGTTCATGATCTTTCTCACGGTGGTGCTGCCGCTCTCCATGCCAGGCCTGATCGCGGGATCGATGCTGGTCTTCATCCCGGCCATTGGCGAATTCGTCATTCCGTCGCTGCTCGGTGGTGCCGACACACTGATGATCGGCCGTGTGCTCTGGGATGAGTTCTTCGCCAATCGCGATTGGCCGGTGGCCTCCGCTGTGGCCATCGTCATGCTGGTGATCCTTCTGGTGCCCATCATGCTGCTCAGCTACGCCCAGAACGCCGTCGTGGAGGCCGAAAAATGAGGCGTGGCCTGTTCATCCCGACCCTTGCGACGTTTGGCTTTGCGTTTCTCTACGCCCCGATTATCTCGCTCGTCGTCTTCTCTTTCAACGAAAGTCGGCTGGTAACGGTCTGGACCGGGTTTTCCACCCGTTGGTATGCGGCGCTGTTCCAGGATTCACAGGTGGTGGCCGCCGCCATCCTGAGCCTGCAGATCGCCGCAACCAGCGCCACGATAGCCACCGTATTGGGCACCTTGGCCGGTATCGCCCTGTCGCGCCTGGGCTCGTTCCGAGGCAAGACGGCGCTGACCGGCATGGCCGCAGCGCCCATGGTCATGCCCGATGTCATCACCGGCTTGTCGCTGTTGCTGCTGTTCGTTTCGATGGAAGCCATGCTCGGCTGGCCCGCCGGACGAGGGTTTGTCACCATCACCATCGCCCACTCCACCTTCTGTCTGGCCTATGTGACCGTGCTGGTACGGGCCCGTCTGTCGGATATGGATCGCTCACTTGATGAAGCAGCCATGGATCTGGGCGCAACACCGCTACGGGTGTTTTTCGATATCACCCTGCCGATCATTTCGCCTGCGCTGATCTCTGGCTGGCTGCTGGCTTTCACGCTATCGCTCGATGATCTGGTCATCGCCAGCTTCGTTTCGGGGCCGGGTGCCTCCACCCTGCCGATGGTGATCTTTTCGAAAATCCGCCTGGGGGTGTCTCCGGACGTCAATGCGCTCGCCACCATCATCATCGGCATCGTCGCGCTCGGTGTCGTGGCCGCCACGCTGATCGGGCTCCGTACGCGTCCCCGCGGGTAGGGAGCCCTCCGGTCTTCAGGCGTCGAGGGCGCCCAGACTGGAAAAGAAATTGACCACATCATCAAGCACCGGAGCACGCCAGCGCAGCATCGCCCCCAGCGAGGTGACAATTTCCATGTGCCCGATGCCTTCATAATAGCGCTCGTCCACAGGCACGCTGTATTCCCGCAGTTTTCCGGCCAAGGTTGTGGTGTTGACCGGGCGCACGATCGGATCATTCAGGCCCGAAGCCAGAAACATCGGCGGCGACTGATCGCTCACCAGCCGCACCGGCTGCGTGCCCTCGGGATTGGGCGCGTTCCCAAACGCGTCCCGCACTTCGTTATATTCAAACGGATAGAAATCGTACGGGCCCGCAAGACCGGCAATGCCGCGGATTTTCAAATTGGTGCCCGCTTCGCGAAAGAACGCCGGATCGAGCCCCAACATCACCGCATTGTAAGCGCCCGCCGAGTGGCCGGCGAGGAACAGCTTGTCCGGATTACCGCCAAACGTGGTGATATTATCCTCGATCCACTTGGCCGCCACGGCCCCATCATAGAGAAAGCCCGGGTAAGCGACATCGGGCACCAGACGATAGTCGGGGATGACGGTGACGAACCCGCGAGCGGCCAATGCGCGGCCCACGAATTCGTACTCCCATCGTTCCCCCAGCTTCCATCCGCCGCCATAAATGAACATGATCACCGGCGCATTGCCGCGCGGGTTCTGCTGCACATAGACGTCGAGCTTGCCGCGCGGCCCGCCAGCATAGGCAATCCCATCGCCAATCTTGACCACTCCCGCATCCATGGCGGTGGACAGATTGAACGGGTCCATAAGCGATACAGCGCTTGCCTGCGTGGGAAACAAGCCCCCACTCAGGGCAAAGGCGCCCATCGAGCCGAGAACATGACGACGCGACAGTTTCATCGTGATTTTGTGCTTTGGCTATAAAGAAAGGAAAGGTGTCTGTGCCCGACGATCACGTCCAATTTAGGACGCCATGATGGCAAGGCTGCCTTAGCAGTTAAGACAAGCTTAAGAAAGCGGATCAAGCCAGGAGCATTTCCACAACGGAACCACATATTCGGCTGCGCCAAAGCAAGTTTTTTTACATTTTTTCACACAAAAAAGCCCCGCTTTTTGGGCGGGGCTTTTGTGTTTATTTTGTTTTGAGAAGGATTTTGCAGGTT
>NZ_DATMGM010000064.1:0-16202 GCF_035555455.1 Pelagibacterium sp. | reverse complement strand
GTCATCCCGGACTTGATCCGGGATCCAGTAACCGGCAGAGCCGCGAGTCTTTCCTCACCCCGCCGCATATTGGATACCCGGGTCTTCGCCAGGGACGGCACGCCGGTGATGAGGCACCACAGCGCGCCTCCACTAGAACCGCCCCGCAGACTCTAACTCCCCCGTGTCCCCCGCCGTACGGCCCGCAGCAGCATGGCGTTGACCTCCGCCTCCGCCGCAACGAAGCTTCTTGCATCCGGCGCGCTCACATTGAAATTGACCGTCACCGCCTGCCCGCCACCGCCCGCCGCAACGCCCAGCCGTCCATCCGCTCCGCGCTGCAGGGGCAGGATCGCTTCCGGCCCGGCTTCCCCGGCCAGCCCCCATTGCCCCGCCATCGGGAAATAGGTGGGCGCGGCCAGCACTCCGCCCTTGGCAAAGGGCGTCACCTGTCCCAGCGCCGGATTGAGCCCTGAAAACAGGCTCTCGATCCCGCCACTCACCAGTTCACCCAGTGGCTTGAGCGCCGCCTTCAGCGCGATATCGGCAAAGGCCCGCCCGATATCGGCGAGCAATGTGCGCAACGACCGCCCCTCCATGATCGCGCCGCGCAGCGACCGGGTGAGCGTCGTCCCAACCGAAGTGCCCAGATCGCGGATGCGCTGGAGTTCGACCGCGACATCGCTCATCTCCGCTTCAAAGCGCTCGCCGAACAGCTCGGTCATCGTCCGTCTCCATCGGGAAAAAGCGTCATCAACCCATCCAGCGCGGCCCGATCGGGCGCCCCGCCGGTCCGCCCTTTGACGCCGGCATGGGCGGCGGCCAGTTCACGCGGCGTCATCGCCCAGAAGGTCTGTGGCGCAAGCCGCAACACTCCCAACCCGAACGCCATGGTGTCCGCCCAGGGAAACCGGGTCATTGCGCATCTCCAAACGTCGCCCGCAGCAGCCGCACGCAAATCTGCGCCGCGCCCTTGAGGCCCCCCTCGATCGACAGCCGGGCCAGATCGTCATCGGTGATGGCATTTCCTGCCCCGCGCAGTCCCGCCCCGATGATCGCCATCAGGTCGCGCGCCGAAATCCGCCCTTCGGCGAAGCGTTCGGCCAGCCCGTTGAGGTCGCCGGTCTGCAACCGCGCTTCCAGTTCTGCCAGCGCGCCCAGCGTCAGGCACAGCGTTTTGGTCTCGCCGCCGATCTCGGCGTCGATTTCGCCCCGTTGGGGATTGGCCATGGCGATGGCTCCTTAAATGTGTTAATTTGTGTTCGCAGTGATTGCCATGTGTTCAGATGTACACGCGGAGGCTCCCATGCCCGCCAAACGCACCACCACCCTCACCGTCCGCCTGTCAGCGCAAACCAAGGCCAAGCTCGACCGCCTGGCCTCGATCACCGAGCGCTCGAAGTCCTTCCTCGTCGCCCGCATGCTTGACGATCACATCGACCGCGAAATCGCGATTTGCGAGGGCACTTTGGACGCCATGCGGAGCATCGAACGCGGCGAAGGTGCCTCTCATGAACAGGTCACGCAGAACCTCGACCGCATAATTGCCGATGCCTATGCCAGGCACGCCCGCAAAAGTGCCTGACCAATGGGGCGCACGATCTGGTCGCCCCAATCACAGCTGCAATTGCAGTCTATTTTCAACTTCATAGCTTCGGACGATCCCCGCAGCGCTGAATCGGTAGCGCGCCGTCTGGTGGCCGCTGGCGAACGGTTGGCCGTCCTGCCAACAGGCCGCCCCGGTCGAATTGCCGGAACGTTCGAAAAGCTGGTTCGCGGCCTGCCCTATTTCATTATCTACTCAGTTCGGGGCGACGAAATTCACATCCTCCAACTCATCCACACCGCCCAGAACTTTCCCCCTCGCTAGCGCCACTCGAACCGCCGCTCGGTCGCGTTTCGCTTGCGCGGCGGTTCGGGTCCAAACCACAAAAGTGGTACCCACCTTCGCTGGAAGCACCTCCCCTCTGCTGGTCGCGCTTCCGAACCACAAAAGCGATGCCCACTTTTGCTGGAAGCACTCCTAGACCGCGCTGAACCCGATCTCGCCCGCGCTTTCCAGTGCCAATTCGAACGTCACTTCCCCCGCATGATCGCCGGAATATTCCAGCGCCACGATCTGGAACGGCCCCGACACTGTGCCGAATCCGGGCAGGATCAGTTGCCAGCCGCGGATCGTTCCGGCGAAAAACAGCGCCCGCACTTCGGCGTCCGAAGCCCGGTCCTTGAAAATCCCCGATCCCGAAACCGCCGCCCGTTTGACGCCCCCGCCCTCCAGTAATTCGCGCCACCGCCCGGCGCTCTCGGCATCGGTGGTGTCCACGCTCGCCGCGTTAAAGGCGATCTGCCGCGTCCGCAATCCCGCCACCGTCAGAAAACTGCCCGTCCCCGTCTGGTCGAGCTTGAGCAACATGTCCTTGCCACTCTGGGCTGCCATCGTGTGTTCCTTTTCAAATCTGGTTGCCCGTTAAAGCCCCGCGCCCCTGTTCCGCTCAAAGCTGGCCGGTTGCTTCCCTTTTTCCTTGAGGGCGATGGGAAAGGGGGCCGTCCGCGGCGCCCCATCATCAGCCTGTCATCCCGGCCTTGAGCCGGGATTCAGTACACGGCAGCGTCGGAGATAGAACCGCAGCTCTGCCGGATACTGGATCCCGGATCGCCGCCCGGGATGACGGAGGTGGTCGGTTACGCTCACCATCAAAGCTACTCCACCGGCTCCGAAAACACCCGCAGCTCCACTGCTGCCCGCGCCCGTCCCGTCCCCAGATCGATCGCCGTTTCCGTTCGCACATGCCTGCGATGGGTCACGACGTGCCCCACAGGAGCGAGCTCCCCTGCCACCGCCACCCGTTCGATGCGGTGCGAAATGGCCAGCGCCGCCGAGCGCGACGGTTGCGGGCTCCAACAGTGGATGGTCAACCGGTGCTCGATCCCCGGAGCCTCGTCCCCATCGCGCGGCACCGCGTCATGGCGCAAAATCGCCACGTAGGGCGGCTGCATTCCCCGTGGCGGCGCATCGAAAATCCGTCCCGCGCCGAGCAACAGTTTCAGCGGCGCGTCCTCGGTCCAGGCGGCGACCAGCGCCCCTTGCACAGCATCCAGCGCGTTCATCGTTCACCCCACCATCGCGGTTTCAACGCACAGGCACGACAGATACGCCCGGCGTCCGTTGATATCCTCGGCCTCGACCACCTCCAGTGTCCGCCCGCGATAGACGATCCGATCTCCGGCGCGCACATCCTTGCGAAACCGCAGCACCACGCCGTGGGTCGAGCTTGCGGCCCGCCCGTCGCCCTCGCGCAGCATCCGCGCCGAGCGCGGCCGCACCCGCGCCCACACGGTGGCCAGTGGCAAAAACAGGGTTTCGTGCCCACCATCGGGCAGCAGGGCCATTTCGCGCCGCTGCAATTGCACCCGGTCGCGCAGGCTGCCGATCGGCGGCACCGCGCCCCTCACAGCCGCACCCGCCGATAGGCCGAAACCATCCGGCCGATCGTCCCCGGTACCGCCCGCATCTCACCGGTGGCCAGATCGCGGTTTTCGTACCAAAAGGCGGCCAGCATCCGCACCGCCTGGCTCAGATCGGCGGGCACGTCTTCGGCCTCGCCATATCCGGCGGTGTAGTCGATCTCGATCCCCCTGCGCGCCCGCAGCACGGGCATTCCGGCAATCACAGCAGGCACGATGATCCGGGCCGGATTGGCCCTGCCGTCGAGGAGAAACTGCGCCACATCGATCTGATGGACGGTCCCACCAGCGTCATACGCCCGGATTTCACTCAGCGCGGTCACCGGCGACACCGGCAACGGCACGATCCTGTCCTCTGGCCACGCATCGAGCGTCAGCCGCCAGGTCTGATCGAGCAGCGCCCGCCCCGAAAGGCTCTCCACATGCACCCGCGCCGCCGAAATGAGTGTCTCGATCAGGCCGTCCTCGGCCTCATCCTCCACCCGCAGATGCGCTTTCATCGCCGCAAGCGAAACCGGCTCCTCGACCGCTCCGGCCAGAAGGTAAGATGTCATCTGTGCTCTCTTTTGAATGTTAGCGTTCGAAAGCGACCGGAATCGCACCCGGCCTATTCAGCGCACCCCTCACCCCCATCCCCTCTCCCTCAGGGGGAGAAGGGGGCTTTCGCTAAAAGCGAAAGATCGGATGAGGGGGTGCTCAGCGCAGCCCCTCCCACCCCCGGTCATCCCGGACCTGATCCGGGATCCAGTAACCGGCAGCGCCGCGGTTCTTCCCTAAGCGCTGAGCATACTAGATCCCGGCTCAAGGCCGGGATGACACGCTGAGGATGGAAGCGCAGGTCGATGCCACTCCGACCCTCTCCTTGCCCCAATGGAGAGGGGGCTCTTTCAGCAAGCGCTGATCTTCTCTTCCTCCTTGAGGGAGAAGGTGGGCTTTCGCTGAAAGCGAAAGGTCGGATGAGGGGTGCGCTGTGCCTCCCCGACCATCCCCGTCAAGGGAGAGTGTTCTTTTGATTTGGTATTGACCGTACCCACCCCCCAGCTCGGCACCTCCCCACCTTGCGGGGGAGGACGGGAGGGGGGCGCCGGCGGAACGCCGGCTACATGGGTATCCAGCGCTGCGACTCTATCCTCAACGCCCGCCGCTACTCCCCGAACTTGAGCAGCTTGATCGCGTCGAAATCGGCTACCCCGCCGCCCACGCGCTTGGTGGTGTAAAACAGCACATAGGGTTTGGCCGAATAGGGATCGCGCAAGACGTTCACCCCCTGCCGGTCGACGATCAGATAGCCGCGGCGGAAATCCCCGAACGCGATGGAAAAGCTGTCCACATCGATATCGGGCATGTCCTCGGCCTCAACCAGCGGAAAGCCCATCAGGCTGGCGCGCCCGTCCGGCGTTGCCGCCGGCTGCCACAGATAGCCGCCATCGGCATCCTTGAGCTTGCGCACCGCCGCCTGCGTGCGCCGGTTCATCAGCCACGAGGCGTTCTGCCGATATCCGGCCTTGAGCGCATAGACCAGATCGACCAGCACGTCCGAGGCATCCCCCGCCGCTCCGCTGGAAAATCCGCCCTCCTCGCCGGTCGCGATATAGCCCAGCTTTTCCCAGGCCCAGTTGTCCTCGGCCACCGTGTCGGCATCGAGGAAACCCGAGGGCTTGTTGACGCCGTCGCCGAGGATAAACGCCTTGGTTTCCTGCTCAGCGAAGGCCGCGTTGACCTCTTCGGCGATCCACTGGCCCACATCGACCACGGCATCGTCGAGAAACGCCTGGGTCGCGGCGGGCATGGCGTACAGCTCGGTAGTCGGAAAGCTCAGCTCGTCGATCACCTGCGCATTGGTCTGATTGCGCGCCGCCGTCTCGCCCACCCAGCCGACCTGCGGCCCCGTCACCGTGATCGGCTTTTTATACACCGAGGACGACACCTGCCGCACGCCGCAGATGGCGCGCATCGGCGAAATCCCGGTCAGCAACCGGGTGATTTCGGTTTCGGTCTGGGCCGGCACCAGATAGCCGCCATCGGGGTTGGAGCCGACCGACAGCGCCTTTTCCTCGCCGCGCTTCACATAGGCCGAAAACGCATCCTTATATTCGTCGCCCTCGACGGCCCGCCCGCCCTCCAGCGCCGGACGCGCCTTGTCCACCGCCGCCCGGTCGAGCGCCGATTTGTGCCCATCGAGTACCGCGTTGAGCTTGTCGAGCTTAGCGTCGAGCAGCGTATCGGCGCTGCCGCGCTTTTCCAGTTCGGCCAGCCGTTCATCATTTGTCGATTTGAACTCCTCGAACGCCGACATCAATTCGGCCATCACCCCGTTCAAATCCCCACCCGCCGCAACCTTGGTCTCCAGGCGCGGTTCAGCATGTTTCGTCATCGATTGTCCTTTTTCGGTTCCATTCAATCCCGGCGACCATGTCCCCACGTCACCATTGCCTGCCTGTCCTCACGTCCTCCACGCCCCACCCCGTCATCCCGGACTTGATCCGGGATCCAGTACACGCCGAGCCAACGGGCGGGCCGCCGTGCCAGACGAAAATCGCCGCCCTACCCGCGCAGCAACCGCACCGCCGCCCCCATCCTGTCAGCCAGCCGCGCGTCCCCATCGGGCACGGCCAAAATCCGCGCCGCGTCCATCATCGGAAAGGTCACGATGGAGATTTCCCACAGGTCGACCGCCCATAGCCGTCGTCCTCCGTTCTGGCCCTCGCGCGTCGCCCGCACGGCGCGAAAGCCGATCGACAGACCGTCGATCGCCCGCTGCGCGATCAGCGCCTTGAGCCCGGCCGCGCGCGGCACGCCCTCGATCAGCCGCCCGGACACTTTCAAGCCGAACCCGTCCTCGACGATCTCGTCCCAGCGCCCCACCGGCTCCTTGGGATCGTGCTGGAACAGCAACCGCACCCGGTCCGCGCCGCGCGCCGCAAGGCTCTCGCGGAACGCGCCGCGCATCACGATGTCCCCTCCGCCATCGCGCCGCCCGAACACCGAGGCGTAACCGGTGAACCGGCCGTCGGCGTCGATAGCCATCGTCATTGCGCTGCCCCCCGCTTGCCTCCGGTCACTTCGCCTTTGCCGCCGGACGACCGGGTCGGCGCCTTGGGGCTTTTGCTCAGCGTGCCCGCGAGGTTCCAGGCGAACTGCCGGAACACCTGATTGGCCTCGCCCGCTTCGGCCTTCGGTCTTTTGCTTTTCCGCATCGTCATTGATCCCTGAACAGTCGATTGAGCTGGGCGATTTCGGTCACAAACGTATTGAACCGGCGATTGGCCGCCGACAGCTCGCGCAGCAGCATCAGCACCGCCGCGCTCGCTCCGCCCGCCCACAAGAACAGCGCCACATGCGCCAGATCGCCTTTTGTCAGCACCGTCGAAATAATCTCGTCCATCTGCGTTACCTCACCGGTTCTTCCCGAACCCCAGCATTTCGCGCTTCTCGTCGTCGGTGAGGAAATCCGCGCTCCCCACCCGCTGCCAGTCCATGGCCCGGTCGGCGGCCAGCGCCTCGATCACGTCGAAATCGGGCACCAGTTCCACCCCGTCGAAGGCTGGCGACAGCCAGTGGGTCAGTGCGGCACAGACCGAGGTGACCAGCGGGATCACCGTCTGCCGCCACAGGGCCCGGCTTGCCTCAGCATAGTTGGCGTAGGTATTGTCCCCCGGAATGCCCAGCAGCATCGGCGGCACGCCGAAGGCCAGCGCAATCTCGCGCGCCGCTGCGCTTTTGGCTTCGAGGAAATCCATATCGCGCGGCGTCAGGGCAATGGATTTCCAATCGAGCCCGCCTTCGAGCACCATGGGCCGCCCGGCATTGAGCGCCCCGGTAAACCCTTGTTCCAGCTCGGTCTTGAGCCGCTGATATTGCTCTTCGCTCAAATTTCCCGCCGCCGCGTTATAGACCAGCGCCCCCGAGGGCCGCGCCGCGTTTTCCAGCAGGGCGCGGTTCCACGAGGTCGCCGCATTGTGGGTTTCAAGGCTGGCCTGCGCGGCGCTCAGCGGCGCCATGCCGTAATGATCGTCCAGCGGATCGAACAGGCTCAGATGCAGCACGCGCGGCACGGGTTCGGTGTCGAGCATCAGCCGCTGCGTCTTGCCACCGGCGGTATAGGCATAGCCGATCGGCCAGCCGTCGCGCCCGGCGATCACCGCCATCCGGTCCGGTCGCAGCCCGAAAACCCCCTTGACCGCGCCATCGACGATGGCCGCATCGAGATAGGCGTTGCCCGCCAGTTGCAGATAGATAAACACCCGTTCGAGCAGCGCCTTGCCGTCCTGGCGGCGGTTGGGGCGGGCCAGAAGGCTCAACAGCGGGTGCTCGGTGAGCACGTTTTCGCCGTCGCGCACCTCCAGCGGCACCCGCGCCGCGTTTTCCGCCACCATGCGCACGCAGCGATAGACCACCGCGTTGCGCCCGAACCCCTCTCCCGCCAGCGCCGCAAACCCTTTTCTGGGGCCCGCGCCCAGGCCCAAAGGCGAAAGCGTGAACAGCGTCTGCGCCCCCGCCATCTTGGTTTCCCCGGACGCGCGCGATTGCCCGCCCCGCAGGCGGTCAAACCACTTGGCCATCATCTCGATCCTTATCGCTTGTCCCCGCAGCGCGCCCCGCGCTAACCGCCCCGGTGCCACCGCCCCCCGGTGCCCACCGCCGCACCATTCCCATCATGCCACAACCATACCCCACCCCCGTGACGCGGGGATAAGTTGCCTCACACCCTCACCCTCGGCACGGGCCCCTCGCGCAGCAGCAGTTCCCCAACGGCCCAGACCAGCGCGTCCATGCGGTCGGGGGAGTGGCCGTCGGCCAGCCCGTCGGGGCCGAAGGCGCAGAGTTCGTCTTCGAGGTCGGCCAGCAGCCCCACATGGCTCACGCGGCCCTGCGCATAGAGCGCGGCTACCGGTTCGGCCCGTACCCATTTGCCGCGATTGGCCCGCACCGTGCGGACCGGCACCGAGGCATCCACCTGATTGAGCACCTGCGCCACCAGATCGCCGCCCTGGTTGACCTCGGCGATGATGGTGTCGGCGGCAAATTCGTGGAAGGCGGTCACCGCCACCCGCGCCCAGCCCACCGGGGTCGTCCCCTGCACCGTGCGGTCGGCCAGAACCACCGCCGTGTCGCCACAGCGGCCCGCCACCACGATGCCGCAGGCGTCCGAATTCTTGCCCCCGGTCACGGGCGGGTCCACTGCCACGATGATGCGCGAGAGCGCCGGCGGGGCCTCCATCCGCCCCTCCTCGATCTGCCGCCGGGTCCACAATGCGCCCGGCACTTCCTCGATCATCTCGCCGTCGAGTTCCTGCCGCCCCAGCGCCGTGCCGCGATAGCGCGCGACAACGGCTTCAAGAAACGCCGGGGCGAGATTGTCGCGATTGGCCCGGGTTTTCATGTGCGTAATCCTGGTCGTCGGCTCGGCCATCAGCCGCTTGAGCAGCCGGGTCGGGCGCGGCGTGGTGGTCACCAGTTGCCGCGGCCAGTCCCCCAGCCGCAGGCCGAATTGCAGCATGTCCCAGGTCGCTTCCGCCTTGGGCCATTTGGCCAGCTCATCGCACCAGGCCGCCGCAAATTGCGGCCCGCGAAACCGTTCAGGGTCGTTGGCCGGCATCAGCCAGGCCTCGACGCCATTGGGCCACACCAGCACCGCGCGGCCCACATCGAGCCGGGGCCGTTCGGAATAGGGATGCACCGAGATCACCCCCGATACCCCCTCCACCATCACCGCCCGCGCCTCGGCCATGGTTTCCCCGACCAGCGCAATGGGCGAAACCGGGCGCGGCCCCATCACGAGGTTGCGCACCCATTCCGCCCCGGCCCGCGTCTTGCCCGCCCCGCGCCCGCCCAGCATCAGCCAGGTGGTCCAGTCGCCTTTGGGCGGGCGTTGCATCTTGTGCCCCCAGATGCCCCAATAGCATTTGAAGGCCTCGGTTTCGGCGGCGGTCAGGCGCTTGGCGCGCTCGACCATGGCGGCGCGTTCAGCCGCCGTCAGCGGCGGATTATTCGTCGTCGATGACATCAAGCTGGGCGATCCGTTCAGCCAGGCGTTCGCGGATATTGAGCAGCTCGGCGTCGAGCCGCACCCGTTTGGGGGTCATCTTGTTGTCGCTGGTCTCCAGGGTCATGATCCTGTCGAGAGCCCGTGTCATGGTTTCGATCATCCGCATTTCCGTCGCGCTCATCACATCCTCGCCGGTTCGTCGTTCAAGTAGGGAAATCTGGTTGTCGATCAGCGCCATCAGGCGGTCGAGCATGTTGCGGCGCCGGGGCCGCCCGCTCTTGCTGTTGCGCCGTGTCCAATTGTCCTGCCGGCGCCGATGGTGCAGCCTGTTGAGCGTGGTGCCGTGGTTGTGCGCCACTTCGGTCAGCAGCAGATGCCCCGCCTCATAGTCGGCGCGCACCGCCTCCCAGTCCGGTTCGCCGGTCTCGGTCATCGTCACTTCCGCTCAAAAGGAGAAAAAAGGTCCGGCGAGACCGCCGTGTGCCGCAGCACCGTGGAGGGGCCGTTGCTCCGGCCACAGCAATCTCACCGTGCCACAACACTAGCCCGACAGCGTGACGCGGGGATAAGTTCGCATCAGACATCCGTGAACCACCCGGGTCGCCGGCGCGTTCACCCCGTGCACCAACCGCCTCGAAACCACCCGGAGTCCCCCCATGATCCGCCCCCTTCTCGCCCTTTTGCCCGCCCTCCCGCTCCTGGCCATCGCCCTCCCCGCCGCCGCCGATGATTCGCTGCTCGATCAGGGCCGGGCCCAGAGCGAGGCGTTCCTGGCCGGAGACATCGAATCGATCTGGGACAAGATGGATGCCGACATGCAGACAGCGCTGGGGTCGCTCCCGGAGTTTGAAGCCTTCCACGACGCGGTCACCGCCCAGCTCGGCGAAGAAGCATCGGTGCTCGATGAAACCACCGCCACCGAAGGCGATTTCGGCATTTACACCCGCACCGGCGAATGGACACAAATCGATACGCCCATCGTCCTGCAATGGGCCTTCGGCCCCCAGGGCAGCATTGCCGGGTTTGTCATCCAGTCGCAGCCGGTCGCTGCCGAGTCCGCCTGGCTCGACTATCAGACCCACGCCGATCTGCGCCTGCCGTTCGCGGGCGAATGGTTCGTCGTCTGGGGCGGGCGCGACATCGCCGACAATTATCACGCTGCCAATATCGAGCAGCGCTTCGCCTATGATTTCCTCGTCCTCGACGAAACCGGCCAGTCCCATTCCGGCGACGCCCAGACGCTGGAAAACTACTATTGCTGGGATCGTGAAATCCTCGCCCCCGCCGCGGGCGAGGTGATCGCCACCGTCCATGATCTGCCCGATCTTGCCATCGGCGATTCCGATCCGGAAAACCCCGCGGGTAATCACGTCGTTCTCGCGCTCGGGGAGGAGGAATTTGCCTTTCTCGCCCATATGCAACAGGGCTCGCTCACCGTGCAGCAGGGCGATATGGTCACGCCGGGCGACGTGCTGGGCCTGTGCGGCAATTCGGGCAACACGTCCGAGCCGCACCTGCATTTCCATCTCCAGACCACCCCCGATCTGTTCAACGGCGAAGGCCTGCCCGCCCAGTTCCAGGACTATCGCGCCGATGGACAAGACGTTACCCGCGGTGAGCCGGTGCGCGGGCAGACCGTCGCGCCCAATTGAGCCGTTTACCGCGCGCAACAGGCCTTTTGCACCGTCATTCAACGGTCACGCCGCCGTGACTTGAGCGTCATGGAAGACAAATAGCGTCCGCCTCGGTTCAACCCATGGAGGCAACCATGATCCGTCGGACGCTTACGTCTTCCCTTGCTATCGCGCTGTGCGCATCCACCGTCGTCGCCCAGGACCTGCCGCAGGCCCAAAGCGACTATTTCACTGCCGGTCAGGCCCTGATCGCCGAGCGCGTCGCGGCCGAGCCCAACACCAACACCGCCAAGAACGTCATCCTGTTCGTCGCGGACGGCATGGGCATCGGCCCCAATTATGGCATCCGCCTGTTTGCCGGCCAGCAGCAGGGCCTGCTCGGCGAGGAGTACAACCTCCCGCACGATCTGTTCCCGCATTCGGCGATCATGAAGACCTACAACATCAACGCCCAGACCCCGGATTCCGCCCCGACCGCCGGTGCGATGAACTCCGGCGTCAAGCAGGTCTTCAACACCATCAACCTCGACGACACCGCGATCTACAACGAGTGCTCGACCGAGGTTCCGCTGCGCCTGTTCTCGGAAATCGTCGCCGATGCCGGCAAGTCGGTTGGCGTCGTCTCGACCGCTTCGGTCGCCCATGCCACCCCGGCTGCCGTTTACGCCAAGACCGCCAACCGCAACTGGTTCCATGACGCTCCCGAAGGCTGCGACGATATCGCCCTTCAGCTCGTCAACCAGTTCGAAGCCGGCGTCATCGACGTTGCGCTGGGCGGCGGTATCCGCGACTTCGCCCCCGAAGGGACCGCGCTCGACAACGGCACGGGCCGCCGCCTCGACGGCCAGAACCTGCTTGAGCGTCTCGACGGCCTTGGCGTCCAATACGTCCACGATGCCGAAACCCTCGCTGCCGCCGACCGCAGCCAGCCGATCATCGGCCTGTTCGCCAATTCGGACATGAACTACCAGGAAGACCGCCCCGAGGGTGAGCCTTCGCTGCTCGACATGACCGTCACCGCCATCGAACAGCTCCAGACCAATGAAGACGGGTTCTACCTGATGGTTGAAGCCGGCCGCGTCGACCATGCCCTGCATGGTGGCAACGCGCACCGTGCCTTCACCGATGGTGTCATCTTCGCCGAAGCCATCCAGGCGGCCCTCGACATGGTCGATCTCGAAGAAACCCTGGTGATCGTCACCGCCGACCACGAGCACGTGATCAACTTCCAGGGCTATTGCGGCCGTGGCACCCCGATCACCGGTCTGTGCATGGATATCGCTTCCGGTCAGGTCGAGCACTCCGGCGAGCCTGTGCTTGCCGATGACGGCCTGCCCTACACCGTCGTCACCTTCGGCAACGGTGCCGGTTCGATCCTGATCGAGCAGGAAGACGGCACCTATTCCGGTGCGCGCCCGGCCCTGACCCAGGAAGAAGTCCTCGATCCGGACTACCTGCAGCAGGCGCTGATCCCGATGAGCTCGGAAAGCCACTCCGGCGTTGACGTTGGCCTGTGGGCCACCGGCCCCTGGGCGCACCTGTTCGGTGGTACCATGGATCAGGAAATGATCTTCCACGTCATGAACCACGCCGCTATCGCCTCGGCCCGATAAGCCCTGCGATCACATCCTGGAGAGGGCCGGTCGCCCGGCCCTCTTTTCATTGAACTGTCACACGCTTCGCCCCCGCCGCTGCTATCGTCGGCCCGCATTCAGGCAAAGGAGAGTTTCCATGAACCGCCGCGGATTTTTCGCCACTGCCACAGGCGCCGTGCTCGCTGCCCCCTTCATCGTCACCGGGGCCACCGCCGCCGAACCGCAGGTGCGGTTGCGCGAGCTCTATGAAAAAGACATGAGCTTCACCCCGTTCGCGCTCGAAAACGCCGGGAGCCGGGTCGCCATCGAGGGGTTCATGGCCCCGCCGCTCAAGGCCGATTCCAATTTCTACGTCTTGACCAATATCCCCATGGCGGTCTGCCCGTTCTGTTCGTCGGAGGCCGAATGGCCCAACGACATCCTCGCCGTCTATGCCCAGCGGGTGGTCAACGTCATTCCCTTCAACGTCAAGATCATCACCCGCGGCACGTTGGAGTTGGGCACCTATACCGATCCCGAACTGGGCTTTGTCAGCCGCGTCCGCATCATGGATGCGGTGCAGGAACGCGTCTGATCCGATC
This sequence comes from Pelagibacterium sp., assembly GCF_035555455.1. Classification (GTDB taxonomy): domain Bacteria; phylum Pseudomonadota; class Alphaproteobacteria; order Rhizobiales; family Devosiaceae; genus Pelagibacterium. The sequence continues at coordinate 2,959 of NZ_DATMGM010000064.1, read as the reverse complement.
CATGGCACTTGGTCTTGAAATTACCGGGCTTGAGGTGAAGGCGCCATCGGGCCGGATGCTGCTGAGCGTTCCGGCCCTGTCGCTGGCCCCGGGCGTCTGTCTTGGCGTGCGCGGTCCTTCGGGGGCCGGCAAGTCGACGTTCCTGTTCTCCATCACCGGGCTGGCCGATCGGGCCAGCGGCACGGTGCGCTGGGGCGATACCGACATCATGGCGCTGTCCAGCGAGGCCCGCGCCCGTTTCCGCCGCCATCACATGGGCATGGTGTTTCAGGATTTCCTGCTGTTCGAGGAATTGTCCGCCGCCGCCAATGCGGCGCTGGCCGGCGCCTACAGCAGCCGCGCCCGCCAGTCCGCCATCCTGTCCCAGGCCCAATCGGGGCTTGACCGGCTCGGCATTTCCCACGGCGCCCGCACGGTCGAGAGCTTTTCAGGCGGCGAGCGCCAACGCGTCGCCATCGCGCGCGCCCTGGCCGCCGATCCGGAAATCATCCTCGCCGACGAGCCCACCGCCAGCCTCGACCGCAACACCGCCGACCGGCTGATCGAAGACCTGATCAGTCTGGTCCGCGCCGAGGGCAAGACCCTGGTGGCCGTCAGCCACGACCCGGCGGTCCATACCCGCATGGACCGGATCATCGAAATCGTCGACGGCCAGATCGTTTCCACCGAGCCCCCCAATGGCTAGCCCATCAGCCATAGCGCCGCCCCTTTCTACCCTTCCCCCCTTGAGTGAAACGCCGCGCTCCCCCACCCGCCTCCCGTCATCCCGGGAGAAGACCCGGGAGCCAGTAACCGGAAGAGTTGGCGTTCCAGCCTCACCGCCGCCGCATACCGGATCCCGGCTCCGGTCCGGGATGACACGCTGGGGATTTCTCCCCCTCAGCGCCCCCCTCATCCCCAACCCTTCTCCCACCAGGGGAGAAGGGGGCTCCCTTGACAGGCGCCGGGGTTGGTTTTGGTGCGTGGCAGAAGATGGCAGGCGCTCCCCCAAGCGCCCCTTCTCCCCTGGTGGGAGAAGGTGCCCCAAAGGGGCGGATGAGGGGGGCCCGTTTGGTGGGCCCCCACCCTCACTTTCCCTTCTCCCCTTGAGTGAAACGCCGCGCTCCCCCATCCGCCTTCCGTCATCCCGGGCGAAGACCCGGGATCCAGTAACCGGCAGAGTTGGCGTTCCACCCTCACCGCCGCCGCATATAGGATCCCGGCTCAAGGCCGGGATGACACGCTGGGGTTTTCTCCCCCTCAGCGCACCCCTCGCCCCCGGCCCCTCTCCCTCAAGGGGAGAGGGGGGCTCCCATAGCTGCGCCCGTGCCTCCTGCCGAACCGCCGCCCCATCTGCCCTTCTCCCCCTGAGGGAGAAGGTGGGCTTTCGCGCAGCGAAAAGTCGGATGAGGGGTGCGCCGAGACTGCCCGGCCACCGGCGGTTCACATCGAACCTCAGCACCCCCCTCATCCCCAACCCTTCTCCCACCAGGGGAGAAGGGGGCTCCCATGGCAGGTGCCGGGGTTGGTTTTGGTGCGTTGCAGAAGATGGCAGGCGCTCCCCCACCCGCCTCCCGTCATCCCGGGCGAAGACCCGGGATCCAGTAACCGGAAGAGTTGGCGTTCCAGCCTCACCGCCGCCGCCTACCGTCATCCCGGCTCCGGTCCAAGATGTCACGCTGGGGATTTCTCCCCCTCAGCCCCCTACCCCACCCAAAAACCCGATAGCCTGGCAGATGCACCCATGAACCCCCTTGCTCCCCTCTACCGCGCCATTGAATGGATGCCGGTTCTGGCCCAGGACATCACCATTCTGGTGGTCCTTCTACTGCCCGCCCTTGTCGTGGGCGCCCTGGTGCTGGTCGGCTATCGCCCGTTCGGGCTGGCCCGCGCCATGCTGTGGCGCTTTCGCTGGACCAATGTGCTGTTCGTGGCCCTCATTGCCATTTCGGTGGGGATCGGAGTGGGGCTCATCGCCCAGGAGCGCGGCTTACGGCAGGGGACGGCCCGTGCCGCCGATCCGTTCGATCTGGTCATCGCCGCGCCGGGCAGTGAAATCACCATGATGTTCGCCGCCGTTTATCTCCAGCCCTCCGACGTGCCCCTGCTCTCGGGTCAAATCTACGACGAAGTGGCCAACGCCCCCGATGTTTCCCTCGCCGCGCCCATCGCCTATGGCGACAGCTACCAGAGCTATCCGATCGTCGGCTCCACCGCCCAGTTCGTGACCCACCTGTCGGACGCCCTCGCCGAAGGCGAAATGTTTGCCGCCCATACCGATGCCATCATCGGCTCCCGCGTCGAGCTGGCGCTCGGCGACAGGTTTTCTCCCGCCCATGGGGTAGGCGATGCCGCCGAAGACGATGCCCACGCCCATGTTGACTACACTGTCGCCGGCCGCATGCAGCCCACCGGCAGCCCGTGGGACCGCGCCATCATCGTTCCGGTCGAAGCCGTCTGGGAAATCCACGGCCTCGCCAATGGCCACGCCCCCGAAAACGTCGATCAGCTCGGCCCGCCCTTCGATCCGGATTATTTCCCCGGCACCCCGGCGATCCTGGTGTCCGCCGAACAGCTTTATGTCAACTATGCCCTGCGCGCCCGGTTCACCACGTCCGAAACCATGGCGTTTTTTCCCGGCGCGGTCCTGGCCAGCCTCTATTCGCTGATGGGGGATGTCCGCCAGTTGATGAGCATTCTGGCCGTGGTTACACAAATCCTGGTCACCGCCGGGGTGCTGGCCGGGCTGGTCATCCTCACGCGCCTGTTCGCCCGCCGCCTGGCCCTGCTGCGCGCCCTCGGCGCCCCCAACCGCTTCGTTTTCGCGGTGGTATGGTCCTATGCCGCCACCCTTATCTTCGCCGGCGCGGGGGCGGGGGTCGTGGTCGGCTATGGAGCGGCTGCGCTGATTTCGCGGGTGGTGACCGAACGCACTGACATTCTCGTCAACGCCACGCTGGGCTGGCCGGAGTTCCATCTG
>NZ_DATMGM010000063.1:0-62107 GCF_035555455.1 Pelagibacterium sp. | reverse complement strand
AGACCCATCGTCGAATTCATGACGTGGAACTTTGGCATGCAGGCCATCGACCAGGTGATCAACTCTGCCGCCAAGCAGCTCTATATGTCGGGTGGGCAACTGCCTGCGCCGATCGTATTCCGGGGCCCGAACGGGGCGGCGGCGCGGGTTGGTGCCCAGCACAGCCAGGACTTTTCGGCCTGGTACAGCCACGTTCCGGGACTGACGGTGATCGCGCCCTATACGGCGGCGGACGCCAAGGGGCTGCTCAAGGCGGCCATCCGCTCGCCCAATCCGGTGATCTTTCTCGAAAACGAGATTTTATACGGCTCGACCGGCGAAGTGCCCAAGATGGACGATTTCGTCCTGCCGATCGGCAAGGCGCGGATCGCCCGCGAGGGCAAGGACGTGACCATCGTGTCGTTCTCGATCGGCATGCGCTACGCGACCCAGGCCACCGAAAAGCTGGTGGCCGCGGGCGTCGATGTGGAACTGATCGACCTGCGCACATTGCGTCCCATGGACATGGACACGGTGATCGAGTCGGTGAAAAAGACCGGCCGCTGCGTGACCGTCGAAGAAGGCTGGCCGCAGGGCGGGATCGGCTCGGAGATCGCGGCACGGCTCATGGAAGAGGCGTTCGATTATCTCGACGCGCCGGTGATGCGGGTGACCGGCAAGGACGTGCCGATGCCCTATGCGGCGAACCTCGAAAAGCTGGCATTGCCCAGCGTCGACGAGGTGATCGCCGCCGTCAACGCCGTCACCTATCGCAGCTAGAGGGAGGCAGGGATGCCCATCAACATCACAATGCCAGCCCTCTCGCCCACCATGGAAGAGGGCACGCTGGCCAAATGGCACGTCAAGGAAGGCGACACGGTTGCCGCCGGTGACGTGATCGCCGAAATCGAAACCGACAAGGCAACCATGGAAGTGGAAGCCGTCGACGAAGGCACCATCGGCAAGATTCTGGTCGCCGAGGGCAGCGAGAACGTCAAGGTCAACGCGGTGATCGCCGTGTTGCTCGAAGAGGGCGAAAGCGCTGACGCGATGACCGAGGCGAGCGCCGCACCCGCTGCGAAGGCCGAAGTTGAAAAGGTCGAGGCGCCCGCGCCCGAACCTGCCAAGCCGGTGGCAGCGCCAGCGCCAGCCAAGGTTGAGGCGCCCAGCGAGGCTCGCCCGCAGGCAAAGGCCTCGGACGGCGCGCGCGTCTTTGCATCGCCGCTGGCGCGCCGGTTGGCCAAGGATGCCGGGATCGATCTGGCAGCGGTATCGGGCACCGGGCCGAAGGGCCGGATCGTCAAGGCCGATATCGAAAAGGCAAAGCAGCAGGGCGTGAAAGCCAGACCGTCCGCCGCTCCCGCAGCCGGGGCGGCGCTGGCCGCCGGGCTGGGCCGCGATCAGGTCATCGCGCTGTACGAGGAAGGCACCTACGACCTCGTGCCTGCCGATGGCATGCGCAAGACCGTGGCGGCACGGCTCACAGAATCCAAGCAGACCGTTCCACATTTCTACCTGACAGTGGATTGCCGGATCGACGCGCTGATGACAGCGCGGGCCGAGATCAATGCCGGCGCGCCCAAGGATAAAGACGGCAAGCCCGCCTATAAGCTTTCGGTCAATGATTTCATCATGAAGGCCTGGGCGCTCGCGCTTCAGCATGTGCCGCAGGCCAATGCGACATGGGCGGGGGATGCGATCCTCTACCACCACCGGTCCGATGTGGCTGTGGCGGTTGCGGTGCCCGGAGGGCTGTTCACGCCAGTGGTGAAATCGTGCGATACCAAAAGCTTGCGCGAGATTTCTGAAGAAGTGAAAGACCTTGCCACACGGGCGCGGACCAAGAAACTGGCCCCGCACGAGTATCAGGGCGGCTCTACAGCCGTGTCCAATCTGGGCATGTATGGGGTCAAGCATTTCGGGGCTGTGATCAATCCTCCCCACGGCACGATCCTTGCGGTCGGGGCCGGGGAAGAGCGCGTCTATGCCGACAAGGGCCAGGTCAAGACCGGGCAGTTCATGACGGTGACGCTCTCTTGCGATCACCGCTCGGTGGACGGGGCGTTGGGGGCAGAATTGCTCGCGGCGTTCAGGAAGCTGATCGAAACCCCCGTGATGATGCTGGCTTAACCAAGGCGCGGATGATGAAAACCATCCTCGCCTATGGCGACAGCCTCACTTACGGCTCCGACCCCCTGGTTCAGGGCGGCCGTCACGCCTATGAGGACCGTTGGCCGACCCGGCTCGCAGCGGGGCTGGACAAAGAGGCGCGCGTCATTGCCGAGGGCCTTGGCGGGCGCACCACCGTGTTCGACGATTTCGCCACAACCGCTGATCGCAATGGCGCGCGCATCCTGCCCACGCTCATTCACAGCCACGCCCCGCTTGATGCCGTTGTCATCATGCTGGGCACCAACGACATGAAAAGTTTCATCTGCGGCGATGCCTTCGGTGCCGCCCGTGGCATGAAGCGGCTGGCGGAGATCGTCAGGGCCGAGGCGGGCGATATCCCGGTGCTGCTGGTCTCTCCACCCCATTGCATCGAACCCGATGGCCCGGCGCTCGATCCGCGTTTCGGCGAGATCATTGCCGAAAGCCGTCGGCTCGCCGGCCACTATCAGCGCGTGGCCGCCGAAACCGGATGTCATTTCTTCGATGCCGCGACGGTCGCCAAGGCTTCGCGCGCCGATGGGGTGCATCTCGATTCTGCCAATACCCGCGCCATCGGCGACGCTCTGGCGCCGATCGTAAAAGACATGCTTGGCCTCTAGAGCCAGAACAAGAGGAAAAACCATGGCGGCTCAATACGACATCATCGTTATCGGTGCCGGACCCGGCGGCTACATCGCGGCGATCCGGGCGGCCCAGCTGGGGCTGAAGGCCGCCGTGGTCGAACGCGAGCACATGGCGGGCATCTGCTCGAACTGGGGCTGCATTCCCACCAAGGCGCTGCTGCGCTCGGCAGAGGTTTATGGAAACATGACCAATGCCGGGGAATACGGGCTGAAGGCGGATAATTTCGACTTCGACATCGACGCCATCGTCAAGCGCTCGCGCGGCATCGCCGGGCAGATGAATAACGGCGTGCAGTTCCTGATGAAAAAGAACAAGGTCGATATCATCTGGGGTGAAGCGACCATCAGTGCGCCGGGCGAGATCACGGTCGCCGGATCGAAAAAGCCGGTGGTCGAGCCGCAGCACCCTAAGCCGAAAAATACGCTGGGCGAGGGGACCTACAAGGCGAAGAATATCATTATCGCCACCGGTGCGCGTCCGCGCGTGCTGCCGGGCATTGAGCCGGATGGCGATCGCATCTGGACCTATTTCGAGGCGCTCAAGCCCAAGACCATGCCAAAATCGGTGGCGGTGATGGGGTCGGGTGCGATCGGCATCGAGTTTGCCTCGTTCTATCGCTCGCTGGGCGCTGAGGTGACGGTGATCGAACTGCTGCCGCAGATCATGCCGGTCGAGGACGCGGAAATCGCCGGACTGGCCCGCAAGCGCTTTGAAAAGCGCGGCATCACCATCCTGACCGACGCCAAGGTATCCAAGGTCGACAAGAGCAAGGCGGGCATCGTCGCCCATGTCGAGCTCAAGGACGGCGCCAAGCAGGAAATCAAGGCCGATGTACTGATCTCGGCGGTCGGCGTGCAGGCCAATTCGGAAAATCTCGGGCTGGAAAAGCTCGGGGTAAAGACCGATCGCGGCGTGATCGTGGTGGACGGGCATGGCCGCACCAACGTCAAGGGCATCTGGGCCATTGGCGACGTCGCCGGTGCGCCGATGCTGGCCCACAAGGCCGAGCACGAGGCGGTGATTGCGGTGGAAACCATCGCTGGCCAGACCGTCGCGGGTCTCGACAAGGCAAAAATCCCCGGATGCACCTATTGCGAGCCGCAGGTGGCAAGCGTGGGGATGACGGAAGCCAAAGCCAAGGAAGCCGGGCGCGATATCCGGGTGGGCCGGTTCCCGTTCGTCGCCAATGGCAAGGCCATTGCGCTGGGCGAGCCCGACGGCATGGTGAAAACCATCTTCGACAAGAAGACCGGTGAAATGCTCGGCGCGCACATGGTGGGGGCTGAAGTTACCGAGTTGATCCAGGGGTTTGTCGTGGCGATGAATCTGGAAACGACAGAGGAAGAACTGATGCATACCATCTTCCCGCACCCCACATTGTCGGAAACAATGAAGGAAAGCGTGCTCGACGCTTACGGTCGGGCGCTTAATATCTGATCCGTAAATGTCGTGTTATGGTTCACGTGTCGAAAGTGAGTCTTTCGACCGTGTCCGATGCATCCAAAACAGTTTGATGTGCATTGATCCGCTGTCTGAAACCACAGGAGACCGTAATGGAAGGTGTAGGTTGGATAGGGGCAATCATCATAGGCGGCCTGGCCGGCTGGATTGCTGAAAAGATCATGGGCTCCGACCAGGGGCTTTTAGTCAATATCATTCTCGGTATCGTCGGTGCCATCGTCGCCAACGCTCTCCTCGCCGTATTCGGTATCGGTTTTGCCGGCTGGATCGGAAATCTTATCGCAGGCGTGATCGGTGCTTGTCTGTTGATCTGGATCGGCAGGGCCGTTCGCGGCAGGCGATAGACAAACAACAGGCCGCGCCTGTAAATGGGCGCGGTCTTTTTTCTGCCGCGCCAGGCGGCGTTCGAACAGGGCTGTTTCATGGTAACGCTTCTCGACACGGTATCCCGTCAGGCCATTCGCCACCCGGAAAAGGCCAATCGCCCCGATACCGACGTGCTGCGCAAACCCGACTGGATCCGCGTCAAGGCGCCGGGTTCCCCGGTCTATCGCGAAACCCGCGAAATCGTACGCACACACGGGCTGGTGACGGTGTGCGAAGAGGCCGGATGCCCCAATATCGGGGAGTGCTGGTCGAAAAAGCACGCCACCATGATGATCATGGGCGAAATCTGCACCCGTGCCTGCGCCTTTTGCAATGTGCGCACCGGGATGCCCACGGCGCTCGACCCCAATGAGCCGGAAAATGTGGCCCTCGCCGTCGAAAAGCTCGGGCTGGAACACGTGGTCATCACCTCGGTGGACCGCGATGACCTGCCGGACGGGGGCGCGCAGCATTTCGCCGATGTGATCTACGCGATCCGGGCGCGCAACCCGCGCACGACGATTGAAATCCTGACGCCGGACTTCCTGCGCAAGGACGGCGCGCTGGAAATCGTCGTGGCGGCCAAGCCTGACGTGTTCAACCATAACCTTGAGACGGTGCCGTCCAAATATCTGACCGTACGCCCCGGCGCGCGCTACTTCCATTCGATCCGGCTGCTGCAGCGGGTCAAGGAACTCGATCCCCGGATGTTCACCAAATCAGGCATCATGGTCGGACTGGGCGAAACGCGGAACGAAGTGCTGCAATTGATGGACGATCTGCGGATCGCCGACGTGGATTTCCTCACCATCGGCCAATATCTGCAGCCGACCCGCAAGCACCACAAGGTCGAGAAATACGTGACGCCGGAAGAATTCAAATCCTATGCGACGGTCGCCAGGACCAAGGGGTTCCTTCTGGTGTCGTCGAGCCCGCTGACCCGATCTTCCCACCACGCCGGCGAGGATTTCGCCGAATTGCGCAAGGCACGGCAGGCAAAGCTCGGACTCGCCTGATGCACAAGACATTCGAGCGCCTCGTTCCGCATTCCGCGGCGCAGATGATGGCGCTCGTCGCCGATGTGGCGACCTATCCCGACTTCATTCCCCATTGCGAGCGCATGGAAGTGCGCCGCAGTTTTGACGCGCCCGATACGCGTTTTGATGCGCGCATGCATATCCGGTTCGGGCCGATCGCCCAGAGCTACACCAGCCGCATCGAGGTCAATCGCGACGCTGCGACGATAAGGGTAAGGGCGGTCGATGGGCCGTTTTCCCACCTCGACAGCATGTGGCGGTTTACCGAGGGCGAGGCCGGGACAAAAATCCGCTTCGATATCGATTTCGGGATTGCCAACCCGCTGATCCGAACGGTGGCCGAACCGGCCTTCGCCGCCAAGCAGGAAGAGATCATCGACGCGTTTGTGGTCGAGGCGAAGCGCCGCTACGGCTGAGGGTTGGAAATTTCAACCTGCTCAGAGAACGTCGAGAATCATAGCGAGGGCGGTGCGGACGGTTTCGGCGCGAATCTGGGTGCGGCCCAGATCGCCATAGCGCATTTCCTGATGCAGCGTGCCCGACGGGGTCGCGAGGCCGAAATGCACAAGGCCGATGGGCTTGGTGTCCGAGCCGCCGCCCGGCCCGGCAATGCCGGTCACCGCAATGGCCAGATCGACCCCGGCGCGGGTGCGCGCTCCTTCGGCCATGGCCCGGGCGACCTGTTCGGACACAGCGCCGTGTGCGGAAATCAGCGTCGCCGGAACCCCGATCATCTCGCTCTTGGCTTCATTGGCATAGGTGACGAACCCGCCATAAAGGATAGCGGAGGACCCGGCCACTGAGGTGAGCGCGGCGGCGATCAGGCCCCCGGTGCAGCTTTCGGCGGTGACCATGATCTGGCCCGCGACCGTCAGCCGGTCATTGACCTTGCGCGCCAGATCGAGGGTTTCGGTATCGAGCATGTCAGTCTCCGGTGATGGGAACCTCAATGGTGGCCGTGGTCTGGGCCGCTATGCCTTCGCCGCGCCCGGTAAAGCCCAGTTGTTCAGAGGTTGTCGCCTTGACGGAAACCCGGTCGATGGAAAGGCCGGCGATTTCGGCGATGCGGACACGCATGGCGGCGACATGGGGGCCGATGCGGGGCATTTCGCAAATGATGGTGGTGTCGAGCAGGACGATGCGGCCGCCGCGCGCGCGTACCCTTTGCGCCGCGTGATCGAGAAAGATCGCGGAATCGGCGTCCTTCCATTCCATCTCGCTGGGCGGGAAATGGGTGCCGATATCGCCTTCGGCCAGCGCGCCATAAAGGGCGTCGGCCAGGGCGTGCAGCACCACATCGGCGTCGGAATGGCCCTTGAGCCTTGCCGTGTGGGGGATGGAAATATTGCCCAGCACCACTGCATCGCCCGGCGCAAAGGCGTGAACGTCAAAGCCCGAGCCGACGCGCGTTTCCATAGTCTGTTCTCCTGCCAGCAGGCGTTCGGCCCGAGCGAAATCATCGGGCAGCGTGATCTTGATGTTGCTAGTATCGCCCTCGGCGAGCGCAACGCTGAGCCCGGCCCATTCGGCGATGGCCGCATCGTCGGTGAACCCGTCGCTCATGGCGATGGCGCGGCGATGGGCGTCGTAAATGGCCGGGAAGTGGAAGCCCTGCGGCGTCTGGGCAGCGAAAAGCTGGGTGCGATCCTCGGTGCCCCCAACCGTCTTGCCGTCCAGTGAGCGCTTGATGGTGTCGGTAACGAGCGTGACCGGAAGCGCGCCGCTGGCATCGTCGAGGGCAGCCACCACGCGGGACACCAGCGCTGCATCGACAAAGGGGCGCGCGCCGTCATGGATCAGGACGATATCGGGTGCGGTATCGGCCAGAGCCTGAAGGCCGTTGAACACCGAAACCTGCCGGGTTTCGCCGCCGGTGACCGGGGCAGCGAGGCGGGGATCGGCAAGGCCGAGGGCGGCAAACAGGGCGCCCTGGTCGGGGCCGATGACAGGAACGACCTTGGTGATGGTCGGGATGGCGAGAAGGGCGCGCAGGGTGCGGGCAAGCAGGGGAACGCCCGCCACCTCGCGATACTGCTTGGGCAGTCCATCGCCCCCGGCGCGCTCGCCGCGGCCTGCGGCAACCACCAGCGCGACAATGGATTTGTGTTCAGTCATGAATTCTGGCCGTCCTGCGGATACGCTCGCACCCTTTGGTGTGCTCATAGAACATTTCGGCAATCGGGGGAAATGCTCAATACGCTGCGCAAGGTTGCCGATTGTGTCGCATTGGCGCGGCCCCGGGCGAATGGCAAATGAGGGCTAATCCGCTGCTTGCGCCAGAAGGTGGTGACTAATATAACGGCACATCGAAATAAGTGTACAGTTTTGAGGCAGGGCGCGTCATGCCAGATGCCCGCGCAATAAGCATCGGCGCTATCACACTGCCAAACCGCGCTTTTCTCGCGCCGATGGCGGGAATCACCGACCGCGCCATGCGCGACCTCGCGGCCCGGTTCGGGGCCGGATCGGTTGTCTCGGAAATGATCGCCAGCGCCGCGCTGGTCACCGGGCAGCGCGACATGGTCCGAAAACTCACCCCCAGCGGCAGCCTGCCCCATATCGTGCAATTGGCCGGATGCGAGGCCGACTGGCTGGTGCGCGGCGTCAGGATCGCCGAGGAGGCCGGGGCCGACGTCATCGATCTCAATTTCGGTTGCCCCGCCAAGCGGGTGACCAGCGGCTATGCGGGTTCGGCCCTGATGCGGGTGCCCGATACGGCGCTGGCGCTGGTCGAGGCGGTTGTGGCCGCGACTGAATTGCCGGTGACGGTGAAAATGCGGCTGGGCTGGGACGAGGACAGCCTCAACGCTGCCGATATCGCCCGCCGCGCCGAAAATGCCGGGGTGAAAATGATCACCGTGCATGGGCGCACACGGCAGCAATTTTATAAGGGCACGGCGCGCTGGCAACTGGTGCGCGAGGTCGTCGAGGCCGTGTCGATCCCGGTGGTCGTCAATGGCGATATCACCGGCCCGGACGAGGCCCGGGAAGCACTGGCGCAATCGGGCGCGCAAGCGGTGATGATCGGACGCGGGGCGCAGGGGCGGCCCTGGATCGTCGGCCAGGTGGGGGCGGTCCTGCGGGGTGAGACTGCGGAACCAGCACCAGCGGGCGAGGATTTGATCGATCTGGTCGAGGGCCATTACGAGGCCATGCTAAGCGATTATGGCACAGAATTGGGGGTGCGGGTGGGGCGCAAGCATCTGGGCTGGTATCTCGATGCCATCGGTAACACCGAAAGCGCGGCGCGGCGTCCGGTGATGACCGAGAACGATCCCAAACGGGTTATCGAGCTGATGCGCGACCTCATGCGCGAGGATCGGGACAGGGCCGCATGACCATTTCGGCACAGGCCGATCTGCACGGACAGATCCTTCATGCGTTGCCCCAGCCGGTGCTGGTGTGCGCACGGGATGGAGCGATCATTTTTGCCAATTATGCCGCCGAAACCTTCTTCCAGGCCTCGGCGTCTATTCTGACCCGGCACAAATTGGCCGATTTTCTGGCTGTCGGCTCGCCGGTGCTGGGATTGGTCGAGGCGGTCACAGAGCGGCAGGCCCCGATGAGTGAATATCGCGTGCTGGTCGATACGGCGCGCATGGCTCATGAGCGCAGCGCCGATGTCTATGCCAGCCCGCTGCCGGACAGGCCCGATCACGTCACCCTGATCTTTCAGGAACGCACCATGGCCGACAAGATCGACCGTCAGATGGGATCGCGCGGGGCGGTGCGGTCGGTGACCGGACTGGCGGCGATGCTGGCCCATGAGATCAAAAATCCGCTATCGGGCATTCGCGGGGCGGCGCAATTGCTCGAACAGGGGGCGGATGGGGACGACCGGGTGCTGGCGCGGCTGATCCGCGACGAGACCGACCGTATTGTCGGGCTGGTCGACCGCATGGAAGCATTCGGCGATGACCGGCCTGCCGACCGCAAGCCGGTCAATATCCACGTGGTGCTCGACCGGGTAAACCTGCTCGCCGCCAATGGAGTGGCCAAGGGCGTCGCCTTCGTCCACGACTATGATCCGAGCCTGCCGCCGGTGATGGGAGATCGCGATCAACTCATTCAGGCCTTCCTCAATCTGATCAAGAATTCAGCGGAAGCCATTGATAAGACGCTTAATCCTGAAATCAGGATTACCACTGCGTTCCGTCCCGGCATGTGGATCGGGGAAGGCGGGGCGCAGAAGGTTTCATTGCCGCTTGAGATCATGATCGAGGATAACGGGCCCGGGGTGCCCGCCGATATCCTGCCGTATCTGTTCGACCCGTTCATCAGCACCAAGCTGACCGGCAGCGGGCTGGGGCTGGCGCTGGTCGCCAAGATCATCGGCGATCATGGGGGCGTGATCGATTGCGAAAGCCGCCCGGGCCGCACTGCGTTTCGGATTTTGTTGCCGGTCGCCCGGAGCGGCGAGACCTCAGACCATGAGGACAGGGACTAGCCATGGACGCACAGACGATCCTGCTTGCCGACGATGATGCCGCCATTCGCACCGTGCTCAACCAAGCCCTGTCGCGGGCCGGGTATGAGGTGCGCCCGACCGGAAATATTTCGACCCTGTGGAACTGGGTGACGCGCGGCGAGGGCGACCTGCTGGTCACCGACGTCTCGATGCCGGATGGCAGTGTGTTCGATGTGATGCCGAAAATCCGCAAGCTGCGGCCGAACCTGCCCATCGTCGTGATGAGTGCGCAAAATACCTTCATGACGGCGATCAGGGCGTCGGAACTGGGGGCTTACGAGTATCTGCCCAAACCGTTCGACCTCAACGAGCTGATCGGGGTGGCCGGGCGGGCGCTGTCGGATGCCCGTCGCCCGGCTGGAAGCGGCAAGGCAGACGATACAGTCGATCCGATGCCGCTGGTGGGGCGCTCGCCGGCCATGCAGGACATTTATCGCACGCTGGCGCGGTTGATGCAGACCGACCTGACGGTAACGATCACCGGGGAAAGCGGCACGGGCAAGGAACTGGTGGCTCGCGCCCTCCATGATTTCGGCAGGCGCAGGAATGGACCGTTCGTCGCGATCAACATGGCGGCCATTCCGCGCGATCTGATCGAAGCGGAACTGTTCGGGCACGAGAAGGGGGCCTTTACCGGGGCGACGGCGCGGACGCCGGGTCGATTTGGCGAGGCCGAGGGCGGCACTCTGTTTCTCGATGAGATCGGCGACATGCCCATGGAGGCCCAGACACGGCTGCTGCGGGTGTTGCAGGAGGGCGAATATACCATGGTGGGCGGGCGCACCCCGCTGCGCGCTGATGTGCGCATTGTCGCCGCAACCCACCGCGACCTGGGGCAGGCGATCCGGCAGGGCCTGTTTCGTGAAGACCTCTATTATCGCCTCAATGTGGTGCCGATCCGCCTGCCGCCGCTGCGGGAGCGGGGCGATGACGTCAAGGACCTTGCTGCCCATTTTCTGCGGGACGCCCAGCGCGAGGGCGAGCCGCCAAAGGTGCTGGCGCCGGATGCCCTGACCCTGCTGCACAATTACGGCTGGCCGGGCAATGTGCGCGAACTGGAAAACCTCATGCGGCGGCTGGTGGCGCTCTATGCCGATGAGACCATTTCCGCAGATATCGTGCGCACTGAACTCAATCTGGGGGAACGGACTGACTTTGCCACCGGTGCGGGGGGTCTGCAAACGGTGGTCGAAGCTGAGGTGGCGCGGCTGTTTCGCGAGTATGAGCCGGGATTGCCGCCACCGGGCGTCTATCAGCGCCTGATCGACGACGTGGAGATACCGCTGCTGTCAGCGGTGCTGAACCTGTGCGGGGGCAACCAGATCAAGGCGGCAGACCTGCTGGGCCTCAACCGTAACACATTGCGCAAGAAAATCCGCGCCCATGGCATCGAGATCGTCCGGCAATCGCGGCAGGCCGGGCGCGAGACGGGCTGACGGGCACAGGCGGTACTGTAACATTTTGGCAACAACGGTCTTGAACCTATTGCGCAACTGGGCCAGACTCGGCAAAAGCCGCTCTCCAGCGGCTCTTGCAACCGTGAGTGCGGAAACGGCGATGCCTGTACACCTGCCAAGCACCAAAGGCCAGATTGGCCCGATCCCAACCGGCCCCCTGGGCCGGGGAAGTGGCGCGCATGGTGGCTAGACCGGACGAGCGCCGGATTTCTTCGGCCCGGGCCGCCGACAAGACCGCCAATCTTTTTCACGACAACCGGTTGTTGCGAACGCTGGGGTTTGTCGTTGTCCTGATTTCGGTACTGGTGGCCACCGGCTCGTTCCTGATCATGAGCGGGGCTACCGATATCGAACCGGGCCCCGACGTGTGGACGCTGATCTGGATTGCCAACGCCATTCTCGTGGTGCTGGTCGTCGCGCTGGTCCTCACCGAACTGGTGATGCTGCTCCAGGCCCGAATCCGCAAGCAGGAGGGCGCGCGGCTGCAGGTGCGGATCGTCACCATGTTCGCTGTGGTGGCTGCCGGTCCTGCTTTCATTGTCGCTGTCGTCGCGATGCTCTCGCTCAATCAGGGGCTGGACCAGTGGTTTTCCGAGCGTATGCGCTCGATGGTGGAAAGCTCGCGTCTCGTCGCCCGCTCCTACATGCTCGAACATGCCCAGGTGCTGCGTGATGACACCATCTGGGTGGCCCGCGAACTGGAGAGCGCGCGCGACACCTATGCGTCCGACAGCGCCCGCTTCCAGCGCATCCTGACGGCACTGGCGACGACCCGCTCGCTGCCCTTCACCAGCCTTGTCAACCGCGCCGGTGAAAACATCATGCGCGCCCAGATCAACGCCGCCGGAACGATCCCGCGCGTGCCGGACGAAGTGTTGCAGGCGGCGGGCGAGGGCGCGCCGACCCTGATTGCCCCCGGCTCGACCAGTTCGCTGGTGGGGGCCGTGGTAAAGCTGCGCGGCTATGAGGATCTGTTCCTGTTCGTCGCCCGTCCGGTCGACCCGGAAGTGCTCGAATATGTGCGCCTGACCGACGAAAACATCACCGAATACCGGCTCTATGATTCCAACCGGCTGGTGTTCCAGATCACCTATACGCTGATGTATGTCGGGGTCGCGTTCGTGTTCCTGCTCGCAGCGCTATGGATCGGGATCGCGCTGGCCAACGGGCTGATTGACCCCATCCGCAACCTGATGATCGCGTCGAACCGTGTGTCCCGGGGCGATCTGGCAGTGCAATTGCCGGTGCCGGGACGCGGAGGCGACCTGCACGATCTGGCCGTGCGCTTCAACAAGATGACCGCGCAATTGCGCAACCAGCGCGAGGCGCTGGTTGCCGCCAGCCGCACCAACGACCAGCGCCGCCAGTTCACCGAAGCCGTGGTGGAAGGGGTCTCGGCGGGGATCATCGGGCTCGACGCTTTTGGCCGGATCACTCTGGTTAATTCGCGCGCCTGCGCGGCGCTGGGGCAATCGGAAATCGACCTGATGAACCAGGAACTGGCGCAGGTGGCCCCGGAACTGGCTCCGACGGTGGAGCGGGCGCAATCGGTGCGGCGCGGGCGGGTGCAGGATCAGGTGCAGCTTTCAGCCGGGTTCGACCGCCGCACCTATCAGGTGCGCCTGACCCGCGAAGGGACGATTACCGAATCCAAGGGATTTGTCGTCACCCTCGACGACATCACCGAACTGGTGGCCGCCCAGCGCAACAGCGCCTGGGCCGACGTAGCGCGCCGCATTGCCCATGAGATCAAGAACCCGCTGACCCCGATCCAGCTTTCCGCAGAGCGCTTGCGCCGCCGCTATGCCAGCAAGCTTAGCGACGATTTCGAAGTGTTCGACAAGTGCATTTCCACCATCGTGCGGCAGGTGGGCGATATCGGGCGGATGGTCGACGAATTCTCGTCCTTCGCGCGGATGCCCTCAGCGGCCATGGCTCGGGCCGATCTGACAGATACCGTGCGGCAAGCGGTGTTTCTGGAAAGTGTGCGCCAGCCCCTGATCAACATCAGGGCGGACCTGCCGGACGAAACCATTTATGCCTATTTCGATGCGCGGCTGGTGTCTCAGGCCCTCACCAATCTGATCAAGAATGCCGTGGAAGCCATTGAAGCTGTTGGCATAGAAACGATCGAAAATCCGGAAGTGATCGTTGCCGCCATTGTCAAAGGCGACGAAGCCGTGGTGTCGGTGAGCGACAATGGCCGGGGCTGGCCGGAGGAAAACCGCCATCAATTGCTCGAACCCTATATGACAACCCGCGACAAGGGGACGGGGCTCGGCCTTGCGATTGTCGCAAAGATCATTGAACAGCATGGCGGCCGTATCGACCTGCGCGATTCCGCACCCGACGCGAATGGACGTGTCGGCGCGTCCTTCGCGTTCACGCTTCCGTTGCATGAAAGTGGAAAGCAACCACCTGAACCGTTCGCGGACGGAGCGGACCCCGACCAGACGACCCAACAGGAGACATCGCGCACCTCCGCGATGGCAATAAAATAATGGCTCGTGACATTCTGATTGTCGATGACGAAGAAGATATCCGCGACCTGATCGCGGGCATTCTGGAAGACGAAGGCTATGAGCCGCGGCAGGCCGCCGACGCCGACAGTGCGCTCGACGAAATCGCCAAGCGGCGGCCCAACCTCGTCTATCTCGATATCTGGATGCAGGGATCGCGGCTCGACGGGCTGCAACTGCTCGACGTGTTGCAGGCCGATCACCCCGATCTGCCCGTGGTGATGATCTCGGGCCACGGCAATGTGGAAACCGCCGTTTCGGCCATCCAGCGCGGCGCTTACGATTATATCGAAAAGCCGTTCAAGATCGACCGGCTGTTGCTGATCACCCAGCGGGCCATCGAGGCCAGCAAACTCAAGACCGAGGTTGCCGACCTCAAGGAGCGGACGGGAGATGAGACGGAACTGGTAGGCGTGTCCAGCGCTATTTCCCAGGTGCGCTCGCTGATCGAGAAATCCGCCGGAACCCGCTCGCGGGTGTTCATTTCCGGGGGCGCGGGGAGCGGCAAGGGCCTGTGCGCCCGTCTGCTGCACCTCAAGAGCCCGCGCGCGTCAGGCCCGTTCATCGAAATCAACGCTTCGCTCTACGCGCCCGAGGAAATTCCCGTGGTGCTGTTTGGGCGTGAAGTGCGCGACAAGACCGGGCTGCGCACCGAGGTGGGGGCGCTGGAGCGCGCCCATGGCGGAACACTCTATCTTTCGGAAGTTGCAGCACTGCCCGTCGACAGCCAGACCGCCTTGTTGCGTGCGCTGGTGGAAAACAAATTCACCCGCGTTGATGGTCATGGGCCGGTGCCGGTGGATGTGCGCATCGTTTCGTCCAGTTCGCAAAACGTGGCCGGGCTGATCGAGGACGGGAAATTCCGCTCCGATCTGTTCCACCGGCTATCGGTGGTGCCGCTGCAACTCACCGCCCTGCGCGAACGCCGCGAGGATATCCCCTCGCTGGTCGATGTGTTCGTGGCGCAACTGGCGCGGATGCACAATTTGCCGCGCTTCCTGTTCGGTGATGATGCCATCGCGGTCTTGCAGGGGCAGGACTGGCCCGGCAACGCCAGGCAATTGCGCAACGCCATCGAACGCCTGCTGATCCTCGTGCGCGATCAGCAGCCTTCCGATGGCGTGATCACCGCAGCGATGCTGCCCCCCGATATTTCCGAGGTGCTGCCCACAATCGGCGATAGCGATTCAGATTCTTCGGCCCACCTGATGAGCCTGCCCTTGCGCGAAGCCCGCGAAGTGTTCGAGCGGCAATATCTGATTGCCCAGATCGAGCGCTTTGGCGGCAATATTTCGAAAACCGCAGAGTTTGTGGGCATGGAGCGCAGCGCATTGCACCGCAAGATCAAGTCTCTAGGCCTTTAAATCGCACACCCCTCTGGGGGGTAGGCCGGCGCTGGCGTGTCGCCGGTCGCGCGTGATAACACTGAAAACCGGGTCGGACGCGGGACAATGCCATGAGAGTCATTATCTGCGGAGCAGGACAGGTGGGATACGGCATCGCCGAACGCCTGTCTGCTGAAGGCAATGAGGTGACGGTCATCGACCACAATCCCGCGCTTGTCCAGAGGGTGCGCGATACGCTCGATGCCAGAGGCCTGCATGGGCACGGCTCGCATCCCGAAGTGCTGGCGCAGGCCGGGGCCAATGATGCCGACATGCTGATCGCCGTG
The DNA here is from genome assembly GCF_035555455.1 of Pelagibacterium sp. Lineage (GTDB taxonomy): Bacteria > Pseudomonadota > Alphaproteobacteria > Rhizobiales > Devosiaceae > Pelagibacterium. The sequence continues at coordinate 46,352 of NZ_DATMGM010000063.1, read as the reverse complement.
ACCCAGGTGGATGAGGTCAACATGGTGGCCTGCCAGATCGCTCACGCGATTTTCGAGGTGCCCACGCGGATCGCCCGTATCCGCTCGCGCAGCTATCTCGATCCCGAATGGAGCACCCTGTTTTCACGCGAACACCTGCCCATCGATGTGATCATCTCGCCCGAGATCGAAGTGGGCGAACTGATCCTGCAACGCATGGCCTATCCCGGCGCCAATGAAATCATCTCGTTCGAGGACGGCAAGGTTCTGGTGATCGAGGTCAACGTCACCGAGGATTGCGCGGTGATCGATACGCCCTTGCGGCACCTCACCGACCTGTTTCCCGGCCTCGACGCCACCGTGATGGGCGTGCGTCGCGACGGGGAAATGCGGGTGCTGCACTCCCACGAGCAGATGATTGCCGGTGATCAGGCTATCGTTGCGGTATCGCGCGATCAGGTGCAGCGCGTGCTCGGCCTGTTCGGACGCGACGAAGCCCCGCCATCGCGCATCGTGATCGCCGGGGCAGGCCATGTGGGGCGCTATGTGGCCGGACGGATCGAGGAAACCGATCCATCGGTTTCGGTGCGGCTTGTCGAAAGCAATCGCGACAATGCCCAAAGAGCCGCTGAAGAGCTGAAGCGCGCCGTCGTGGTGTATGGCGATGCCATGGCCAGCGACATCATGCGCGAAGTCGATATCCGCGATGCGCACATGTTTCTGGGGCTCACCAATGACGACAAGACCAACATCCTCTCATCGGTAATCGCCAGCGAGATGGGGTGCCGCGCCAATATTGCGCTGGTCAATCAGACCAACTACCCGCGCGTGGCGCGGCGATTGGGCGTGGACGCCTTCGTCAACCCGCGCGCCATCACCGTTTCCAAGGTGCTGCGCCATGTGAGGCGCGGGCGCATTCGCGGGGTCTATACGCTCGCCAATGGCGCGGCGGAAATCCTTGAGGCGGAAGCGCTGGAAACCTCGACACTGGTGGGCAGGCCGCTGCGCGAGTTCAAGCTGCCGCCCGGAATCAGGATCGGCGCCATCGTGCGTGGCAGCCAGCCGATCATGCCGACCGGCGATACGGTGATCCGGGCCGGGGATTTCGTCATCGTCTTTGCTCTGGCCGCCAGTCTGCGGCAGGTCGAGCAGATGTTCCGGGTGAGCATCGACTTTTTCTGATCAGGCGCGTTTCCGGCAAGATACGCTCAATAAAGGGGGTTCGGCATTGCCGACCATCGGGGTGCTAGCGGCGGGGGTGTTGGGAGTGTTCGCGCTCTCGATGATGCTGCCCTTGCTGGTGGCGCTGCTGGAGGGCAATTTCGCGGCGCTTGAAGCGCTGTTTCTCATCGCGCTCGGCTATGGGTTTCTGTCCGTCACCGCCATTCTGGCGCTCAGCCCGCGCGCCCGGCCGCTCAATCGGGCCGGGGTCTTCACCGCTGCCATCGTGGTGTGGCTCAGCCTGATCGTTGCCGCCATGCCGGTATTCATGCTGGTTGAAGGGCAGGGGCCGATCGAGGCCCTGTTTGAAGCCAGCTCGGCGGCGGTCACGCTGGGCACCACATTGGTGCCGCCCGCCGAGATCGCGCCGTCCATGGCGTTCTATCGCGGGACGACAGCCTGGATCGGCGGCCTGATGACCCTGGCGCTTGCTGTCTATGTACTGGGGCCCTATCAGGTGGGGGGCATGCCCAACACCAATCTGCGGCGCGTCCAGCATGCGCAGACCGAGGACGATCCGCGTATCCTCACGACCCTGCGGGCCATTGCCGCTCCGTATCTTGGGCTGACGGTGCTCTGTGCGGTGCTGCTGATCGTGATGCGGGTGCCCGCCGATACGGCGGTGATCACGGCCATGAGCATGATATCGACCAACGGGTTCGTCCCCGGAGCCGCCGAGGGGACTGTGCTCGCCAATCCGGCTGCCGAACTGGTGATGCTGGTGTTCATGGTGCTGGGGGCGACCAGTATCGTGTGGCACAAGCTGGTGCTGGCCCGGGACCGGACGCAATCACGCGAGAGCGCCGAGGGCCGACTGTATCTGACGGCGTTGGGAGTGTTGATCGCGCTGGCCATCGCGGCGGCGATTTTCGGACCACGCAACGATCACGGATTGGCGGACACAGCGTTCCGCTATGTGTTCGACATCGTCTCGATCGCCACCACCACCGGCATCAGCCATGACCGCAGCCTGGGCCTGTCGATTCCGTTCGAAGTGATCCTGATCGTGGTGTTTATCGGGGGCTGTTCCTATTCGACCGCCGGGGGGATCAAGGCCTATAGCCTTTTGACCATGCTGCGCCATGTGGGCAATGAACTCGAACGGCTGGTCTATCCCAACGCCATGCTGCGCGATGATGTGCAATATGATGAGGAGCAGCGGGCCATCGCCAAGGCGGTGTGGAGCGCGTTTTTTCTGGCGGTTCTGACCCTCACCATCGCCATTCAGATCTTTGCTGCGCAAGGGTATGAACTGCCAGCGGCCATGGCGCTTGCGACGGGAGCGTTCTCGCAGGTGGGCAATGTGCTGGTTTCGGCGGCGCCGGATTTGGCGGATGGGGGTGTTTCCAGTTCCACCCTGCTCACCATAGCCATACTTGGGGCCGTGGCGCGGATCGAAATCCTGGTGCTGCTTGCGGCCCTGGCGGGCAACCGCTGGTGACACATGGCCAGCGCGTTTTAACACCGGATTTTGAAAGACCGGGGCACTTCGTTGAAAGACTGAAAGATTTCCCGAAGGTGCTCTAGGCGCTCCCTTGCGAATATGCCATAGTTTACGCCTTTGACAGGCACGGCGTGATCGGGGCAGGGCGGCCCTATGCTAAGTGTCACAGGGGAACGAGATAATCGGGCCAGACGCGCAACGCTGAGCCCGACGCAAACAAGAGGCCGGACAATGCCCAGTGAAAGACAGCAGAACCTTCAGGATGCTTTTCTCAATCACATCCGCAAGAACAAGGTTCCCGTGACGATATTCCTCGTCAATGGCGTGAAATTGCAGGGTGTGATCACCTGGTTCGACAATTTCTGTCTGCTGCTGCGCCGGGATGCCCAGAGCCAGCTTGTCTATAAGCATGCGATTTCGACGATCATGCCGGGCGCTCCGATCCAGCTTTTCGACCCCGAGAGCAACACCGATTGACCGACACCGGTAACGGACACGAAAAAGGCCTGATCGACCGTATCGTTGCGCCAACGCGCACCGGGCTGGTCACGCCTGACGTCAAGAGCATCCGCTATTCCCGCCCCGCCGACGTGCGCCATGCCGAGTTCATTGGGCTGGCGGCCGCCATCTCGCTCGACCTGGTGTTCACCGAAATTTTTCGCGTACGCGAAATCCGGCCGGCCACCTATCTGGGCGGCGGGCAGGTGGCTCAACTCGCCGAATGGGCCGAGGAACTCGACCTCGAACTGGTGGTGATTGACGCCGCGCTCTCGCCGATCCAGCAGCGCAACCTCGAACGCGAGATCGGGGTGAAAATCCTCGACCGGACCGGGCTGATCCTTGAAATTTTCGGGGAACGCGCCGCTACCCGCGAAGGCGTGTTGCAGGTCGAACTCGCCCACCTCAACTATCAGAAGGGTCGTCTCGTGCGCTCCTGGACGCACCTTGAGCGCCAGCGCGGGGGGAGCGGATTTCTGGGCGGGCCGGGGGAAACGCAGATCGAATCCGACCGCCGCCAGATTCAGGATCGTATCCTGTCGCTGGAGCGCCGCCTCGAAAAAGTGCGGCGCACCCGCCAGTTGCAGCGCGGACCGCGCGCAGCGGTGCCGTTCCCGGTGGTGGCGCTTGTAGGCTATACCAACGCCGGTAAATCGAGCCTTTTCAACGCCATTACCGGATCTGACGTGATGGCCGAGGACCTGTTGTTTGCAACGCTGGACACCACGGTGCGCCGGGCAACGCTGCCTCACGGGCGCGATATCATCCTCTCGGATACGGTGGGGTTCATCTCGGACCTGCCCACCGACCTGATCGCCGCATTCCGCGGCACGCTGGAAGAGGTGACCCAGGCCCAGGTGATTTTGCATGTACGCGATGTGTCCAATCCCGACCACACGGCGCAAGCGGCCGACGTGCTGGCGGTGCTGGCCGATCTCGGCGTAACGGGAGAAAATACGCCGATAATCGAGGTCTGGAACAAGATCGACAACCTGTCCGAGGACGGCAAGGCGGCGATTTCGGGGATCGTGCCGATGGGCAAGACGGTAGGGGCCGTTGCGGTTTCGGCTCTCACCGGAGAGGGCATCCCCGAACTGCTCACCGCGATCGAAAAGGCCCTGGCGCAGGACGCAAGGCTGTTCTCGGTGCTGGTGCCGCACGAGGCCGGATCGGAGCCGGGCTGGCTATACGCCAATGCCGAAGTGATCGAGCGGAGCGAACCCGACGAGACCGGCACGCGCTTCACCGTGCGGATATTGCCCCGACACCGTGCCGAGTTTCTGGAAAAATTTGCTGGCCGGATTACTGGCCTCGACGGCAACTGATCGGATTTGCCGACCAACAGAAGTGGTGGCTTATATAAAAAAGGGTCCGTGCAGAACGGACCCCTTTTTCTTGAATGGTTCAGCGGGAAAACAACGCTAGACGCGCTTGCCGGTCGAGCGCAGCAGGAAGGCCGGGATGTGACCCTCGGTCTTGAAGCTGACCGGAGTGTCGTCATCACTGTGGCGGCGCTGGCGTTCGCGATGACGCGGCGCCTGCTCCTCCGAAGCTGCCTTGGCAACCGGCTTGGCTTTGGCCGGCTGTGGGTTGGGCTGCTTGGCGGGCTTGTCCTTCTGACGGGCCTGGCTGTTGCGCTCTTCGGAAGCGCTATCCTGAGCAGGAGCAGCTGCAGCAGCGGGCTTTGACCCCGAAGGCAGCCATTCGATGTCGCGCTGGATCAGCTTGGTGATGGCGTCGACATATTTGCTTTCGCCGGGCCCGACCAGGGTGATCGCGGAGCCCGAGCGTCCGGCACGACCGGTGCGCCCGATCCGGTGCACATAGTCTTCCGCATGGGTCGGAATATCGAAGTTGAACACATGGCTGACCGCCGGGATATCGAGCCCGCGCGCCGCAACGTCGGACGCAACGAGGATTGGCAAAGCACCGGCGCGAAAGCTGTCGAGGGTTTCCATGCGCGACTTCTGGTCCATGTCGCCATGCAGCGCGCCGGCTGAAAAGCCGTGGCGTTCGAGCGAGCGCGCGACGATCGCCACGTCACGCTTGCGATTGCAGAAGACGATGGCGTTTTGCAGATCCTTGGCGGCGCGAATCTGGTCACGCAGGGCGGCGCGCTTTTCAGCTGGCGTCTTGCCGACCTTAAGCAGTTTCTGATCGATGGTGTCGGCGGTCGAGTTCTGCCGGGCGACTTCGACGCGGACCGGATCGTGCAGGAAGCGCTGGGTGAGCTTCTGGATTTCCGGCGGCATCGTCGCGGAAAAGAACAGGGTCTGCCGCCGCGCCGGCAGCAATCCGCAAATCCGTTCGATATCGGGAATAAAGCCCATATCGAGCATGCGGTCGGCCTCGTCGATGACAAGAATGTCGACGCCGGTGAGCAGCAGACGTCCACGTTCGAAGTGGTCGAGCATGCGGCCCGGGGTCGCGATCAGCACGTCAGCGCCGCGATCGAGCTTCTTGTTCTGGTCTTCGAACGACACGCCACCAATCAGCAAAGCGACGGTGAGACGGTGATTCTTGCCGTATTTTTCAAAGTTTTCGTGTACCTGCGCGGCAAGTTCGCGGGTCGGCTCAAGGATCAGCGTGCGCGGCATGCGCGCCCGGGCCCGACCCTTTTCGAGCAAGGTCAGCATCGGCAGGACGAACGAAGCGGTCTTGCCGGTTCCGGTCTGGGCAATGCCGATCAGGTCCTTTTTCTCAAGGACGTGGGGAATGGCCTGCGCCTGGATATCGGTTGGCCGGGTGTAACCGGCGGCGATCACCGCTTCGGTGACTTTGTCGCCCAAGCCCAGCTCGGAAAATTCAACAGTCAAATCGGATGTCCATCATGTTCGGATCAGAGAACAAGGAAGCAACGGGAGAAGCCCGGATCAATTCCTTTTCGATGTGTCGCCAGCGGAAATCGGTACACTTCATCCACACCTGACGCTTAACGCACTATGACGCGGCAGACGTGATAAAAAACACCGCCGCAAACGCTCCAAGCTCAATGCCGTACAACAATACGTACGGTCAAACGGGTATGGCCTCTGACGGGCGGGACCATAAACTACCTTGAGTTCAAGTCAATCTTGATTTGGCCATCTAGATTAACGTGGTGTCGCAGCCTGTCGGATCAGACATCCACAGCGGTCACAAATGAGGCATTTTCGGAAATGAACTCGAACCGGGCTTCAGGCTTGTTGCCCATCAGCCGGTCGACCGTGTCGCTGGTCTGGGTGCGGTCGGAGACGACGCGCACCTGCAACAATGTCCGGGATTTGGGGTTCATGGTCGTTTCTTTCAAGTGCGCATGAGGCATTTCGCCAAGGCCCTTGAAGCGGGTGATTTCGACCTTGCCCCGACCGGTGAACTCTTCCGCCAGCAATCTGTCCTTGTGCTCGTCATCCATGGCGTAGGCGGTCTTGGCACCCTGCGACAGACGATAGAGCGGGGGCAGGGCGAGATAGAGGTGCCCGTCCTCGATGAGTTTCGGCAATTCCTGATAAAAGAACGTCATCAGCAAAGATGCGATATGAGCGCCGTCCACGTCGGCGTCGGTCATGATGATGATCTTGTCGTAGCGCAGATCGTCTTCGCGATATTTGTCGCGGGTGCCACAGCCCAGCGCCTGTAACAGATCGGCGATCTGCTGGTTGGCGGCGAGCTTGTCGCGGCTGGCGCCGGCGACGTTGAGCACCTTGCCGCGCAGCGGCAGAATGGCCTGGCTCTTGCGGTCGCGCGCCTGCTTGGCGCTGCCGCCAGCGCTATCGCCTTCCACGATGAACAGTTCCGCACCCTCGGCAGCCGATTGGCTGCAATCTGCCAGCTTTCCAGGCAGGCGCAGCTTGCGGGTGGCCGACTTGCGGTCGATCTCTTTTTCCTTGCGCCGCCGCAACCGGTCCTCGGCCCGCTCGATGGTCCATTCGAGCAGCTTGTTGGCCTGATTGGGCGAGGCGGTCAGCCAGTGATCGAAAGCGTCGCGGATTGCATTGTCGACGATGCGGGTCGCTTCGCCTGAGGCCAGTCGATCCTTGGTCTGGCCAACGAACTCGGGCTCGCGAATGAACACCGACAACATCGCGCCGCAATGTCCCAGCACGTCTTCCGATGTGATCGCGGAGGCGCGCTTGTTGCCGACCAGATCGGCGTAATTCTTGAGCCCGCGCAACAGGGCGGTGCGCAACCCGGATTCATGGGTGCCGCCCTCGGGGGTCGGCACGGTGTTGCAATAGGAGGTGGTAAAGGAATCGCCCAGATACCACGAAATCGCCCATTCAACGGAACCATGGCCGCCGGATTTGCCGGTGCGCCCGGAAAACACGTCATCAATGATGCGGGTCTTGCCCTCGATGCGGCGTTCGATGAAATCGCGCAGGCCGCCGGGGAAATGGAACGTCGCCTTGGCCGGGACCGCTTCGGTGGCGAGCGACGGATCGCAGGACCAGCGGATTTCCACGCCGCCGAACAGATAGGCCTTGGCGCGGGTCATGCGGAAGATGCGATCGGGCACGAATTTGATCGACGAGCCGAAAATCTGCGGATCGGGATGGAAGCGGATGCTGGTGCCGCGCCTGTTGTTGACCCGACCAAGATTTTCCAGCTGCGAGGTGGCATGGCCGCGCGAATAGGTCTGGCGATAGAGGGTCTGGTCGATGGCGACTTCGACGACCAGGTCGTCGGTGAGCGCATTGACCACCGAGACGCCGACGCCGTGCAGGCCGCCGGAGGTCTCGTAAGCCTTGGAATCGAATTTGCCGCCAGCGTGAAGCGTGGTCATGATCACTTCGAGCGCCGACAGGTTGGGGCGCTTGGGGTGGGTGCCCACGGGGATACCGCGTCCGTTATCGACAACGGTGACATAACCGTCTTCGCCCAGATGTACCTCGATGCGGGTGGCATAGCCGCCGATCGCCTCGTCCATCGCATTGTCGATGACTTCGGCAAACAGGTGGTGCAGGGCATTGACGTCGGTGCCCCCGATATACATTCCGGGGCGACGCCGGACCGGTTCGAGACCTTCGAGAACTTCGATATCGGCAGCCGTGTAGGTCCCGCCGCCCGTGGTGGCGGGGGCAGGGGGCGCAGGGCGGGGCTCGGGAGCCGCCTGGGGCGCTGGGGCGCCAAAAAGATCGTTGTTGTCGGTCATGGGCCTCGAAATATCGCGGCAAGCGAATCAGGAATGAATTGACACTATCATATGGTCTGCCGCGCCCGCTGAATCATCACAGTTTCCGCTGCTTTTCAACACGGTTGACGCCGCAGGAGCGCGAGTGGCTGTTGGTGGGGCATTCTCATCTTGGGACACAAGAGGGAGGAAAAACCGCGCGCATTTACTTTGGCTTTGCCACTCATCAGCACTTTCTTAAGTCAGTTCAGCTAGAAATTTCAGTCATACGGTTCATGTGTCTGGAGTTGCCGTATGCGTGCGAAATCTTCGCCTGATGCTGCGTATCACGCGTCAGGAATGGCGCACGAAGTGTTCAGGTGGCTGCAGGCCGGGTTGAAAAGTTCTGCGTACCGGCTTGCCCACCTTTACCTGCCCAAGGCTGTCATCATGCCGGGGCTTGTGACCCTGTTTTTCCTCGCTTGAGCCCGTGAGCGGTTGCGTGCTCGCGCAACGGCGGATAACTAGTTCGGAACATCCTTTGGAGTTCCGTGCGTGTCCGAACCACAGGCAAAACCGATCCGCCCCCTTTATTTCGTCGCCTCCTATCCGCGTTCGGGCAGCAGGTGGGTGCGTTCCGCCATCTTCCTGATGGTGGCGATGGCGCAGCCCAACCCGCCAAAGCGCATCGATATGCGCAATATCGACAATATCATTCCGCTCGATTCCCATGGCCGCTTCTATAAGGAAGTGACGGGCAAGGACGCCTCGGAACTGGGGGAGACCGAGGTCGCCGAAGCGCGGCCTCTGGTGCATCAGTTTCTTGCCAGCGAGCACAAGGGATTCCCCGTTATTCGGACCCACGCCATTCGCGGCACGTTCCATGGCCATCCCACGTTCAACACCAGCGTGAGCTCCGGCGGTGTCTATATCGTGCGCAATCCGCTCGATGTGGCCGCATCGCTGATCGATGCCACCGGCATGCAGCCCATGCGGGTGATCGAGGCGATGATGACGGTGGACCGGCGGGTGCGGTCGAGCGTGCACAATGTGTCCGAACCGCAAGGGTCCTGGAGCCAGAACGTTGCGAGTTGGACCGGCGTGCGGCAGCCGGAAGTCCATGTCATCCGCTTTGAAGACCTTCGCGCCCAGGGGCCGCGGGAACTCAAGGCGCTGGCGGCGCATATGCGCATTCCGGTGGATGAAAAGGGCATTGCCAACGCGATCGGGCTTTTGGAAGAAACCCACAAGGCCGCTGGCGGCAAGCGCACGGCGCGCGATTATCGCGAAACCCTCAAGCCGGTGCATGCAAGGGCGATCATCGAGGCGCACGGGGTGCAGATGGATGCGCATGGATATCTCACCGACAAGGTGCTGGCCCATGCCGATATCACCCGCGAGGCAGCGCTGATCCTGGCGCGCAAGATGGCACCGAAAATCGCGAACTAGAGCGTTTCCAGAACAAGTGGAGCCGGTTGTTCGCTTCGGAAACGCGACAAAGCAATGAACTGGAGCCTCTGATTACAAATCAGCGGCTCCAGAAACGGGTGGGCTGACTGCTTTTACGATGTCGGCCAGCAAGGCGTTGAGGCGTTCACGGTGGCCATTGCCGTCCGAAGGGCTGGTGGGGTCTGAGGTCATTACGACGGTCAGTCCGGCAGCGCGGGCCACATAGAGCATCTGGCCACCATATCCCCAACCGTACGCGAACTCTTCGCCGCCGAAATTACCCAGGAACCAGCCATAGCCATAAGGGCCATGGGTGAGGCGGGAGGTGGTGCGCGGCTCAAACGAGGTTTCGATCCAGTCGCCGGGGACGATCTGCTGGCCGTCGCCGGTTTTGCCGCCATTGCGGATCAATTCGCCAAACGCCAGCAGCGAGAGTGGCGTCATCGCCATCTCATTGCCGCCCAGATAGAGGCCTTGCGGATCCTGCAGCCAGCCAGCGATGGCAAATCCGTCCAGGTCGACAAACCAGTCGCGGGCCAGATCGAGCGTGGATGCGCCGCCGACCCGGGTGAGAATGGCCGAGAGCAGGTGGGTGGAACCGGTGGAATAGATCATGGCGCCGCCGGGATCATCGGCAAAGGGCAGGGCGAGGGCAGAACGCACCCAATCGTCGCTTGCCACCCAGCGACCGTAATTGTCGCCAGATGTTCCTTCCAGTCCGGCCTGCATGGAGAGCAAATGGCCGACGGTGATGGCATCGAGACGGGGATCGGGATCGGGCGGAAACGCATCGGACAGCAGGCTGGCGATGGGCTGGTCGGGCCCTTCGAGTAAGCCCTTGTCGATGGCAATACCAACCATTGCCCCGATGATGGGCTTTGACGCCGACTTGATGTTGGTGGGCTCGGACACCGAATGGCCGTGAAAGCCGCGCTGGGCGATGATCTCGCCATCAAGGGAGACAATGACCGTTTCCAGCGGGGTAATCGTTTCGGCTGTGTCGAGAATGGCTTCGATCTCGTGCAGGCGGGAGGATTCCAACGCCAGGATCGGGGCGATAGGCAGCGTGCCGATAGCGGTAAAAAGGGCGGCGACAAGATAAGATGTCGGTGTGCGCATGCGGCGGCCTTTCACTGTCGAAGACCATTTTAACATCGCGGTACACCGCGACAAAACAAGGGCCCCGAAGGGCCCCTGTCGTAATAAGTCGCAGGTTTAATAAGACGGGACTTATGCGGAATAATACATCTCGTATTCGACCGGGTGCGGCGTGTGGTCAAGCCTGGAGACTTCTTCCATCTTGAGCGCAATGTAAGCGTCGATGAAATCATCATCCATGACCCCGCCGGCCTTGAGGAAATCGCGATCCGCATCGAGGCTATCGAGCGCTTCGCGCAGCGACAGGGCGACGGTGGGAATGTCGCGCAGCTCTTCCTTGGGCAATTCGTACAGATCCTTGTCCATCGGATCGCCCGGATGGATCTTGTTACGGATGCCATCGAGGCCTGCCATCAACAACGCCGTGAAGGCGAGGTATGGGTTGGCAAGAGGATCGGGGAAGCGCACTTCCACGCGGCGGGATTTGGGCGACTGCCCGAACGGAATGCGGCACGATGCGGAGCGGTTGCGGGCCGAATAGGCCAAAAGGACCGGGGCTTCGAAACCTGGCACCAGCCGCTTGTAGGAATTGGTGGTCGGATTGGTGAAGGCGTTGATGGCGCGGGCGTGGCGGATGATGCCGCCGATATAATAAAGGCACGTCTCCGACAGACCGGCATAGCCATCGCCGGCGAACAGCGGCTTGCCGCCTTTCCAGATCGACTGGTGGCAGTGCATGCCTGATCCGTTGTCGCCATAGACCGGCTTGGGCATGAAAGTGGCCGTCTTGCCATAGGACTGGGCGACCTGCTGCACGCCGTATTTATACAGCAACACATGGTCGGCGGCCTCGATCATGGGCGCAAACTTGATGCCGAGTTCGTGCTGGGCCGAGGCCACTTCGTGGTGGTGCTTTTCAACAACGACGCCCATCGAAGCCAGGGCTTCGAGCATTTCCCCACGGATATCCTGCGCGCTGTCGAGAGGCGGGACCGGAAAATACCCCTTCTTGAGCCCGATGTGGTGGCCGTTATTGCCGCCTTCATAATGGGCGGAAGAACTGGTGATGAGTTCGCCCGCCTCGACCTCGAAGCCCACCGAATAGGTGGAGGTGGAATAGCGGACATCGTCGAACAGGAAAAATTCCGGTTCCGGACCGAACACGACGCTGTCACCGATGCCGGCGGTGGCCACATAGGCCTCGGCCTTTTTGGCAATCGAGCGCGGATCGCGGTTGTAGGGCTGATAGGTGGCCGGTTCGAGAATATCGCAGTTGATGCACAGGGTTGGGGCGGAAAAGAACGGGTCCATATAGGCCGATGCCAGATCGGGCATGAGCACCATGTCGCTTTCGTTGATCGCCTTCCAGCCGGCGATCGAGGACCCGTCGAACATCACCCCTTCTTCGAACAGATCGGCATCAACCACGGAGGCGTCCATTGTGACGTGCTGGAGCTTGCCGCGCAGATCGGTGAACCGCAGGTCCACATATTTGATGCCTTCATCCCCGATCCGCTTGATCAGGTCGCTTGCTGAACTCATGGAAGTTTCCAAATGTCTGGTGTTGGTGTGTGCGGTTAAAGGGCGGCGTCGCCGCTTTCGCCGGTGCGGATGCGGATTGCCTGTTCGACCGTCGAGACAAAAATTTTGCCATCGCCGATGCGTCCGGTCTGGGCGGCATTGCGGATCGCTTCGATAGCCTTGTCGGCCAGCTGATCGGGAACCACGACCTCGACTTTGACCTTGGGCAGGAAATCGACCACATATTCGGCGCCCCGATAGAGCTCGGTATGGCCCTTCTGACGCCCGAATCCCTTGGCCTCGGTAACGGTGATGCCTTGCAGGCCAACCTCTTGCAGGGCCTCCTTGACCTCATCGAGCTTGAAAGGTTTTACGATGGCCTCGATTTTCTTCACGTCCCATGTCTCCTGATTGCCGGGCTGCGCGTTAAGGAAAGCATACGCCGTGCCAGATGATTGCGCCAAATAAAAGAAGTTATAATTCAATTGGATAGAGCGGATAGTGAAGGTTTTCTCTCAAGAGCTAGGTCGGCGTGTGCCTTATTTTTAGGCACTACGCATGGAAAATGACCGGCAAATGGTGCGAAAAGGACTACGGGCGATGGCCCGTCCTGACGCCTGGGCACCACTGGACTGAGCGCAAACTCATGTGGGGCCGGTCAATGAGCCTTTGACTGGAAACCGATCTTGGGCTAGACCGCGTTCCAACTCGGCGCCCGGCGCACGAGGCGCGCGGGTGTGGCGGAACTGGCAGACGCACTGGATTTAGGTTCCAGCGCCGCAAGGCGTGGAGGTTCGACTCCTCTCACCCGCACCAGCCTCGATCGCTCGGCCTTTTCGAAAGTGTCAAACGCACCGGCTTGCCGCCGGCGGAATCCAAATACGGGATCGAACAGAAATGAACGTTACTGAAACTCTGAACGAAGGGCTGCGCCGCAAGCTCGATGTGGTCATTCCGGCGACGGTGCTCGCATCGCGCCTCGACGAGAAGCTCGACGAAGTTCGGGGCCAGGTACAGCTCAAGGGCTTCCGTCCGGGCAAGGTGCCGACCTCGCACCTCAAGAAGGTGTACGGCCGCTCGCTGATGAGCGAAGTGCTCCAGGATTCGATCAACGATACCGTTTCCAAGACCCTCGAAGAGCGTTCGGAAAAGGCCGCTGCCCAGCCGGAAATCGATCTTTCGGAAGACCAGGCCGTCATCAACCGGGTTCTGGACGGCGAAACCGATCTCGCGTTCTCGGTGTCCTATGAAGTGCTCCCGCCGGTCGAACTGATGGATTTCAAGTCCATCAAGATCGAAAAGCCGGTGGTCGAGGTGACCGACGCGCAGGTGGATGAGGAAGTCGAAAAGTTCTTCAAGCAGAACCGCGGCTACGAGGATAAAGGCGACGCAGGCGTCGTGGAAGATGGCGACAATGTCGGCCTGTCCTTCGTCGGCAAGATCGACGGCGAACCGTTCGATGGCGGCTCGGCAGAGCATACCCACATCGTTGTGGGGTCGGGCCAGTTCATTCCCGGCTTCGAAGAGGGCCTTGTCGGCCTGAAGAAGGGCGAGGAAAAGACCGTAGAAGTCACGTTCCCCGAAGATTATCAGAATGCTGAACTGGCCGGCAAGAAGGCACAGTTCGAAGTGACGATCCTGCACGTCGATGGCCCCAAGGCCGATGTCGAACTCAACGACGAATTTGCCAAGACGCTCGGCCTCGAAGACCTGGCAGCCCTGAAAAAGGCGATCCGGGACCAGATCGAAGCCCAGAACAAGAGCCTGTCCCAGCAGCGCGTGAAGCGCCTCGTGCTCGATGCGCTGGACGAAGGCCACAAGTTCGACGTGCCGGAAAAGCTGGTCGAAGCCGAGTTCAACGCTATCTGGAATCGCGTCAAGCATGAGGTCGAGCATCACGGCAAGACGTTCGAATCCGAGGGCACGACCGAGGACAAGGCTCGCGAGGAATACCAGAAGATCGCAGAGCGCCGCGTGCGTCTCGGCCTCGTGGTTGCTGAAATCGGCAACGTCAACGAGATCACCGTCAGCGACGAAGAGCACCAGCAGGCGCTGATCGCCGAAGTCCGCCGCTTCCCGGGCCAGGAGCAGGAAGTGTACGACTTCTACCGCAAGAACCAGCAGGCGCTGGCCGGACTGCGCGCGCCGATCTTTGAAAACAAGGTCATCGATTTCATCGTCGAACTGGCTGATGTGACTGATAAGACCATCGCCCGCGACGAACTGGCCAAGCTGGTTCGCGAAGGCGAAGACGGTTTCGATATCGACAACGATCACGCACACTGATCGCGCGGGCCGATCACGGCCACGTTATCGACACAGAACTCGCACAATGAACAAGGGCTCCGCTTGCGGGGCCCTTTTTCGTTGCCGGGCCGTGGGGGCGCTCAGGAAATCGGGAGTTTACGGGTGCAGGATCTGTTGACCCCAAAGCAGATGGGGCAGGCCGACCGGCTGGCGATCGACGCCGGGGTGGCTTCGTTGTCGCTCATGGAAAACGCGGGGCAGGCGGTTGCCTATGAGATTGCCCAGCGCTTCGTATTGCAACCGGTGCTGGTGTTGTGCGGGCCGGGCAACAATGGTGGCGATGGGTTTGTCGTGGCACGATTGCTGTCCGACAGGGGATGGCCGGTGCGGCTGGGGCTTGCGGGCAGCAAGGCCGATCTGCACGGCGATGCGGCGATCATGGCGCGCATGTGGCGCGGGCCGGTGGAGCCGCTGAGCCCTGACATATGTTCGGGCTTCGGGATCATCGTCGATGCGCTGTTCGGGGCGGGCCTGTCGCGCGGCATCGAGGGCGAACTGGCCGAGGTGATCGACGCCATCAATGCCAGCGACGCGCAGGTGGTGGCCGTGGATATCCCCAGCGGCGTGGATGGAGCCAGCGGCGCGATATCAGGAGCTGCGGTCAAGGCGGATCTCACGGTCACCTTCTTCCGCCACAAGCCGGGACATCTGCTCTATCCGGGTGCGGGGCTGTGCGGAGTGGTTCTGCTCGCAGATATCGGCATTCCCGACACGGTGCTCGATGAGATCGGGATCGAGCTGTTCGAGAACGATCCCCGCCTGTGGCAATTGCCGGAGCGCAAGCCCGATGGGCATAAATTCGATGCAGGGCATTGTGTGGTGGTCTCTGGCGACGCGCTGCACACCGGCGCGGCACGATTGGCCGCCATGGGGGCGGCGAGGGTGGGGGCCGGGCTGGTCACGCTGGCTGGTGACCGGGTAGCGCTGGGCGTCCACGCAGCGCATGTCACCGCCATCATGCTGGCCGAAGCCGCGGACGCCAACCAGCTTGCAGCGCTGCTCGAAGACGAACGGAAAAACGCCTTGGTCATCGGGCCGGGAGCAGGGGTTGGGGACGCAACGAGGGAAAAAGTCCTGGTGGCGCTGGAAAGTCGGGCGCGTCTCGTTCTCGATGCCGATGCGCTGACCAGTTTTGAGGGGAATCCGGACGATTTGTTTTCGGCGATCCGCAGGCGTCAGCCGCTATCGGTGGTGCTCACACCCCATGGGGGCGAGTTCCGGCGGCTGTTCGGCGCGATCGGCGGCGCCAAGACGGATATGGCGATCGAAGCGGCTAGACGCTCGGGCGCGGTGGTGCTGCTCAAGGGCTCCGATACGGTGATCGCCAGACCGGACGGACGGGCGGTGATCAATACGACCGGAACGCCATTGCTGGCGACAGCCGGGTCCGGCGATGTGCTGGCCGGGCTGATCGGGGGGCTGCTGGCGCAGGGAATGGGCGGGTTCGATGCGGCGGCGGCGGGGGCGTTCCTCCACGGACGGGCAGCGGAAGTCTTCGGCAAACGGGGGATGACCGCAGAGGACCTGCCGCCACTGATCCCCGAGGTGTTGAGCGACATCGTCCACGATTAGATCGACAGAGACAGCCGCGCTGCGCTTTGGTGAAGGCTTGTGCTGCCCGGAAAATTGTTTAGGGAAGGGCCTGACCATTTCGGAGGGCACCCATCGTGAGCGATATCACCGTTCCCCAGGCCATCGACGCCATTTATACCGCGATTCAGAACGACAACGAAGATCTGGACCTGCGCATTGCCGAACTCAAGACGGCCATGGCGGGCGAGGGGGTCAGCGAAGCAGTGTTTGAAACCGCGAAACTGGCGCAGCCCAACCGGCAGGGCCGCAAGCTGATGCAATCGTATTTCCGCAAGAAAGGCGTGGCCGTCAGCTTCGTCTAGGGGCCGGGCGCCAGCCGTTAAGCATGCGTCATAATTAGGCCACGCCAGGGTTGCTATTGAAGTCGATCCCAGCCAAGCCTATGTGACCGTTTACCGCCCATTAAGCAGCAATCGTCTGCACTGGCAGCAATGCCGATTCTGTCCCCCGGGGAGTTACCCATATGCGAGATCCCGTCGATCTTTACATGAACACGCTTGTGCCGATGGTGGTCGAGCAGTCGAACCGCGGAGAACGCGCCTTCGATATCTACTCGCGCCTGCTGCGCGAGCGAATCATTTTCGTGACCGGCGTTGTCGAGGACAACATGGCGTCGGTGATCGTGGCACAGCTGCTGTTTCTGGAATCGGAAAATCCGAAGAAGGAAATCGCCATGTACATCAACTCGCCCGGTGGCGTGGTGACGGCTGGCCTGTCGATCTACGACACCATGCAGTTCATCCGTCCCAAGGTGCAGACGCTGTGTCTGGGGCAGGCGGCCTCCATGGGGTCGCTCCTGCTCACGGCTGGCGACAAGGACATGCGCGGATGCCTGCCCAACGCGCGGGTAATGGTGCACCAGCCCTCGGGCGGCTATCAGGGCCAGGTGACCGACATCCTGATTCACGCCCGTGAGGCCGAAAGCCTCAAGCGCCGGCTCAATGAAATATACGTGAAGCACACGGGCATGGATTATCAACAGGTGGAAGACCTGCTTGAACGCGACAAGTTCCTTTCGCCCGAAGAAGCCCGGGAACTGGGGCTTATCGACCATGTTCATGAAAAGAGGGTCGTGCCGGACACCGGGGCCTGATCCCCGTCTGCCGGCCCCGGAATTGGGGGGCAAGCGGTTCATGCGAGCTGATTGCGCCCCCGTTCATCGACCTTTATGGTCATGGTGTGAATTACTGATTGTTCACGCACCGTCGGATATCGTCAAAGTCCGGCGAAACTGAATCAAGCGTTTGCAACGCTTCTGGAGTTGCTAGATGTCCAAGGAAAATTCGAGCGGCGACACCTCCAAGAACACGCTTTACTGTTCGTTCTGCGGGAAGTCCCAACACGAAGTCCGCAAGCTGATCGCCGGACCAACCGTATTCATCTGCGATGAATGCGTAGAGCTGTGCATGGACATCATCCGTGAGGAATCCAAAACCTCGATGGTCAAGTCCGCAGATGGCGTGCCCAGCCCGGCCGACATCTGCAAGGTGCTCGATGATTACGTGATCGGCCAGCGGAGCGCCAAGCGGGTGCTCTCGGTCGCCGTGCACAACCATTACAAGCGCCTGCACCACGCAGCCAAGAACCAGGATGTGGAACTGTCCAAGTCCAATATCCTGCTGATCGGCCCCACCGGTTGCGGCAAGACTCTTTTGGCCCAGACCCTGGCCCGCATTCTCGACGTGCCGTTCACCATGGCCGATGCGACCACGCTGACCGAGGCGGGCTATGTAGGTGAGGATGTAGAAAACATCATCCTCAAGCTGCTTCAGGCTGCCGACTATAACGTCGACAAGGCCCAGCGCGGCATCGTCTATATCGACGAGGTCGACAAGATCTCGCGCAAGTCCGACAACCCCTCGATCACCCGTGATGTATCGGGCGAGGGCGTGCAGCAGGCCCTGCTCAAGATCATGGAAGGCACGGTTGCCTCAGTACCGCCCCAGGGCGGGCGCAAGCATCCGCAGCAGGAATTCCTGCAGGTGGACACGACCAACATCCTGTTCATCTGTGGCGGGGCGTTTGCCGGACTTGAAAAGGTGATCTCGGCCCGTGGCGAAGGCTCGTCCATCGGCTTTACCGCCGAAGTCAAGGATTTGCTCGATCGCCGGGTTGGCGACGTGCTGAGCGAAGTCGAGCCCGAGGACATGGTCCGGTTTGGCCTGATCCCCGAGTTCATCGGCCGCCTGCCGGTGATCGCGACGCTCGAAGACCTCGACGAGGACGCGCTGGTGCAAATCCTTTCGGAGCCCAAGAACGCCCTGGTGCGTCAGTATCAGCGGCTGTTCGAGATGGAAGACGTGCAGCTCAGCTTCCACGAGGATGCACTCAAGGCCATCGCCCGTCAGGCTATCGCCCGCAAGACCGGCGCACGCGGCCTGCGCTCGATCATGGAAGCCATCCTGCTCGACACCATGTACGACCTGCCCTCGCTCGATGGCGTGGAAGAGGTGGTGATCAGCCAGGACGTGGTGGAGAACAAGGACGTGCGTCCGCTCTACATCTATGCCGAGCGTGCCAAGGAAGACATGAAGTCCGGCGCCTGAGCGCGCCGTACCTAAGGATATGCTGGAAAAGGCCCGACGCACGTTCGGGCCTTTTTCGTGGCTGGCGAGAACGGTTCCGGGACGGAAAACCCTCCGGAATTGTCCGTATGACGCAACAATGCGTGCCGTGCATGCCCGCAATGTGGTGGGCAAGCGGGAATTTGTTGGCGCTGAACTTGTGAACGCGCGCGGTTGCCCTATCTTAAGAGACAAAGAGTCGGTTCGGTTAGCCAATCCCTAACGGGTGAGGCGCACACTGAACCGCAAGACCCTACTTGTTGCCGGCTTTCTCCCTCCCTGGCCGGCAGCGGCGAAAGGATAGTAGTCCATGTCCGATACCCAACCCACCGCAGTTGAGTTCGACCGCGAAAAGGTTTATCCCGTCCTGCCGTTGCGCGACATCGTGGTGTTCCCCTCGATGATCGTGCCGCTCTTCGTGGGACGCGAGAAATCGGTGCGCGCGCTCGAAGAGGTCATGCGCGAGGATAAGCACATTCTGGTCGTGACCCAGAAGAATGCCCAGGAAGACGACCCGGAGCCTGAAGGCATCTATGAGATCGGCACCATTGCGACCGTTCTCCAGCTGCTCAAGCTGCCGGATGGCACGGTCAAGGTGCTGGTCGAAGGGCTGCATCGCGCCCGGATCGACAATTACGTGCAGACCGAGAACTATTTCGAAGCGCAGGCCGATGTGCTGCCGATCGAGGGCCATGACGCCGTCGAGGCGGAGGCCCTGTCGCGCTCGGCGGTCACCGAGTTCGAAAACTACGTCAAGCTCAACAAGAAGATCTCGTCCGAGGTCGTGGCCGCGGTCGTCCAGATCGAGGATCACTCCAAGCTTGCCGATACCATTGCCAGCCATTTGGCCGTCAAGATTCAGGACAAGCAGGACATTCTCGCCACGCCGGGCGTGACCGCGCGGCTGGAAAGAGTGCTCGGCCTGATGGAAGGCGAAATCGGGGTTTTGCAGGTTGAGCGGCGCATTCGCAGCCGGGTCAAGCGCCAGATGGAAAAGACCCAGCGCGAATATTACCTCAACGAGCAGATGAAGGCGATCCAGCGCGAGCTGGGCGACGGCGAGGACGGTGCCAACGAGCTCCAGGAGCTCGAAGAGCGCATCGCCAAGACCAAGCTCTCCAAGGAAGCGCGGCAGAAGGCCGACGCCGAGATGAAAAAGCTCAAGCAGATGAGCCCGATGTCGGCTGAAGCGACTGTGGTGCGCAACTATCTCGACTGGCTGCTCAACGTGCCCTGGGGCAAGAAGAGCAAGGTCAAGCGCGACCTCAAGTTCGCCGAGAACGTGCTCGATTCCGATCACTACGGCCTCGACAAGGTCAAGGAACGCATCATCGAGTATCTCGCGGTGCAGAGCCGGACCGGCAAGCTAAAGGGCCCCATCCTGTGCCTTGTCGGCCCCCCGGGCGTCGGCAAGACCTCGCTGGCGCGTTCGATCGCCAAGGCGACGGGGCGCGAGTACATCCGCATGTCGCTGGGCGGCGTGCGCGATGAAGCGGAAATCCGTGGCCACCGGCGGACCTATATCGGGTCCATGCCCGGCAAGGTGATCCAGTCGCTCAAGAAGGCAGGGAAGGCCAATCCGCTGTTCCTGCTCGACGAGATCGACAAGATGGGCCAGGACTTCCGGGGCGATCCGTCTTCGGCACTGCTCGAAGTGCTCGATCCCGAGCAGAACTCGGCGTTCAACGATCATTACCTCGAAGTCGATTTCGACCTCTCGGACGTGATGTTCGTGACGACGGCGAATACGCTCAACATCCCGGGCCCCTTGCTCGATCGGATGGAGATCATCCGGCTGTCGGGTTACACGGACGAGGAAAAGTGGGAAATCGCCCGCCGTCACCTCATTCCCGAAAGCTTCAAGGAGCATGGATTGCGCCCTGAAGAGTTCGAGTTGCCTGACGAGAGCCTGCACCTTTTGACTCGGCGCTACACCCGTGAAGCGGGCGTGCGGAGCCTCAAGCGTGAGATCGCCAACCTGATGCGCAAGGCGGTCAAGGATATCCTGCTGACCGGCAAGAAGAAGATCGTGGTGACCCCGGAGATCGTCGAGGAATATCTCGGCGCCCCGCGCTTCCGCTACGGCGAAATCGATGCCGAACCGCAGGTTGGCGTGGTGACCGGGTTGGCCTGGACATCGGTGGGTGGCGAATTGCTGACCATCGAGGGCATCATGAGCCCGGGCAAGGGCAAGATGACCGTGACCGGGAACCTCAAGGACGTGATGAAGGAGTCGATCTCGGCTGCCGCGACCTATGTGCGGGCCCGGGCGCTCGAATACGGCATCAAGCCGCCGCTGTTCGACAAGCGCGATATCCACGTGCACGTTCCGGAAGGGGCAACCCCCAAGGATGGTCCCTCGGCCGGCATCGCGATGGCAACGGCCATCGTTTCGGTGATGACGGGTATTCCGGTGCGCCATGACGTCGCCATGACCGGCGAAATCACCCTGCGGGGCAGGGTGCTGCCGATCGGCGGCCTCAAGGAGAAGCTGCTTGCCGCCCTGCGTGGCGGCATCAAGAAGGTGCTGATCCCTGAGGAAAACGTCCGCGATCTCAAGGAGATCCCGGATAACGTCAAGGAAGGCCTGGAAATCGTGCCTGTCAGCCGGATGGGTGAGGTGCTTGAGCATGCCCTGCTCGAACAGCCCGTCGCCATCGAGTGGTCGTTCGACGAGGACGCCAAGCCGGTTCCGGCCCCCGAAGGCGAGGCCGGCGCGATCGTGGCTCACTGATCGCGCGCGACACGACGAAAGCCGGGGCATTTCAGCGGTTTTGCTTGAACACTGAAATGCCCCGGAACAATCGGGAACGGCGTCCTCTCCGGGCGCCGTTCTTTTTTTGCCGGCACTATCGATTCGGGAGACAGCCAGTCCCGGCGATGCACCGCCGTTTTGGCGCTGCCTTAAGCGTCAGGCTTTTGCCACAATCGGACTTTGGGCCGGTATTTTCCCCAGTTTGCGAGCGAAATCGCCGGGAAACCCGCAGTTTTCCTTGCTTTTGCCCCGGAATCGTAAAAGGGTGAGGCCGCTTCCGCTCGTCCGAACGGATGGGCATATTCATTGTGAGGAAACGCTATGAACAAGAACGATCTGAGCGCGGCTGTCGCCGAAAAGGCTGATCTCACCAAGGCCCAGGCGGCGGCAGCGGTTGATGCTGTTTTCGAGGCCATCACCTCGGCGCTCAAGGACGGCGAAGAAGTTCGCCTGGTCGGCTTCGGCACGTTCGCCGCTGCCCAGCGCAAGGCCACCAAGGGCCGCAACCCTGCCACGGGCGCTGAAATCGACATTCCTGCTTCCATCCAGCCCAAGTTCAAGGCCGGCAAGGGCCTCAAGGATGCTCTGAACTAGGCTTCATTGCCGCAATCGAGTCTGGTTTGGCCCCGGGCAGGCGTCCGGGGTCTTGCCGTTTCCGGCCCGTGCCGGTTCCCCTGCGGTGCTATTGACGCCGCCGTGGTTTACGCCTAATCAGGCGCCAATAATTCATCCGGTTCGGCCCGCTGGCCAGTGCCGGAGCCAGACCGTAAAATGCACGGTCGGGGGCGATTAGCTCAGTTGGTAGAGCGCCTCGTTTACACCGAGGATGTCGGCAGTTCGAGTCTGTCATCGCCCACCATCCCCTTAAGGGCCATTGATTTCCAAGGCTTCTTTCCAGTTTTCTCCGCACCGAATCCGGGGCGTGCATCGCTTGCGTGCCGATAACGTGCTCGATGCCGATCTCTTCAACTGCTTGTGGACAGGCTGAATTTGGTAGGACAGTATGCGGTGAGCACTCGGCATGGAGTAAATATGTACAAGCACATTCTCATCGCCACCGATGGTTCGGAGCTGGCGGACAAAGGCCTCAAGCATGGCCTGGCTCTTGCCAAGGCACTCGGAGCAAAGGTCACGGTCGTTACTGTGACGGCCAATGAATTCCTGTCTCCCTACGCCATGGCGGAAGACGTGGCCGACGGCATCAATCCGCTGGAGGTACAGCGCAAAGCCTCAGCGGCCGAAGCAAACAAGATCCTTCAGGCGGCAAGCGCAACGGCGCAGTCCGTCGGCGTCGATATCAAGACCGTGCATATCGCCGAGCGCCCGCCAGCAGAAGGAATCGTTGAGACTGCGCTGGAGAATAACTGCGATCTCGTCGTCATGTCGTCGCACGGCAGGCGGGGCGTCCAGCGCCTGTTGCTGGGCAGCCAGACATCCGAGGTGGTTGCAACGATCTCTATTCCGGTGCTCGTCGTTCGATAGGGCGTTTTGGGGACGAGGGGACCCGGTTTTTCCCGGTCAAGAGCGCCTGATCCGAAGCAATCCGATCAGGCGCCTGAACGCCAGACTAATCCTGCCAGGACCTCTTGGTCCTCAATGCCCAAAGCAAGCCGACCAGCGCGCCCTTGAAAGGCCTTAAGATCAGAATACTGGCGATGGTCGCGATGGGGACGATGACCAGAATGGAAATCATCGGCGAGCCGACACCGGATACCTCAAGGAAGAAATATACGTGCGCCACTATGGCCACGATGACGAGGCCGACAGCCAGGGGCAGGAGCAGGCTCGGTTCAAACTGATCCAGATTTTCCCCGCATACCTCGCACTTCCTCAAGGTGAGGAAGCCGGAAAACATCTTGCCCTCACCGCAATTGGGGCACTTCCCCACAAAGCCTCTTCCCATGGCGCGTAGCGCATTACGGTTTTCGTGAGGCTCGTGGTCGACTTCGGACATGGTTCCTCTTTCCTCTCGCAGCATCGCCGCGTGATTGATTCCGTTTCGAACCGACTGGCCGTTGGAAGGGGTCCCAGCCGCTCCAATGATTTGTTGCAACGCTGCAACAGGCGTCGATTGTGGGCGCCCTTGCCGTCCCGGTCAATCGGGTTATGAGGAACCGTGGTCGTCCGATCGCTCGCCCTCGCGTCTGGCCTGCTCAAGATCGCTGTCTGACAGGATGCGAGTATCCGGGTCAGCTGCGTTTTGACCCGCAGGCGAAAAATGCAGCTTTTCCATATAGGGCGTGGGTTTGTTGCGCCGGTAATCGGCGAACTCCTTGGCGTAATAGGCGCGGGCCTGTTCTACTGATTTAGCGCCGGTGACAATGTCGTGCATCAGGTTGAGTGCCAATAAATTGGCCTGTTCATCATGGCACCGGGCAGAAACTTCTCCAGTGGTGCGCTCCACGATGACGCTCCCATCGAATGCAGCCAGATCGGAGAATTTTTCCACGGGGACGCGATAGTCGATGAATGACTCGACGGAATCGTTATGCGGAGCAGGGAAATTGTGCTCGTAAAATGCCTTGGAGGCTACAATGCGTTTCCACGGGCCGGGCCTGTCCCACATCAATTGGCTCTCTGTTATTTCATCGGGTTCGCCATATGTGTCGATGACCAATTGCGCTGCTTCCCGGGATTCCTCTGGCCATCCTTCGGTATGATGAGATCGTTGCGTGTTCGTCATGTCGCACCTCCGGTTCTCATAGGCAAACTGTCGGCTGTCCGAGAATGTTCCCTGGTCAGGCGCTAACGTCTTGTCACAAACCATATCCCCACAAGAGCAGCGAGCACGAGCATCAGGCCAAAGGCGGTCCAAGTTGTGGAGGGGCCCTCCAATGGTTCGCATTCCCCGATACAGGCGATTGGCTCGATCGTGACCAGCCCTGTTCCTTGCAGGAACCACAGGCCGCCCAGAAGCAATGCCAGGACGCTGACGATGCCAATGATCCACTTGAGCGCGTTCATCCGGGGCCTCATTGCTGATGGAGAGCACAAGCATAACGCGCGCGGGCGGGCTGTGGTTCGTTGGTCCCAACCTACAAAAGGGCGTGTTCCGCGCCGGGAACGGCCAACGGAGCCTCTGGGGCGGCATGAATGGCCCGAAATTACAGGTTGGCCGCCAAGTGTGCTATGATGGATAACAGAAGCGCAATCCAGCGCTTCCCCGCTTGCCCAACGGGGTGAGGCGGTCACCAGGATAGGAAGCTGTTTGCAGGTACAAGTTCGCGATAACAATGTTGATCAGGCCCTCCGGGTCCTCAAGAAGAAATTGCAGCGTGAAGGCGTCTTCCGCGAAATGAAAGTTCGTAGATTCTACGAAAAGCCCTCTGAGAAGCGTGCGAGAGAGGCTTCGCAAGCCGTGCGCCGCTTGCGTAAGGAGGCCAGAAAACAGGCTATTCGCGAGGGTGTCATTGCTGGCCCCAAGCGGAGGGCTCCAAACCGCCCCACAGCGCCTTCGATGGCGCGCGGCGGATAAGTCTTACGGAAAACCCAGCCCGCCCGGTCCTCCAGGCGGGTTTTTTCATGCCCCCGGTACTGGCGCCGACAGCCCTGGGCTGGCACGGTGCGTCATCGGCACACAAGCATCGAGTGTTCAAGAAAAGGGGGTGAAATGGAAATTTTTCAGGGTCTTTCGGCTTTTCCGATCACGCCCGCTGACGAAGACGGGGTTGTCGATGCCGAGGGAGTCATGGGCTTGTCCGCGCGGCTCGCAGCAGCGGGAGTGGACACGATCGGGCTTCTGGGAAGCACGGGAACTTATGCCTATCTGACGCGGACGGAACGCCGCCGGGCAATCCAGGCAGCGATGAAATCGGTCGGCGGCACGACGCCGCTGATCGTCGGCGTTGGCGCGCTCCGCACCGATGAGGCTCAAAATCTGGCCCGCGATGCACAGTTCGAAGGCGCGAGCGCGCTTCTTCTCGCGCCCGTATCCTATACGCCGCTGACCGAGGACGAGGTCTTTGCGCACTATGCCGCGGTGGCGAGCGCAACCAGTTTGCCACTGTGTATCTATAACAATCCGAGCACGACGCATTTCACGTTCAGCCCGGCGCTTCTCGGTCGCCTTGCCGGGGTCGCCAACATCAAAGCGGTCAAGATGCCTCTGCCGGGGGCTATGCCGATCGCGAGCGAACTCGACGTGTTGAGAGCGGGGCCGGCCGGTCGCCTCGCGATTGGCTATAGCGGAGATTGGGGTGCAGCAGAGGCGCTGCTGGCTGGCGCGGATGCCTGGTACAGCGTCGTGGCTGGCTTCCTGCCCGAAATTTCAATGCAAATGGTGCGGGCGGCCCGCGACGCCGATCGGCAGGAGGTGTCGAGGATCAACGGTCTGCTGGAGCCGCTTTGGGGCTTGTTTCGCCAATTCGGCAGTCTTCGTGTCGCCTATGCAGCGGTTAACGCGCTGGGCTTGAGCCAGGCCGCCCCTCCAAAGCCCATTTTGCCGCTCTCCAGTGCGGATCGTCAGCGTACGGTCGAGGCCCTTGCCCATGCGGGCCTTGGTTGAGTCAGCTAGAGAATGCTTCCATGTTGCATCGGAGCAGGGGAGAGCATGATGGACGCCAGCGTTAAGCGGCTGTTTGCCAGCTATGAGAGCTTTTTCAATCGTTTCTTGCAGGGTGAGCCCGACATGACTGAAGCCGGGGAACTCTATGCCCCCGAATTCATTGCTGCTTCTCCCACGGGCGTAATGACCGGCAGGAACGATGAGGAGTTCCGCGATAACCTGATCCGGGGTTATGACCATTATCGCGCCATAGGCACGCGCCAGATGCAGGTCCGCGATGTGCGCATCTCGCCCATCGAGGACCTCCATTGCGTGGCGCATGTGGGCTGGACGGCGACCTATCTGCGCAGGGACGGCACGGACGTGGATATCGATTTCGAGGTGCATTACCTGGTTCAGGTGCTTGGCGGCGCCGCCAAAGTGTTTGGCTGGGTGGCTGGGGACGAGAATGCGCTGCTCAAACAGCACGGAATCATCTGATTTCGCGGCTTCGAAGAAAAAGAATGCCGTTTGGGAAGGCGTTTTGTCACGGGCGAGCTCCCTAAGGTGGTTATCGGGCCTTGCGCTCCCTATGTCGAAAGAACGTGAGACAGTGTTGGAACGAGGGGCAGCATAGGCCTGCATAATTTTCCGGCTCCGTTTGACGGTATAATAAAAATTCGGGCACTTGCTGGGTTTCTCCGGACAAGAACTGCCCTTTTCAAAGGAAAGAAAATACGCATGCTTTACGTTGATCTCCCTTCTGCCAAAGATATTGCAAAACTCCACAAGGTCCGGTCCAAGGCGGCCGTGTCGATCTATCTGCCCACCACTCCGATCACTCAGGATACCGATGGCAATCGGATCGAGCTGGGTAATCTCTTGAAGGACGCGATCGCGCAGGCGCAGGAGGCGGGGATCGACAAGAAAGCGGTCGCCAGCCTGGAGGAGCACATCAACGACTTGCGCGAGGATGATGAATTCTGGCGCTTTCAAGCCCATAGCCTTGCGATTCTGGCGACACCGGAACGCATCTGGACCTACCGCCTCGCCAACACGCTGACTGCATCGGTAGAGGTATCGGATCGCTTCCACCTCAAGCCGCTGTTGCGCGCGGTCACGTTCCCCAATTCTGCGCATGTGCTGGCCCTGTCCGAAAACGGCGTGCGGCTGGTGGAGATTTCCGCAGATTTGCCGCCCAGCCTCGTCAAGGTGGATGGGCTTCCCAAGGACGCGGCCAGCGCTGTGGGCAAATCGACCATCAACGATCGTAGCGCCAGCCGCCGTATCCAGGGTTCGGAAGGCCAGAAGGTGCGGCTTGCCCAATATGTACGCCAGATCGATGCGGCTCTGCGCCCGATCCTTGGGCAATCCGACATTCCGCTGATATTGGCCGCAACCCAGCCCATGGACGCCATTTTTCGCTCGGTCAGCTCGCTGAACCCGCTCGATGAGGCGATCAGCGGCAGTCCCGACCGGCTGAGCGAACAAGAGCTTGCCGAGGCGGCACGCCCGGTGCTCGACGCCGATTATGCCAAGCGGATCAGCGACCTCAACGCCATGTTCGAGGCGCGGGCGGGCGCGCGCATGGCGACCACCGATTTTTCCGACGCTGCACGGGCGGCAACGTTCGGGGCCATCGATACGCTTCTGGTAGACATCGACAGCGTCGTTGACGGCTATGTCGATGACGAGACCGGCGCCATCACCCTCGATGAGGGCAAGGATGCAAAGAATTACTGCATTCTCGATGAAATCGCCGCCCGCGCGCTTTCGTCCGGCGCGACGGTTCTGGCAGTCCGCGAAAGCGATATTCCCGGCGGCAAGAAGCTGGCCGCCATTTTGCGCCGGAACGTCTAAAGCGCTTCTCCAACCAGTGGGGCCCGCGATTCCGTCGCGGGCCCTTGTTATTGGCGCGGCGATACGGGAAGCGCTAATCCAGGTGCGGTTTGCTGCCCCGCAGGGCCTTGATCGCGCCGCGGCGGGTCTTGGCGTCGAGGCGCCGTCGTTTTGATGCGAGGGTAGGGCGCGTGGGGCGGCGCGTGCGCGGAACATGGGCTGCCGCCCGGATCAGTTCAGCCAGCCGGTCGAGGGCATCGGCCCGGTTAAGGGGCTGGGTGCGATAGCGATCGGCGGTGATGACGATGACTCCATCGCGCGTGACGCGCGCACCGGCCCGGGCAAGCAACCGGGTTTTCAGGTCTTCGGGCAGCGTGGGCGAGCCGACCACATCGAAGCGCAATTGCGCCGCGGTTGCGACCTTGTTGACGTTTTGCCCGCCGGGGCCGGAGCTGCGCACATAGGTGAGGCGGACTTCGGAAAGCGGAAGACTCAGGGCAGGGGTGATTTCGATTCGATCTGACATGCTGTCCTGAGGTCGTTGGCAGCTGCTTTTAAATGGCATTGAGCCGAAGATTCGCATGCCCGGACGGAAATATCTGCCGGGCGGCGAGGATTTCTCCCGTTGCGATGATCCTAACAGCCGCGATGGCTCCGGGACAGTGCTGCACAGCGCTGCAAAAAAGAGCGGATGCGAGGCGCAAAAGCCTGATTTCCCCCATTATGACAGGGGGTTGCGCCGTTCTATGTGGGCAAAAGCATAATTCTTCACAGCAGGCACCGGAACCCGCTTGACTTGGTCAGGGGGTGCCGGTAAACGAAGCACACCTTGCGGGGACGAGACGTTCCCGACCAGCAAGGGGGTGTAGCTCAGTTGGTTAGAGCGCCGGCCTGTCACGCCGGAGGTCGCGGGTTCGAGTCCCGTCACTCCCGCCATTTTTCCAAGGCTTTCAGTCGTTTAGGCGCTTCCGAATGGTGGCGCCTTTTTTGTGTTCCCACTTCTGTTGGCCGGGTGTTCCCGCTTTTTGCGCTTGGTTTGTTCACGAGTGCAGCTTCGTGCGTCCCTTTCGACGCGCGGCAGTGACCGAGAGGATCGTTTCGAACTCCACCGGCACGTAGGTGGCAAAGAGGGCGTTTGAGGCCGGGAACGCCTTTACCATTGCCGGGTCTCCGATTGCCAAAACAGCGCGGTGATCGAATCGGGGCTGAATCTCAGCCTCAGTCCTGACGCCATGTTCGGCCTCTTCTACAGCGACCAGATTGCTTCCAGGCGGTGCTCAGCGTGGACGGCGCGGAGACAGAACATTGGCTAGATCCGAGATAGAGTGAGTTTTGAGATTGAATCCTCAACCTCGTGGGTCACGACCGCCAGAAGTTCACGTGCAAAGGCTGAGGCGAGGGGGGATCGGTCATCGCGCGGATAAATCGCCGCGAAATCGAAAGCGATGCGCGGGCGAAATCGACGGACTTCGATGCGAGTAAGGTCAGAACCCATGATGGAAAAAACGTCGACCACCGCGATGCCGAGGCCACGTGCGACATAGGCACTGGCGGTGTTGGAAAACAGTGTCTGCACAAGACTGCCGGTCTCGACGCCCGATATCCTGAGCGCTGCCTCAACTTGAAGGCGCAACAAGCTGCTCGCGCCTAACGCGACGAAAGGTTGGCCCGCCAGATCTTGAACCGAGATTTCATCTTTCCGGGCGAGTTCATGCTGCTTGGGCAGAATGCAGATCGCTTCGGAGACGGGCATGTCCAGCCTGTCCAAGTCATCGCGCTCAAGCGGAATGCGACCGATACCGAGATCGACTTCGTTGTGGGCGAGCGCATCGAGAATGCGGGTTGAAACGTCGGATTCGATGATCACGTCGATCTCGGGAAACCGCTCCCTGAACCTGCCGATCGCTTCGGGCAAAACGCGCGACGACAGCGTTGGCATGGCCGCAATTCTAAGCTGTCCTCCGCGCTTGTTGCGCAAATTGCGCGCCGCTTCCACGACCCGCTCCAGACCAAGAAAATAGCGCTCAACATCACGGTATAAGATTTGAGCATCGCGAGTCGGGGTCATCCCGCCGGAGCGCCGCAAGAACAGCGAAAAACCTAACGCGATCTCCAGTTCCTTGATGAGGCGCGTGATGGCGGGCTGGCTGACATGCAAGATTTTGCCCGCTCCAGTGGCGCTTCCACACACAATGACGGCCCGGAATGCAGCAAGCTGCCGAGGATTTAGAGTGGAGATTGGATTGATACGCATGGGTCCTCCTCGCTTCGATGCCGAGCCATGGGTGCTATAACAAACTGTTATGACAGATGACTACATTCGATTGGAACGAATGGCAAAGGCGAAGCAGACTAGCTCGTCATTTGCGAGGTTAGTTCAGTATGCCTGATATCATCGGCGAGTATATCGATCGCCTGATCACCGTCGAAATGCGCAACCGCGGGATGAATCACAACATCATCGCGCCCATCTATGCCGAGGCGCGCCGCGAGGGCGGCGGGCGACCAATCACGGCGCGGGCGGCTGAAGCGCTTGTCGACAAGGTTGGTGAAGGCGATGTGGTCTTCATCGTCACAGGCGCCGGTTATGGCCCTGAAGCGCCATGGGGCGAAAGCGATGGCCCTCCGGGCGCTGCGGCGTTGGCGCGGGCAATCTATTGGGGTCTCAAGGCGGTGCCGGTCTTTGTGACCGAAGTCTGCCACGCCAACCCCATGATCGCTTCGAGCGAAGCGGCCCATCTCATGATCCGCGATTTCGAGCTGGCCAAGCACCGCCGTATGGGCGCTGCGCTGGTTACCGCTCCTGAAAACCAGGACGAGATCGAAGACTGGGCCAGTGAAATCCTGACGCGGATGGACCCCAAGGCGATCATTTCCATTGAGCGTCTGGGACCCAATGAGAATGGTGTTGTCCATTACTCGACCGGCGTCGCGCCCAAGGGCTGCGTCAATATCGGGCCTCTATTCGATGAAGCCGCCAAGCGCGGCGTGCTGTCCATCGGCGTCGGTGATAATGGCAACGAGATCGGCTTTGGGCGCATCCACGCTTTCATGCAGGATTTTCATCCCTATGGGCGCGAAACCCAAACGGACCAGCCGGGTGGCGCGATCACCGTCACGCCGACCGATATTTTTCTGCCGGCCTCCATCTCCAATTGGGGTGCCTATGGCATTGCGGCGATGCTGGCGTTCCTGCTCAAGGACAAGGAACTCGTCCAGACGCCCGAACTGGAAAAGAGGATCGTGACCGCGTGTCTCGATGCCGGAGGCTGGGAGATGCGCTACTGCACCAACCGCTTCATCGTCGATGGCGCTGAGGGCGAGAGCGGCATGGCCATAGTTCAACTGCTTCGCGACATGGTGCGCGTCAATATTGCCGAGCCCGATCGGGGGCTCTCGCATGGTAAAATGAAGTCAAAGTGAGGAGAAATAAATGACATTTAAGGCTTTTGCCACTGGGGCAATGCTCGGCCTTGCGGCTCTGACCGCTACAGGCGCGGCGCTGGCTCAGGATTACCCGACGCGAACCATTCAGATCATCGTGCCCTATGCCCCCGGTGGGCAAGGCGATATCACCGCCCGCCTCATCGCAGAGCATCTGAGCCCGGCGCTCGGCAAGCCGGTGGTGGTTGAAAACCGTCCCGGTGCAAACGGAACGATCGGCGGAGATCTCGTCGCCAAGTCCGATCCTGATGGATATACGCTTGAAGTTGTCGTGCAGTCGCACGTTCTGGCTGGCGCGTTGATGCCGGGCCTTACTTACGACCCGGTCGACGATTTTGAACCCATCTCGCTGATGGCCCGGACTCAGCTGGGGGTCGTGGTGCCCGCCAGCCTGCCGGTCGAAACGCTTGGCGACTTTGTCGATTATATCGAGGAGCGCCCCGGCGAGCTTGGCTTTGCGTCCGCCGGACACGGAAGCAACGCCCATATCTTCACCGAGTGGTTTCTGGATATGGCCGACCTTGACATGATCCATGTCCCCTATGCCGGCAGCGCCGCAGCGCATCCCGATCTTATCAGCGGTGTGGCAACCATGGCGTTTGATACGCTCGCTTCGGTGCAGGGCCTGGTAGGCGACGGACGCCTCAAGCTACTTGCCGTTGCCGGGGCCGAGCGGCATCCGGAATTCCCCGACGTTCCTACGATCGCCGAATCCGGTTTTCCCGAATATGACGCTTCGTCCTGGAGTGCGCTGCTGGCCCCGGCCGGCACCCCTCAGGAGATCGTTGATCGGCTGAATTCCGAAGTCGTTGCCATTCTCGCTCGTGAAGACGTTGCGGAGCGGCTCGCGACGCTGGGCGCAACTATTGTTGCGTCCTCGCCTCAAGAAGCGCGTGAGATCATGGAAGACGAAGTCGTCCGCTATACCGATCTGATCGAGCGGCTCGAACTGGCACAATAACGCAATTGGCGGCCGCGTCCTCCCAAGGGCGTGGCCGTATTCTATCTGGTGGCGGATATGAACAACGATATGGACAAACTCCTGGTCGTTCCGATCAATAAAGACGTTGCGGCGGGCGCGATTTTTGTCGCCTTCGCGCTTGGTTTTGGATTGATATCGACCAATTACCCGATGGGACGTCTCGCCCAGATGGGGCCGGGGTATTACCCCGCGCTGCTCTCGGCGATTCTGGCGGTTTTTGGGATCGCCATCGGCATTACCGGCTTCCGCAAGGGAGCTGAGAAGGTCGTTGTGGTTCGTCCGCTTGCTCTTATTGCCGTTCTCGGTTCTCCGATTTTATTTGCCGCCACGGTGCGGCCTCTCGGGTTTGTGCCAGCTGTGATCCTGACCAGCCTTGTTGCGACCATTGCCGCGCCGAGAATGACCCTGATCCAGCGTCTGGGGGCCGCTCTCGTTCTGACGCTTGGGTGTACGGTCATTTTCATTTTGGCGCTTGGCATTCCGTTGCCGCTTTTGGGCAACTGGCTCACTTTCTAAGGAATTGCCGCGTGGAACTTTTCGACAATCTTGTGCTGGGCCTGCAAACGGCTCTCTCGCTCGAAAACGTCTTTTATTGCTTCCTCGGCTGCCTGCTGGGGACATTGATTGGCGTCTTGCCCGGCGTTGGGCCGGTGACGACCATCGCTTTGCTGCTGCCGGTCACCTTCGGCCTCGATCCCTCGACCTCGCTCATCATGCTCGCGGGCATCTATTACGGAGCCCAATATGGCGGCTCGACCACGGCGATCCTGGTGAATTTGCCCGGCGAGGCGTCGTCGGCGGTTACCGCCATCGATGGGTACAAGATGGCTCAGAAGGGCAGGGCGGGCTCGGCGCTGGCTATCGCTGCTATCGGCTCATTTATTGCCGGAACGGTTGCAACCTTCGTCGTCGTGATCTTTTCGCCCCCCTTGAGCGAAATGGCTCTTCGCTTCGGTCCGCCCGAGTATTTTTCGCTGATCGTGCTGGGTTTGGTGCTGTCGGTGACGCTGGCAAATGGCTCTGTGCTCAAGGCGCTGGCGATGATCATTCTGGGTCTGCTGTTCGGGCTTGTGGGGGCCGATATCTATACGGGTATCCCGCGCTTTACTTTCGGCCAGCCGTCGCTGATGGACGGTATCAACTTCGTCGCGTTTGCCACCGGCATCTACGGTATTTCTGAAATTCTCTCCAACCTGGAACAGGACCCCAGCCGGAAAACCAAGATCAGCAAACCCAAGGGCCTGCTGCCCAGTTGGGATGAAATGAAGCGGTCTATCGGCCCGATCTTTCGCGGCACCGGTCTTGGTTCGGTGATGGGCGTTTTGCCGGGCGGGGGCGCTACACTTTCGTCTTTTGCGTCCTATGCGCTTGAGAAAAAGCTTTCCAAGCGCAGTGAAGAATTCGGACACGGCGCGATCGAAGGCGTGGCCGGACCGGAATCGGCCAACAACGCCGGTGCCCAGACCTCGTTCATTCCCATGCTCACGCTGGGCATCCCCGGCAATGGTGTCATGGCGATCATGATCGGCGCGCTGATGATTCAGGGCATTCAGCCCGGGCCAAGTGTCATGATCACCAACCCATCCCTGTTCTGGGGGCTCATCGCATCGATGTGGGTTGGCAATCTGTTGTTGCTGGTCCTCAACCTGCCCATGGTGGGCATCTGGGTGCGCCTGCTTTCGACGCCTTACAACTACATGTTCCCCGCCATCCTGCTGTTCAGCGCCATCGGCATCTATTCGACCAACATGAACGGTCTGGATCTGACGCTTTTGGGAATGTTCGGGCTGATCGGATATGTACTCATAAAGCTCGATTGCGAACCGGCGCCCTTCCTGATGGGCTTTATCCTGGGGCCACTTCTGGAAGAAAATCTGCGCCGCGCCATGATGTTCTCGCGTGGTAATCCGATGACCTTCATCGAAAAGCCGTTAAGCGCGGCACTCCTCGCTATTGCAGCGGTGGCCCTTCTTATGCTGGTGCTTCCTGCATTCCGAAAGCGCCGGGAAACGGTTTTCGTCGAGTAAGTCGCCGGTACAGCGCAACAGGCGGCACGACTATGATTTGGAGGCTGGCGCGATCTTCGGGCCAGCCTCCAGTCTGCAACGAGACCCTCTTGTCGCGACGTGCTTCTAAGCCACGACGATCCGGGTGTTCCGGCAGTTCTGTTTCGGTGAAGCGGTTTTAGCGGCCTGTGGGGGGCTCTGGCTCGCCGGACGGTCCCATGCCCCCTCCGGCACCTGCACCGCCGGAGCCCCCGGCGCCTGCTCCGCCGCCTGAACCTCCGCGACCTTCAGCGCCTCGATTACCGCCGCCCCTGCCGCCCGAACCTGAGGGGCGCGACGGTCCCTGCATGGGGATTTGGAGGTCGGCAGAAATCGGATCCAGGTCCAGAGCCTTGCGGATGAAATCGCGCAGGGACACGACGAGTTCGCCCGTGTGCACCGGATTGCCGGCAATCAATTCGCGCGCCGCCGTGCTGGCGAGCCGCACCTGGTCCTCGGTTCCGAGCAGGATGATATCGGACAGTGCGGCCTCGACCGCATCACGAATCTGGCGGCGGCGGTCTGAAAGCGTTGCGCTCGCGGGTTGCGTCTCCGCCTGCTCCGTATCCTCTAACGGCACATCGAGAGTGGCGGATTTGAGATCGCGGAAATGGCGCGGATCGACGGCCAGATTGCCGGTGAACGAACCGCCGAGCACCTTGTAGGCGGCAATCAGGGTTTTGAGCCGTTCGTTGATCTGGCGATTCATCCGCTGCTGGCGCTGCTGGATCGTCATCATGACGAGAATGCGAATCCCGATGCCGATCAGGGCAAATATCGCCAGTCCCAGTACCGTGCCCAGAATGCTTTGCCAGGACGAAAAATCGATAAATCGCAGGGTCTTTTCCTCCACGGCCAACCGCAGCCAAACATGCAGCACAGTGCTGCAAAGGCACCAGCATGACAATCCTTGGAGTGGGAGCGGCCTTAGGCGCGGCGTTTACGTGCTGAACGAATCTTTTCGGCAAGCCCTGCCAGTTCGGCACTGTCGGCCATTTCGCCGGAATGAGGCTTGAGCGGGACGCCATCATAGACAGGAATGACGTGGAAATGCAGATGGAAGACGGTCTGGCCAGCGGCGGTTTCGTTGAACTGCACAACGCGGATGCCATCGGCCTGCATGGCGGCCTTCACTGCGCGGGCCACGTGCTGCGTGCGGGTAATCAGGGTGGCGAGAACCTGCGGGTCGGCGTCGAGCAGATTGCGCGAACCGGTTTTAGGAATGACGAGCGTATGGCCGCGCGATTGTGGCATAGCGTCCATGAAGGCGAGGGTGTCGGCGTCCTCGAATACCTTGTGACTGGGAATCTCGCCCTTCAAAATCTTGCCGAAAATGTTTTCCGGATCATAAGCCGTCATTGATAAAGCTCCTCGCGATCGGGGTCGCCCAACTGAAACTGTGCATCTGTTTCGCCGGAATTGGTGGCGAAGTCCATCAGGACTTGCGGAATGGGGCGTGGCCGGAAAGATATTGGTTCTGGTGCGCGACCTGTTCGCGTTCGTCGTCAAGATAGCTGGCAACGGCGCGGCGCAGGCCGGGATGGACGATGTGGTGGATGGAACGCGTCGTGACGGGCGCATAGCCGCGTGCCAGCTTGTGGTGGCCCTGGGCACCGGCTTCGACCCGTTTCAGGCCATGGGCAATGGCGAAATCAACGGCCTGATAATAGCACAGCTCGAAATGCAGGAACGGGACGTCGCGCACCGCCCCCCAGTTCCGGCCATAAAGCGTGTCGCGCCCGAGGAAATTGAGCGCGCCGGCAATATAGTCCGAACCATCGCGGGCGAGCA
Source organism: Pelagibacterium sp. (assembly GCF_035555455.1). Taxonomy (GTDB): domain Bacteria; phylum Pseudomonadota; class Alphaproteobacteria; order Rhizobiales; family Devosiaceae; genus Pelagibacterium. The sequence continues at coordinate 10,250 of NZ_DATMGM010000063.1, read as the reverse complement.
TGAGGACAATCCGATCGGCCATGGTGGCCGAAATGGCGGAGAAGAAATCGCGATTGAGATAGGGGCGGCCCCATTTGCGCGCGCCTGTATCCATGTAGAAGGCATAAAACGCGTCCCAATGGGCTTCGGTCAGATCGCTGCCGGTGACCCATTCGCAGACGATGCCGCTGGCCAGCGCCTCGCGGCGTTCACGGCGGATGGCCTTGCGCTTGCGCGATTGCAGCGTATCGAGAAAGGCGTCGAAATCGGTATAGCCGTCGTTGGTCCAGTGGAACTGTGTATCGTGGCGCACCAGCCAATCGGCTGCTGCCGCGATGCGTTCCTCGCTTTCGGGAACAAAAGTGGCATGAATGGATGAGGCGCCCAGCCGTTCGGCAAGGGTTTCTGCGGCCTGCAAGAGGAGAATCTGCGTATCGGTGCTGCCATCAGCGGTGAGCAGCTTCGGCGCGCCGGCGGGCGTAAAGGGCACCGAGGATTGCAGCTTAGGATAGTAGCGGCCACCGGCGCGCTCAATGGCATCGGCCCATGCATGGTCGAAGACATATTCGCCCATGGAATGGGATTTCAAAAACAGCGGCATGAGGCCAACAGGCGTATCGTCGCGCGAGATCAGGATATGCTGGGGTTGCCAGCCAGTATCTGCCGTAGCGCATCCCGACTGTTCCAGTGCCAGAAAAAACTCGTGGCTGATAAAAGGGTTGTCAGGAATTTTTCCACCAGAAGATGCAAGAGCATTCCAAGTGGACCGGTCAATCGAAGCGGTCGAGGGATGAACCGAGATGGTCAGCTCAGAACTTGCAGTCACGCGTCGGGATCGAATCCTTCAAAAACTATCTGATCGGCTCCGCGCCGCGCCTCCTGGGCTTCAAGGGGTGAGTGGATAGTCCAGCTCATCACCTTGAGGCCAAGCGCCCGCCGCAGCCGGATCATGGGGTGCGCAAGGTGCGTTCGCTCGCATGATATGAATGTGAAGTGTGACACAGCCTTATGCAAGGTCGTGCGCAAAAGGAATTTCTGCAGCCCGCTCAAATGGCTTGCTTCAGTTTTGTAATCGAAGGTGATGATACCCAGAGGGCCCTTGAAACCGGCCTTATGCAGCGTGTGCAGCGCAACCGGATCGAACGATTTGAAGGCCAGAGCCCCGCCATAGCCGGCGGTGTCGGCAAGGGCTTTAAGGCTGAGCTGACGGGTGAGGTCCGGCGAATATTGCTGCTTGAGCTCCACGACCAGCGGAACCTGTCCTGCGACGCCGGTGAGCAGGTCGGAAAACCGCAAGGGCGTGTCGCCGCTGGAACTGCCGGACAGGGACATGGCGCAAAGGGCATCGGCAGGTGTTTCCCGCACAAGGCCCTGCTGTCCAGTAAGGCGCGCCAGATCGGCGTCATGGAAGACGACGGCCTCGCCATCGGACGTCAGTTGCAGATCGCATTCGATGGCAAATCCACGAGAAATCGCCGCTTCGAACGCCGAGCGGGAGTTTTCGATGACGCCACTGGCGGCATTGTGGAAGCCGCGATGGGCAATGGGAGCGTCGAGGGCGAGGCCGGTCATGCTATTCCAACTCTACGATTGCATCGATTTCGACCGCGGCGCCGAGCGGCAGGGCAGCAACGCCGAAGGCGGCGCGGGCATGGCGGCCGTTTTCCCCGAGCACCTCGCCAAGCAGGTCGGACGCGCCGTTGGCAACCAAGTGCTGTTCGTGGAAATCAGGGGCCGAAGCAACCAGAACCGTCAGCTTGTGAATGGCCTTGATGCTGGAGAGCTCAGCAACCTGCTTGATCTGCGCAAGGATATTGATGGCGCATAGTGCAGCAGCCTTCTGCCCGGTGGCAACGTCAGTGCCATCGCCGAGCCTGCCCTTCATCAGCCCGTCGGGTCCGGACGAGAGCTGACCAGAGACGTAGATCAGCTTGCCTGACTGGCTTACGGGCACATAATTGGCGGCTGGGGCGCTGGGAGTCGGCAGGGTATAGCCGAGGTCACTGAGTTTTTGTTCGATCGTCATCATTACTCTCCGGATGGGACGGTGTTTGGTCAGGCTGGCGGTAAAGCCTGCCACGGACAAGGGCTTCGCGGCCAAAGCGGCCGCGCACCGAGTCCATCGCGCGCTCAGCCGCTGCCTTGCGGGCCACACGCGGCTCGATCAGGTCAACCGGATCGCTGCCATCGGCGGCCTCCAGTCCGGTAACACCGATACCGAGCAGGCGGAAGGCCGTGCCGTCTATTTCACGCGCCAGCAATTGCCGTCCGGTTTCATAAAGCGTGGTGGCCAACTGGGTCGGCAACATGATGTGCTGGGCGCGGGTGCGGGTTTTAAAGCCGGCTGTCTTGAGTTTGAGGGTGATGGTGTCGCCAACCAATTGCTGCTTTTTGAGCCGTTCGGACAGACGTTCGCAAAGCGACAATAGCGCCGTGGACAGGGACTCGAAATCTGCAAGATCGGACGAAAAGGTGGTCTCTGAACTGACCGATTTGGTTTCGCGCTCCGGCGTGACGGGGCGATAATCTTCGCCGCGAGCCAGTTTCGACAGGCGGGCGCCCATTTCTCCGTAACGGCGCATGAGGTCCTCGGGCGCGCGTTGCTGGAGCTGGCCGATGGTGGTGAGGCCGTCCCGCTTCAAGGTTTCCGCCATCACCTTGCCGACACCGTAGATGATTGTGATCGGCTTTTGCGCGAGAAAGGACGTGGTCTCGCCCTTGCCGATCACGGCAAAGCCGCGGGGCTTATCGAGTTCGGAAGCGATCTTGGCGAGGAACTTATTGTGGCTCAGGCCAACGGAGATCGTGACGCCAAGCTCTCTTTCGACTTGGCTGGCGAGGCGGGCCAGCGAAACGGAAGCAGGGGCCTTATGGAGCTTGTCGGTGCCCGAAAGATCGAGGAACGCTTCATCGATCGAAAGCGGCTGGACCAGCGGGGTGAGCGAATCGAGCAGAGCCCGAATCTGCCGGCTGACATCGACATATTTGGCCATGTCGGGTTTGATGATGACTGCTTGCGGGCAGAGGCGGCGCGCCTGGAACATGGGCATGGCCGAGCGCACCCCGCTCATGCGGGCGATATAACAGCAGGTGGCGACCACGCCACGCTGGCCGCCGCCGACGATCAGCGGCTTGTCGATCAGGCTCGGATCGTCGCGCTTTTCGACGGAAGCGTAAAAGGCGTCGCAGTCGATGTGGGCGATGGAGAGGGTGAACAGTTCAGGGTGATGGAGGACACGCGGCGAACCGCAGGCAGGGCAGCGCTGCGGCGCAACCGAAGACGAGCCGGTCGCAAAACAGTCTCGGCACAGGTGTCCGCCGCTCGCCATGGTTCAACTTTGCGGATTCAGGGCGTGCCAAAGACGCATGACACGGGTGGTATCCATGCCGGCATTGGCACACAGCGCGAGCAACAGAGATTCGTTGCGACCGAAATAGTCTATCAGCCCTTCGGCAAGGGCCCTGGTGCCGACCGACTCGCGCAGCCGCTGGGGCGAATAGCCAGCGAGCGCCATGAACCGTTCGAGTTCGTTCACATCGGCGGCCAGCCAGCCGAGGCACGCCTCGCCAACACTCAACAATTCTGCGGTTTTCACGGCTTCGACCAAAGGCCCGGACTCGTCTATTTCTGGTTTCGTAATATATTGCTGGTACCGCAACACAATGACAACTCTATAGCACCGCGTTCAGGTGTCAGGCGAGGGACATGGCCAAAACCGTGATGATCGTGGAAGATAATGAGCTCAACATGAAGCTCTTCCATGACCTGCTCGAATCGCGGGGATACCGCACCATTCAAACCCGCAACGGGATGGAAGCACTCGATCTGGCCCGGGAACACCGGCCCGATCTGATCCTGATGGACATTCAGTTGCCCGAAGTATCGGGTCTGGTGGTGACCAAATGGCTCAAGGAAGATGATGATCTTGCGGCCATTCCTGTGATTGCCGTTACCGCCTTTGCGATGAAGGGCGATGAGGAACGCATCCGCCAAGGCGGCTGCGAAGGCTACATTTCCAAGCCGATTTCGGTGCCACACTTTTTGGAAACGATTGAAAGCTACATTGGAAAGGCCCAATAGCCGACCCTTTCCGTATCTGATTGGCCGAGAGGATGCGCCGTGACCGCACGAGTGCTCATCGTCGATGATATTCCCGTAAACGTGAAGCTGCTCGAAGCGCGGCTGCTGGCGGAATATTTCGAAGTGGTGACCGCATCTTCGGGAGCGGCGGCAATCGAGATTTGCCGCAGCCAGGATATCGACATCGTCTTGCTCGATGTGATGATGCCCGAAATGGATGGGTTCGAGTGCTGCCAGCTGCTCAAGGCCGACGCGGCGACCGCGCACATTCCTGTCGTGATGGTCACAGCGCTCGATCAGCCTTCGGACCGGGTGAGGGGACTGGAGGCGGGGGCGGATGATTTCCTGACCAAGCCGGTCGACGATGTGCAACTGATGGCGCGGGTGAAAAGCCTCGTGCGGCTCAAGCTCCTCAGCGACGAATTGCGGGCACGGGCAAAAACCAGTCACCAGATCGCGCTGGAGGATGCGACGCAGACCGAATTCGGCGTGCCGGTGGATGGCGGACGTATTCTCGTCATCGACACACACCGGGAGCGTGCAGAACGGGTCAAGTCGTTCCTCAGCGACAGTCATATGGTGAACATCCTGACCGAGCCGGCGGATGCTGTGTTTCAGATGGCGGGCGGGGAATTCGAGTTGGCGATCGTCTCGATGGTGCTGGACGGGTTCGATCCGCTGCGAATCTGCTCGCAGATTCGCACGGTGGAGCAGGCCCGCTCGATCCCGATCATTCTCGTAGCCGAGGAGCAGGACCGGCCCCAGATCGTGAAGGCGCTCGACCTGGGGGTCAATGATTTCATCATGCGGCCCATCGAGCGGCATGAATTGTCGGCGCGCGTGAAGACCCAGATCAGACGCCAGCGCTATACGGTGGAACTGCGCGAAAGCCTCAATTCGACCATGGCCATGGCGGTGATCGACGAACTGACGGGGCTATATAACCGCCGTTATTTCGAGCGGCATCTGGCCATGGTGCTGGCGCGGGCTCAGCAGCAGGATCGCGACATGACGCTGATGCTGCTCGATATCGACTATTTCAAGCCGGTCAACGATACGTTCGGTCATGATGTGGGGGATGCGGTGCTCAAAGAGTTCGCGACCCGATTGCAGCGCAATATCCGCGGCGTGGACCTGGCGTGCCGCTATGGTGGCGAGGAATTCGTGGTGGTCATGCCCGACACAGACATGCGGCAGGCCCTGGGGGTTGCCGAGCGGGTGCGCAGCGCAATGGCGGAACAAGGGTTTGCTGCGGGGCCGGACCAGACCATCAATATTACCGTAAGCGCGGGCCTCGCCACCAACGACAGGGAAAACGATACGCCGGAATCGGTGCTCAAGCGCGCTGACGTGGCACTCTATCGGGCCAAGCGGACCGGGCGGAACCGAGTGGTGTCGGACGCGGCCTAAACGGGGCCAGTAAGGTTAACCTTTCATTATTAATGCCGATACAAGAGCGCGCGAGGCCTGCAATGGTTGGCACACGCGGCGGGCAGGAGTAGATTGCAAGCACTGAGGCGGCCGCGACACGCGGACCCGATCAGTGCCCAACCCTACGGCTTTCAGGTCCGCCGCAACTCCTGTTCCGTAGGGTCGCTGGCCCGGCTCCGGACAAGAGTGGCCTCTTCGACTAACCGGAACCGGGCCGGCCCTTGCTGGTTTCCAAATTCGCTCGATCAGACAACAAAAAACCCCGCCGAAAGCGGGGTTCTTGTCATGCGGGGAAGGCCTGATCTTATTTGATCTTGGCTTCCTTGAACTCTACGTGCTTGCGAACCATCGGATCGTACTTGCGGAACGACAGCTTTTCGGTCGCAGTGCGCGTGTTCTTCTTGGTGACGTAGTAAAATCCGGTATCGGCAGTCGAAACCAGTTTGATTTTGATCGTGTTGGACTTTGCCATCGCATATGCCTTCGAAAATATGACAGACCGCGCGACGGACTTTCACGCACGGCGTTCAATGAGTTGGGCGCAAACTAGGCATTTTGCGCCAAAAGTCAAGCGCGTCAGGCTCGCAAGTCCTGCTCGATTTCGTGTTCGGCGCCCTCTGGATCGAACCCGTGCATGTAGCGCGCCCATTGCAAGCCCACGATGGAGCCCTTGATGACTGGCAAGAGCGCCAGCGACGCCAGAATCAACACGGGAATCATGATCAGCAGATAGAGCAGGGGGTGAGCCGGAGTGTTGCTCATTTCCATGTGCAGCACCGGCACGATCGCCAGATGGCCGACAATAGTGATGACGATATAGGGAGGAGCATCATCAGCACGGTGATGGAACAGATCGGTTCCGCAAACGTCGCAAGTATCGGCAACCCGGAGATAGCGGCTGAACAGCTTGCCCTCGCCGCAGGCAGGGCAGCGGCACTTCAAGCCATTGACCATAGCAGGCCAGACAGGCCGGGTCGGCCTTAACGTCAGATCGGTGACCGGCATTCATCTTCTCCTTGCGCCACGTCCGCGCGGCATAGGTTTTCGTGTACGGTCCCTGCGCCCAGGGCCGGGCGGCTTTATACGTTCGCCCTGAGATAGAACCTCAAAGCGCAAAGCACCAGCCACGGGCGCTGCTTCAAGCAGTCGCACCTCAAGTTTATCGCCGATACGGAAGCGTTCGCCAGTCCGCTCCCCGATCAGGGCCTGCTGCTCTTCGAAATAGCGGAAATAATCCTGCCCGAGCGAGGAAACGGGCACAAAGCCGTCGGCGCCGGTCTGGTCCAGCCGGACGAATAATCCTGCCCCCACGACCCCCGAGACCGTTCCCTGGAAGCGGGCGCCGATCTGGGCGGCCAGGAACTGCGCGAGCAACCGGTCGGACGTCTCGCGCTCAGCGGCCATGGCACGGCGCTCGGTGGCGGAGATGTGCTCGCCGATGGCGCCGAGACGGTGTTCCTCGGCATCGGTCAGCCCATCATCGCCAAGCTTGAGGGCCCGGATCAGGGCGCGATGGACGATGAGGTCGGAATAGCGGCGAATCGGCGAGGTAAAGTGGGCGTAGCGATCGAGATTGAGCCCATAATGGCCGTAATTGGTGGGGGCGTATTCGGCCTGTGCCTGACTGCGCAGCACCATTTCGTTGACCTGCTGGCTCTTGCCAGCCTTTTCGGCGCGCAGGAGAATCTGGTTGAAATCGCGCGGTCGCAGCGACTCGCTGCGTGGTGCCGGCAAATCCAGTGATTTCAGGAACTCACCCAGTGCGTTGAGCTTTTCGCGGCTGGGGGAATCGTGGACGCGATAGAGCAGGCCGGTTTTGTGCTTTTCCAGCGTCTCGGCAGCGCACACGTTGGAGAGGATCATCATCTCCTCAATGAGCTTATGCGCTTCGAGGCGTTCGGGGACATAGACCTCGTGCACCATGCCGCTTTCATCCAGCCGGATACGGCGCTCCGGCAGATCTAGGGCGAGAGGGTGGCGGCGGTCGCGGGCTGCTGCCAGCGCCTCATAAGCACCCCAGAGGGGCTTGAGTACGGTGTCCAAGAGCGGCCCCGCCACATCATCCGGGCGACCATCGATCGCGTATTGGGCCTGTTGGTAGCTGAGCTTTGCGGCAGAGCGGATGGTGACACGATGGAACGAATGGCTTCTCTTGTTGCCTTGGGCATCGATGATGATGCGCAAGGCCATGGCCGGACGATTCTCGCCTTCGCGCAGCGAGCACAGATCGTTGGAGATGCGCTCGGGCAGCATGGGGACAACACGGTCGGGGAAATAGACCGAATTGCCGCGCAGGAACGCTTCGCGATCCATATCCGAGCCGGGCCGGACATAGGCGGCCACATCGGCGATGCCGACATGCACGATAAAGCCGCCGGGATTGCCGGGATCGGGATCATGCTCGGCATGAACGGCGTCGTCGTGGTCCTTGGCGTCGGCCGGGTCGATGGTGACGAAGGGGATGGCGCGCCAATCCTCCCGCCCCTTGAGGGTCATTTCCCTGGCCTCGTCGGCCTCACGCAGAACCGAGGCCGGGAAGCGGTAGGGGATATCGAGGGAATGCAGCGCAATCAGGCTCACCGCGCCTTCTGATTTCGGGTTGCCCACCACATTGATGACCCGGGCGCGGGGAATCATCATGCGGCCCGAAACGGCGATTTCGACCTCGACCAGATCGCCATCCCTGGCACCATTAAGGTCGCCGGCAGGGATACGCATTTCGCGAGCCTTGCGCTCGATGGGAACGAGCCTCGCTCCGTCCTCGTCCATCCGCACAACGCCAAGATCGGCCTTGCGCGGCTTGTCGAGCACCTTCATGGGACGGGCGGTGTAGCTGGGAACCAGACCATCGCTACGCTGGATACGGGCCAGGATACGATCGCCGGGGGCCGGAACGACACGCGCGTCCTTGCCGACCGTCACCGCAACCCGGGGCTTTTCGCCCTCCTCATCGTCCCATTTGGCGGGAAAGGCGTAAAGATCGTCCGGATCGGCATCGGACGGAATGTCGAGCACTGTAACGGCAGGCAACTCGCCCACCGGCCGCAATTCCTTGCGACGCCGGGCGAGCAGGCCTTCGGCTTCCATATCCCGGAGCAGGACCTTGAGGGGAATACGATCATCGCCCTTGATGCCGAAATGCCGGGCGATCTCGCGCTTGGAATTGATCTCCGGGAAATCGGCGATCGCTTCCAGAATCGCTTCGCGGGTCGGCAAAGCGCCGGGGGCAAAACTTTCCGAGCGCCGGCCCTTGCTGGACGCAGGGGCCTTGTGCTGCGGAGTGGGGCGCTTGGCCATTGGCTTTATGCCTCGGTTTCCGTTGCTTTGGATTTGGCAGTTTTGGTGGCGGCTTTTGGCTTCGTTGCAGCTTTGGGTTTGGCAGCCGCCTTTGGTTTGGCAGCGGTCTTGGCCTTGGTCGCGGTTTTCGCCTTCGCGGCGGTTTTGGGCTTGGTCTTGGCTTTGGCTTTTGGCTTTGAAGCCGCCTTGGCGGCAATCAGTTCCAGAGCCTTGTCCAGTGTCACCGCTTCGGGCGCGAGATCGCGGGGCAGGGTAGCGTTGATCTTTCCCTGATTGACATAGGGGCCATAGCGCCCAGAGCGCACGGTGATCGGCCCATCGTCATGCTCAAAAGTCTGGATGGGGGCAACGGTTGCGCGTCCGCCGCGCCCGCCACCCGCCAGCTTTTCGGCGATCAGAGTGACAGCGCGGTTGAGCCCAACCGAAAACACCTCTTCGACATCTGGAAGGTTGGCATAGGTGCCATCGTGAAGAACGAACGGACCATAGCGGCCAATGCCAGCGGTGATCGGCTTGCCCGATTCTGGATGCAGGCCGACTTCGCGGGGGAGTGAGAGCAGCTTAAGAGCCTTTTCAAGATCCATAGCGCCGGGCTCCCAGCCCTTGGGCAGGCTGGCGCGCTTTGGCTCCTTGTCGTCACCAAGCTGGACATAGGGGCCGAAACGACCGGTCTTGAGATAGATTTCCGCCCCGGTTTCGGGATCGGCACCCAAAATGCCATCACCAGGCAGGGCCTCGCCGGACTGACCGGTGGCGCTTTCGGCGAGCTGCTGGGTGTGGCGGCAATCGGGATAGTTCGAGCAGCCGATAAAGGCGCCGAACTTGCCGAGCTTGAGCGAAAGCTGCCCAGTGCCGCAGGTCGGGCACAGGCGCGGGTCGGAGCCGTCGGCCTTGGGCGGAAAGATGTGGTGGCCGAGCAGGTCGTTGAGGGCATCAAGCACCTCGGTGATGCGCAGCTCCTTGATCTCGTCAGCATTGCGCGAGAAATCGGCCCAGAAGCGGCGCAGAACTTCCTTGTAGTCGATCTGTCCGGCTGAAATTTCGTCCAGCTCTTCTTCAAGGCCGGCGGTAAAGCCGTATTCCACGTATTTGGAAAAGAAGCTTTGCAGGAAAGCAGTGACGAGGCGGCCCCGATCTTCGGGTACGAGGGCACGCTTTTCGAGCCGGATATAGTCACGGTCCCGCAGGGTGCCCAGCGTCGAAGCATAGGTCGAGGGGCGCCCGATGCCGAGCTCCTCCATCTTCTTGATCAGGCTGGCTTCGGTATAGCGCGGGGGCGGCATGGTGAAATGCTGCTCGATATCGACCTTTTCCAGTGCCGGGGTGTCGCCCACGGACAGCGCGGGCAATTCGCGACTGTCTTCGTCGTCTTCGTCGGTTTTTTCGACGCCATAGACACCAAGAAAACCGGGGAAGGTCACCACCGAGCCGGTTGCTCGCAGCGAGATGGCGCGGCCCGCGG